>NZ_JBSSBW010000002.1:0-200838 GCF_054059215.1 Arthrobacter sp. UYCu723
CTGGTGGTTCTCTGGGGGTCGTTCATTTTTTGGGCGCTCGTTTTCAATATCGTCGCAGGTCAGCGTCTTATTTGGTGGCATAACGTGCACCGTTGGTGTGGTGCACGTTTGTCCACGCATCCTATTTTTTGGTGTTGAGGCGGGTCATGAGTTCCCGGTTCGCGGCTCGCGCGGCGGTAAGATCCTGATCCCGTTCCTCGAGTTGCAGTTTCAGATCGAGGTTCTGCTGCTCGAGCCCGGTGATGCGCTGGTTCAGTTCGTCGAGGTCCAGTGGCGCGCCGAGTCCGGATTCGCGCCAGACTTGTTCGCCGAGCGTCTCGGATAGCCGCCGTTCCAGTGTCTGTATGTGGGTTGCGAGGCGGTTGCCGCGCTCGTGGGCGGCGAGCAGGTCCGCATGCAGCGAGGCCAGGCTGACCGCTGCCCCCTGTGTGGAGTCGTGGTTAGGCTGCGCCTGGATTGTGTGCAGCTGTGCCAGCAGGTCGCGGTGTCGGTAGAGGAATGTGCGGTCAACGCCCGCGGCGCGGGCGATGGTGGCGACGCTGATCTCGTTGCCGGAGGAATGGGCCTTGGTGAGGGCTGCAACGACGCGTTCGCGGCGCCGCGTGGTGTCGGCGCGGCGGCCTTCGATGGCGGCTGCGGTTTTCACAAGCGCGGGAGCCTTGGGATGCTCACGACACTGGCCTCGGGCGGACATCGGGTACCGGCTGCCGGATCTGGGGCATGCCCAGAGCCGTGGTGCGGTGGCGTCGCACGATGGTTACGGCCTGCTCGATCTCTGTCCGGTCGGCGGGCGCCAGTTGGTCCAGCCCGGCTTCGACTTTAGAGATCAGCCGGCGGATGCGGGTGATCTCGTTCTCCGATGGCAGGGCTTCGGTGCGGGCCCATTCCTCCAGGTCCTGGGTGGCCAGGAGTTTCTCCCGGTTGCGGAGCAGATCATCGAGGTGGGCCTGCAGATCGGGCAGGTAAGAGACGTCGGTGCGGAAGTGATCACAGCCGACGCAACGGAACCGGTAGGGGCAGGCGTTTCCGCCGGCCTGGACGTTGGACGGTTCGGTGCAGAGGCCGAACGGAACAACGACCTCTCCGACAGACCGGCGGGCGTGGTCAGAGTCCAGCAGCTCCTGGGCCTGACGCCAGATGCGTTCGCCGTGCCGGTTGAACTGCATGGCGGTGACCCGGTCCACGGCCTCGCGGCGGCGGCCCTGGCCGACCTGGTAGTAGCCGCTGGTGGTGTCGAGTTTCCGGTGGTCCATGAGCTCACGCAGCACATCGATCGGCACTCCCGCGTCGGCGTGCCGCTGGGCGTAGGTGTGCCGGTAGGCGTAAAGAACGATGAGGGCCTTGTCGAATTCGGTGTCGTCAACGGTCCTCAGGACCGGCATGTTCGTGATCCAGACGCGGTGGTGGAACGCGAGGCTGAACGCGCTGAGGGACCTGTCACCGCCGGGATTGCGCCGGTCTGTGGGGAGCAGTTTCAGCTCACCGACCGGTGTGTGGGGGTAGCGGGCCCGCACCCACTGCTGCTGGGCGGTGATCACCTCTGCGGTGTTCGCGTTGATGGGGAGCCGACGGCCGAGGCGGCCGGCCTTGTGATTATCAAAGACCAGCACCGCAGATCCATCGGCATCGCGGGCCAGGCAGTCGAACGCCAGTGCCGCAATTTCCTCGGGTCTTCTGCCGGTGTCGATGGCCAACTCGATCCCGGCCCTCATCGGCGGGGATGTCAGCCGGTCGAGGTGGGCGCAGATCTGCCGCATGATTTCCGGCGGCAGATCCCGTCCGGATTCGGCGGCTTCGGGTTCAGCGGGGATGTCGGCGGCGCCGATGGTGAAGTCCTCCCCGAGGCCGGCGGCCAGGGTGCCGGGGCGGGTCAGACCCAGGGCCCGTATCGTGGAGAGCACGTGCCGGACCTCGCGGATGGTGCGGAGCCGGGCATCGGTGCTGATCTGACCCGTCGAGGCCAGATAGGCAAGCCGGTTCAGGAATGTCTCGATGTCGGCGCGGCCAAGACCGGCGGGAATCCGGCCTTGGTCCGGGCGCATCCGCAAGGCCTCCGACAGCCGGACCAGGGCGTTCACGTGGTGACGCACCGACAGGCCCGTGGTGCTCCGCCGGCCGGGGCGGATCCGTCTTCTGGGCAGGTCATCGATGGCCCAGCGTTTGGCGGCTTCCCGCAACCACGGCTGGCTCAGGCCGGTGAATGACACGGTGCCGGAGTTGCCGAAGACCGCCAGGTCCCATTGGTCTAGCAGGATCTCGGCTGCAGGGGTGCTTAAAGCGCGGCGGGCGTGTCTGGCCAGGGCATGGACCAGCCCGGCGAACTCCAGTGAGCGGGTGGGTGCCAGGCGGTAATCGGCGATCGTGTCGACCTGCTGGCGGCGCAGGTCATCCCCGACCGCGCGCAGCTCCGCCTCTTTGGTCCGCACCTGGTCCAGACGGCACCGTTGCTGCAGCCCGAGCAGCACCTCGATCACCACCAGCGGTTCCAAGCCGCGCAGGCTCACCTGCCCGCCGGTCCCGATCGGCGGCTCGATCCGCCGCCATAGCGCCTCGTCGGCTCCGGGGTTCTTGGCTTTGAAGACGCGCAGGCGGATTTGGTGGGCGTCACAGTAGCGGCCCTCGAGGTGGCGGCGCTGTCGCGGGCAGGCAGCCACCGCGCACGGCGGACAGGCCTCCAGCGCCCGGGTCCGCGGACCGGTGAGGAACTCTGCCAGCCCCAGGCCCAGGCTCTGCTGCTGATCGAGGTGCCGACGACATAACCGGGCCGTTCCCGAGGCCCATTCCCGGGCGCACCCGGCCACCCCACACATGCCAACGCCGCGGTCGGGGCGGTCCTTGGCCGGAAGCAAAGCGATTTCCTCAAGGACCAGCCCCTGCCGGGCGAGCCGGTGCCGGCAGCCTGTGCAGATCCCACCCCGGTGCGGGGCTGTCACCGCGCAGCCGACCGCCGCGCAGACCGGGCGGCCCAGCAGCAGGTGCGCCGGCGGCAGGAACATGACCAGGGAAACCGGATCCCAGCCGATCTCAGCCAGGAATTCCGGTGCGATCAGATCCGCGAGTTCAACGGCGGACTGTCCCAACCGGTACGGGCCGCTGAACACATGCCCGGTACCGCCGGAAATGTACTGCGGCGGGGGCGTCTTTGCCACGCTGATTGCAGCCGTCACCGGTTTTCTCCTGCCTGTGTCCCGCGGGGGCCGGGCACCCGTTCGACTGCATCGCGCAGTCTGGCCGGATCCGGATGCAGGTAGACCTGGGAGGAGCTCATCGAAGCATGCCCGAGCAGCGCCGCGATCTCATCCAGGGTGCCGCCGGCATCGGCCAGATTGCTGCCGAAGGCGTGCCGCAGCTGGTGCGGGGTAACCTGCCGGCGCAGGCCTGCGCGCCTTCCGGCTGCAGTAATCAGCGCATTGACCGCGTCCGGCGGCATCGGAGCACCGATCGGGGCACGGAACAGGTTGACCAGCAGGAAATCGCTGCCGCCCGCCTCAGCGACGGCCAGCCGCTCAAATACATAGGCATCCACGGCCTGCACGGCCAGTGAATCCAGCGGCACGACACGTGTCCGGCGGGACTTCGCCCAGGCCCCGTTCATGTTTTCGCGGCGCAGCACATGCAGGTGTGCCCTCGGCACCGGGCAGCCCAGAAGCTTTGAATCGGCGAGCATATGCGCGTCTGAACGGCGCAGCCCGCAGAGCTCGCCGCGGCGCAGTCCGGCTCGCGCCATCAGCAGCACGATCAGCCGGTCACGGGCCGACAGGCAGGCGGCGATCAGTGCCACGATCTCCGCGTCACTGGCACGGTCCACGCCGGCATCAACCTCGTGGAGCCGGTGACGGGCGCGCATCCGCCAGGCCATGGCCCGGTCCTCGCCCCGTGCCTGTCCGGGCAGGTCACGATCATCGGCAAGTTCGTAGATCAGCGGCAGCAAACGGCCGGGCGCGTCACCACTGGTCACCGCATGCACCACGAAGCCGCGGACGGCGGTCAGCACCGTGTTGATCCGGCGTGCCCCGCGTGCCGGGCGGTGGCCCGGACCGGCCAGCACCACCGCTGTCCGCTCACCGTCCCCGGCCTGCGCCCCGGTATGACGCAGCCAGATGATGAATAATCCGAGCTCTCCGACGCCGGCATGCCAGTGCTGCCCTTTGGCCAGGCACCAACGCAGGAAAAGTACGATCCCGCCGGCATACGAACGGGTCGTCAGCTCCGAGCCGTCACGGCCCAGGCGCAGATGCCGCAGGAAAGCGTCCGCCTCCGGCACGACAACCAGATCTTCATCGAGGACAGTCCAATATCGAATGCCCGAAGGCAGAAGCACCGCGAAGACCCGCACGATTGTCCTTCCAGAGAACTGGAAAACCTAAACGCGACTATGCGCCACGTGCACCGCACCCCCGGGGATGTGTGGCGCCACGGCGAGGCGTGTCGCTCTATGCAACGTCCCGCAACACCTCTGAGACCCCCAGAGAGAATCTGGCACGGTTGTAGAACTCCTCGATCCAGCGGCCCGTAGCCCGTATTGCCTCGTGTCTGGTTGCCCAGCGGCGGCGGTCGTAGAACTCGGTCTTTAGAGTGGACCAGAATGATTCCTGCATGGCATTGTCCCAGCACACCCCGGTGCGTCCAACGGATTGGCGGATGCCCAGGCCGGCGCAGACGTCGTTGAGCTGGGTGGAGGTGTACTGGGTGCCGCGGTCGGCGTGGAACACGAGCCCCTCCGGGCCTCCGCCGCGAAGGATGTAGGCCATGCGGAGTGCGCGTTCGACCAGGTTGCTGGTCTGGGTCGAGTCCATCGCCCAGCCGATCACCCGCCGCGAGCAGGCGTCCCTGACCGCACACAAATATAGCCAACCCTGGCCGGTGCGCAGATACGTGATGTCCGGGATCCAGACCGCGTCCAGGGTACCTGTATCCCACTTCCTTGCCACCAGATCCGGGATCGAATGGACGGGTGCGTCACCGATCGGCGCGACCGGGCGGAACCGCCGTGGGGAGATCCCTTCCAAGCTTTGCCGGCGCATGGACGCGGCCACGGTCTTCCGGTCAACACCGGTCCCGTTGCGGGCCAGTTCGGCGTGGATTCGCGGCGCCCCTTAAGGCATCAAAACCGTAGAAACTTGTTCCGTGTCGGGGAACATGCTTTCCGCCCTCTCAGGCCCTGAGCTGGTAGCCACGAAAGCGGTGGGCCTGACGTGGCCGCAAAATGAACATGGTGGGCGACAAAGTCGCCCACCATGTTTTTGATGCTTTCGAGTGTCACTCCGTGGCGCGGGCGACCATCCTGCCGCCCTCTCCACAGGTGCTACACCCGCTGGTTCCGCCTATGCCGGGGAACCGGTGGCCGGTGGCACCGGAGGGGTGAGGAGGGATGGGAGGTCGTAATCGCTCGTGTAGGTCAGGAAGCCCAGGTGGGCCTCGTAACGTACCAGAATGTCCTCCATGATCTGCTGCTGCGTTACGCCCATGAGGTCATAGCCCTCCGAACCGGTCTGCGCAAAGACCTCCAGGCGGTAATAGAAATCGGTTTCGCGGTTCTTATGCCGGCCGAACTTCGGCACTGAGGCTTCTACAGCCTGGAGTTGATAGTGGAAGTCGCGGTGGTCGGGGATGGTGACAACGAGCGCATGGCTGGGGACACCCGTGTGTTCATCCGGGATGGAGTGCAGGTTTGCGTCAAGGCCTTGCTTCGTGAACTCCTCCAGCGCTTCGGCCAGCGCCGGTTGTGCAGTGACTTCCAGAAACGCCGCCACCTCGTTCTTGGGCGGGTAGGAACGAATTTTTGCCAGCCGCTGCCCCCAGGTGCGCGCTGGCACCTGGCTGCCTTGCACCGCCGTCGAACTCCGACGCAGCAACCGGCCCTCACGTTCTGCCCGCTCCATCCGCAGCGCCTTGGTGAATGAGGCCATCACCAGCCAGGCAATAATCGTCACCGGCAGGCCGAAGATCAGCGTGGCGTACTCCATGGTGGTCACGCCGCCGGCCACCAGCATCGCGATGGTCAGCAACGCGGTAATCAAGGCCCAGAAGATCCGCAGCCACTTGGCGCCATCCTGGGTCGCATTGGTGATGGTGGAGGAGAAGTTGGACATCATCATGGCGCCGGAGTTGGCGCTGGTGAGGTAGAACAACATGCCGGACAGCGTGCCCAGCCCGATCAGGAGAGGCGCTCCGGGGAACATCCCCAGCAGCGCATACCAGCCCTCTTGCGGGCTGCTAATGGCCAGCTCCGCGAATTCCGTGTTGCCGGCCAAAACCTCATGCAGGGCGCTGTTGCCGAAGATGCTCACAACCAGGAAGTCGCACAGTACCGGGAAGGTGATGGCGGCGATGACGAACTCCCGCAGGGTACGTCCACGTGAGATGCGGGCCAGGAACAGCCCCACGAAGGGACCCCAGGCCAGCCAGAAGGCCCAGAAGAACAGGGTCCAGCCGCCCATCCATTCCGAACCGCCCTCCTGGTACGCGAACGTCTGGAGCGTACGTTCGGGCAAGGTGAAGACAAAGCGGCCGATGTTCTCCACCAGGGAGTTGAGCAGGAAGGACGTCTGGCCGGTCACCAGCATGTAAAGCAGCAGGGCCGCGGCGCTCCAGATGTTCAGCTCCGCGATCCAGCGGATCGCTTTGTCCACACCGGACGTGCACGCGGCGATGGTGAGGACGACGGCGACAATCACCAGGGCGATCTGCAGTGCCAGGCCCTGTTCCAGGCCAAACATAATGGCGATGCCTACGTTCAGCAGCACCACACCGATACCCATGGCGGTCGCCACACCAAAAACGGTCCCTACCAGGGTGATGATATCGATCGTGTCGCCGATGCCGCCGCGGACGCGTTTGCCGAGCAGTGGATACAGGGCTGCGCGGATGGACAGCGGCATGCCCCAACGGTAGGCGAAGTAGCCCATGGCCATGCCGAGCAACGCGTACATGGCCCAGCCCGCCACACCGTAGTGGAACATGGTCCACACCACGGCCTCGTGGGCTGCCTCGGCCGTCTGGCCTGCTCCCGCCGGCGGTTTCATGTACTGGGTGATCGGTTCGGTCACGGAGTAGAAGAGCATGTCGATGCCCACCCCGGCGGCGAACAGGTAGGCCACCCATGTGAAGAGCTTGTACTGGGGACGGGAGTGGTCCGGGCCCATCCGGACCGAGCCCACCTTGGACAGGGCAACCCAGAGCACAAACCCGATGACTACGGTGACGGTGAGGACGTAAAACCAGCCGAGGTTCTGCGCGATCCAACCCACCACCGTCTTCATGGTGGACTGGGCGTTTGAGGGCACCAGCATCGCCCAAATGGAGAAAGCAATAATAACGGACGCAGCGATGATGAAGACACGCCAGTTGACCTTGGGCGGGCTTTCCTTTACGGGCTCGGCGGACGCCGTTTCTGGCTCTTTGTCAGTGATGATGGTACTCAAAGGTCCAACTCCAATTCTTGGTCTATGCCGCGTGAAACGCAGCACATCATGATGGTGTTCGCGGCCTTCTGCTGGTCGGTCAGGTTGAGATCCCGAGGCTGAGGTGCCGCTCGAAGTACTGACAGGGAACAACCTCCGGCGGATGCCTTCAAGGCACTGGCTGGGGACGTTTTTCCTTCTTTTTCGAGGGTCTCCAGCAACGGAATGCCGGCCGGAACTTCCAATCTGATGCCGCTACGAGCCAGGTTCACAGCGAACCGTTGGCCCTCGTCAATTTCGGATACGCCGAGGGTGTTTGACTTCAGCGGGCCATTCGGCCAGCCAAAATCCCGGACATGCGTCAGGACACTGTCCAGGAGGGCAGGCCAGCCCACAGACGTAGAAGTGGGTTCCGTCCGGGTCACGAACTCCTAATGCGGGAGGTGAAAATGAACCCGGTCACAGATGGCGGGTTGACCGCCGGTGAGTGCCCAGCACCGCCTTTGGTTGTGAGGACGGAGCTGATCTATTCGGAAGGGGGCTAGCTGAACCGTGAGTGAGTAGGCACGTAATACGGAACAAAAGAAGGCCGCGGATTACGGCTACCCGATTCGGGCCCCGCGCCTGTCGCCGGCGGCATGGGCGCCGAACGCGTGGGTGGATGCTTACGGGTTGAAGGTGCGGTCGCCGGCGAAGAACCCCAGGCCATACTCAGGGGTCTCGAACTTGACGGTGGTGCCCTTGGGGAAGAACAGCACATCGCGTTCCTTCGCGTGCGTGACTTCTCCTGTGGTCTGGTCCGTGAGGATGAATTCACCCTTGATGACGACCTTCATTTCGTCGTAGGTGTACGTGTACACCAACGGCTCCGAAGCCTCCAGTTCGAAGAAGCCGGCACACATGACCGACCCCTCGGGGTTGTGGAGGGAGTCGCCGATCGCAGCGACCGTCCCCGGCTCGTTCATGGACGGCAGTCCAATGAAGCCGTTTTCCACTTTGTGGATGGATCCGGCCTTGCTGAGCGCACCTACGAGGGTGGTTTCCATGGTTTCTCCTACTAAAAGTGTTGTGAAAGATTCGTCAGGGCTGTTCATCGAAGTCAGAGCTGGTTCAATCTTTGTGCATACAAAACTGCGTTGAAGAACCGGGCCGGAACGCCGCTGGGGCTCCGTGAGGGATCGCCCGCGAACCCGAAAGTTTTGATTTTCATCGAGTCGGTCGAGCTCTGCTTTGAGCCCTATCGATGTGATGCCAATCACCTTGTTCGTCCCACAAACTTTGACATGGACAGAGGTTCAAGTCAATCGTTCAATCCGAAGATTTTTCAAACTTTTCTGCCCAAACAGAGGCGGGCGGGAAGGCTGCAGAGTTGGTGGGGCCACATCGCGGATGGATCCGACTCCGCTCGGCCGGTTGCGCACAGGAGTCCACGAATTGACGCAAACTCTGCCGCCGAGACCATTACGTTCCGCGAAAGGCCTCCGGATTTTGGCGACAACAAGGGCAGCCCCTGCAGGACCCCGATACGAGTGAAGACTCTAAGCCGTTGTGTTTGGGCGCCTCTTCAGCCGATGTCATGACTCGCCCTGTTCAGCCTTGCAAGCGAAATCCAGGAGCGGCGGGCGCGGCCCGCCGACGCTCCTGCCGACGTTGTTCCCACCGAACGATGTAAAGCAGACATGACCACTGCAGCATGAGCCAGACCGCGTAGCGCCCTGCCCAGCGTGGCCCACCCTGGGCGATGGCGCCGGTGCAGCACTGAAGATGGCGATGGCCGCGGTGCTGGATCCGCGAATCACCGCCGAGTGGCCGGCCCGTGTGTGGCGGTCGTGCTGGTGGTGGCCGAGCAAACCTCTCCAAACGAGGGGTCTGCGCTGTATTTCGCCGAGCAAGTCCTTTCGCCCCACCAACAATCAAGAGCGCTGCAGCAACCGCACGCGAGCCAACCCAAGCTTTTCAACTGCAGGTCATTTTCAAAACATCTAACATGAACGCTTGACTTGAACACATGTACATGTAACGGTTGTCACAGCACGGTGATCCACCTCACGGTGACGCGATGTAACTGACATTCACCGGGCATGTCTTTGTAAAAGATTTCCGACTATTGAAACGGTTGAAGCCATGAATGATGCAGGCACCATTCAGGCCCCGGCAGTGTCGACGGGGCCTGCAATTGATTTCTGGGCAGCGAAGCCCTTGGAAGCCTTGGGAGGCGATTATGGGCGGCTGCGCTGCCGGTTCATAAACGCCCATCCGGTGGGCAGTTGGGATGACTTTGTCCTCTCGGAGTGGACGCTGGATTCCTGTGCCTGGGAAGACTTCCACCCGCACAGTGAAACTGCTTTCGTACTGGAGGGCGAACTCCATATTGAGAGCCAGGGCAAGACTGTCATCCTGAGGCCGGGCGATTCGGCGCGAGTCAATCCGGGCGGCCTGGGACGGTACTGGGCACCCGTGTATGCGCGGATGATCACCATTTATGGCCCCAACCCCGAAGGCCTGGAATCGCACTCCTTCCGGTACTCCGAAGTTTGATCCCGACGTACCACTAATGACGGGACGCCCCGCCTAACGCCGAAACCCTTCAGCGCCGCGGTTCAGGGCGATCTGGTCCGTAATGAAATAAGACCTCTGTCAGCAGTAGAAGTTCGATAGCTCCTTGAAAGGCAAAACAAATGACGCAACAGACAGCCTCAATCTCCGCAACCCTCATCCGCGATGCGAAGAATGCTACGGAGCTGGACGATTGGGGCCCCTGCCCTGAAGCGACCGGTCAGCAGATGGACACCCGCGGAATCTACCTGTGGAAAGACGAGAACGGTGCCGAATCCGGCATCTGGGAATGCACCGCAGGACCCTCCCGCTGGGTACTGGAAACGAACGAATTCGTGCACGTTCTTTCAGGCTCGATGACCATCACGCCGGACGGTGGCGAGCCCGAGTTCGTTAGCCCCGGGACCACCGTGTTCATCCCCCGCGGCTGGAGCGGTAACTGGGAAATTCACGACACGCTGCGCAAGCTCTACGTAATTTTCTGACACCGACGAGAACCGGCCTACCCAGGCGAAAACTCAACTAATAGCTATCAAAAACGAACAGTTCCAAAACAAAGACGAACGGTTCTGGCCGATATATACAGTTCTGGCAAAGATAAGTCAGAGTTTCACAACACTATCCACAGGAGAGATCATGGAAACCACAACACTAGGAACGTTCACCAAGGCCGGATCCATCCACAAGGTGGAAAACGGCTTTATCGGACTGCCGTCAATGAACGTCCCGGGCGTCGACGCCGCCATCGGCGACTCCCTCACTCACCCCAACGGTTCGGTCATGAGCTCCGGATTCTTCGAGCTCAAAGCCTCCGAGCCGCTGGTCTACACGTACACCTGCGACGAAATGAAGGTTGTCGTGAAGGGTGAATTCATCCTCACCGACCGGGCGACAGGAGAAGTGACCCACGCCAAGGAGCGCGACGTACTCTTCTTCCCCAAGGGAGCAGAAATTACCTTTGAAACCCCCGACTACGGCCTGGGCTTCTTCACCGCCCACGGCTCCATGTCATCCTAGGGAGCCTTCAGCGACCCGGTTCAAAGCTGCCGCCATCAAGCGGTGATGAACCAGCAGATCACAGGAACCGCTCCTTGCCCCTGCAGCAACAGCTATGCACCCACCTGCTTGTAGCTGCAGGGGCAAGGACGTCCGCGGCGCGCATCTGGCGCTGATCTTCGCTAGGGACTACAGAAGAACAATTGACTTGACCGTGTGTCCACGTCAAGGTAGTTACAAATTAGTGATCCACATCACAAGGAAGTGTTGACCGTGACTAGTCAGACAATCGAGTCTTTGGAAGTCCTCATCGACAGGCCTGAAGAACTTTACGAAGTGCTCAATGAGGCAGAGGCCCTGCTCCTGCAAGCAGCAATGGCCCATGGGTCCGCCGGCATTAGGGTCACCCGGCATGATCCTGCCCGGTACACATTCGAACTCAGCGACACGGTTCCGTTTGGCGAGACCTGGGAGCAGACAGGCCAGTGACCGGCGTCGCCGGCCTCGCTATCGGATTGGTCCGTGCAGCAACAATGTCTCGTCCTAGCGGACAAGCCCGTGCTCGGCCTGCGTCCCGTCAACCCCTCAGCCATCGTCCTCGAACTCCAAGCAGGCAAGTTCCAGCCTTCAGACACTCACCAGTATTACGCTGACTGACTCAACTTTCGCTCTCAGGGGGATTGACCGTGACGCAGCCATGACCCATTTCACCGTCAACTCGTCCATCGAGAGGTTCCCCGCCTTCCGCTTGAGTCAGTCCACTAGATGCTGCTGCTAAACAAACAACGAGGAGAGAATTGTGACTTCAGGGATGAATCGAGTAGGAGGGTCCGCCTGGGACGATGTCCAAGTTGGAGACAAGGTGCAGCTGGTCGGCAGCGGGCGCCCAGAGTATGTCGGATTAGTGGACGCCCGGACAGCGGACGGTGACATCATTTGGGTCCACGACCCTGTTGATGGCCGCCGTCTGTTCCACATTCAGGATGGCTTCGAACTACAGCTGGTCGCATCGTGACCGAACTGTGTTCTGATGACTGTCACTACTGCTCAGGACCGGACGCCGACTAGCAGCCGCCGGTTAACGGGATGCCTATTTCCGGAACAGAATAGATTATGGCGTATCGCCAAAGCTTAGGCAGGCCCTGAGAAAAATTTCAACAAGAAAGTCGGAGAAGCCGGGATCGGTTAATGCCCTGAATGAGGGCCGGTGGTCGACGTGGCTTCCTTCGTTGATGCAGTCGTTAACCCGGATGCTGGAGGGCGCTGGCTCAGCAGTTCTTACTACCGCAGCGCGGGGTAAGGACGCCGCGAAATGAGGGCGGGAAACAGCCCCTTCTGTAGGTACCCCCTATTTCGAAACGCCGATAACAGCGCATATGACAACTGAAGTCGTGGCTGTGGCCTGGAATGCGAGATCGCCGCCCATCTGCTCAGCCGGGCGACAACCGTTGTCCGAATGCGTAACCCTGCTCTGCCCTTCGGAACTGCTACTCCGCAGCGCCCTCGTCAAAATCTTCCGGCACAGGAGGGCTGCTAGCCTTCGCACTCGATGCAGTAAGAGTGGCCGTTGCTTTCGCGCGCCAGTTGGGACCGGTGCCGAACGAGAAAACAGGAATAGCAGGTGAACTCGTCCGCGGCTTGAGGAATGACCTGAACGACGAGCTCCTCAGCGACGATCTCTCCCCCGGGAGTATGGCCCTCATCAAGCGCATCGGATTCGTCCAGCTCACTGACGACGCTGCGGGCATCCGGGGCATTGGCAGACTGCAGTGCCTCCAGCGAACGGTCTTGGGATTCCTTGACGTCGGAACGGACTTCGTCGTAATCGGTTGCCACTTTGGTAATTCTCATTTCTGCTTTGCGTGTTCGTTTCTGACGAGACTGCAACGTACACCAATTCGCCGATGTTCCCGCACTCGGCGCTTTCGAGTCTATCTATCGCGAGGGTGACACGCAGCGTGGGGTGCTCCCGTCCCGGAGTCTTCTGGCTGGCCGCGTCCTCAATTGGCGAAGCTCCGGTCAAATAGCGGTTGACCGGAGCTTCGGTACATTATGCATCCCTGCACCTTAGGACTACCTGTGAACGCCCGAAACAGTTCTATTGGTTCGGGTCCGGTTCCGTCCATTCGAGTGCGGCGACGATATGACCCTCGTTGGGGAGTGCCTGTTGCTCCGCCGGAGGAAGCTTGTCGTAGGTATACGCCGCGACGGCCATGGGTGATGTGGAGCGGCCGAGGCTGTACCGGACGCTGCGGTCGTTCTTGGTGCCGCAGATCAGGATCCTGACGGTGACGGCGGTGGGCTTCGCGGCGGAGTTTGTCATCGACCAGGGCGATGGAAAGTTGAGCTTGCCGGGTATTCCGGCTGGAACTTTCCGGTCTTAAGTTCGATGACGAAATAGTTCGTTGACCGCACTAAACCGAGTGTCGCTGAAAATCATCGCCTGCACAGGACCTGGAACAGGCTCTTACTTCTTCGGCTTCGTGCGTCTCTTGTGCACCGGGGGGACGTCCAGCTGCGGCACAGCCCGAAGCATGAATCGGTCGAAGTGGGGCACCGTGAATCCGGCGTAGCCGTGCGAGGGAGTGTACAACAATCCCATATTGATGAGCTCTGACCGGGTGGGGGCCAGCTGGGTGGATTCACGCCCCATGACTCCGGCCACATCCGCGGCCTTCTGGGAGTCGGGGCCGAGCTGCGCCATGGCACGCATGTAGGCAATCTGAAGCTGTGTAGCTCTGTCCAGCCGGACCCGGAAGAACGAGGAGTCCAGTTTTGCCTCGTATGCGTCTTTCGCGTCCTCAACGTCTTCCAAGGTGATGGAGTCGCCGTCTGCGACTGCCCACACCTGGTACCCCAGTTCTTGCACGAAGTATGGGTAGCCTTCAGTGAGGTCGAACGCCCGGACCAGTGCATCGTCTTCGAAGTGCACATGTTCGATGTGCGCTGGCTCGGCCAGCGCTTTCTTGGCATCTTCGAAATCCAGGGATCCGAGTTTCGGGAACTTGAAGAGCCGCTCGGCGTAGGATTTTGCGTCGCCGGCAAGCTCGGCGATCTGGGGCAATCCTGCACCGACAAACGTTACCGGGAGTTTTCTCTGCACCGATTTGTGGATCGCTTGGATGACGGCTTCGAGTTGTGATTGGCTCAGGAACTGGACCTCGTCGAACAGCAGCACCAGGCCCGTCCCGTGTTCCCTGGCGGCTTCGCCTATCGAAACCAGGACGTCCGTCAGGTCCAGGGTAAGACTGCCGTGATCGGCAAATCCTTCGGCGGCGTCGACATCGAGTGACAGGGTCGGGATACCCGAGGAAGGATCGATGGAAAGGCTGAAGGACTGCAGGACTTGGGCAGCCTTCCGTGCTTTGTCTCCCCACTTGGCTCGTGGTGAAATCTGGTAGAGCGCGGCCCGCAGCTGCGAGTAGATAGTCCGGCGGAAGTGGTCGTCATCGTGTTTGCTGGCCTCGAGCTCCAGCACCTTCCATTTGAACTCTTCTGCTATCTGACGGAACTCCCCCAGCAAAACGGTTTTGCCCACACCGCGAAGGCCGGTGACGATCATGGATTGATTGGTGCGGCCCTTGTCGAGCCTCCGCAGGAGGATCCGGAAGTCCTCCAGGAGATCGTCACGGCCGATGACAATCTCCGGCGTCGCACCCGCGTTCGGAGTGTAGGGGTTGTTCACTGGATCCATGTCACGAATCTTACAAGATTTACTTCACTTTATTGGTTTCTAATAAAGTGCGTATTTTGCAATAAAGTAATCCGGGGCCGGGCTCGAAGCTTACCCAAATGCTGTGCGGCGTGGCTTCAGTGAGTCCTCGGTGTCCTTACAGAATCACTGGTTCGGTGGTTCAACGGCGGATGGAAGCCGTGGATGCTTTTCACGGGAGAGAAAATCCAAAAGTTCAACCAGGCCCGGGTAGGCGTTGATCAACTGCGGCGGAAGAGGTTGGCCCCGCTCCTCGATGGAATAAGTCCACCCTGCTGGTGTTGCGCGGATCACATTTGATCTATGGTTATTCGGGGTCGCCACAGCGTCGTGGCACCCAACATAGAGCGGAGAATTTTCGTGACGACAGACAAGCTTCGGGTGCTGGTCCGGGTGGACCTCGACTGCGCACAGGCCCAGGTTGCCGCGCAGGGTCATGTGACATCCAAAAGCGTGCACGGCCTGTACGACGTCATGAAGCGTGCCAACTCGCTCACCGAGGGCATGACCCTGGAGCTTGATATGACCCGGGCCCACATCGAGCCCGACGCGCTGGAAGAACTCCGGGCCTGCTCGAGGTCCCACCATCTGCCTGCCCGCGTCGATCCATTCCAGTCCGACTACAAGCTGAGCATCCTCGCCCCTGAGACCGCGGCCCTGGCAGCAACAGCAACGGCTACCCAGGCAGCCTGACCGGCAACAACCAACTCCCCACATAAGGGCAAGAAATCCAGATGACCCGCTGGCTACTGCGTCTTGAGGAATGGATGCCCTACCCTTCGCATTCGATGCAGTACGCGTGCGAGTTGGGACCGGTGCCGGACAAGGAAACAGGAGTAGCAGGTGAACTCGTTCGCGGCCTGGGGGATGATCTGAACGATGAGCTCCTCGGCGACGATTTCTTCCCCGGGGGTTAGGCCTCATCGCCAGTGGCGGGGCCTTTTCCGGCCGTTCCGCGGCGGAACGTTCGCCCAGGACCGACCGCCTGCCCGGCAGGCGAGGCGGGCTGTCCTTCGGTATGCGCAGCCGGGACCATCGGAAAATCATCGCTTACGCCCGGGCCAATGGCACGACATTTCGCTCGTTCATGGATCACTCGCGACGCTGAATCGGCGGAGAAAATCGAGGGAGTGAACCCGCAACCTGCACCGGGACGACCCTGGAACCGCGCTGGACCTCACGATCGGCCTGCTCAGCTGCTCCACGGTTGAGGGCATGTGGCGGCACGTCCTTGCGCCGGCGCTGACCGGGCCCGGCTCTCGTCAGCCCACGCGGATGCCATTGTCAGCGAGGAACTCGCGGGCACGGCCCATCTGCCGGTCGGTGGAGAAGGCGTACCACTGTTCGCTAAGGTCCTCGCCGTGGACCACGTCGCGGAACCGGCAGAAGGCGCCTTTGCCCTCGATCGCCCGCTCCAGCCGCTCCCGGAGTGCCTCATCCTGCTGCTGCTCGACGAAGGCAGCCATATCCCGCCAGCCGTTCCGCGAACCGGCGCGGTCGAGCCGAAGCCAACGGTCCGTCTCCTCCTCGACGTCGATGGCGGAGTCCTCCCCGACGATCATCGGGTCAGTGGCGGTGTCGTCGTACACCTGCCCGGTGCGCAGGTCTAGGTAGCCTCCGGTCGACAGGTCGGGATCCCCTTCCAGCACGGTGCTGAGCATGTCGAGGTCTACCGGCACCACACTGCCTGTCAACGGCACGCGGCGCAGAGACGCCAGCAGGTCCTCGGCCAGCACCCGGTCACCAGCGCCGCCGCGCCAAGTCAGCCGGTTGATGACCGACAGTGCCACCGGCTCGGCCTCCTGGCGACTGCGCTCCAGCGCCATCGGTATCCCGGCCCCAACCTGTTGCAGAGCATCATCGATGTCCCGTCCCGTCACCGCCGCGAGGAAGCGAGCCGCATCTGCCGCCGCGATGGCTACACGCAACTCGGACAAGTCCAGCCCAGGCACCTGCACCTGTGCGGGCCACGCGTGCAGCAGCATTGGGTGCGGCCGACCCGGTTTCCCCGGCGCCCGGCCCTCCCCGTCGTCGGCAGCCCACCGGCGCCCATACTGGTCCGGGATGCTGCCCCAGCCCCAGTACGGCAGGGGGACATCAGGACGAACACCCAATACCTCCAGCGGGTCGACCTTCACCTCCCCGACCAGCCATCGGTGCGTCCAGGCGTCACCGAGGTCGAACGTGAACTGAAACTCGGCCCCCGGCTCCAGCGTCCGGACGACCTTGGCAGCAGCAATGTCAATCGGTGCAATGATCGGCCCGCCGATCGATCCGGCCATCTCGGCTCCCGTCTCTTCATCAGTGATTACCCGGCCGTCGGCCAGGGTGAACATTGACAGGTGCGAGCGGTCCCATCGGGCGAAGGCATCGTTGATGGCATCGGCGAGATCCATGAAGGTATTCGACGGTCCGACCGCGAAGATACGCCCGGGCCACGGCCACAGCTCCTCACCACGACCACCGAGCAGTTCCACCGTCACCGACAACCAGTTTCGTGCCATACCCCAAGAATGACACGCACCACGGCCCTTCCGCAGTCGCGTTACTGCATGGCCGCGGCCGCCCGCATCCGTATGTCTCCCGCCCGTCGAGTCTCAAAAACTACCGCGATAGCATCTCCTGGATGGACAAGGTGCAATCGCGGAAAGGTGCGATCCCCACCCCGACCGCGCTGCTAAGCCGTCGGTATCCGCATGAGGCTCGTGAAAACAAACGTCATCGCGGGCTTGCCAGCCCCGGCAGCCAGGGCGTTCCTGCGCCGGACCAGGTTCGCAGACTTCGATGAGGAGTGGGCCTTGTCCCTGCTCTCATCACATGGCGCTGCCGGCCCGCATTCCACCCTCCTGGGCCTTGAAGCCGCGGGGTACATCGAGCGTGCCACGCACTCCCACGGCAACCATCGGTGGTGGAGAACAACAACGCTCGGGAATGCCCTCGCCATGGCCAGCTTCGGGAAACCGATCACACGCAAAACAGCGGACCGGCTGGTCGCCGAAATGGTCGAGCGGGCCAAAGCCTACAACGCCGATCCCGCCAAACCCTGCTTCGTGCAGCGCTTGAGGATCTTCGGCAGCTACCTCGACACAGCGGTCGATCCCCTCGGCGACGTGGACGTGGAACTCGTCCTCGGCCAGCGCACCACTGACCCGCAAGAACTCCTGAGATACGGCACCGCCAGCGGACGCTCATTTTCGACCTTCACTGATCATCTGCTGTGGCCACGCAAGGAAGCCGCACTCATCCTGAAGAACCGCTCCACGGCCATCAACATCACCATGGAGGATATTGATCAACTCACAGACAAGGCCACAATCATCTACTCCATAGCCACCGATGAAACCATCACCCCTCCCCCGCCCCTTGGTAACAACCACCACGGCGACGGCGAGCCAAGTCACCGAGCCGCCGGACCTGCGTGTCAGCTGCATCCAACCCGCCCGGCCCACTACAGTCAAGGCATGCCGAGAGGACGAATGGAGAGCACAGCAGGGGCTGCGCCCCTGCTGGCAGGCCAAACATCGATCGATGACGTCCTTGAGCAGCCGTACGACCTGACTCCCCAACTCCCCCTCCATTGGGCCGCACTTCTCACAGGCCAGCGTCTTCACGCCGCCCGAAACTCTGGAGGAGCCCCGAACTCTTCTCCGAACGCGGAAGCCGGGAACGACCACGCTTGAGGTCGCACCGCCCGCCATGTTGTTGGAGGCCGATGACCACCCCGAGGTCATCGGCGGCCGCGTCCCTCGCGGTCGCCCCCGTAAGCGGCACCAAAACAACGGCACCGGACCTCCGAAGGTCCGGAGCTGTTGTGCTTTCGGTTCAGCGCCTTACAGGGTGGGGCCGCGTCGTCCGTGGTCGGGTCCGGCGCTGGGGCCGCGGTGTGCAGCCTTACGCCGTGCTTGCTCCGCGGCCTGTTCTTCCTGGGCCTTACGGATTTGGGCCAGTTTCTCGGCAAAGTCGTTGCTGGCCGGGGGCCGCTTTTGTTGTGCATCGGCCAGCCGTTCCTGCCACGACTCCCTGGCGTCCGGGCCGGCAGCTTCGCGGGTGGAGCGCTCTGCCTCCCGGCGTGCGGAAATGTCCTTCAACGCCTCGTCGACGGCTTCCGGAGCCTCCGGCGCCGGTGCACCGTGGCGGCCGGCCAGGGTCTCACGGACCTTGCGGGCCGTACCGGCAATCTGTTCTTCCCGTTCCTGTTCCGGGGTCAGGGTGAAGTCCTGTGAGCGTTCCTCGCGCAGGACGTCCACGACGCGCTCTGCCGGTGTCGGTTCGGTGGCCACCGTTGCCTGGACCTCGGCGGCATCGGCCATCAGTTGGGCGTCCTCGGCTGACAGCGGTTCCTTGGAGGTCTGTGCGGAGTATTTGTGCATGGCGGTGACGCGGGCGGCCAGCTCGGCACCGGTTCCCTTTTCGGTGTACTCGGCGGGCAGAACCGTCGTTTCCGTTTCCGGGATCCGGTAGGTGTCCCGGAAGGCCTTGACCTCCACGGCCAGGTCCCGCCATTGCTGCTGCTTTTCCGTGTCGGAGGGCACGGGGCCAAGGGCTTGGGCCCAGGCCGGCGGTTCTGCGGCCAGCTGGGATCCGAGACGCTTGACCTCCTGGGCCATGACCTCGCGGCAGTCTTCGAGCTCCTTGCGCCAAAGGGCTGGGGTGTCCTTGTGGGTGATGACGTCGGCCGGTGCCATCCATGCCGGCAGGCCATCCGGGGCGGGGGCCGTGGTCACGGGTTCGGACAGTCGGCGGCGGAGCATCTGCTCTGCCTCGATCCGGCGGAGGATCTGGTCGGCTGCACGGATCCGGGGCGTGTTTTCGTCCCGGGTGTAGTTGGTGACCGCGCCGCGTTCGTAGGCTTCGTCGGCACGGACGGGCTCAGGCATCAGCTCCCGCAGTGCATTCTCCTTCTGCAGGGATCCGGCGAGCCAGCGGGCCTTCGCGGCCGCGGAGGGATCGTTGATTGTGTCCTCGATGCGGAGCTGTTCGTTGGCGCGGGTGATCCGTGCCTGAAGGTCATCGTCGCTGACGTGGCCGTGAAGCCGGGACTGCCAGGGGGTTTCCTTCGTCTCGGCCAACCAGGTCCGAGCCAGGTCCCGCCTGTCCGGTGCAGGGGCTCCGGGGTTCTGGGCTGTGTTGGCCTGGGCGCGGATCATTTCACCGGTTGCCCGGCGCTGGAGGCGTTCGAGTGCTTCATCGCTGATGGCTTCCAGGTGCCGGCGTACGGGTGCTTCGGCGCGGGTGGGCCAGTAGTCCAGTTTGTCCTCCACGCGCCAGGCCAGGACGGCTCCGGCGTCCTGGGATTCCTCGAAGGGATCCCGGGCGGCGTCGGTGAGGAGGTGGGCGATGTTGAAGTCTTCGTTCTCGGCTTTGCGCAGGTGGGTGGCGATCGCTCCCCAGGCGTCCGAGTCGATGAACGGCTCTGCAGCGCCTTCGCCCAGGATGTTGCGGGCGGTGTTGGCCATCCGCAGTTCGTTGGCCTGGTCCTCAAGGTCTTTGTAGACGTTGACCATGTCCGGAAGTGCCCGGGCGGCTGCGTGGGCGGCGTCGATCTGCTCGTGTGCGGTGAGGTTCCCGTCGACTGTCACCCGCCGGAAGGCACTGATAGCCCGGATCCAGCACTATTTTGAGGAGTCCGAAGGAACGTACGGGTATCGCCGAATCCACGCGGACCTCGCGGCGGAACAGACTGAATGTTCGCCCGAGCTTGTCCGGCAGGTCATGCGCCACCAGGGCCTGATGGCCTGCCAGCCGCGGCCATTCCGGGTGACCACCGAGGCCGACGCGTTGGCCGCGGCCAACATGCCGGACCTCGTCAAACGTGACTTCACCGCCACGCGTCCCGGGGTGAAGTTCGTCGGCGACATTACCTACATCCACACCTGGCAGGGGTTCATCTGCCTGGCCACCGTCATCGACTGCTACTCCAAAAAGGTCGTCGGCTGGTCGATCGCCGATCATATGCGCACCGAACTCGTCGCCGACGCCCTCAACAACGCCGCCGCGACCACCCTGATCGAGCCCGACGCGATCTGGCACCCCGACCGCGGCAGCGTCTATACCTCGGCCGCGTTTCGGACGTTGGTGACCACTCTGGGAATGCGCTCATCGATGGGACGCACGGGCGTGTGCTGGGACAACAGCATGGCGGAATCGTTCTTCTCGATGCTCAAGAACGAGCGCGTTAACCGGCTCTCCTGACTCATCCGTGGGCTTTTTGCGCGCGCCTTAACGGAAGCACGCCGCTTTCCGTCTAGGTTTCTGACTGTCTAAGGAACAGAAACTTTTGGAACGGGAAAACGGCGTGCAAGATGCAAGACTATGGCGAACTCTGCTCGGTGTCGAGAAAACGGTTGTGGAGTCCATTGATTTGGATGACGGTGGCGGGTTCTTGATCGCTTCGGTCCGGCCTACCGGCTCTATGCGGAACCGGTGCGGCATCTGCGGGCGCCGGAGCCCGAAATACGACCAGGGTCAGGGGAGGCGCCGTTGGCGCTCCCTGGACCTGGGCACGGTCCAGGTATGGCTCGAAGCCGGCGCCCCGAGGGTCCGCTGCCGGGACCACGGCGTGAGCGTGGCAGCCGTCCCGTGGGCCCGGCACCAGGCTGGCCACACCCATGATTTCGATGCTCAGGTCGCCTGGCTCGCCACCAAGTCCTCCAAGACCGCGGTCACCGCCCTGATGCGTATCGCCTGGCGCACCGTCGGGGCGATCATTACCCGGGTCTGGGCAGATACAGAGAAAGAATTCGACCGCTTCGCGAACCTGAAAAGGATCGGCATTGACGAGATTTCCTACAAGCGCGGACACAAGTACCTGACAGTGGTCGTGGACCACGATTCCGGTCGGCTGCTCTGGGCCGCACCGGGCCGCGATAAAGCCACCCTGCGCACCTTCTTCGATGCTCTCGGCGATGAACGCTCCGCAGCCATCACGCACGTAACCGCGGATGCGGCCCCCTGGATCGCCGCCGTTGTCACCGAACGCTGCCCGGACGCCGTCCAGTGCGCGGATTCATTCCACATCATCAAGTGGGCTACCGAGGCTCTCGATGAAGTCCGCCGGACGGCTTGGAACGAGGCCCGCAGAGCAGCCCGGGCCAACGAGCCGGCAAGAGGCCGGGGACGGCCGCCGGCCGGGTCCCCGGCACGCCCCGATAGCGCCCTGGCCGCCGGGGTCAGGAACTCCCGGTACGCGCTATGGAAGAACCCTGAAAACCTGACCGAGAAACAGCAAACCAAGCTCGCCTGGATCGTCCAGACCGACCCCCGGCTCGGCCGTGCCTACTACCTGAAGGAAGGACTTCGCACGGTCTTCAAACTGCCCTTCGACGAGGCCGCCGAAGCGCTCGACAAGTGGGTGGCCTGGGCGCGGCGGTGCCGCATCCCATCCTTCGTGAAACTGCAGCAGTCCATCGTCAAACACCGGGCCAGTATCCTGGCCGCCATCGAGCACAGGCTTTCCAACGGGCGCATCGAGTCCATGAACACCAAGATCAGACTCATCACCAGAATCGCCTTCGGCTTCAAATCCCCAGACGCACTCATCGCCCTGGCCATGCTCAGCCTCGGCGGTCCCAAACCAGTGCTTCCCGGCCGAAATTAGCCCACGGATGAGTCAGGAGAGCCCGTTAACCGGACTGTTTACGCGACCAAATCACAAGCAGGCAGCGACGTTATCCGCTACATCGAGGGGTTTTACAACAGCCGGCGCCGACACTCCGCGCCCGGTTACCGACGGCCCAACGAAGTCCACTATGGTTATCAACAGCCAGCCCTGGCAGCGTAGAAGAATCCACCAATTCCGCTGTCCCGAAATCCTCGCAGCAGCTCACACGGCTTCCCTCCGTTGTGCTTGCGCTGCAGGCGCTTCACCTCCCGCATGCTGGCCCGGACGATGAAGTCCGACACGCTTGCATCCCCTTCTCCTCCTTGCCCGCTGCTACAAAAGCGGCACGGACCTGCCCCGCCTGATCCTCCGTGTAGTAGGGCGTGAACGCCGCAATCTTCTTTGGCTTCGCCATCAGCAGGGCACGTTCTCAGCCATGGGGGATCCTGTCGTCGGAGGGTGGGGCGGGGCCTGTCGGTGCCAGCGTATCTGCTGGCCCCGGAAGGTGAAGTGGTTAGAACGGGGGTTCGGTGTCCGGGCCGGCGCCCCAGCCACCGCCGGCGTTGCTCGTCGCCGGAACGCCCCAAGGGTCATCCTGCGGGACCGCCTGTGCAGGTGCGTTGCCGTTGCCCTGGTAGCCACTTCCCTGCCCACCCTGGTTGCTGCGCTGGCTGCGGTTGACCTTGGCGTTCGTGTACCGGAGGGACGGACCGATCTCATCCACTTCGAATTCGATCACGGTGCGCTTCTCCCCCTCCTTTGTCTCAAAGGACCGTGACTTCAGCCGCCCGGTGACGATGACACGCATGCCCTTGGTCAGGGACTCGGCCACGTTCTCGGCCGCTTCGCTCCACACCGCTGCCCGGAGGAAGAGCGTTTCGCCGTCCTTCCATTCACTGGAGGCCCGGTCGAAGGTCCGGGGCGTGGAGGCGATCGTGAAGTTCGCGACCGCGGAGCCCGCTGGCGTGAACCGCAGTTCGGGGTCGTTGGTGAGGTTTCCGATGACGGTGATTGTTGTTTCCCCGGCCATGATGGTGGGTGCTTTTCGGGAGGTCTTCCGGGTGTCGTGGTGGTCCTCAATCCCCGTCCAGTCCGGGTACGGGAGATACGACCGGCTTAGGTGTTTTGGCTGCGCCGGGTCTTGGCGAGGGCGCGGTAGGTGGTGATGTAGGGCCTCGAACGGTCCGGGAGGTCAGGTGGGGCCCCTTCCTCGCAGCTCAACGCCGGGGGGTTCCGCTAATGGTTCGTTTGGCCCCGGTCATCCTTGTCCAGGGTTTCCGGCACGATGCGCTGCAGGAGCGCGTCGTGGGCCTTTTGCAAGGTCTCTGCCCGGGCCTCAGCCGCAGCCACCCTGGCCGATGCATCCGCGGCTGCGGCGCTGGCCTGTTGCTCGGCCGCGCGTGCCTGCGCCAGTTGCGACTGAATCGCTGCAGCGTGGGTTTCCAGTGCGGTGACCCGGGCGGTGAGCTCGGTGACGGCGGCGTCTTTCTCGCCGGTGACCTTGTCCAGGTCAGCGACGAGCTCGGAGATCTCCAGGCCCAGATCCTTCCTCTCCTGCGCCCAGACCGCTTCCGCAGCGGCGTGCCGCTCATTCGCCAGTGCGGATGCTTCGGCCCAGCAGGTCCCGGCCAGCCGCGCGGCCTGTTCCAGCACCGTTGCCGGCGTCGCGGCGACCTGACCTCCCGCGGCCTGCTTCTCCTCCACCCACTCTTTCAGGTAACGGGTGGCGTCGGCGTTGCTCACACCCGCCGCTGCCCGCACCGTCGAGACGGTAGGCCGGCGCTCGGCACTGATCTGCTCCGAAGCAGCATACACACGCTCTTTCACACTCAACGCCACGGCGATAACCTCAAAAAGTAGTAGTAGGAGTAGTAGTAACAAAACTACTATTCCTACTTCTCGATGGCAATACCGCCCCCAACTTCGACGGCTTTGTCAGCCCTTCCGCCCCCCGGCAGCTCATCGGCCCGGGCGGCGGGACCCAATAGCTCCGCCGTCGTTGGGATCCACGTTGCTGGCCCGTCGTGCGGGGCGGCCGTGGCAGGATGGGCTCCATCATGGACAGGCGGTTACGGCGCGCTCCGGACGCAGAATGGGTGTTGATGTACCGGCTCGGACTGAGCCGGAAACGCATCGCTGACCTCGTGCGCGCCGAACCTGCCACCGTCGGGTATCACCTGGTCGTCGCCCGCCGCCAGGACCCGGGCCTCGAACCCGCACACAAGTTCCTCGTTGGGTGAGTCGCCCGCTGGCTGCACATAATCGGGACACTTCTTGTATCCAATCAGCTTGGAAGACAGGGAGCAGACCGATGAATATTGATGATGAAATGACGGTGGGCACGCTGCTGGCGGCCTTGGATGAGCATCTGCGGCGGGTCCGCGGCGTGTGTCCGGGAACGCGGCGCAACTACGCCAAGTACGTTGGTGAATTCCTGGTGACCGTGTTCGCCGATGGTGCGTCGGATCCGAGGCTGATCCGCCCCTCAGACGTGATCGCTTTCGTCGGTGGGGCGCCAGCCCGCTACCGGTCCAGGACGGTGGAGTCGGCAGCAACGTCGTTGCGTTCGTTCTTCAGGTTCCTGCGCTCGGAGGGCCTCCGTGAGGACCGGTTGGACGATGCGGTTCCGATGGTGCCGCGGCGCTAAACGGGTCTTGTCCGGCACCTGGATTCGGGGACCTTCGAACAGTTGATTGCTTCCCTGGACTCCTCTTCGCCTCGTAGGCTGCGAGACCGGGCCATCATCCTCTGCTTGGCCCGTCTGGGACTGCGGGCAGGTGAGGTCGTACAACTGCAGCTGGAGGATCTCAATTGGTCCAACGCCACTTTGCGGATCCGTGCCCGAAAGACCGGTCAGGGCGCATTGCTGCCGCTGACCAACCAGGTCGGCACGGCGCTGGCCGGATACCTCGCGGTCGCCCTGAGACCGGCTGCCGCGAGGTATTCGTGCTGCATAGGCTGCGCCCCGGTGCCTTGGTGCCCCGAACAGTAGCAGCATCGTGAGACGTGCGGTCGAGCATGCCTTGGACAATGCGGGCATCGACGTACCGACACGTGGGTCCAATCTGCTGCGTCACTCTCTGGCCACCGAGCTGCTTGAACACGGGGCCGGGCTGTCAGAGATCGCTGACGTGATGGGGCATTCCTCGCTGTCCACCACCAGGATCTATGCAGCGGTCAATGTCGCTGCGTTACGCGAGGTCGGCCTGCTACGCCACCTTGTTCGGGCTGATCGCCTGCACCGGTCTGCGGATCAGTGAAGCGTTGGCCCTGGCCTGTGATGACGTGGACCTGGCGGGAGGCGTGTTCACCGTGCGGGCCGGGAAACGCGGCCGGAGCCGGCTCGTGCCCTTGCATCCCAGCGCGTTGGGATGCAAGGGCGAGTAAGCCACCGAGCGCGAACGACGCTACGGCCGGCCAAGCGGGGATCAGGCGTTCTTCCGCACCGACCGCAGCGACCGCAGCGACCGGGTCAGCTACAACGCCGCCGAGCACACCTTCACGTCTTGCGCCGGCAGCTGGGCTGGACCGCCGTCGGGCGCACCCCGGGCACCGCGCATCCACGACCTGCGGCACCGGATGGTGGTACGGCGCATCGAGGCCTGGCACGCCCACGGGGTCAACGTCGATGCCAAGATCCCGGTGTTGGCTACCTATATGGGTCACGCGGAAGTGCGGAGCCTCTATTGGTATTTCTCGGCGTCCCCGGAACTGATGAGCATCGTCGTCTCTAAGCGTTTCGAAGCATTCGCCGCCCCAGGGCGGGTGCATCATGAGGACCCCGCAGATCGGATTCCCCATCTGGGCCCGGACCCGGGACGGCGCCGAGTTTCGGGCCTACGTAGTGGTTCCGTTTGGCGGTTTGCTGGTGTTTTTCGGCGGCCAGCGGGAGCGTTTGAGGGTGTGTTCCGGGCAGGGCGGCTGCGCCCAGACCAGATGGGTGAGCAGGTGCCTGATTTCGGGCAGGGTGAGGGCTATGAGCTCACCATCTCCGAGACGGGAGCCCCCTTTTTGACCGGGTGGCGGTCAGGAAGGCGTGGGCGAGCATGGACAAGGTGATGTGCCGGTGCCAGCCCGTCCATTGCCTGGCCTGGTAGTGGTCCAGCCCAGTTTCGCCTTTGGAGGTCTGGAAAGTTTCCTCGATCGCCCACAGGGCGCCGGCGACCCGGACGAGTTCGGCCAGCCCAATGCGCTTGGGACCGTGGCGGATGTAGTACGCCAGGATCGGCCTGGGTGCGCCGGGCGAGCAGCCAGTGCTCACTTTTCGGGTCGTTGCCGCCGTTGATCCGGGCCCTGGCCCAGGCGTAGCGGCGGTCCCCCTTGGCGCCTTGGCCGGCGGACCGGGTCCGCCAGGCCCGCCAGGACAGGGAGGCGATCAGTTCATCGGGCACGGAACTCGGCGCCGAGGGCGCCGGTTTTGGCAATGACCCGTTGGTTCATCGGCAGGGAACAGAATGAAAGCGACTGTAGTACTACGCCACCACAGGCCTCAGGCTCCAACCCACCTACTCACCTTCTATTTTCCGATCAGGAACAGGCACTTGGCGCTGTTCAGTTCTTACTCAACCCCCGGTTTCTGTACTTACACCTAAACAGAGGTTCCACGGGACCGATGGAAGAGCGATTCTCCGTTCAATCTGACGGGATCGGGAGAGGGTTCCGCCGACCAGGCTGGCCGTGTTGGTAGCGATAACCACTTCGTTCTGGTCCACGATGCACGTGTTTGACGGCAAGGACCGAAGGAACGGGTCGAATCCAGCCTGGAGCCCTCTGACGAGGATGTCAACGGCAGCAACACCAACCATCCTGCCGTCCCTCATGACTCGCTTGGTGAAGGTGACGAGGTGCTCGTTGGATCCGAGGGCGTCCACGTAAGCGTAGCTGGCGTGGACCTTGTCATCAGCGTCATTCCCGGGCCACCACGGTGCTGTCGTGTAGTCATAGAACTCCAGATCCAGTTCCATCCGCTGCGGCGATTCCGGACCCGACGGGATGTAGCACCAGATGAAGCCCATTTCGCCGAAGAAGGACGGATCGGCCACGAATCCCGTCCCGTACACAGCCGGCATGGCCCTCGCTAGACTCCGGCGCGCCGCGTCGTAAACGTTAACCAACTCATCTAGCTTTCCGTTTTTCGCGCGGTCAAGGTCGGCCTGGACGGCCTCTTCGACGGTCTTGATCGACGCGGCCACGTTCCCTTCGAGGCTCACAGCGAACAATTCGACGGCTGAAACCGAGCGATCAATGTCTTCGTTCCCGGGCGGCGACCCTGGTGGCGGAGGTTCCATGGACATCCGCAGGTCGATGAGGCGGTTCATGTCCCGGCGCACATGGTCTTCGGCGAGGGCTCGTGCTCGAATGGTGTCCCCGGATCGGATTGCGTTCACGATCACAGTGTGCTCGTTCCCCGCCGCGCGGCGGCGGTCAGAATCGCTGGCCCATACCAAGGCCCCGACTTCAGCCTGCATGGCCATCTCCTGACGGGTGAACAGAACGGATCCCGATGTGGCCGCAAGCTCTATGTGGAACCGACTGTCCGCTCGCGTCATTTCGGCGGGTGTGCGTGCGGTCTCGATCATAGCCGCCATCGAAGCGAGGCGCCCGGTGGAGACCTGCTGCGACCGGCCTGCCGCTGCCGTGGCAGCTGATCCCGCCAGGAAGGCGCGATATTCTCGGATGTCGCGCAGGTCTTCAAGGGAGTAGGCGGCAAGGGCGTCCAGCTGAGCCCTGGCAATGTCTCCGATGTTCGCCCTCACGAAGCTGCCGCCGCCTTTGCCACGCCGTGTTTCGAGAAGTCCCAGATGACGGAGCTCGGCGAGGGCGGCACGCAGCGTCAGGGTAGAGACGCCCATCCTTGCAGCCAGATCGCTTTCGCTAGGGAGCTGGGCTCCGTCTTCGAGTACACCCAGCTCAATCGCATAACGAAGCCGGCGCCCGATCTCTTCGCCACGCTCCAAGGTTTCCAAGGGTGCGAATGCGAGTTGCTCTCTCCAGCTGGCCATGGACGACGCTCCGAGTCTATGTGGTGAGCTAATACATTGACCTTTAACCTTCAATGTCTATTGACATTTAACATTAAAGGTCTACAGTCAAGTGTATCAGAAGGGAACGGGACACCAGTCCCGGACCGCACATTAGGAGTCGAGGGTCATGATGGACAGCATTCCCCAGCCTGGCCGGATTATCGGCCGCACCTGGGTGCCGGAGCAGCTGCACGCCTTGGCCTTAACGGACAGGGAAGCCCAGCGCCATGTCGAACACATGAGCGCACGGCTCGCGCTGGTTGACCGCGCCCATCTGGTTGACGCTAACCGCATCAGGGCGATGGTCGTGGAGAGCATGGGCGGCATCGCGGGAACCTACTACATGGTCGCCGCCCTGCTCTTGGCGGAGCTGGCCATCACCTACCCGCAGCAACTGACGGACGCCCAGTACAATCTGCTGCTCTCTCCCCTGGAGGCCGCGGAACAGGTAGCTGCTGCGGGTACTCGTCTCCCGGTGGCCGCCTGAGAACAGCGAAGCCGGTGGGCATGCATAGTTCTTAGCCTGAATCCACCGGTTGGGTTTGGGCCGGTCCGGCGTTTTAAACCGGAAATGCCCTTCTGATCAGGGAAAATAGGACTTGTCTAGAGTTCCGTTTTCGCCTTGCAGAGGAGCATTCCGTAGATGCAACTTTTCCATACCCAGTCGGCTATTTCCAGCGCTTTTGATGATCCGAATCTCGTGTCGGCCGCGGGGCTGGTCCCGGTCATGGGTCTGGCCGGGAAAACCGGGCTCGGGGAACTGGTCGATGAGCATCTGAAACTGCCGGACTATTTCGGTGCCAACGCGGGGTTGAAGGTCACGGCCCTGGTCGCCGGGATGGTTGCCGGCGCCGATTCCATCGATGATATGGGACTGCTGCGCCACGGTGGGATGGGGAAACTGTTCAAGGGCGCCTACGCGCCTTCGACGCTGGGATCGTTTCTGCGGACGTTCACTTTCGGCCATGTCCGCCAGCTCGACGCGGTCGCCTCCCGCTGGCTGCCCGCATTGGCCAGGGCCGCCCCGGTCACGGCCGGGATCGACGCTCTGGCACTGGTCGATATCGACGACACGGTCAAGGCGACCTACGGCTATCAGAAGCAGGGCGCCGGTTACGGGGACAACGGCGTCAAGGGCCTGAACGCGCTGATCGGGACCGTCACCACCAACGAGGCCGCACCGGTCATCACCGGGGCGCGGCTGCGCAAAGGCGCCACCAGTTCGGCGCGGGGCCGGCAAATTCGTGGCCGACACCCTCGCCACCGTGAATCGGCTGCGTTCGGCGGACGCGGACGGCATGGTGCTGCTGCGCGCGGACAGCGCGTTCTACAACCACGCGGTTGTCACCGCCGCGGCACGGGCCGGCGCGAAAGTCTCGATCACGGCCCGGATGGACCCGCACGTGAAGAAAGCCATCGCGAAGATCCCGGACTCCGCGTGGGAGAAGATCAAATACACCAATGCGATCTTCGACGAGGAATCCAACACCTGGATCTCCGATGCCGAGGTCGCCGAAATCGGGTTCACCGCGTTCATTTCCAAGAAATATGAAGACCGCGTTGCCGGCAGGCTGGTGGTCCGCAGGGTTCCGGAACTGAACCCCAAGGCCGTCACGGGTCAGGAAACCCTGTTTCACACCCACCGGTTTCACGCGTTCTTCACCACCGTCGCCGCAGACGTCCTGGACACCGTCAAGGCGGATAAGACCCACCGCGCCCACGCGGTGATCGCGCAGGTCCATTCCGATCTGCGCGCCGGTCCGCTGGCCCACCTGCCCTCCGGAAAGTTCAACGCCAACGCCGCCTGGCTCGCCGCCGCGGCCATGGCGTTCAACCTCACCCGCGCCGCGGGCACCCTCGCCGGAGGGCATTTCGCCAAAGCCACCACCGTGACGATCCGGACCAAAATCATCAACGTCGCCGCCCGGACCGCATCTTCGGCCCGGCGTATCAGACTGCATCTGCCCGAAAACTGGCCGTGGCAGGACGGTTGGGAAAAGCTCTTCGACACGATCTTCCCGCCGCCCAAACCGGCCTGAACCCTGTCAATCCAGCCGATACGGCGCAACCGAAAGAAACAGTGGAACACCACCGGACAGCGAGGTCCTGCCATCCACCCTGCCCCCGGCCCGAAAACAAGACTGAATCAGAATCCGGCCATCAGCGACAGCCGACCGGTGGATTCAGGCTTAGCGGCGAGCAACCGGCATGGCCAGCACCTGCGGCCGGAAAGGTCCAGTGAAAGATTCCGCCGGGCCCAGACACCGGCGAATACAGACCACTTGAATATCGGCCAACACCAGTAAGTGACCCCGAGTGGATTTCGTGCAGCATACGGACTCGGCGCCCCTGCGAGACCGCCGTCCCATTTCGGACAACAAAGTCCACCCGCGCCCTGGCCGATGAACTCAGCCGGACTGGACATCGGGTCTCGGTGTGGACGGTGGCGAACCAGCTCCAGGGGCAGGGATTCAGCCTGCAGGGTAACGCGATACAGGTCGAAGGAACGGTGCACGCCGACCGTGACGCCCAATTCAACTACATCAACAACCAGAGCGCGGAACATATCAACGCCGGGGTGGCCGGCCATCAGTGTCGGCACCAAGAAAGAGGAACTCGTCGGCCCGTTCATCAACGGTGGGAAGACCTGGCGCTCCGGCCGGGGGCCTGGTGTGACGATCTAGAATTGGGACTCCAAGAGCGTCGGGGTGCGCCCTTACGCGGCGGTGCTGGATGTGATGGGCATTCCGGCCGTGGGCACCATCATGAACTTCATCGTCCTGACCGCCGTACTCTCCTGCCTTAACTCCGCGTTGTACACCACTTCGCGCATGCTCTTCGCCCTGACCAAAAACGGCGACGCACCCAAGTTCTTCACCAAGCTGTCCACGGGTGGTGCCCGCCGGGCCATCCTGCCGGGCACCACGGTCGGGTATGTCTCCGTGATCTGTGTGTACCTGTGGGGCGACGTTGTGTTTGGGTTCCTGGTGAACTCGTACGGCGCGGCGGCACTTTTCGTCTATCGCGTGATCGCCGCTTCACAGGTGGTTCTGCGCAACAGGCTGGGCCGCGAGGACCCCACTGCCTTGAAGCTGAAGATGTGGCTGTTCCCTTGGCTGAGCTACGCTACGATCGCGCTTATGCTGTCGGTGATTGTGGCCATGGCCATTCTTCCCGGTACCCAGTCCCAGTTCCTGATGAGTGGCGTGACACTGATCGTGGTTCTGCTCAGCTTTGAGGTCCGCAGAAGTTTTGGCAACCGTCCAGGAGATGACGACGATGCTGCTGCCGCGCTGTCCGAGACCAAGGAACCGGTCCCGGGAGCAGCAGGCCAGCGAAACGAACCTCACGCTGATTCGGTGAAAATCGCCGGCTGACTCCTGCCCGGAGCAGTTCCTCCCGCTGGCGCCCTCAATCCCAGAGCCAAATGTGATTAACTGAGGCACATGGCATCGCGTATCGAGGACTATGCGCTTCTTTCCGACATGCACACCGGTCCGCTTCTATCGCGCACTGGCAGCTTGGACTGGCTCTGTTTCCCCCGCTTCGACTCTCCCTCCGTTTTCGGGGCGCTCCTGGGCACCGAAAACCACGGCCGCTGGCTGTTGGCACCCGCAGGCTCGGATGCCCACGTAGTCAGACGGGAGTACCTCAATGGCACCTTTGTACTGCAGACCGAGTGGGATGCCGACGGCGGACGGGTGCGGATTACCGAGTTCATGCCGGTGGAAGGCCAGCGTGCCTCGGTGGTACGGAGGGTCGAGGGTCTAGTCGGCAATGTCCGGATGTACCAGGAACTGAAGATCCGGTTTGGCTACGGCGCGGTCCGGCCCTGGGTCGGCCGGATGGCGGACGCTCAGGGCATCGAGGTGCTGCTGGCGGTAGCCGGACCGAATGCGCTCATGCTGCACGGGGATGTGCTGCCTAACGCCAGTGGCGATATGCATACTGTCGATTTCACTGTCGCGGCCGGAGAAAGGGTTGATCTGGAACTTGCCTGGTACCCCTCCTACCGCCCGGGCCCGACCCGGATCGACGTCGACGCGGCACTCGCCCAAACCGTGCATTTCTGGTCCGACTGGGCCTCCAGGTGCCGTCAGGAAGGCGACTATGCGGCGGCCGTCCAGCGCTCTCTGCTGGTCCTGCGCGCACTCACGCACGAGGAAACCGGGGGCATCGTTGCCGCTCCTACCACCTCCCTTCCGGAGGAGTTCGGCGGCGCGCGCAACTGGGACTACCGCTACTGCTGGCTACGTGATGCGGCCCTGACGCTGGAGGCGATGCTGGCCCATGGTCAGGCGCAAGGGGCCCTGCATTGGCGCAATTGGCTGTTGCGCGCCGTCGCCGGGGATCCAGAGGACCTCCAGATCATGTATGGCCTGGCAGGGGAGCGCGAACTCGAGGAGCGACAACTGGCGCATCTGCAGGGCTATGAGAATTCCGCTCCGGTGCGCATCGGCAACGGTGCCGTCGGGCAGTTCCAGGCGGACGTCATCGGCGAGGTGATGGTGGCATTGGAGAAGTTGCGGCGTGCCGGCGGCACGGAGGACCTTTTTTCATGGCCCCTGCAGCGTGAATTGCTGGGATTTCAGGAAAAACACTTCGAGCGGAAGGATCACGGCATTTGGGAGATGCGCGGGGAACCGATGCACTTCACGCATTCCCGGGTGATGATGTGGGCGGCCTTCGACTGCGGCGTCCGTGCGGTGTGCGAGCACGGACTGGACGGGCCGGTGGAGCGCTGGACGGCAGCGCGTGAACGGCTTCGCCAGGAAATCCTGAGGGATGGGTTCAGCACCCGGCTCAATTCCTTCACCCAGGTCTATGGCGGCTCTCAGGCGGACGCCTCGCTGCTGGTTATTCCGCAGGTGGGCTTCCTCCCATACGACGATCCTAAAATGCTGGGCACCGTGGCGCAGCTGGAACGCGAGCTGATCGATGACGGTCTAATGCTGCGCTACCGCACCGAAACCGGGGTAGACGGCCTGGAACCCGGTGAACATCCGTTCCTGGCCTGCTCCTTCTGGCTGGTGGAACAGTACGCGCACAGCGGGCGGAAGGCGGAAGGTAACGCGCTGATGGACCGTCTGGTGGGTCTGACCAACGAGCTGGGTCTGCTCAGCGAGGAATACGCGATCAAAGCCGGCAGGATGGCCGGGAACTTCCCGCAGGCGTTCTCCCACCTTGCCCTGATCCGGGCTGCGGATGCCCTCCACGGAGCGGAGCGGCTCAGTGCGCCCGCTGCCGTGCCCGCAGCGGGCGCTTAGCTTGTTATTTAACCTTTTGGACGAGGATGAGTTGGGCGGCGTGTTCGCAGACGCGCGGCATGTCCTTCAGGATCACCTGCAGTGCGCAGTCGTTGGCGATCCATTCCGGGAAGAGGTCCGCTTCCTCCGGACTGAGAGTGAGGGTGACAGTCTTGCCGCCGGTCTTGGCGGTCCATTGGTAATAGGGCATGCGGCCTGCCGGGTTTTCGCTGCGGTGGCGGACCACGCTGCCGCGCTGGATCAGACCCAGATCCGCCGATGAACCCCCCGCCGGGGTCGAAGCCGTTTGGAACAGTTGAATGAGATAAGGCCTCCGGCGAGAAGACTCTCCGCGACCACCATGAAGACATACATAACAGCGAGAACGACCCCTCCTGGGTGTCCATGCCGCCGCCGGGTGTTAACACCGGGTTCCGGACCGGGCAAACAGTCACTGCCTGACTCCTGGCCTGCTCACTCCTTGATGGTGTCGTCCGCGCTGTCGTCGTCTGCCGCAGGCGCCACCGGCGTGATGGGACCTGCGGCCCGCGCTACCGGCGGGGTGAGTACGGAAGTGCTGTCGTGCTGGCCCAAGGAGGTAAGGAAGCCCAGATGGCCCTCGTAACGGGCCAGGACATCGTCGATTATTTGCTGGTGGGTTACGCCCATCAGGTCGTAGCCCTCGGAGCCGGTCGGTGAGAAGACTTCCGCGCGGTAGTAGACGTCCGCTTCGTGGAACGTACGCCCACCGAACGTCGGCACCGGGGCTTCCACGCCTTGGACCTGATAGAGGAAGTCGCGATGGTCCAGAATGGTGACCACCAGCGCGTAACCGGAAACTCCCGTGTGTTCGTTCGGGGCAATGTCCAAGGTGGCCTGGTGACCCTGCTCGATGAACTCCCCTACCAGCTCGGCCAGGGCGGGCTGCACAGTGCGTTCCATGAACTGGGCTAGCTCCTTCTTCGAGGGGTAGGACCGGATCCCTGCCAGCCGCTGGCGCCAGGTGCGGTCCGGCCCGTGGCTGCCGTGCACAGCCTTCGACTGCTGACGCAGCACCTGGCCCTCACGTTCTGCCCGCTCCACCCGCAGCGCCTTTGAGAAGGAGATCATCACCAGCCACGCGATGATCGTCACCGGCAGGGCGAAGATCAGCGTGGCGTGCTCCATGGTGGTCACCCCGCCTGCCACCAGCATCGCGATGGTGAGCACCGCGGTGAGTATGGCCCAGAAAATGCGCAGCCATTTAGCCCCGTCCTGGGACGGGTCCTGGATGGTGGAGGAGAAGTTGGACATCATCATGGCGCCGGAGTTGGCGCTGGTGAGATAGAACAGCATGCCGGACAACGTGCCCAACCCGATCAGGAAAGCGGCGCCCGGGAACATCTCGAGCAGCGCATACCAGCCCCGTTCCGGGCTGTCCATAGCCAGTTGGGCGAACTCCGTGTTCCCGCCCAGGACCTCGTGCATGGCGCTGTTGCCGAAGATGCTCACGACCAGGAAGTCGCACAGCACGGGGGCGGTGATGGCGGCGATGACGAACTCGCGCAGCGTCCGGCCGCGTGAGATACGGGCCAGGAACAGGCCCACAAACGGCCCCCAGGCAAGCCAGAACGCCCAGAAGAACAACGTCCAGCCAGCCATCCACTCCGAACCGCCCTCCTCATACGCGAACGTCTGCAGGGTGCGGCCGGGCAGGGTAACGGTAAAGCGGCCGATGTTCTCCACCAGGGAGTTGAGCAGGAACGAGGTCTGGCCGGTCACCAGGATGTACAGCAGCAGGGCCGCGGCGCTCCAGATGTTCAGCTCCGCGATCCAACGGATCCCCTTATCGACGCCGGAGGTGCACGCGGCGATGGTCAGCACGACGGCGACAATCACCAGAGCGATCTGCAGGGCCAGGCCTTGCTCCAGACCAAATATGATGGCGAAGCCGACGTTCAGTAGCACCACGCCGATGCCCATGGCCGTGGCCACCCCGAAGACAGTGCCCACCAGGGTGACGATGTCGATCGCGTCGCCGAGGCCGCCCCGGACACGCTTGCCCAGCAGCGGATACAGGACTGCCCGGATGGACAGCGGCGTGCCCCACCGGTAGGCGAAGTACCCCATGGCCATGCCGAGCAGCGCATACATGGACCAGCCCGCCACACCGTAGTGGAACATAGTCCACACCACGGCGTCCTGGGCTGCGGCCGCCGTTTGACCTTGTCCTTCTGGCGGGTTCATGTACTGGGTGATGGGTCCGGTCACGGAGTAGAAGAGCATGTCGATGCCCACCCCGGCGGCGAACAGCTGGGCCACCCATGTGAAGAGCTTGTACTGGGGACGGGAGTGGTCCGGGCCCATCCGGACCGAGCCCACCTTGGACAGCGCCACCCACAGCACAAAACCGATCACTACAGTGACGGTGAGGACGTAGAACCAGCCGAGGTTCTTCGCAATCCAGGCCACCACCGTTTTCATGGTGCCGTCCGCGTTGGCGGGGAACAGCATCGCCCAGAGAGAGAAAGCGATGATGATGACTGAAGCGATGATAAACACGCTCCAGTTGACCCTGGGTCCGCGGTTCACAATGAGTTGGGCGGACACCGGGTCACGGTCTTTGCCAATGATACTCAAGGGTCCAACTCCAATTCTTCATCGTGGCTGCGTTATAAACGGCACATCATGGTGGTGTTCGCGGCCTTTTCCTGGTCGGTCAGGTACTGATCCCGGTGCTGAGGCGCCCCTCGAAGTACTGACAGGGAACATTCCCCACAGATGCCTTGCCCCTGCCGCAACAAGCTGATGATGCATAGCTGTTGCGACAGGGGCGAAGACACTGCGAGGGCGCGAAACCTGAACACGATCACCGCTGGCGAGCCCGATGTATGGCCAGAGAGTCGCCAGCGCTGTCTTCAACTTGGAGGACCGAGATGGTGTATTTGGATGGGGCGCTGCCTCAACCGGTGATTAAGTATGCCTTGGCTCCCCGGCACATAGGAAGGCAGCGGGTCCGTTGATCCGGTTCGTAGCCGCCGCCTGCTGGCGGCGTCTACGAACCGGATCGCTTAATGCTCCTTAGGATGACATGGAGCCGTGAGCGGTGAAGAACCCCAGACCGTAGTCGGGGGTCTCAAACTTCACTGTTGCTCCCTTGGGGAAAAACAAGACGTCGCGCTCCTTCGCGTGCGTCACGTCCCCTGTGCTCTGGTCGGTGAGGATGAATTCACCCTTCACGACGACCTTCATTTCGTCGCAGGTGTACGTGTATACCAAGGGCTCGGAGGCCTTGAGCTCGAAGAATCCGGAGCTTATGACCGAACCGGCGGGGTGGGTGAGGGAGTCAGCGATGGCGGCGTCACATCCAGGGATGTTCATTGACGGCAGTCCGATGTAGCCGTTTTCTACTTTGCGGCGGCAACTTCCTTGACCAGTTCGTACGGGGCCTGCAGTTCCTTGGCCGCGAAGTTGAGCTCGTCCTCGGGCAGGGCGGCAAACCTGGTATCTGGCGCATGTGCCCGGCGGCGTTGGAGACGTCGCCGGTGCCCGCCTCGCCCTTGGAACGGATCATGGCCGCGCCTTCGTTGATGCGGCGCAGGGCCTCACCGAGGTTGGTGGCGCCACAGACGAACGGAACCTTGAAGTTCCACTTGTCGATGTGGTGGACGTAGTCGGCCGGAGTCAGGACCTCGGACTCGTCAATGTAGTCCACGCCCAACGACTGCAGGACCTGGGCCTCCACGAAGTGGCCGATCCGGGCCTTGGCCATGACCGGCACGGAGACGACTTCGATGATCTTGTCGATCATGTCCGGATCCGACATGCGGGACACGCCACCCTGGGCACGAATATCGGCCGGAACGCATTCCAGAGCCATGACTGCAACGGCACCGGCGTCTTCGGCGATGCGGGCCTGTTCAACGTTGACGACGTCCATGATGACGCCGCCCTTGAGCATCTAAGCCAAACCGCGCTTAACGCGGTTGCTGCCGGTGCTCCGCGGAAGAGGTATCGGGTGATTAACGAAGGGTCTCTTTCCTTCAAACGTCGTGCGGTTGGCGGAAAGGTCCACGACCTGGCCTTCGCTGTCCCCCACGGCACCTACGAGTGACTGGATGAGGTCCCCGCCGAAGGAATCATGGGCATCTTCCGGCGCCGTGACGAGCAATTCCGTGGGCCCGAGCCAAAGGACGCGGATTCTGTCCCCAGCGACGGTTTCTCCACTGTGCAGGGGCAACCCGCCGGTTACGAACCCAATCCGGCTGCCGGCGTCGGAGTCCGGGTCGACCCGGATCCCCACCATCGTTTGGAACGGGCACTCCTTCAGCGTCACACTTCCGGAAATGGAGCCTGCGGCCATGGCACCTGCGAGGTGTGATGCGGGGCTGCGGCGGACTTCCCGGAGTCCATTGATATCTGCAAGAGCTGCGGTGTCAGCCATCTTTGCGGGTCCCTTCAGCGTCGAAAAGTACGGTTTCAGCCACCACTACATCAACCAGCTGGTCGCCGGCGGCGGCCACGAGGGTTTCGCCGATGCGGTTGCGGCCGTTCTTGATCAGGGCGAGGGCGAATGATCGGCCCAGGGCCGCGCTGTGGTAGCTCGAGGTTACGAAGCCCTCCATGGGGACGGGGCCATAGGCGGGGTTGACGGTGATGCCCGCCTCCACCAGCTGGGTGCCTTCAGGGAGCCGGATGGTGCCGTCCACGGGCAGGACGCTGACCAGGTGTTTCCGGTCCGTGCGGCCGGCGTCCTTGCGGGCGAAGGACCGCTTGCCGATGAAGTCTTTGGCCTTGGAGACCACCCATTCCATTCCGGCGTCCTGCGGGGTGACGGTGCCGTCGGTGTCCTGTCCGACGATCGGGTAGCCTTTTTCGGCGCGAAGGACGTGCATGGTTTCGGTGCCGTACGGGGTGATGTTGAATTCCGCGCCGGCGGCCGCCACGGCTTCCCAGGTGTTCAGCCCGTACCAGGACGGGATGTTGATTTCGTAGGCCAGTTCGCCGGAGAACGAGATCCGGCAGATCCGGGCCTGGACGCCGGAGGCGAGGGTCGTTTCCTTGAAGGTCATGAACGGGAACGCTTCGGCGTCCAGGCCGCCGTCGGCTGCCAGTTGGGGTGCCAGCTTGGCGAGAACGGCGCGGGATTTTGGCCCGACGACGGCGATCGTGGACCATTGCTCCGTGACGGAGGTGCAGTGCACGTCCAGCTCCGGCCATTCGGTCTGCAGCCATTCCTCGAGCCAGTCCAGGACCTTGGCCGCGCCGCCGGTGGTGGTGGTCATGAAGTACCGGTCTGGGTCGAGGCGGAGCGTGACGCCGTCGTCGAAGATCATGCCGTCCGGGGTGCACATGACACCGTAGCGGGCGGAGCCCGGCGCGAGCTTCTTGAACGCGTTGGTGTAGATCCGGTTCAGGAATTCACCGGCGTCCTTGCCCCGGATTTCGATCTTGCCCAGGGTTGTGGCGTCCATAAAGCCCACGGATTCACGCACCGCGGCGCACTCGCGGAGCACGGCGGCGTCCATGTCTTCCCCGCCCTGGGGGTAGTACCAAGGCCGCTTCCACTGCCCGACGTCCTCGAACAGGGCACCGTGGGCGACATGCCAGGGATGGATGGAGGTAAGGCGGGCCGGGTCGAAGAGCTCCCCGCGTTGGCGGCCGGCCAGGGCCGAGAAAGCCACCGGCGTGAACGGTGCCCGGTACGCGGTGGTGCCGATCTCGCCAATCCCGGCAGTTTCTCCTGTGCCTTGCTTCAGGGCCGCGGCGATGACGCCGATCGCGTTTACCCCGGAGGTCTTGCCCTGGTCGTTGGCGGTGCTGATCGAGGTGTAGCGCTTGACGTGTTCCACCGAGCGCATGCCGACGCCGGTGGAGCGCAGGACATCCGCCACGGACTGGTCGCGCTGGAAATCAACAAAGTGGTGGTGCCACTCCCCCGGGCCGTCCTCCTGGCCGGGGACCAGCCAGAGCTGGCGGGTCGGCGCCGAGGCGCACGGCGCCGTCGGCGTTGACGGCTCGACGTCGGATTCGAACCCGACGGCAATGACCGCCGCGGCACCGGCGGAAATGCCTTCTGCCAGGCAGTCGGCAAGTTCGTAGCTGCCACGGCCAGAACCGGCCACCTGCTGGTTCGGGACAACACTGTTGGGCACGAACGCTGCCAGGTCCTCGTCCCAGCGCAGTCTGCCTTGCCGCTGCGAGTGCAGGTGGACCACCGGAGACGGCCAACAGATCGCGAGAGCAGTTGGTTCGGCGAATCAGCGCAGCTCGTCTACTACCTTTTGTCTCAGGCGACTCTTGAAATTCCGAGGCGGTGCGGCGCTAAATACTTTCCAGGCAGTAGCCGGCGAGGGCCAGCGATCACCACCAGCAAAGAAGAAGACTTGATAACGGCTTGGGAAATGGAAAAGATTCAACATCTTCATCTAGAACGGTTGACTTGAACGTCTGTTCATGTCAAAATATTCACAATATCGTGACATATATCACAAGGAAGGTGTTTATTGTGCCAAGTCAGACCATCGAGCATTTGGAAGTCCTCGCTCCCACGCGGGGTCAACTTCACGAGTTGCTCAACGATGCAGAGGCCACGCTCCGGCAGGTGGCAATGGTGCAACGGTCTGCCGGCATTCTGGTCACCCGCCATCATCCTGGCCGGTACACGTTAGATCTCAGCTCAACGGTTCCCTTTGGGGAGACCTGGGAGCGGAAACTCTCGTGACCGTCGGGTGACGGCCGCCCTGCCGGGCCGTCACCGTGGATCCATTCCACCTGGTCTAGTTGGCCACCGACATGCTCACCGGGGTCCGCCAACGGGTTTCCCGGGAACAAAACCGGCGGCGGTGGCGGGGGCTGAGGACGGACAAGGCCTGGGCCTGGGAAGGCACAGGGCCGCGCCTTCCGCCGGCCGCCTGTCATTGATGAACCCCTCTCCTTCTCAGGCGGGGTAGGCATTAGAAAAGGAGAGTTCAATGAGCGAGAAATTGCGTTGGGGCGTCCTGGGCAGCGCCCGCATCGTCCGCAAGACAATTCCGGCGTTGCAGGAAACGAAAAACGGTGAGGTCGTAGGTTTCGCTTCCCGCACCTTGGAAAAGGCTAGGGAGTACGCCGACAAGCACGGCATCCCACAGGCGTTTGGCTCTTATGAGGCGCTGCTCGCGTCCCCGGACATCGACGCCGTCTACATTGCGCTGCCGAACGCACTGCACCTCGAGTGGATCCTAAAATCCTTGGACGCAGGCAAGCACGTCCTCTGTGAAAAGCCCTTGGCGATGAGCGCCGCGGAGTGCGAGGAGATTACGCGCAAGGCCGACGAGACCGGGCTCAAAGTCCTAGAGGGCTTCATGTACCGTTTTCACCCGCGTTTCGAGAAGATGCAGGAGCTGCTCGCGGCCGGTGCCGTGGGCAAATTGACATTTGTCCACGTTGGTCACTCCTTCGATGCGGGCGGGGACGACAACATCCGCTGGTATGCCGGTCTCGGCGGCGGCGCACTTTTCGATACGGGGTGCTATTGCGTCAACATGAGCCGAATGGTCACGGCGCAGGAGCCTGCTCAAGTCGCCGCCTTTGGCAACTACCGCGACGCCAACGACGGCGGCCTAATTGACACCAGCATTGCGGGCATGCTGCGCTTCCCCGGCGGCGCAACCGCGCTTTTTGATACCGGAGTGAACCTCGAGCGCCGTAACTTCTTAGAAGTGACGGGCACCGAGGGCCGGCTCTACCTCGACAATCCTTTTGGGCTGTTGGAGGAAGAGTCGGTCCTGGAGGAGCATCACTTCGGGCAGGACACTACCCATCACAAGTTCAAAGGCGAAAACCATTTCGTACGGATGGGCGAACACTTCGCCGACAGCGTCCTAAACGGTACGCCGCTCCGCTACCATCTCACGGACGCGGCAAACAACGCGCGGGTGTTGGAATCTCTCAACAGGGCGGCGCGGAAACACGAGGCGTCTGAACCGAAACCGCATTCTGGCGCTGGCCCAGGCGTCAGCTGACAATTTGACGCTCGAGCCGGAGCAAAACTGGTTTGCGGCCTCCGCTGATCCAGCAAATCGCCCCAAACTGCTGTTGATGCCACAGCCAATCTTCCTTTCGGACATCCTCGGGCAGTCGGGCCCTGGAGAACTTCGCCTTGAGCCGAGAAGCGTGAGCCGTGCAGGGGGCAGTCCCAGGATTTTCGGCAACGTTCCAGCCGAGGAGTCCTCCAGAGTTACATTTATCTTTTGACGGGCGATTCCACAGGCGATGGGCCCGAAATCCATTCCAGAGTGCCGAGCAAGAAAGAAGCCGCATCCATGACCCAGCTCAATGAACGCACCATCCTTGTCTCCGGAGCCGATACCGCTGACGTGAGCCGACCTTTGCGACCCGTGATCGGGCAGACGTTTGACGCTGTCCTGTTCGATATGGATGGCACTCTCATAGACTCGACCCCCGCGGTGCGTCGGGCCTGGCTCGCATGGTGTGCCGAACGTGGACTCGATCCATCGTTCCTGGACGGCGCCCACGGCCAGCCGGCCCGGGACATTGTGGCTTCCCTGGTTCCGACCGAGGACTTCGACGAAGCCTTTGAGCGCATTCAACAAATCGAGATCGCCGAGGTCGGCGGCATCACCGTCCTTCCGGGAGCCGCCGAAGCGCTCTCGGCCATCGGGGAATATCGCAAAGCGATTGTCACCTCGTGTACGCGGCCCCTGGCCACGGCACGAATCAAGGCTTCCGGGCTGGTGCCACCCCGCGTGGTAGTCACCTTCGACGATGTCGTGCGCGGCAAACCGGACCCTGAACCCTTCGCGCTAGGCGCCCGGCGGCTGGGTTTCGACCCCGCCCGCTGCCTCGTCGTCGAGGACGCAGCGGCTGGTCTGCGCTCCGCGCATGATGCCGGGTGCACGACCCTGGCGGTGGCGGGTACACACGCAGCGGCGGATCTGAATGCAGACCTCGTCATTACCAGCCTGGTTGAGCTCGAATTCTCGGCAACGGCCGGCGGCATCCACATCGCGCGGCGCGCGTCCGCAGGCGAGTAATTCCCCCCCGTTACCTTCTTAGTAGCCCCTCAATAAGCAAGAATCGGGGTTGTTGGCCTGTCGGTCCCGGCATGATTATTTCCCCCAGTCATTAATGATCCGGGGGGTGTTGTCACCGGGGTCCGATAGGCGCCAGGGGATCGCTAATGGGGACACGACCAGCGCCGTAGGGATGGGCGTCAGCCGTAACGTGGATGCCGGACCTTGCCGCCGCAGGACAGACCAACACCGTTTGATTCGACACAAATTCTGGGAGGTTTGCGTTGATCAAAGAACACGAACTCGTCGACGTCTTCATCGGCGTTGACGTTGGCAAGAGCAACCATCATGCGGTGGCACTGGACCGGGCCGGGAAGAAACTCCTTGACCGGGCGCTGCCCCAGGACGAGGCCAAACTACGCTCCATCATCGCCTCGCTGGCCGGGCACGGGAGGCTGTTGCTCGTCGTGGACCAGCCGGCAACCATCGGCGCCCTGCCCGTAGCCGTGGCACTGGCCGAAGGCATCATGATCGGCTACCTGCCCGGGCTGGCCATGCGCCGGATCGCGGACCTGCACCCGGGCGAGGCCAAGACAGACGTGTTAACCGAACTAGTCGGGCCCTCCCGGGAGAATCGTAGGCGGCGCCGGTTTGCATCGGCTAGGTTCTGTTCTCATGGTCAACGACGAGAACGTTCCGCGGGTACTGTCCGGGCTGGTGGTGCCGCCTTCGGGTTCGCTGAAGGCAACCGGCAATCCGTTCGAACCGTATCGGCTGGTGGACGGCGCCGGGGAGACGATAGGGCCGGCGGCGGCATTCTTCGCCGAGCTGGTAGCCTGCGGGCGGCCGGCGACGACGTTGCGGTCATATGGCATGGACTTGTTGCGTTGGTTTCGATTCCTTTCGGCGCTCGGAATGGTGTGGGATCAGGCAACCCAGGTCGAAGCGCGTGATTTCTGCCGTTGGCTGCAGGTGGCGCTTAAGCCGGTGCGACCTCATTGGCGATACTCCGATGCCGGCGGGCCGGGTGCCGACGCGACGCCCGGTGCGGAGAAAGAGAATCCCGGGCCAGGTAAGGCCCCCGTCGGCGACCGGTATGCCGCGGTAACGGTTGCGCATTGTGAGAGCGTGCTGCGTGGCTTCTACGACTTCCATTTGGAAGCGGGCACCGGGCCGATGCTCAACCCGTTTCCCCTGGCCCGTGCCCGTGGAGGCACCCGGGCGCGGGCGCATCACAACCCGATGGAACCGTTTTCCGGGCAGCGCCGCGGCCGCTATCGGCCCAAAGTTATGACCCGGGCCCCACGGGCGATCCCCGATGACCAGTTCGATCAGTTGTTCGCCCGGCTGGGGTCGCATCGGGACCGGGCATTGGTCGCGTTCTGGGTCTCGACAGGTGCCCGGGCCTCGGAGCTGCTTGGGGCCACGGTGGCTGACGTTGATCCTGGGCAGCAATTGATCACCGTGCTGCGCAAGGGCACCGGTGCGTTGCAGCCATTGCCTGCTGCGCCGGACGCGTTCCTCTGGTTGCGTCTCTATCAGGCACAAGTGTCGGGCCTTGTTCCGCCGGGCAGGGATGAACCGTTGTGGTGGACGTTGCGGCGCCCGTTCCGTGCCTTGACCTATGACGCGGCGCGGGCGATGTTCGATCGGGCGAATGCATCGCTGGGCACGGACTGGTCGCTGCATGACCTTCGCCACACGGCCGCCTACCGGATGGCCCAGGATCCGAAGATGCCGTTGACCGACGTCCAATGGGTCCTGGGTCATGCATTTTTGTCTACAACGCAGCGGTATTTGAACCCGGTGACTGAGGACGTGATTGCCGGAGTGCTTGCCTTTCATGCCCGGCAGCTCCTGCGTGACCCGGCGCCGACACCTGCACCGGGTTACCGGCCTGAGAGCCTGCAGATCCTGTTCGGAGGGAACCAGCCGTGACGGGCAGCGGGCAATTACTCGCCCCGCCGGTGGTCAGTGGTGCGGCGGCCACGGCAGTGGGGCAAACGGGGGCGCAGCTGATGGCCGCGTTCCCCGCGCGCGGGGTTGACCCGTCGTGGCCTTCCACCTGTGATGATCGTTCTGCTGTGCTGGCCCGTGTGCTCGCTGCACCGTTCAGGCTGGAGAATCCGGACAGCCAGCGGATTCGCCGGACGGGAGTGCTGGCAGTGCTGGGCTGGCTGGCCGATTTCCCCGGCGGGAACTGGCAGCAACGGTGGCAGGCAAGCGGCGCGGAGGCTGTGTCCGACTGGCGGGACTTGTTCATCGGCGAGGCCGCCGGCCGGGGGCGGAACGCTCCTGGTGAGCCGGCACCCCACCTGAGTATCGGCCTGATGGTGCTGATCTGCGCTGACGTGATCCGTCCGGGCCTGGACTGGCTGTTGCGTTTCGCCCCGGCGCGTCGGGGATTGACCACCGAGATGGCCCGCACCCGCGACAGCAAGGCGTTCGCCGACTTGAACCAGGCCTGCACCGAAGCACACCTGGAGCCGCAAACCAGCCAACAGGCCCTGACCCGGATCGCTATCATCATGGCCGCCAAGGGCGGGCCGGTCTCGGCGGTGAGAGTCGGAGACTGCGTTGAGCTGCTCGCCACCGTCACCGGTATCGGCACCAGTACCCGGCTGCAGACAAACGCGCGCAGCCCACTGTTCTATCAACTGCTGCGGCACCATGTCTGGGGCGAGGATGCGCCCGCCGCCATTGAAATGTTCTCCGGCAACGGGCAACCCACGTGCGAGCAGCTGATCGACCGCTACAACATCAAGTGCCGACCGGTCCGGGACGTGCTCGTGGACTACCTGCGGGAACGCCAGATGGCGATGGACTTCTCCTCGCTGCAACGCACCGCCTACCTGCTGGGCAAATTGTTCTGGGCCGACCTGGAAGCCCACCAGCCAGGGATCGATTCACTGAAGTTCTCGTCCGAGGTCGCCGCGTCATGGAAAAAGCGGGTCATGACCCGTGCCCGCACCAGCACCTCCCCGAACGGCGAGCAGATCCACAGGACGTCGGCACGACTGGATGGGCGCAGCGTCTTTTCTGCCGTGCGCGCCTTCTACCTCGACCTGGCCGAGTGGGCCGATGACGACCCTGCACGGTGGGGTCCCTGGGCCGTGCGTTGTCCGGTCAGCGCCACGGATGTCTCCCACAAAAAAGACCGGCTGGCCCGTAAATCACGCACGGACCAACGCACCCGCGAACGGCTGCCGGTGCTGCCGGCACTGATCTCGTGGGTCCAGGCCGAACGGGCACGCACGAGGGATCTGCTGGTGGCCGGCGAACGCACCGCACCCGGTGGACTGTTCACCGCTGCAGGCCAAACGCTGCGCCGCACCGCTATGAAGACCGAAACCACCGGTCGGGTCTGGGCCGAGGACCCGGAGGGCGGACCACGCCGCGACCTGACCTTCGAAGAGCATCGTGGTTTCTGGACCTGGGCCATGATCGAGGTGCTGCGCCACACGGGCATCCGCATCGAAGAACTCGGAGAGCTCTCACACCACAGCCTGATCCAATACCGGCTGCCCGACACGGGGGAACTGGTTCCGCTGCTGCAGATCGCCCCTTCCAAGACCGACGCCGAGCGAATACTGGTCATCTCACCCGAACTCGCTGATGTGCTCTCCCAGATCGTCTCCCGGATCCGCGCCGGGCAACCCCACGTCCCGCCGGTAGTGTCCTACGACAAAAACGAACGCGTCTACAACCCGCCCTTGCCACTGTTGTTCCAATGGCGTCGGCGCCTGGACAACCGGGCGGTTTCCGAACGGGCGCTACGCAGTTACCTCGACCACGCGCTGCAGGAACTCGGCATCAACGACGGCGGCGGCAGCCCGATGCGCTACACCTTCCACGACTTCCGCCGCATCTTCATCACCGATGCGATCATGCACGGCATGCCACCGCACATCGCCCAGCTCGTCGCCGGCCACCGCGACATCAACACCACCATGGGATACAAGGCTGTCTACCCCGAAGAAGTCATCAACGGCCACCGTGAATTCATCGCCCGCCGCCGCGCGCTACGTCCCAGCCAGGAATACCGCACCCCCACCGATGCCGAATGGGCCGAGTTCATCGGCCACTTCGAACACCGCAAGGTTTCCGTCGGTGACTGCGGCCGCTCCTACGACACGCCCTGCATCCACGAGCACAGCTGCCTGCGCTGCCCGCTGCTGCGTCCCGATCCCACTGCCAGGCCCCGCCTGGCACAGATCCGCGACAATCTCATCGAGCGCATCGCCGAAGCCGAGTCTCACCGCTGGCTCGGAGAAGCCGAAGGCCTCAAAGTCAGCCTCGCAGGGGCACGGGCCAAACTGGCCGAAATGGACCAGATCACCGAGCGCCGCAACACGACCCAACTCGGCATGCCCACCTTCACCCAAGCCGCCGGCCGCATCAGCCAACCCGGCCCCCGAAAAGGCCCGTAATATGCAGATTCCCATGCAATTTCTTAGTTCGGAGAAGACGTCTCTGACGCGGCCTGGCTCGCTCAGCTCGGCGCGCACGGGCTGCTCCGGGCCTCGTTCGTCCCCCCGGAGCCGATCCGTGAACTGCGGGACCTGACCCGGGCCCGGTCGATCGCCACCCGTGACCGGACCCGCGAGATCCAGCGCCTGGAGAAGTTCCTGGAAGGCTCCGGGATCAAGCTCTCCTCCGTGGTCTCGGACCTCACCGGTGTTTCGTCCCGGGCGATGCTCGAGGCCCTCATCGAGGGTCAACGGGACCCGGAGGTCCTCGCCGGCCTCGCCAAAGGCACCCTCCGCTCCAGAATCCCCGAGCTCGTGGAGGCCCTCACCGGCCGCTTCAAAAGCCACCACGCGTTCATGGCGCGGTTGCATCTGGACCAGATCGATGCCCAGTCCCGCATCATCGACGCGCTCACCGAGCGGATCGAGGAAGCGATGGAGCCCTTTCGTGCCGCCAGGGAATTCCTGGCCACCATCCCCGGAGTCTCCCTCAAAGTCGCCGACGTGATCATCGCCGAAACCGGCGCGGACATGTCCCGCTTCGAAACACCCGGCCGGCTCGCGTCCTGGACCGGTGTCTGTCCCGGCTCCAACGAATCCGCCGGACGGATCAAATCTGCGCACATCCTGCCCGGCAACAAATACCTCAAAGGCGCCCTGGGCATCGCGGCCCTATCCGCTTCCCGGAGCAAGAACACCTACCTGGCCGCAAAATACTGGCGCGTCGCCGCCCGCCGCGGACCCATGAAAGCCATCGTCGCCGTCGAACACTCCATCCTCACCGCCGTCTGGCACATGCTCGCCGACGGCGAATGCTACGAGGACCCCGGCGCCGACCACTTCACCCGCCTGGACCCGATCAAAGCCAAGAACAACGCCATCAAGAAACTCAAGAGCCTCGGCTTCGACGTCACCATCACACCGGCCGCCGCAGCCTGACAAGCCTTACTTTCGTATCAGACGGGGTGGAGCGGACGCCTAGAATCCGGAGGAATCTCAATGATGTTGTCAACGGATGTTGGCGGTGCCGATCGGGTGTCCCGGCCGATGCGTGACCGGGCAACCCGAGGCGACAGTCGCGTAGTTTCTTTTTGGTTAGGCAACCGCGGGAAGCGGTTTAGCTGGTCCACCCCAGTGGCATGGATGATGTTGTCGCGGTGCCGATCGGGTGTCCCGGCCGATGCGTGACCATGATGTTGTCAACGGATGTTGGCGGTGCCGATCGGGTGTCCCGGCCGATGCGTGACCGGGCAACCCGAGGCGTTTTTAGCTGGTCCAGCCGGGGTACGGTTTCCGGTCTTTCCCCGGCAGCTCGGCGGCCGTGGCGGGGAGGTTGTCCGGGCCGTGGGACTGTCCGGACTTCCAGTGGAAGAAGACTTCGGCGGTGATCGCTTCGAAGCAGGCGCCCTGGGACCGGAACCAGTGCGTTGAGGTGTCTCCTTCGACGTAAGTGCCGTAGCCGAACAGGTCCCGGTTCCCGGCGCGGGTACGGGCGAGGGCGAAGATGATGTAGGGCCAGGATCCGGCGTCCCATCCCTCGCTGCCCCAGTTCGGCAGGACCGACCAGGCGGTGCCTTCGAGGGTGTCCATCCAGTCGTAGCCGTCCCCTGACCGGTCGTCGGAGGAAAGGTCCGGGGCGGTGACCGGCTCGGCGGTGTCGGCCGTGTGGGTCATGGTTGTTGTGCTCATGAGGTGATGCTCCGTTTCGCTCGGGCGGGGCGGGTGCCTGAAGAACGGGCTTCTCTCTCCCCCACCATGTTTTTTTGCCTGCTGGCGGAGCATCGCGTCGCTGTGCCCGACGGAGCCGGGGCAACCCGAAGGGCAAGCAACGGATGAGTTGTGGGAGGAAATAAGCGCAGCGCCGAGCACAAGGCATCCGCTGCGCGGCCGTCCGCAGGACGGTTGAGCCGGTGGAGCGGGCACGTAGAATCCGCAGGACAGCAGCAAAAAAGGTCAAAGAAATGCTTGTGCTGTCCGAGCGCAGTGAGGCTCCTTCGATTTCGTCGCGGCCCTGGCCTTGTCCTCGATGAGGACTCGAAATGGTGCAACTATGCGGAACATGAGCTGCGGGAGAGCACCAGCACCCGCCGGCAGCTGAGGTGGCACATATCTGGCAGCCCGGATGATTTCACCTGAAACCCCCTCTTCGACTCCGCACTAGCCGGTCTCCGGTGCTCCCATCGTATGCCGGCAGGCGTCCCTGACTTTGGCGACGAGGGGTGAGTCTGTCATGTCGTTGCTGTAGATCAGGCTGACGCGGGAGATGGCGCTGGTGTCGTTGATGTCCAGGTAGGCCAGGCCGGGGATGGCGAAGGCACGGAGCGATTCCGGGACGACTGCGATGCCCAGGTGGGCGGCCACGAGCCCGAGGATGGTGGGGAACTGGACGGCTTGCTGGGCGAGATCGAAGTCGACGTCGGCGGCGTGGAGCAGTGCGGCGATGTGGTCGAAAAGCCGCGAGATGCGGTCCCGCGGGAAGGCAATGAACCTCTCACCCTTCAGTTCGCTAAGCCCGACTGAGGTGCGGGGCGCTAGGGGGTGGTCTGTCGCGACGGCCACCACGAGGCGTTCATTTTGCAGGAGCGTCGTGCCCAGGCCCGGCACGGTCCGGACTTCCCGGGCGATTCCGGCGTCCAGGGCTCCGGCGGTTATGAGCTCGATCTGGGCGTCGGTGGTTTCCTCGCGGAGCTCGAGGTCGATGCCGGGCCAGTGGGACCGGAGTTCCCGCACCACGGGTGGAAGTGCCGAAATGGCCGCCGAGGAGACGAAGCCGAGACGCAGCTTGCCGATTTCGCCGTCGCGGGCCTGCCGGAGGGCCGCGGTCATGGCCCCGTACTGGCTGAGGACTTTACGTGCGTGCTTCAGGAGCATTTCGCCGTCGGCGGTGAGCTGGACGTTGCGGGAGTTGCGTACGAACAGCTGGGTCTTGCATTCCTCTTCGAGCTTGCGGATCTGCTGGCTCAGCGGCGGCTGGGCCATGTGCAGCCGCTCGGCGGCGCGGTTGAAGTGCAGTTCTTCGGCCACTGCGACGAAAAGCTCCAGGCGACGAAGGTTCATAAGAACAAGACTAAACGCATATTGATGAGCGTCAAATAGATACTTCAGCAGACGGCCTTGCGGGTCTACCGTTGATCGTGAGGACAGTCACAGATCAACAAACACTAAGAGGTTCGAGAATGCCCGTCATGACCAAGCCCGCCAGCAGCTTCATCAACGGCAGTTGGGTTGAAGGAACCGGGGACACGACGTCCCGGTTCAACCCGTCGGCACCGGAGGAAGCGGTCACAACGTATCACCAGGCCGGTTCCGAAGAGCTGGCGCAGGCGATCCAGGCCGCTACCGACGCCGCACCGGCGTGGGACCGGCTGGGGATTCTGGCCCGGGGCCGGATCCTATCGGCTGCGGCCGCACTGATCCGGGAACGGGCCGAGGAGATAGCCCGGGTCATGACGGCGGAGCACGGCAAGACCCTGGCGGAGTCCAGGCTGGAGGTCGACGCGTCCGCCGACACGTTCGAGTACCACGCGGGCTCGGCCAGGAACCCTGTCGGCACCGAATACCCGTCCAGCCACCCCGACGAGCGGATCCTCACCGTGCGGCGCCCGCTGGGCATCGTCGGGGTGATCACCCCGTGGAACTTCCCGCTGCAGATCCCGGCGTGGAAGATCGCCCCGGCACTGCTGCACGGCAACACGGTGGTCTGGAAGTCCGCCAGCCACACCCCCGGAGTGTCGGTCCTGCTGATGGACATCCTGGCTGCGGCCGGTGTTCCGGCCGGCGTCGCGAACCTGCTCCTGGGCCCGGGTCCGCTGGGCTCTGAACTCGTGTCCCATCCGTCCGTGGCGGGCGTGACGTTTACCGGATCCGTTCCGGTGGGCCACCACATCCGCGGGATCGTCTGTGGCCGCGGCGCGAAACTGCAGATGGAACTCGGCGGACACAACGCGACCCTGGTTCTGCCCGATGCCGACGTGGAGCTGGCCGCGTCCAGCGCCGTCAACGCCGCGATGGGTTCCAGTGGGCAGAAGTGCACGGCCACCCGGCGGATCATCCTTGTCGGCGACGGGCACGAGGCGTTCCTGGCCAAGGTAAAGGAGAAGGTCGCAGCACTTGTCCTGGGTCCCGGCACCGACCCGTCGGTGCAGATCGGCCCCGTGGTTTCCGGCTCCGCCCGCGATGAGATCAATGCCGCGATCGAGACGGCCGTCACCGAAGGCGGGGAAATTCTGGCCCAGGCCACCGCTCCCGCCGGGGAGGGGCACTACGTCCTGCCTACCGTGTTGACCGGGCCGGCGTCGATGACGATCTGCCGCGAAGAGGTCTTCGGCCCTGTGGTCACTGTTCTCCGCGCAGCCACCCTGGACGAAGCCATCGCGCTGGCCAACAACACCGACTTCGGCCTCACGGCCGCGGTCTTTACCAGCGATGAGCGCGCCGCCCGGCAATGCGTGACCTATCTGGACGCCGGCCTCGTCAAGGTCAATGCGCCCTCGACCGGGTCCGAACTGCACGCCCCGTTCGGCGGGATGAAGGATTCAACCTTTGCCGGCCCCCGGGAACAGAACAGTACCGTCGCCGCGGCCTTCTTTACCCACGAAAAAACGGCTTACCTCCGCCTGGCACCAGCGAAGGCATGATCATGACACTTCAGGACGAACGAACCGCACACGGGCTCCGGACCCCGGAGGAAGTGCTCGCCGGTACCGACATGAACGGGGCCTGGGCCACCCGGCACAGCTTTGCCCGCACCATGCTCCGCCGCGCCGCGGCCCGGGGATGGTCCGTGGCCAGGACCCGCCTGGATCTGGACGCCGACGCCCGGGGCACCGCCGTCTACACCGTGGAGGCCGAAGGCCGCCAGCTGACGTTCATCGCTTTCTGCCGCACCCTTCAGGAAAGCGAACGCACCGACCGGGTCATCGCCGATGCCTGGGACGTGACCGCGGCCCTCATCGAAGGGGACCTCACGCCCGAGCGCGAAGCCGAACTGCGGCTCAACGTCCCGGTCCAGGAACGCGGCCGGGTCGACCCGGACACCATCGTCCTTACCCGGGCGAACCGCAGCGCACGCTTCTTTGACTACGTCAGCGACTGCCTGGCGGCCGGATCCCAGCCCGACGTCGAGACCATCGGCCCCAGCCCGTACCTGATCCGCAGCACCGCGTTCTACGGCAACGGAAAATTCGGACTCAAGGAATTCACGGACCTCCCCGCCGACCACCCGCTGGCCGTGCCCTACCGGTCCCAGATGCTCACCGCCTGGCTGCTGCGGGAACTGAGCATGGACATGGTTGAACACGTCGCCGCCGCCAAAGCCTCCGCGGCCGGAACCACCGCGGTCCCGCTGGACCCGGAATGGGGCAAATACCTGGGACTGGGCAACGCCACCGGCCTGGGCATGGTCCCGTTCGTGATCAACCACCCCGACTACCTGGACGCCTGGTGCCGGCTGCGGGAACTTCCGCTCGCCGCCGGACTCGGCCGGGACTACGCACCCGGGCACCCGGACCTTGCCCGCGTCGCGGACCTTCTCGCCCAGGCCGACCGCCACCTTGCAGAGAAACACGCCCTCAACACCGCCCCGTTCCTGCCCACCGATGCGATCCGGCCCCAGCTGCAGCAACTCCTGAACGAGCTGCAGACCCACACCGCCACCGCGACGGAACCGGCACCGGTCCTGGCACGCCTCCACGACACGGCCGCCAGCCTCAGCCCGGAGGCCCGCGGGATCTTCGCCTCCATCGTGATCGAACTCCGTACCGACTTCGACGAGGACGCCGAATCCCTGCTCAGAGTTAACGGCACCACACCGTTCGAGCCGGCCATGCGCTGCTGGGAACTGCAGCAGCTGCTGGAGACCAACTACGCCTGGTCCCGCGGCTACGACTTCACCGATCCCGAGCGGACGCGGTATTACTGGTTCTCCTCCGCAGCCAACGAAGAACCCCGCCGTGCCCTGCGCACCTCCCGGCCCGCCGGCACCGCCGAACACGGCACAGACATCGCCCGCCGCATCAATGCCCTCGCCACGGACCTCGAGCAGTTTCCGGCCCATCAGAGCATCGCGGAATTCCTCCTGGCACACCCCGGCCACCGCTTCGCCGCCGCCCGGGTCCAACAGACCCGGCCCTATCTCTACGGGGAGCTTCAAGACAACCTCATCGACGGCGAATTCCTGCCCCTGAGCACCCAACGCTTCCAGCTGGCCAGTTACGGGATGAACAACTTCAGCCCGCAGTCCACGGACTGGCTGCGGGTGACGTTGTTCAGCGGAGCCCCCCGCGCCGTGGATATCAACCGCGGGACGGACGAGGACGACTGGCTCTTCCCGACAGCACCGAAGGGGCCGGAACAATGAGCCTGCACGAGCAGCTGACCGTCGTGGACGGGCTGCAGATCAGCAACTGGAGCCGCCCCGTCCTGGAAGAACTGCGGACCGGCGGTGTCAGCGCGGTCAACGCGACCTGCGCCGTCTGGGAAAACGCCGCGGACACGCTCCGGTCCCTCGGTCAGTGGCTGGACCTCGCCAACCGCAACCCGGACCTGATGTTCCTCGCCTCAACCGGGGCAGACATCGAAACCGCGAAGCAGCAAAACAGGATCGCCGTGTTCCTCGGGTTCCAGAACGCCAGCCCATTCGAAGACGACTACCGCTACGTAGAGCTCTTCCACCGGCTCGGGGTCCGGATCGCGCAGCTGACCTACAACAACCAGAATCTGATCGGCAGCGGCTGCTTCGAAGCCGACGACGCCGGCCTGACCCGCTACGGGCGGGTGATTGTGGAAGAGATGAACCGGGTCGGCATGCTCATCGATCTCTCCCACGTCGGCTACCGGACCAGCCGCGAGGCCATCGAAGCGTCCTCGGTGCCGGTCTCCGTCACCCATTCCAACCCGCTCTGGTTCTTTGACACCCCGCGGAACAAACCCCACGACGTCATCCAGCCCCTCGTGGACCGCGGCGGGGTCATCGGCTGCTGCCTCTACCCCACCGTCAGCGGCGGTGAACACGTCACCATCGAGAGCTTCTGCACCATGGTGGCCCGCATGGTGGACCACTACGGTCCCACCAGCATCGGCATCGGCAGCGACTGCACCCGCGGCTGGGACCAGGAATTCGTCGGCTGGCTCCGCAACGGCCGCTGGCAACCGACCGCCCCCGAAAATGCCCCCACCTGGCCCCTCTGGCCGGACTGGTTCACCGGCCCCCAGGACTTCCCTCGGCTCACCGACGGCCTCGCAGCAGCAGGCCTCACCGACCACACCATCGAGGGCGTAATGGGCGGCAACTGGGCCCGGCTCTTCACCAACGTCATGGACACAACAAAGGAACACGCGCATGTCTGACACCATCACCGGCCCAGCCCCCGACGGGCAGCAGACCGACCGCACCATCGCCGTCCAGCCCCGCGAAATCAAAGAAGCGGCCTTCCGGTCCCTCTGCGCGGCCGGCGCGGACCCGCTCGAAGCCCAGGAAGGAGCCCTCGCAGTCCTCCGCGCCGAAGCCGAAGCACACGCCGGCCTCCGCCTCCTCGAACAACTCCTGGACGCGGACTGGGCCACACCCCTCCGGCCGGCACCGGCCAGGGACACCTCCTGGGTGGGCGGCACCCTGCGCGAGCTGGACCCGGACGGACAGCCTCCCCTGCGGACCGCCCTCCAGCTCCTCGACCTCGCCGGCGACGCCCCGGACGGCGAAGTATCCGTGACCCGCACACAGGACACCCGCATCCCGGCCCTGCTCTGGAACGACCTGGTGCTGAGGCGCACCGCCTCCCTGGGCCGCCGCATCATCATCGCCACCGCCCACGCCGGGACGGCACCCGATGACGGCGACGCCACGGACTACCTCACCGTCCGGGACGGGGAACTTTCGACCACCCGGACCCTGGCATCGGAGGCGGTCACGGCCCTGCTGCCACCAACCAACCAGGACAGCACCCTCGTCATGGTCCTCCCCGAGCAGGTCCACACGGATCCGGACACAACGTTCGTCCCGCCCAAAGCACTGAAAGTGCGTCAGAAAGAATGGCAGAGCATGTACCAGCTGTCCCGCAACTACCTGGTGCCGGACGCATGAGCGCCATCACCCGGACCCAGTTCACCGACGGCAAACCGCGGCCGTATTCCGCCTCCGCCGCCACCGCCGGCATCATCTACCTCTGCGGGCAGATACCGGCCCGGGACGACGGCACCGTCCCGGCCGACATCGCAGGCCAGGTCGCCCAGGCCTTCGACAACCTCGAAGCCGCCCTCACACAGGCCGGGTCCAGCCTGTCCGACCTGCTCAAGCTCACGGTCTTCCTCGCCGACCTTGACGAGTTTGATGACTACAACGCCGCCTACCTCACCAGGCTCAGCGGCCACCCCCTGCCTCCCAGGACCACCGTAGAGGTGGCCCGGTTCAGGGGCGAAAAACGCATCGAGATCGATGCGGTCGCAGCCGTAACAGCCTGACCGGACCACGGCCACGGATCTGTTGGGTTACCAACGTCGTTTTCCCTCTTCCCAGATCGGAACCACCATGCTCTCCCACGCACCAGCACCTGCGTCTCAAATGACCATCGATTCAGCGCCGCTGAACTCCTTCCACAAACGCCTCACCCTCTTCAGCTCAGGGGGCCCATTCCTGGACGGCTACATCCTGGCCATCATCGGCATCGCCCTGGTCCAGGTCATCCCGGCCTGGCAGATGAATGACTGGTGGAACGGTCTCATCGGCGCCTCCGCCCTGATCGGTGTCTTCCTCGGCGGGCTCGTTTTCGGCAACATCACCGACAAAATCGGGCGCAAGCTCATGTACACGATCGACCTCATGGCCATCATCGTGTTCTCCATCGCCCAGTTCTTCGTCCAGGAACCCTGGCAGCTGTTCGTCCTGCGGCTGCTCATCGGCATCGCCGTCGGAGCCGACTACCCCATCGCGACCGCCCTGGTCGCCGAATTCGTCCCCGCCACCTGGCGTGCCCGGCTCCTCGGCGGGCTGAACGCCATGTGGTTCGTCGGCGCCACCGTCGCCGCCTTCGTCGGCTACTGGCTCCTCTCCTTCGAAGACGGATGGCGCTGGATGCTGCTCTCCTCCGCCGTGCCCGCCGTCCTGATCCTCATCGCCCGGGCCACCATCCCCGAATCCCCCCACTGGCTCGTCGGCAAAGGCCGCCACCAGGAAGCCCTGGACATCCTGAAGAAAACCATCGGCGAAGGCGCCACCCTGGACGGCATCACCGCCCACGACCCCAACGCGGCCAAACTCAGCAGCGCCCAGGCCTTCAAACTGGTCCTGACCGGCGGATACCTGCACCGGGTCATCTTCATCTCCATCTTCTGGACCTGCACCATCGTCACCCTGTTCTCCATCTACGCCTTCGGACCCCAGATCCTGGCCCTGTTCAACCTCCAGTCCGGCGACGAAGCCAACATCGGCTACGGCCTGATCAACCTGTTCTTCCTCGTCGGCAACGTCGCCGCCCTCCTCGTCGTGGACAAACTCGGCCGCCGGCCCGTACTGATCTGGGGCTTCATCCTCTCCGGCGTCGGACTGCTGTTCCTCGCGATCTTCCCGACCGCACCCCTGGGCCTGATCGCACTGGCCTTCGCCTTCTACGCCATCTTCAACGGCGGCCCCTCGATCCTGGAATGGATCTACCCCAACGAACTCTTCCCCACCAAAGTCCGGGCCACCGCCGTCGGACTCTGCACAGGAACCAGCCGCATCGGCGCCGCCATCGGCACCTTCGCCACCCCGCTGGCCCTGACCCACCTCGGACTCTCCGGCACCATGTGGATCGCCGCCGGCATTGCACTGCTCGGCGCAGCCGTCAGCTTCTTCATGGCCCCCGAAACCAAGGGCCAAAACCTCGAACAAGCAGCCGCCCTCCACACCTAAGAGGACAGAAAACCAAACAAGAACGGGATCAGCCGCCCCCTGAGCGTGCAGATCCCGTTCTTGTTTGGTTGGGAGGAAATAAGTGACCAGGCGGTTTAGGTCATCGCTGAGCACTGATAGCCGGGCGAATCCGGCAACCGGCGATCACACATCGACGCAATGTTCCCTCTTCGCTCCCAGACTGCCTCCTTGGTAGCGGGTCACCCTCAGGAGGAGCGGGACGAGACTCGTCCCGGCGGGTGCTCTCCCCAGTCACAATCCTTGGAATCCTTCTGCTATGTACAGCACCACAGGGTCGGTGTAACATTCCACTACTACGTGATGCAAGTCACGTGACCTGAGAGCAGCAGGCAGGGTCGTAATGAGCTGGCATCGATCGATGTCGGCTCTTTTTTTGTGGGCGGGCCCCGATTGCAAGCCAAGGGTAAGTGTGACCAATTGTCTTTCGGAAGAAATTTTCCGCATTACGAAAGTCGGGGTGGCTATGGGTGGCAAGATTATTCTTGGCGAAAATCAGTACGGCAAGGCAGAAGTCCGTGTCGTCAGGATTACCAGGGACACCAACCGTCACGAGATCGAAGACCTGAACGTCACCTCACAGCTGCGGGGCGACTTCGCCGCGGCCCACCTTAAGGGCGACAACGCCCACGTCGTGGCCACGGACACGCAGAAGAACACCATCTACGTCTTCGCCCGCGAGGGCATCGGCTCACCGGAAGCGTTCCTGCTGCGCCTCGGCGAGCACTTCACCTCCAGCTTCGACTGGGTCACCGGAGGTCGTTGGGAAGCAGAGTCCTACGCATGGAACCGCGTCCAGGCGCACCGCAGCGAACACGACCACTCGTTCGTCCGCAACGGCCAGGAAGTCCGCACAGCCGTCCTGGTCCGTGACGGCGCCACGAGCCACCTCATCTCCGGACTGAAGGACCTGACTGTTCTAAAAACCACCCAGTCCGGCTTTGTCGGCTACCCGAAAGAGAAGTACACCACCCTTCCCGAAACTACCGAACGAATCCTGGCCACTGACGTTTCAGCCCGCTGGCGGTTCAAGACCGGCGCCGATGTCAACGCACTGGACTTCAACAAAAGCTACGGCGACGTCAAGGCCCTCCTGCTCGAAGGCTTCACGGAGAAGTACTCCCATGCCCTGCAGCAAACCCTGTTCGACATGGGCACCAAAGTGCTAGAGACCCACTACGAACTCGACGAGATCAAGTTCTCCATGCCCAATAAGCACCACTTCCTCGTTGACCTCACCCCCTTCGGCCTCGAGAACCCCAACGAGGTCTTCTACGCGGCCGACCGCCCCTACGGCCTGATCGAGGCAACCGTCCAGCGCGAAGACGCCACCCCCGCACCCGCAGCATGGTCCGGTATCACCGGCTTCTGCTAAAGCCCCACAGGTTCTGCCTGCGAGGGCCGGATCTCACCACACTCAACCAGCACCGCACCCGGGCGGCAACGCCCACCCGCCAGACACCCAACCGTAGCCAGATAACGACGTCTGACACGAACCAAGAAAGCCCGCCATGACCACCAAAAACTCCTTCAAAGCCGGCAAGTCCCGCGGCAAGCGCCCCGCCTCACAGCGGCCCGAAGACGAACGGCTGTCCATCGGCAGCAGCTTCGCCTACGGATTCCAGCACGTCCTAACCATGTACGGCGGCATCATCGCCGTGCCCCTGATCGTCGGGCAGGCCGCCGGCCTGCCTCCGGCCGACATCGGCATCCTGATCGCGGCTGCGCTCTTCATGGGCGGGCTCGCCACCATCCTACAAACCATCGGCATCCCCTACTTCGGTTCCCAGCTGCCCCTGGTTCAAGGCGTCTCGTTCGCCAGCGTCGCGACCATGGTCGCCATCGTCACCGGTCCGGGAGGGATCCAGTCCGTCTTCGGGGCCGTGATTGCCTCAGCAGCCATCGGTCTGCTGATCGCCCCGGTCTTCTCCAAAATTGTCCGCTTCTTCCCGCCCGTAGTGACCGGAACAGTCATCACCACCATTGGTCTGACCCTGATGCCCGTGGCAGCGAACTGGGCCATGGGCGGGAACCGGAAAGCTGAAAACTATGGGAGTATCGAGAATATCGGCCTCGCGGCCATCACGCTCGTCCTCGTCCTGGTCCTAAGCAAGCTTGGCAACGCCACACTCTCGCGTCTGTCGATCCTGCTGGCCATGGTCATTGGAACCGTGGTCGCCGTCATCACCGGGATGGCGAACTTTTCAAAAGTCGGCGACGGGCCGATCTTCGCTTTCCCCACACCATTCCACCTGGGCGCCCCCACCTTCGAAGTAGCCGCGATCGTCTCCATGGTCATCGTCGTCCTCGTCATCCTCACCGAGACCATGGCAGATATCCTCGCCGTCGGCGAAATCGTCGGAACCAAAGTTGACTCCAAACGCATCGCCGCCGGGCTCCGGGCCGACATGGGATCCAGCCTCATCGCCCCCGTTTTCGGCTCCTTCACCCAAAGCGCCTTCGCCCAAAACGTCGGGCTCGTCGCCGTCACGAAAATCAAAAGCCGTTTCGTCGTCGCAGCCGGCGGCGTCATCCTGGTCCTGCTCGGCCTGCTCCCGGTCCTGGGCCGTGTCGTGGCCGCAGTCCCCACCGCAGTACTCGGCGGCGCAGGCATCGTCCTCTTCGGCACCGTCGCCGCCAGCGGCATCCGCACCCTGGCAAAAGTCGAATACCGCAACAACATGAACCTGATCATCGTTGCAACTTCCATCGGTTTCGGCATGATCCCCATCGCCGCACCGACCTTCTACGACAAATTCCCCAACTGGTTCTCGACAATCTTCCACTCCGGCATCAGTTCCGCCGCCGTCATGGCCATCCTGCTGAACCTCCTCTTCAACCATCTCAAAGCAGGCAACTCCGAAAACCAATCCGTCTTTGTCGCCGGCACCGGCCGGGTCATCAAAGAAGAAGACCTTCAAAACCTCGAGCACGGGGACCGATACGAAAACGGCAAACTCATCGACTGCGACGGCAACGAAGTAACAATCGCATCCCGGCCACAGAACGAACCCCGCTAACGGCCCGACACCCGGTACGACACCCCAACCCCACCTAACTGGCGGTGCAGACAAACCCATACCTGTGGGCTCCTGCACCGCCAGCGACGTCTCCTGGCCCGCCCACCACAGGCACAGCTCATCCTCCGCGGCTGAAAGCCACCAGCATGAACCGGCAGCCCCGAACCAACGAGGATCACAACTCCCGACCGCGTTTGTTCCGTGCGGCCGTATGGTTTTGTGAGACAGCTTGTTAGGAGTCCTTTCTCGCATGACCGAACGTAAGAAGTACACGCAGCAGTACAAGGATGATGCCGTCGAGCTGGTGATCTCCTCGGGCCGGCCGATCGCTCAGGTATGCGTCGATATCGGCGTCAACGAGGGAACGCTGGGGAACTGGGTGCGGACGTACCGGGCGGATCATCCGGAGCGGTTCAGCGGGGAGGAAAAGGCGCCGGTGTCCTGGGATGAGCACCAGAAGGCGTTGGCCGAGATCGCCAAGCTGAAGCAGGAGAACGATTTCCTGGGAAAAGTCAGCGCCTTCGTTGCAGCGAAGCAACGGTAGAGGATTTCTACGAGTTCATCGAAGCTCAGAAGGCGAACCATCCGATTGCCTGGTTGTGCCGTGCCCTGAAGGTTTCCCGGGCCTCGTTCTACCGGTGGCGCAACCCCAAGGGCCCGTCCCCTCGGGCGGTGCGTCACCAGAAGCTGGTCACCGAGGTCACTGACCTGTTCAAGAAGGAAGAAGGCCGGGCCGGCAGGGACCAACTGGCCCTGATGCTCAACGCGAAGGGCGTGGCAGTATCCGCCGCCCACGGTCGGGGCCATCATGCGTGAGCACGGTCTGCGGGCCGCCCGGACCCGGGCCTGGAAGAAGACCACCGAGCAGGATCCGCAGGCGAAGACCGCGCACATCCGCAACCACATGCTCGACGAAAACGGTCAACGCGATTTCACGTCCACGGTGCCCGGGACCCGCTTGTGCGGGGACATCACGTACCTGCGCACCGGCGAGGGATGGCTGTACCTGGCCACCGTGATCGATCTGTGCACCGGCATGGTCATTGGCTGGTCGATGGCCGGACACATGCGCGCCAGCCTGTGCACGGATGCCCTGGCCATGGCCCGCGATCACGGCCGCCTCGCTGCCGACGGAGCAGTCTTTCACTCCGACAGAGGCTCGCAGTACACCTCGTCCGAATTCCAAAAATGGTGTGGCGGGAACGGCGTCACCCAGTCCATGGGCGAGGTCGGCGTGTGCTGGGACAATGCCGTGGCCGAAAATTTCTTCTCGCACCTGAAGACGGAGATGTACCACCACCACACCTTCGCCAGCAGGCTCGCGGCCAGGACCGCAGTCATGGACTACATCGAAGGCTGGTACAACCGCCGCAGGCCCAACCGCCGGGCCGGCGTCATACCACCGGCCAGAGCTCTCGCAAATCATCAGACCGCCGACCACGAACCCGTGGCCGCGTAACCCGAATCAACGACGAAACTGTCTCAAAAACTTGACGAACGCAACACGCCCTACGGGGCCTCCTTGATGTCAGAGCCGTGCCCGGCGCAGGGACATCTCGTCCATAGCCCGGCGGCCCAGGCCGCAAGGTCCGCGGCCCACCAGTATGTGCTGTCCCAGGACAGAAACAGGCTCCCCACGACGACCGTCCCGAGTGTGTCCCTGGCCAGGCCGTAGAGCGGCAGGAGGGCCGCGAGGATGAGGGCCCAGCGCGGATTCTTCCCTCTCAGCCACCAGTAAATGAGCAGCATGGTTGAGCCGTAGACGAGAGAAACGGTGATGTAGAAGTCCAGGCAGGCCGAGCACCAACCCGGGCATCGTGTAGTGCTAGAAACCGGCTGCGCCGGCCAGGGCGTCAGCTGCCAGGTTCAGGATCCCGGCGACCCAGCCGACGGCAAGCACCCGGCGCCAGACCCTGGGCGGCGGCTTCACCAGCCGGCAGACAAGCAGCAGGATGTCGGCCGCTATGAACGGCAGAACAACCCTGAACAGCACCAGGCCCATGACCGGATTCTACGGTCGGCCGCCTGTCACGGTCAGTCCTCGCACGGCTTCACAGATTCGTGCCGGGCCGGCGTCATCGTCACCGACCTGCGGCCCACCGGCAACCAGTCACATCTGGCACTGTTCGAGAACGCCCGCGAGGAACGACGCATCGGCACCCTCCTGGAAGCTGGTCCTGCGGCCGGGCCCAGGATGCGGCGGCATCCGGCGAACCGGCAGAGCGATGGCGGATCGCTTTTGCTCACGGTCGGCATCAGGCGAGTAGCCTTCGCGGTGGTCGATCTTGAAGGACTTGATGTGGGCAACGTTGAGTAGTTCGGTGCCGTCGGAAGTCTTCAGGAACGTCGTCATGGCTGTTCCTTGCGGTGGTGCGGGGCGGATTCGCACCCACAGGAAGCGGCCTCGGACAACCCAGCCCGGAACCGCTTCACCGTGGCCTTGACAGGCGGGTACTACATATCAGCCGACTGGGCGCCCCCTGGGAACCCCTGTCGGCTCGGGATCGAACGGCTGCCCGTCGTTGTACAACTCTTCCAATCTGCCTGACTCCTGATCGATGATTGCGCAGATGTAATCAGATAGGGATCGGTACCCGGTGAGGTGTCGGGTGCGGACAAACGCATTACGCATCCGTTCCCCCGACTCTATGGACTGGTCAAAGGCAGTCTTCTTCCGAGCCGGCTTCTTGGGAACTGGCTGCCCCTCCTGTATCTGTGCAGCTGCCGCTGTGGGCTGAGCAACCGATGCCTGCTTCCCAGTAGCGGCCATAGGAGACTGCGGAGCCGGTACCAAAGTGACCGGATTCTGCACGGGTCGTTCCGGCTGCGCGAGAGCCTCCGGAACGGCGCTCGGGGCCCATGGAGAGGGTGCAGCTGGAGCAATGTGGGCCTGAGGTGCTGGCGCTGGCACCTCAGGTGCTGCCAGATAGTGCTGAACAACTGGCCCTTCTGCCGACTCCGGGGCCACAGACGTAACAGCGGCACCGCGTCCGGTCAGGTCCGCGATAACGCTGGTGCCCGAAGCTTTCTTAAGTCCGTTGCGACGAAGCCTGCTTAGTGGATCCGCGCTTCCGCCCCTCCCCTGGGCTGGCTGCTGGCTCACCTGTCAGCCGCTTTCATGACATTCCCTGCCAGCTCGATCATGTCGACGCGTATTGACCGACCTGCGGAGCCAAACGATACGAGCGGTCTGGCTTCGGCCTGCGCTTTGGCATACTGCTCCCGGTCCGGGATCTCCGGTGAGAGGACTAGGTCACCGTAGTCATTGCGGACTCGCTCGATCCAGTGATGCTGATCGGCGCGGTTCTTGCGGACCTTGTTTATGACCACCCCGATAACGTCGAGGTCATCATTGAGGTTTTCCTGGACTTCACCGATTGTCGTAACGATCTCCGTAAGCCCCTCTACAGAGGAAACCCTGGGTTCGGTAACCAAGAGAGCATGCGTGGCAGCAGTGAGTGCGTTAACGGTCAGCAGCCCCAAGGACGGTGGGCAGTCAATGAGTACGACGTCGTAACTGTCCAGTGCCCCCTTCAGCGCCTGTTTGAGACGTCGCTCAGAGGCAATCATCGAGTCTCGCTCACGGGAAGCGAGCATCCGTTCCGAGGCGATCAGATGGATGGGCGGGAAAACGTCGCCCCGGGCCTCGTTGGGCTGCCAAGCCTCCCCCGGCAGCATGATGGCGTCGGCAGCTACTCCAGGCTCGATCTTATGGTTGTTGGTCGGATCGCCGAACAGTACGTCATTGAGGGTGAACTCAGGTTCGGTCACGCCGAACGCTGACGTGGTGTTTCGCTGCGGGTCTGCGTCAATGACTAGAACGCGGCGGCCCATCATCATGGCAAGGACCTCGGCAAGGTTTGTCACAACCGTGGTCTTGCCGACGCCGCCCTTCTGGTTGCAGACGGCGATGATCTTTGCGGACATCTCGAACCTTCCAAATGTGAGTCACTTTCGGGCACCAGTGCATAGCAGGATCGAAAGCCACGTATGGCAGAAGGATCGGGCCGGCACCGATGGTCTTAACCATAGACCGCGACATGTCTGAAGTGTGGGAGGGTTCGCACGGGGTACCGAAAAAAACAATGCCAACATAGGTATCAAAGGAACTAATGCCAATATAGGTACCTTTCAATTAAAAGCCACTTATGGAAGTAATGCTTCCTTAGTTACCATTGCTTCTAGTGATAAAAAAGGTACCTATTAACAAAAAACGAGGGTGCTTGAAGCAGGAAGTAAGGTAAGAACGGTACCATTTCTGGCATTGTTATCTTTGCTGGCAACGATAACAATGGTATTTATGGGTGGTTGTGTTCCCCGCCCCAGAGGATCAACCCCATGGTCCGGCCACCCCCTGGATCAGCTAATGGTACCTTTGATTCCGTTAGTACCGCCGGCTAGATTTCCTTCCTATACACTGGCCCAGCTGGGGCTCCACCCACTCTCATGAGACGTGGTCGCCCGCGCGGTCTATGGCAAGTTGGGTGGACACACCCGTGCTAAATACAGGGGATCAGGACGTGCAGCCGGGCTGCACGTCCGCCCCGAAGGGTAGGGCAGGTACCTTTGTTACCGTTCCTACTCTCCGTCATCAGTGGGTAGACCCCATTGTTCGAAACAAAGCCACTAATGGTAATATCGGTATCATTAAACGGCTCTGTTGCCATCGTCCATTTGTGGGAAATAACGGTAACTGCACGGACTTGGTCTGTTGGTAATAATGGTACCTTTCGGTCGATATGGTGTCGCCACTGCTCTACTCGGCGGCTGAAACGCTGGCATTAATTCCGTTGTTACCGTTATTTCCTGGATTGTCAATCGTGGTACCTTTCTTACCCTTCATTCCGTTAGTTACCTTTTCTGGGACTGCCGACGTCACACGATCTGAGGGGACGGACGAAGTAGAAAAAGTTTCCGGGTCGGGCGTGTCGTACCGTCCGGAGGCCACGGAAATCGGATCCTGGTGGGCCGAGTGAGGCGCCTCCTTGAAGTCTCGGACCAGGGTCCGTATCCAAGCTCCGTAAAGGTACCCTTTATTTCCGATATTTCCATAGCCCCGATTGATACGGGACGGTGGGGGACGGCTACCGTACAGAGCAACGCGAGTCTAAAGGTACCTTTGTTTCCGATGATTCCATTCCTACCCTCCAGGATTTCTCGGCGTCCGAGAGATCTTGGCATTCTCCGCAACATCGCGAGCTCCATGATGCACACCGGTAACAGGGAGATGCTTGTGCCATCAGTGGGGGAAGGTTGATCCGCCAACCACCACGCCACCCAGGTTCACGGACTGACTCAATTTGATCAGGGACATGCCGGCCGCAGCCCGTTAGTTTGACTGAAACTTCTTGTCCTCGGAGACCGTCGTCGTCGCCTGCACAGCGCTGATGATTGGCATGCATCGTTAGCTGCAGTTCTTCGTCCAGCCGCGGAGGCTACACGTCACTTCCATACACAGCCGGAAGATCAGAAGTGACGACTTCGAGGTGAGGAGTTTGATCCATCAGGCGCGTCCGCCGGCCAGGGGTGGGCCCGATCATCGATCTGGCCCGTTCAGCAGTCGTTCCAGGCCGTCCGAGTCCAGGGTGCGGGCAGGTGGGTAGACCCCACCTGCAGAGCTTAGATCGGGGTAGAGCGCTCGAAGTGAGTTTTTGGTGGCTGCCGTGGTCAGGGTCGGCGCGGTAGTAGTGTGCTGCGGACCGCCACTACTACCTGTAGCTTGGGAAATGTCATGTGTTTCTACAGCTCTGGCGATGTATCGCTGAACGGTTCTGACAGTCTTGCCTACAGCCTTGGCAATGACCGCCAAGGAATGTCCGGCAGCCCGGAGGCTGTGGGCCAGTATGGCGCTGTCACTGGATAGTTCTTGGCGTTTCCGGGTGGCTTTAACGGCGTTGACTGTGGCTGCCGCCCGCTTCATCTCTGTGACCGCCCGTCCGCCCTTCCTTCCCATCTCGGCGAGCCATGGATCGGGAGGTCCGTTCCGGTCCTTGCCCTTGCCTCGGAGGACTTGGCGGACGGCCGACGAGGCAAGCTCCTGGACTTCACGGGTCGGCAGCGGTGAAGGCAGCTCGCGGTTCAGGTTCCCCGCGAAGGCGACGGCGTGGTCCAGTGAGGGGCTCATTCCCTGATCACTGAAACGGCGCCATAGTTCGGCGCGCGTCGCGTAGAAGAGTGCATTGTTGCGGCCTCCCTCCACGGCGCGGGCCGCTACGGTGTGGCTGCCGTCGAAGTTCTGCCTTCGTGGGGCCCAGGCCGTGAACTCCGCGTCGAAGGGGTCCTCGTAGGACTGCATGTGTTTCAGGAGTTCACCGAGCACGTATGGCTCAAGGCGTGATCCAAACCGGACATTCCCGGCGGGGGAGTGCGCCACTGGATTCCGGACCAGGAAGCGAGTGAACGCGGCATCCGAGCCCGTCAGGGTATCCAGGGCAGCCTGGATGGATTCGGCGTATCTGACCGGGTGATCGCGGGCGTCGGGGCCTCTGTGTACCGGGTCGATCATCCAGCCAGCCTGTGCGTGTCCGTTTAGCGGGTTCTGGATGATCCAGTGGGGTTCGGGAACGGCTGGGTGCATGAGCCACACTTCGGCGTCCTCGCGGTCAACATCAACAACTAGGAAGTTGATGAAATCGCGCGGGTTGATCTGGACGAAGGCGAACTCGCGCAGGGACTTGCCCCGATTGGGGAAAGCTGCGTCCTTGCTGTGGCCGCCACGAAAGTGGCGGATCCTGTGATGCTGTGTGATGGCTTCTGCGACGGTGCGTGGGTCCTCTTCAGGGCGGTCGAAAATGGGTACGTCGATTTGGACGCGCCCAAATGGCCTTCTTGAAGAGTCCACACGTGCGTGTAGACTAAGAGCCATAACAAAGGACCTCCTGGGTCACTTGTTACGGAGAAGGCCTCGTGAGAGAACTTCCTGAATTGCTCTTCACCCGGTAGCCGGCAAGCAAGGGGTGCAGAGCGTAGATTTCTTAGAAGGCCCGCCTCGGCGGGCCTTCTTCATTTATGAGGCAATCTGCCTGATAGGCAATTCCTCCTGAAGGCGTAGGACGCTGAGATCCATGGACTTGAGTTTGTCATCAATGACTGAGGCAACGAACTCGCTGACCGTCAAGCCCTCGAGCTTGGCAGCGGCGGGCAAAAGATCGGCGTTGTCGGCCGGAATGCGGGTACCGACGAACTTACGGTTACCCTTACTCCTCTGACCGCCCCCGCGGTTTCCTGAAACAGCCATGATGTCCACTATCCTTTGAATCTCGTGCCAAACTCCTGTCTCGTCCGGCGGAACCGGATTAGCAGGTGGGCCTGGCATCTGCGATTTCTAGGTCGAAGTTAAGGTCCGATCACTCGGTCCTTGTATGAACTACAGGCCTGTAATCTTTCCGACTTGGTACGAACCTACCACCTGTTACAGGCTTTTCCGATCACCTGTTACAAGCCTTTCGCAGGAAACTTTTTCTAGTCAAATCGGTAGGAAAGGTACCTTTGTCGGCGAGGGCAGCCTGCGCGACCCCGCAAAGGCAGAGGCCCGGACTCTTAGAAACAAAGGTACCTTTGGCCGAAGCGGACTGTTGGCCCATGCGCACAGGGGCTGGCTTCCCTCAGCGCAGCCGGTAGCCGACGAATGTGGCGCCGGTAACAATAGAAGTAAAGGTACCTCTTCCACTCTGCAGAACGCTCGCTCGAGTTCAGCAGAATCCGCGGAGGTTAGCAGTATTCGCAAAACTCGCCCTGAACTTTGGTAAAAATACTTTCCTGACGGCGTGTCGGCGCGTCGCGAAATGACTTTCACAGCTGTCCGGGGCTTGAGGACCAATGCTCGGGAAAGTCACGCTAAGCCGATCTCCGGTGGTAACGATGGTGGCCTCGGTTCGTTGAGCCTGTGTGGCTAAACATAAATATTTGACTGCGGCCGAGGAGGCCTCGTACGGGCGATTCGAGGCGCAGGCCCCGGAACAGGCGGTGTTGGAGCGGTTCTTCTTCCTGGACGACGCCGATCTGGATCTCGTCGCGAAACGGCGCGGTGATCGCAACCGGCTCGGGTTCAGCCTCCAACTGGTGACCGTCCGACACCTGGGCACGTTTCTGGAGGACCCCCTCGATATACCGACCACGGTGGTGGATTATGTGGCCGGACAAGTGGGGGTGGCCGATCCGTCCTGCGTGAAGAGGTACCTGGAGCGGCGGCCGACGCGGTTTGAGCATCAGGCGGAGATCGCCGAGGTATACGGTTACGTTTCCTACGCCTCGGCGGAGGCGGAGTTGATGGGGTGGTTGGACGGACAGGCGTGGACGACCGGGGATCAACCGAGGCCGCTGTTCTACGCGGCGGTGGGATGGTTACGGGCACGGAGAGCGCTGCTGCCGGGGGTCACGACGTTACGGGACGAGGTGGCCAGCGTCCGCAAGAAGGCGGAGACCAGGCTGTACGCCGCCCTGGCGGGGGCGGTGACCGGCGAGCAGGCCCTTGAGCTGGAGAAACTGCTGCAGGTGCCCGAGCGTGGCCGTTGGTCGCAGTTGGAGATGTGGCGCAAGGCGGGGAAGAACACGACCGGGCGCGGCATGGTCATGGCGCTGAACCGGGTATCGGAGATCGCTGGGCTGGGACTGGGCGAGGTCGACGTGTCCGGGGTGCCCACGCGGCGGTTGATTGCTCTGGCGAAGGAGGGCAGGAACGAGACGGCGACCAAGCTTGACCGGTTGCCGTACGAGAAGAAGATCGCCACACTGCTGGCCACGGTGCGGTGGCTGGAATTTAGCGCCACCGACGACGCCTTGGAACTGTTCGATGTATTCATGTCCAACGAGCTGATCGGGCGGGCAAACAAGGCCGCGGAGAAGGCCACAATCAAGCGGGCGCCGATGGTCGCGCGGCACGCCCGGGTACTCAAGGCGGTGGTGGAACTTCTGCTCGAGGCCGAGGGGGCGAGTGAGACCATGCCGTTGGGCTTGGTGTGGGAAATGATCGAGCACCAGGTGGGCTCCCGGGCGCAGATCGCCGCGGCGGTGGAGGGAATCCGGGAGATCATCCCGCCGCCGCAGGCCGAACCGGAAGGGCAGTGGCGGGAGGCGGTCGTGGAGCGGTACGCCACCGTACGCGGCTTCGCCAGGATGCTGTGCGGGGTGATCGGGTTCGCGGCGACCGCCGACGCACACAAGATCCTTGCGGCGATGCAGGACCTGGCGAACCTGCTGGACCTGCGGGAGACGGTGAAGGTGCCCAAAGGGTACCTCGATGCCCGCAAGGTCGACTTGTCGGTGGTGCCGAAGGGCTGGTGGCAGAAGCTGGTGTTCCCCGCCGGCAGGCCCGAGGAAACGGTGGACCGCAACGCCTACGTGTTCTGCGTTCTGGAGCAGTTCCACACCGCGCTCAAGCACCGCGACATCTTCGCGGCCACCTCCGACCGCTGGTCAGATCCCCGGGCCCGGCTACTGTCGGGCCCGGCGTGGGAGAACGCGAAGGGCCCGGCGCTGAGCGCATTGCTGCTGCCGGAGCAGCCCGACTCTCTGCTCGCCGAGCATGCGGGGACCTTGGATGCGGCATGGCGGACGGTGTCCGGCGGGATGACCGCTGGCGGGGACATCACCGTGGACACCGACGGCCGGATGCACCTGGGCAAGGACGACGCCCTGGATGAGTCGCCCGGCCTGAAAGACCTCCGCAACCGCGTGGCAGGCATGATCCCGCGCGTGGATCTCTCCGAACTGGTGCTCGAGGTGATGGGCTGGCACCCGGATTTCACCGCCTCCTTCACCTCCGCAGCCGGCGTGTCCTCCCGGCTGAGTGACCTGCACGTCTCGGTCGCCGCGCTGCTGACCGCGCACGCTCTTAACATCGGTTTCGGGCCGGTGATCGCCGATGCTCCGGCGCTGACCCGGGCCCGGCTCTCCCACGTCGACCAGCACTACCTCGGCTCGGACTCCTACGCCGCAGCCAACGCGGTGCTCATCGAGGCCCAGGTCGCCAGCGACCTGGCGCAGGCGTGGGGCGGCGGGCTGGTCGCCGCCGTCGACGGGATGCGGTTCATCGTGCCGGTCCGCTCCGTCGACGCCCGCCCAAACCCGAAGTACTTCCACCGAAAGAAGGGCGTGACCTGGCTGAACATGATCTCCGATCAGTCCGTCGGGCTGGCGGCCAAGGTGGTGTCGGGCACGCCGAAGGACACCCTTCACTTCGTGGACCTGCTCTATAACCCGGACGGCAGCCAGCGGCCCGAGGTGCTGATCACCGACCAGGGTTCCTACTCCGACATCGTGTTCGGACTGGTCACGTTGCTGGGGTTCGACTACCGGCCGGTCCTCGCGGACCTGCCCGACGCCAAGCTGTGGCGGATCAACCGCTCAGCCGACTACGGCCGGCTCGACAGGACCGCCCGGGGAAAGATCGACGTTGGGAAGGTCCGCCGGCATTGGCCGGACATTTGCCGGATTGCCGCTTCGATCCACACCCGCGAGGTCTCCGCCCACGATGTGATCCGCATCCTGCAACGCGACGGCCGTCCGACCGATCTGGGCGAGGCGGTGGCGCACTACGGGCGGATCTTCAAGACCCTGCACGTCCTCACCTTCGTCGATGATCCGGCCTACCGCCGGGAGATGAAAGCGATGCGCAACCTCCAGGAGGGCCGCCACGCCCTGGCCAGGCACATCTTCCACGGCCGCGAGGGCAGGCTCCACCAGGCGTACCGTGACGGGCAGGAAGACCAACTCGGCGCCCTGGGCCTTGTCTTGAATTGTGTGACGTTGTGGAACACGGTCTACCTTGACCACGCCCTGACCGCGCTGCGGGAACAGGGCTACCCGGTGCTCGATGCCGATGTCGTCCGCCTGTCGGCGTACGTGCGGCGGCACATCAACGTCCACGGCCACTACTCCTTCCAACTTCCGGACCTCGCCGGCGGCCGTCGCACGCTGCGCGATCCCGACCACCGCGACAGCAACGGGGAGTAAGAAGAGCCTGAGAGGCAACGGAACGAAACCGGACCCTTCAGCCCCGGCCGGGCTGAAGGGTGGCGGCCCGTTGACGGCGTCGTTTCCAGGCCCACAGCAGAACCAGCAGGACCAGCACGGCGAAACCTGCGAAAACAGCGGGCCAGAGCAGACCCGGGGGGTCTCCGACGCCGACCGGCGCCGCGGCGGTGCTCGCCGCGGCGGGGAAGGTGATGGTCGCATCAGCGGATTCGGTAAGCAGCCCGCTTTTAAGTTCCAGATGGGCATTCCAGGGGCCGGCCGGCATCCCGGAGTCCAGGGTGACTGTCACGTCACCGGCTTCGCCCGGACGCAGGGTGGTTGAGGTCTTGGCCGCGAACGGTCCCCCGCTGAGGCCGCCCGGACCCCCGTTCAGCGTAAGCTGGCCGCCGATGTCCAGGGCGCGGCCACCGGTGTTGCGCACCCGGGCCGTGACCACGGGCAACGACTCCGTGCTGCGCCCGGCAGTCAGCGTCTCGATGTGCATGGCCGAGGCCGGTTCCCCGCCCGGGCCCACGGACAGGTAGATGCGGATCCCGACACGGTTGACGGCGGTCACCGACCCCGACGCCGCGGAACGGACCTCCGCCCACACAACCCCGAAGCGTTCACCCTCGGAAGCGTCCCTGGGCACCGTGATCGTCACCGTCAACGGCTGGGCTCCGCCGGCCCGCAAGGGAAAATCCTGTTGATCGACCGATGTCCACGTAGTCAGATCATCGGTCGTACGGTCCGGCGCTCCGGTAAAGGTGCCGCCGTTGACCCGGGCCGCCGCTTCGTAGACGGAGACAGCGACCTGCTCAGCAGTGGTATTGGAGACCTCGATCCTGCGGTGGATGGTGGTGCCGGGCGGAAGGTGGTCCACGATGTAGATCCGGGCACGCGGATCATCTGCCCGGTTCACGGGCACCTCCAGCAGGCGCACGCCGATCATGCCGGGATCCGGCGCGGCGGACTCTGCCGTCGCGCCGGCGGCAGGAACCATCAACGCGGCCAGCACACACAGGCCCAGCCAGGCCCGCCACACAGAGATCCCCGCTCCGCTAGGCCACTGAGTGTGTGATGGTCCCGGTGTAGTCTCCCGCGATCGCCTGGGCGGGAACACTGACAACGATGTTCGGATTCCACGTCGCGGAGTTGCTGCCGACAGTCGCGGAGGCGGAAAAGGCGGTCAGCGCCGTGGCCGACAGCGCCGCGGTACCCGTGGCCTGGCCCGGGAGGAACACGGCGGTGCCGGTCGTTGCGGTGGCCGTTCCGGAAGAATACGTCACGGTCGTGATGGGCGCCGCACTCGTGGTGGTGCTGTTCGTGAATGCCGTCGAAGTGGCAGTCGCCGTCCATGTCGCCGCCAGCGCCGCCCGGCTATCCGTGGCAGTGACCGCACCCAGCGCGGCCTGAACCGTCCCGGCCGCTGCCCCCGTCCCCAGAACCGTCGAGGTAGGGGCGCTGATACCAATGGCTCCCCCACTCACACTGAAAGTGGTGCTTGTATCCGCAGCCGTGGCCGCACCCGCAGGCGCCGCGAACATCCACGCCGCAGCAACGGCAGCTACCGAAATTTTAGTCACCAAAGAATTACGTACGTTCATGATATTCCCCCAAGTAAGAACCAAGAGACCTCCAACGGAGAGCCGCCGGCAGTCGCTCTTTCGGCTCAACACGGTTTCCCGGCGTTGATGGCACGAGCGAGACCGTCCCTGCCACTCAGACAGTACGCGAGCTTAAGCGGACGTTGCAACACCCCTTTTGATTCGAGGTGTTGACCGTGTGGTCGAAGAAACAACCGATTCCGGTCCGCTCGGCCATCGCCGCTGGCACCGCCCCCGGCGTGGTGAGCGTCCCGGCAGTCAACGATGACCTTGCTTTGGGCCGGCTCGTCACCATACCGCTGACAAAACTGTCCCTGCGAAGGCCCCTCACAGCGATCTGGCAGACCGGGAGCCTGCCACCCTCGGGCCCCGCCCGCGGGCTCGCAGCAATCGCGGCCGCCCCGGTTCCCCGGACACGGTGATTCGGCTCCTCGTCTCGAACTGCGAGACTGACGGCGGGGAGGGCCAAGGCACATCGCGTTGGGAAAGCTACGCGCAAAGCCTTCTGCAGAAACGACCCCAAACCGCCATTCTCAACTAAGAATCAAAGACACCCTCCGTAGCGTCAGCCCGGTATACGTCAAACCAGCCAGACCACTTGTCACCTTGGGTCAGCTATAGGAGTACCGGGCCATTAAGGGGTGTCGGAAAACGACCATCTACCGACACCCCGACCCTGGCGGCGACACGCCGCGAAATCCATGTCGAAAACCTGTGACTCTTCGTTGGGAATGGCGGTTAATTCACAGTTGGGGATGGCGGTTCTGCCGGTCACCGCAGGGTGGCGTCGCAGGTACGGGACACCGTTTCCCGGCTGGGCCTGCATTCGCGGATGAGCTGGGAGGGCCCTGCCCTCGATACCTGCACGCTGTTGCTCCTTGATCAGCGAGCGTTCGAACTCGGCGAAGGCGCCATGACCGGGAGCTAGGGGCCGCCATCGGGGAATCCGGCTCTTCGCGGTTCGTGGGGAAATGGATCTCTGAGATGAGCATCATGCCGCCGTCCGGACGGCACTTCTCAAGAGAATAACTGATTTGTAGTTGGCGGCGTTGCGGTACCCGCGGGCGGTGCGCTTGATGTTCTTGATCGAGGTGTTGTTGGCCTCGACCTTGCCCGTCGTGGCGCCGGTGATGATCAGCACCTCGATCTCTTTCCACCACCGGCAAACGGTGCGGTAGAGCCACGCCGCAGCTCGGGCACCCCGCCGGCTGGTCGGTTTCGACAATGACTTGCCGGCGGCCGGCCGCGACGGTGGTGGAGATGACGCGGTAGTCGGGCAGGTTGAAGAGGATGGTGGCAGCGTCGGCTGCGACCCCGGTAGGCTCGTTCAAGGCTCGTGGTCCTGTTCCAGGTTGAATGCTTAGACACACTCATCCCAGCAGGGCCACGGGCCCCTTTGTCTTCAACGACACGAACTCAATTCCCCACCAACCACGAAGAGCCGGGAATCCCCTCCGAAAACACGTCATTGAGCATGGCTCTGACAGCGCTCGAGTGCGGGCAGAAACCGCTCTTCATTTAGACCAGGGCTTCCAGTACCAGCATGTCTCGTGGCGGACTCTTCTGATCAGCGCCGGCGCCGTCCAATCGATGTCCCGCAAGGGCAATGCTACGACAACGCTGTGATGGAAAACTTCTTCGGACACCTCAAGGAAGAGCTCTTCCACCACGTCCGATTCCTCAGCACTGACGCACTGGCAGCGCAGCAAAAGGAATACATCCGCTGGTACAACACCGAAAGAATCTCGACAAAGCTCGAGGGTCTGAGCCCGGTGCAATACCGTGCTCAGACCCTCGCGGCTCAAGGTCTTGCTAGCCACTCCAACTTCGGGGACCAGTTCAAACCCAGACCGGGACCCCTTCACCCCGCCCTTGACAGACGAGCACTACATATCAGCTGCGCACGCCCGAGCTGGAGTAACCGATCTGAATCTTCGAGCCCGTCGGCAGGGAGCCGCGAGCCTGGTTCAGGATGATCTCGATCATGGTGACCGTGACGCTCGAGGACGTCTTGACCACCTTGTGCAGCGTGACCTGGCCGAGTCCCGGCACCTGAACCACCGTATTGGGGGCAACGGAGGCGTTGATCCCGGCAAACCCCTTGATCTTCAGATTAGTGAAGGTCGACGTATCGGTCAGGGTCACTGAGCCGCCCGAGGGAGCCCGGCTGGCCGAGGTTTCCGCCTTGATGGCGTCGACCGTGATCAAACCACCGAGGACGTTCAAACCCGCGAGCGTGTTGGTCACGGAGGCCTTGAGCGTTGGCGTCAGTGTTCCCGTGGTGTTGGTCGTGGCCGCACCCGCGGTCAGGACACCAGGGATGGTGGCTCCGGCAACGTTTGCCGTGCTGGTTCCGCCTGCGCACTTCACCGGAACGTAGGCCGTTGCGCCGGATCCCACCAGGCCGTTCAGCAGTGACGCCTTGGTGCTGAAGCCACTACCCGTGAGGTAGCCGGCTTGCGGTGGCGTGAGCCGGGCCGTGCTGACGCCGAGTCGGATATCCGTGCCGACCTTAAGACCGGGCAGGCCGGCCTTGAGGATCTGGACCCGCACAGCGGTGGTCGACACCTGATACGTGCCGTTGACCAGTCTTTTCTCCTGACCGTTGAGCGTGATCGTGCCGACCGAGCCAAGCGGCGGGACGTTGAGGTCGATGATGGTGTTGGGGGCCGGGTTAACGCCAATTGGCAGACCCAGTACCTTGAGGTTGGCAATCGTCGTCTTGTTGGCGCCCGAGAACGTGCCTGCGGTGCTCTTGTCGGCCGAGCTCTCGGACGTGATGGCGCCGGCTGTGATCAGTCCACCCAGCAGGTTGGCCCCTGCTACCGTCGAACTCGCTTCGGCCCGTTTGCCCGTGGTCGTCAGGAGCGTCCTGACGCTTGTCGTGGCGACACCGACCGTACCGACTGCTGGGACATTCACGGCCGCAGCGTTGTTGGTGGACGTTTTGCCGGTGGCCGAGGTGCATGAGATGAGCGAGTAGGCCGTCGGACCCGAAACGAGGGATTTGTCGGCATTGACAATGTAGGATCCGTAGGCCGAGACCGAGAACCCGGTCTGAACCTGCGTGGGCGTGACGCTGGAGTCGGTGGCTTGGGCGGAGGCGAGAGGCCCCGCAGCCACTAGCGCGAGCGCTCCCATGAATGCAACCAGTATTCGTTTCATATTTCTCCCCCGAAGTTGTAAAAGATTTATCCTGTCGTGGTGTTCACAATGGCTGCTGCGGGGTGGCTCCCGTCCAGCATGAGTGACATGCAGACCAAGAAAGACATGGCCAGCCGCGTACGCAACTTATCAGCAAAGCGAAGCATGATCCGCCAATAGAATTGTCTGCGCCGGACCGGCCCGTTCGAATACGCTGTGATCCTAACCGCAAATCCCACTGGAGACCTAGTAATTTCCATATAATTTTTTTGTACTCGCGTGACGGAGTCAGTAGCGGGGTAACTCGCGGCAGTTTTAACCGGGAACGTGTCATATCGGACCTGACTCCTAACGGACCTCCTGAGTGGTTGGTCGAAGTTCCGAGGGCGCGATTCGACTCTTGGTGTCCCGCCCGGACTAGAAGTAGCACCTGAAGATGGAGGTCACGGATACCAGTGACAGGACGGTATCCCAGTCGGAATGCTGTCTGAGGGGACGAATTGAATTCGCCGTGGCTTCTCGCCTTCGACTGAGTGGTGTCCGATGTCGCGACGACCATACGTGGTTGCCTCCATCAGACCGACCACCAACGCAGTATCGAGCAGGGCATACAGGAGCGGTGATTTCCGTCGTCGATCTTGACCTGGGGACGCCTAGCCTCGGTTTTTCATGAGGTGGCGCTCGTCGGGGTGTGTTTAAACAACGAAAAGTGCTCCTGGGAAAATGTAGTTACCAGACAACACTAAATTCCGTCCGGACAGAAATATAATTCCGTCTGGAGAGAATTATTTCTCTCGGCGGTCCCGTATCGCTTCATCGAGGCTAAGCCACCCACACCCGCTCTCTTCCGTCCTGATTCAAAAACGACCGTATCTGCTACAAATGAGCCAACTCATCAAAGTGTCGGTTTCAGAAGTCGGCTGCACTGGATCCCGCGGAAGTACGGGGCGGGTGCAGAGGACTGTTGACATCGGGTTGTCAGAAGTCCTGTGCACCGTCATCCAAATGTTCAGAAGTCTCGTGCACCAACAGCAGCAGCTACGGAGTTGAAACCTTGACGGTCTTCGTTGCCGGGACCCAGCGGTAGAGGGTAGGTACAGAGACGCCGAGGTTCTTGGCGACTTCCTTGGGCGGCGTGCCCTCGCTGAGGAGCTTTCGTGCGGAGCGGATTTTGGAATCCGTCATGACGCGTTTGCGGCCACCGACCCTGCCTTGTTCCCTCGCCGCCCGCAGGCCGGCCTGGGTACGTTCGACCATAAGCTCCCGTTCCATCTGGGCCAGCGATGCCATCACGTTGAAGAAGAAGCGCCCGGAAGCGGTCGTGGTGTCGATAGCGTCAGTCAGGCTGATAAAACCAATGCCGCTTTCGTTCAGGCTGCTGGCGAAGTCCAGGAGGTCTTTTACGCTCCGGCCGAGACGGTCCAGCTTCCAGACGATGAGGGTATCGCCCTCCCGGAGCGCATCCAGTGCCTTGGCGAGACCGGGGCGGCCGGCCTTGGCCCCGCTCATCGTGTCTTCAAAGATGCGGTCGCATCCTGCGGCCCGCAGCGCATCGCGCTGGAGGTCAAGATTCTGGTCCCGTGTGGAGACTCTGGCGTAGCCGATACGGTGTGCGGCCATATGGGTTTCTCTTCTCAAAACTCGATTCGGGCTCCTGGCTCGACTGTACAGTTTCGAGAACTATTTATGAGAACCATGGGCCCTGGGGCGGCTTTTCGTCACAATGGCGGTTTCCCGCAGAACGGCGTGGCTTTCCGGCTCCGCACGGGAAGCGCCGTCATTCTCGATTTCAAGGTGTTCTTGAAATCCTTCGTTTAAGAGAACCAATTCAATGGGGAGCACACCTCTGCGGGGCATCTCACCAACAGTCCCGAGAGCGGCTTTTCAGGCACAGGGGGGCTGGATTCGTGGCGAACCAGCGGGGATGACCACAGTCGCCGGCGGGTATTCCGGTCTTCCCAGAACCTTGAAGCGGGCTCATGGCCTTAGCCTTGATCCACCGATCGGCAGCCGGTCCCGGGCGTAATTCCGGGCTGGCTGCGGTGAGGTGTTTGGGCATGGTGGATCATCCGGCCTCGCTGTCGGGGTGTTCCACTGGTGGTCCTGGTTGCGCCGTGTGGCTGGTTGGTGTGGGTTCAGGCCGGTTGTGGCGGCGGGTAGAGGTGCTCGAAGAGGCCCTGCCATGCTGTTTGCCAGGGCCAGGCTTCGGGGAGATGAAGCCGGATTTTCCGGGCGCTGGTGGCGATGCGGGCCGGGACGTGGATGAGTTTGCGGCGGATCGTGCCGGTCCGGGCCTTGCCGAAGGGGCCTGCGGCGAGGAGCCCGGCGGCGCGGGTGAGGTTATAGGCCATGACCGCGGCAACCAGCCAGGCGGAGTTCGCCGCGAAAACACCTGAGGGCATATGAGCCAGCGCACTGTCCTTCAGATCGGCGTTCACCTGCTCGATCTGAGCGTGTTTGCGGTGGGTTTGGTCCGCGGCGACAGTGTCCAGAACCTTGGCGTCCACGGTGGTGAAGAACGCGTGGTGCCGATGGGTTTCAAACAAGGTGGGTTGTCCGTCGCTGGCTTTCTTGTTCAGTTCCGGGATGCGGCGCACCACCAGCCGGCCGGTGACCTGCTCGGCCTTTTTCCGGGAGGAGAACGCGGTGAACACGGTTTCGGCGACCTCAGCCTTCGAGACCCAGGTGTTGGTGGTCTCGTCGAAGACCGCGTCGGTGTATTCGATCATTTCCCATGCCGTCTCCGGGATCCCGGCGATAGCCCGTTTGACGGCCGGGTCCATGCGCACGGTCACCGAGACCTCGGCCCCGCCGGCCAGCGCGGCGGAAACCGCTGCATGGCCATAGAAGGCCGAATCGAACCGGCAGAGCACCCGCCCGCGACTCTGCCCTCCGGTCTGGAGGCCTTTGAGCGTGGACAGGGCATCGGTGATCAGGCGTTTGGCTCCGCGGGCCGAGTTCGCCGCGCCCTTGCGCAGCCGCTGGGCCGCGATTACCGGGGCGGTGTCTTTGGTGGAGACCGTGGCCAGCAGGGCGTTCAGGCCGCGGACCCCGGAGTACCCGTAGCCGGAACCCTGCTTGGCGTAGCCGTGGACCTCGATGATCGTGTCGTCAACATCGACGAACACGAAGTCCTCCGCCCCGGGGCTCCCGAGCAGCGGGGCCCGGGTCCCCAGGCCGGCCAGGAAACGGGAGGCGACAGCGTCCAGTTGGCGCACGTGCCCGAACGTGAAGGACCGCAGGAACGAGCCCAGGGTCGAGGGCGCGTAGCAGGCGGTGAAGAGCCGCTTCATCCCGCCGTGGCGCAACAGGGTCATGTCATCAATCGAGTCTGCCCCGGCGACCATCCCGGCGACCAGGGAAGCGACTTTCAGCCCGGCGTTCGCGCCCTTATCCGTCGGCACCGTCAGCCAGTCCTGGGCGAGCTCGTGCAGCCCGGCGTCCCGGGCCAGCGTCATGACCGGCAGCAGCCCGGCAGCCGACACGAGATTGGGCTCGTCAAAGGAAACCGACACCGCGGATGGTTTGTGGGAAACTTGCATCTACGAGATGGCCTCTTTTCGGTGAAAAATGAGTTCTAGACAAACTTCATTTTCCTTGAAAAGGCGGCCATTCTCGGTTTAAAACGCCGACGTAGCCCCAATCAACATCGGTGGATCAAGGCTTAGTACCTACCCCTTGTAGCCGCTGACACGTGGGCGTAACGTGCCCATCACAAAGCTCGCCCTTGGAGGCCTCCATGTCCTCGCTGCTACGCCGCGCTATAGCCTTGGCATCGATCTTGTCCGTCGGACTACTCGGGCCCGTCGGCCTCTCGGCTTGCACCGCCACCGAGGCACCGCCCCCCGCATCGACTACCGAGACGCCGCCCCCCGCATCGACTACGGAGGCTCGCACGGTCCCACCGCTGCCCACGGTTTCACCGCTGCCGGACAGCGGCGACATCGACGCTGGTACATACCTCGTCACCAGCTTCGCAGAGAATTTCGAGATCACCGTCCCAGACGGCTGGTCGGCCGACGGCGATGGCCTGGGAAAGGACGACCCGGATCACCCGGATGATATGGCGGTTTTCGTGGGTTGGTGGCCCTCCGACCATGTGCCGACGGACGCATGCGCGTGGCAGGGCGCGCTCGTCGAGGTCAATCCGTCGGCTAAGGCCTTCGTCGACGCGATGACGGCCCAGACGTCAACGTCCAGCACCCCTCCCGTCGAGGTCGTGGTGGGCGATTACTCCGGTGTCGAGTTCGACCACTCCGTCGAGGGCGACGTGGACATCAAAGCCTGCGACAACGGTCAGTTTTGCGTTCACTCAGAATACTCGAACCTATGCACCCGCTGGTACTCGACCGCCGCTGAGCGGGAAACCTACCGGGTGGTCAACCTGAACGGCCAGCGCGCCATGTTCTGGGTGGTTCAATTCCACGAATCGATCAATCCAGAGCTGACCAGAGAAGCACGCACCGTCTTCGACTCGATCGTGTTCAAGGTCCGACAGGTTACCAGCTGATGCGATAGGCGATCCCGCCTGCGGGGCGCCGACCCCGCCTCCGTCATTTTCAGAAGCTGACTGCCACTGACTTCCCCGTGATTTCGGGGGTAGTGCGGATGACTTCTGAACACTGGCTGCTCGATACTCCTCTGCACTAACGCCGCTTCTGCTCGATACTCCTCTGCACTAAGGTCACTTCGGCCACGGCACTCTGCCGCCCAATGGCTTTAGTGCAGAGGACTTCTGACATTCAGTGCAGACGACTTCTGAAAATGACACAAAGAGATTCAATGCCCCCGCGATTCTTGTAGCGAAACTCTGTGCCGGTTTCTATGTGCCGGTTCTTCTGCTAATTGACGGGTATTGGTACATTTGGGCGCATGGGACATCTGTTGGGCTATGCCCGTGTATCGACCGGTGATCAGGACGCGGCTCTGCAGCAGGATGCGTTGAAGGCTGCCGGTTGCTACCGGATCTTCACCGACACGGCTTCCGGGTCTCTGGAGTCCCGGCCTGAACTGACGAAGGTTCTGGATCAGCTCCGGCCCGGGGACACGCTGGTTGTGTGGCGGCTGGACCGGCTCGGCAGGTCCATCCGGCATCTGATCGACCAGCTGGCCGATCTTCAAGAGCGTGGCATTGGGTTCCGGTCCCTGCAGGAGGCAATCGACACTACGTCTTCAGGCGGACGTCTTGTCTTTCACGTGTTCGCGGCACTGGCCGAATTTGAGCGGGATCTGATCCGTGAGCGGACCAACGCAGCCCTTCAGGCTGCGCGGGCGCGCGGGCGCGTTGGTGGCCGGCCCCAGTTGCTGACGAAGGACAAGCTCCGGACCGCCCGCCGGATGTATGAGCAGAAGGATATGACGGTCGAGAAAATCGGCGAGGTTCTGGGCGTCAGCCGGACCACCGTTTACCGGGCACTCCGGCGCGAGCCGGCCCCTGCTGCGCCGCGGCGGCGTTCAACAGCCACACAGAAAACAGTCCGGTGACGGCCGGAGGCAGCGGCACCCTCACCGGGGACACTGCCTCCATGCCTGATCAGACAGCGTTGGTGCGCTGGCAGATCCTGCGCCGGCATATCGAAGAGGGCGTGCCGCTGACGACCCTCGCGGCACACGAAGGCATCGGGCTTCGGACACTGCAACGCTGGCACGCGGCCCACAAACGCGACGGCATCGACGGACTGGCCACAGCCAACCGCGGGACCACCCGACGCAGGAGCACCCCCGAGCTAGTCGCACTCATTGAAGGTCTGGCCCTGGTGAAACCGCCTCTGCCTATAGCTGCCATCGCCCGCAAAGCCAACCGCGTCGCCGCCGGCCACGACTGGCCGCCCCTCTCCTACAGCACGGTCCGCTCCATCACCACGGGCCTTGACCCCGGCATGAGAATGCTCGCCCAGAAGGGAACGGCCGCCTACCGGGACACCTATGAACTGGCCTGGCGGCACCGGGCCGAACGCCCCAATGCCATCTGGCAGACAGACCACACCGAACTGGACATCCTTGTCCTGGACGCAAACCTTAAACCCGGGCGTCCGTGGCTGACCACGATCATGGACGACTACTCCCGCGCGATCTGCGGCTACATGCTCTTCCTTGGAGCACCGTCCGCCCTGAACACCGCGCTGGCACTGCGGCAGGGAATCTGGCCCAAAGCCGGCACAGGGTGGCCGATGTGCGGGATCCCCGACGTTCTCTACGTCGACCACGGCTCAGACTTCACCAGCCATCACCTGGCCCAAACCGCGAAGGACCTGCACTTCGAAATCACCTACTCAACGGTCGCAAGACCCCAAGGGCGGGGAAAGATCGAACGGTTCTACGGCACCATTAATACGGAGCTGCTGGCCGAACTGCCCGGACGCCTGGCCCGCGGGCACCCGCACCCGGCGCCGGTACTGACACTCAAGGAGCTGGACACGGCGATCAGCCGTTTCATCTCGGAGGACTACCACCAGCGCGAGCACCCCGAGATCAGGACAACACCGCATGATGCCTGGGTAGGTGATGGCTGGCTGCCCCGGCTTCCGGCATCCATGGACGAGCTGAACCTGCTCCTGTTGACCGTGGCCAAACCCCGGATCGTCCACCGCGACGGCGTGCACTTCCAAGGACTCAGATACGTCTCGCCCCTGCTGGCCGCCTATGTCCGCGAACCCGTCGTTGTCCGCTACGACCCGCGGGACGTGACCGAGATCCGCGTCTTCCACAAAAACCAGTTCATCTGCAAAGCCGTGGACCCCGACCACGAAACCTCCACCCTCACCCTGAAGGACATCCAGGCCGCACGATCGGCGCGCCGCAGGGAACTGCGCGGACAAATCAACCAGCGCATCGCCGTCGTGGCCCGGCACCTGCCGGACCTGGCATCAGCGAAACCGGCTCCCGCCCCGGCCCCTGTTGATCAACCCAAGAAGCGCCCGAAGCTACGCACCTACCTGGAGGATGACCGATGACAATACAAAGCTTCATTGCCACCAAGGAGCACCGCCGGTTTGTGGAGTTCGCGGACGCGGTGCGCCGCCAGCATACGATCGGCATCTGCTACGGACAGGCCGGGATCGGAAAGACGCTCTCCGCCAGACGCTACGCGAACTGGCACAAGGCGCAGAAGCTCCTGGAGGAGTGGGGACCCCGGGAAGAATCCGATCACCAGGTCTACGCCGCACTCGCCCGCTCACGCACCGTCTTCTACACCCCCGCCGTGCTCACCACACCCAAACAGATCCACGCGGATATCGAGCACACCAACTCACGCGTGTCGATCTGCGTGGACCAACACCTGTCAGACATTGGCAAGGGGACAGGGCCCCACACCCGCGTCAACAAATATGTCGAGCTGCTCATCATTGACGAGTCTGAGCGGCTCAACGCCACCGCGCTGGAACTGCTGCGCGACCGCTACGACCGGGACAACATAGCCCTGATCCTCATCGGCATGCCCGGGATTGAAAAATTGTTCAGCCGCTACGCACAGCTCTACAGCAGGGTCGGCTTCGCCCACGAATACCGCCCACTCGCACAGGAAGAACTGAATTTCGTCCTCGAGCGCCGATGGCACAAACTCGGCCAGACCCTGAACCCCGAAGATTTCACCGATGCCCAAGCCATCGCCGCCGTCGCCCGGATCACCCGAGGCAACTTCCGCCTCATCGACCGGCTCTTCACCCAAATCGAACGGGTCATGAAAATCAATGAACTCAGCACCATCACCGACGACGTCGTTGAGGCCGCACGCTCAACCCTCGTCATCGGAATCAGTTAGAACCGCCAAACCGAACTGTGAAAAAACCGCCATTGCCAACTAACAGTCACAAAAACCCGCGCCGGAAATCAACGTCGGCAAACCCTGCGGTACGGGTATTATCGACACATGTTGATCGGATATGCGCGCGTCTCCACCGCCGACCAAAACCCCGACCACCAAACGGACGCCCTCGCCCGCGCCGGCGTCGACCCGGCCAACATTTACCTCGACCACGCCAGCGGTGCCAAAGCCAGCAGGCCCGAGCTCGACAAGGCCCTCGCCTCCGCCAACCGGGCCGGTGACCAGCTCGTCATCACCCGCCTCGACCGACTCGGCCGGTCGGTACTCCACCTCGTCACCCTCGGCGCAGATCTCCGGGAACGTGGTGTGGGATTACGTGTCCTCGAGCAAGGCATCGACACCACGACCGCGGAAGGTCGGGCAATGTTCGGGATGCTCTCCGTCCTCGCCGAACTCCAACGAGAACTCATCATCGCCAACACCCGCGACGGCCTCGCGGCCGCCCGCGCCCGCGGACGAACCGGAGGAAGACGCCCCAAACTCACCCCCGACCAGGCCCACCACGCCCAACAGCTCTACGACGCCGGGGACCACACCGTTCAACGCATCGCCGATCTGCTTCAGGTCCCGCGCTCCACGATCTACGGCCACCTAAACAAAACAAGCATCGGACGACGCCCCACCCCAGCCCGGTGACCCGGCGTAACAGCGGTACCGGCCAGAACCTCTAATACCTGGCCCCACCGGCTTAGCGTGACTTTCCCGAGCATTGGTCCTCAAGCCCCGATGCGCGAACAGGACCAGCGCACCATCGCCGCCGCCGAAGAACACCAAGCGCGGCAGCTGCAGGAACGCTTCGACGCCCAGCGTGCAGCAGCCCGGGCCCAGCTGGCGCCGGTGGCCCGCGAGGACTGGTGGGACAAAGCCACCCCCGAGATGATCGAACGCGTCCACGAGACCGCCACGGCATGGAAGGCCTACGACCCCGAAGCTGCCCAGGCAGCAGAGAAGATCAGCGAGCAAGTGCAGGCCCGCTACGGCATCGACGTGAACAACACCGGCGCCGACGAAGCGTCCGTTTCCGAGGCCCTTGCCCGGGCACAGCAGGCCCGCCTTGAGGCCGAAAGTGAACGGACCAAAGCCTCGGCCGCGCGCACCGATGAAGTAGTGGCCGGCGCAGCAGTTGCCGGCGCCAACCGACAGGACCGGGCAGATAGAAGCGTACCGGCGTGGGACTCCGCCGAACGACGCCAGCAGCTGGCCCAAGGCCTGGAAGGCAAGGGCGACCGTGAAGCCGTAAACTCACGGCTCCTGGCAGACAAGCACCAGGGCACCCACCCCTCGGCTGCTGTTGCGCAGAAACCGTCGCTGGCGAAGACATCAAAGATCTCCAAGCAGAGCGGCAAGGGTCGGCTACTGGAACGCGGAGGACTCGAACGCTGAGACTCCCAGGTACGAAAGAGGGGGACCGCCCCCGGTCGTTCCTCTTCCTCTCTTTGGGCCTGAATATTTCGCTGATGCGCCGCTCACTTAGTTAGCAGGCGCCCGGGCCGGACATCAAAGACCCGACGCCGGGCGCCTGGGAGGGCGGCGGCGTTGCAGCCTCGGTATGGCCGCTCGGACGGCTAGAGTCGGATCCACCGAGGGAGAGGAAGGCCAGTGCCTGTTGCTTTGTACGCTGAATTTACGGTCAAAAACGGTTCGGAGGACCGGGTCGCGGAAATGATGGCCGAGCTGACTGCCAGGGTCCGCGGGGAGAGTGGAAACCTCGTCTTTGACCCGCATACCCGTCGTGGAAATCCGAATGCCTACTTTGTGTATGAGATCTACCGCGACGAGGTGGCGTTCCAGGCGCACATCGCCGCGGAGCACAGCAAGATCTTCAACGCCGAGCTGGGCGGCCTCATCGAAGAAGATGGCTCGCAGCTCAGCTGGCTGACCCCAGTGGCGGCAATCGCATACTAGGCGCTCTCAGTCCTGGGCCCCTTCGGCGCGGGCGTGGCCCGAAGCGGCGATGATCGCGTGCAGGTCAGGGACGCCGCGGCCTTCCAGGGTGGGCCAGATGGTCAGCCCGTCGGCGGCGGCCAGCGGCACAAGGTGCGGAACACCGAGCGTCGGCAGTCCGGCTGCCCGTGCCGCGCGGGTTCCGGGCAGCGAGTCCTCGATGGCTAGGACGCGCCGGCTGGACAGCCGCGGCCGGGTGCGTTCGAGGTGGCGGAACGCGGTCTGGTAGGCCTCGGGATGCGGCTTGCCCTGCGAAACCATGTCCCCGGTGACGGCTAACTCGAAGCTGGTGGCCGGAAAGTGGTTCAGGATGTCGCCAACTATGTGGCGGTGGGACATGGTCACGAGCACGCACGGCACGCCGTGTGCCCGGAGGCCGGCCAGCAGCTCCGCGGCACCGGGACGCCAGTGAACGCTTTCGCTGATGCGGTCCCGGACGCCGGCCGTGACCCGCCGGGCGATCTCTTCGAAGGACAGGCGAACGCCCGCGCGTTGCAGGGCCTTGATCGAATCCGCCTGGGAGCGTCCCATGATCGACAGGGCCTGGGCCTCGGTCCAGGTTCCGCCGAAGCTCTGGACCAGTTCTGTCTGCACCGCCGTCCAGTGGTGTTCGGTGTCCACCAGCGTGCCGTCGAGATCCCAGAAGACCGCCTCGAGCTCAATCTCCTGGCTGCGGATGATGGGTTCCACGCTGCTCCTTGCCTCTGTGCCCGGTCCGGGATGGGCTGCATCGGGTCATTCCGGCGGTGAACTATGCTGGGTGAATGGCCCTAACGGATGATGCGATCGCCAGAATCAAGGACATGATTCTCACCGGCGAGTTGTCGCCCGGAGACAAACTCCCTCCGGAAAATGACCTGAGTGAAAAGCTGGGGCTCTCCCGCAGTTCCCTGCGGGAGGCCGTGAAGGCCCTCGAAACCATTAGGGTACTGGATGTCAGGCGCGGTGACGGGACCTATGTCACGAGCCTCGAGCCGGCCCTGTTGAAGGAATCCGTGGCGTTCATGGTCGACCTCAGCCGTGATTCGTCGGTCCTTGAACTGCTCGAGGTGCGGCGGATCCTGGAAGCCTCTGCGGCGTCGCTCGCGGCGCAGGCAATCTCGCCGGAGCAGCTCGCGCTGCTCCACAAGGAGATCGACGACGTCGACGTCGACTCCGCGGAAAACCTGGTCGAACATGACCTGAACTTCCATGCGCTGATTGCAGAGGCCTCGGGCAACTCGTATCTGGCCGGCCTGCTTTCCGGCCTCAACAGCCGCACCGTACGGGCACGGGTGTGGCGCGCGCTGACCCAGGAAGACGCTGTCGCCCGGACGCTCGCAGAGCACCGGGCGATCGCGGACGCCCTGGCGAACCACGATGCCGACCTGGCCCGGGCGCTCACGATCGTCCACGTCAGCGGCGTCGAGCACTGGCTCAAGCGCTCATTGCCAGCCAAACAGGACCGGCCCCGGTCCTAGCTGTTCACGCTCATCCGCGCGGATTCGGCTTCGAAAACTTCGACGGCGGCGGCCGTCAGCGGATCCGAAAAGAACTTGTGCCATGTGGCCGGTGCCAGGGTGAAATGTGAGACCCCCAGCTGTGCCAGCGCCGAGATCTGGGCCGTCTCCCGCAGGCTTGCCACGAGGAGCTTCAGCGGCGAGGCTCCGGCGGTGATGCACTGCTGGATGGCTGCGATTTCTCCGGTCCCGTCGCGGCCCGCGTCGTTCATCCGGCCCAGGTACGGGGCCAGGAACTCTGCGCCGGCGGCCATGGCGGGCAGCGCCTGCTCCCGCGCGTAGACGGCCGTGACCAGCACCCGCACGCCCCTGGTCGCCAGCGCCCTGGCTGCCGCGACGCCATCGGCGGTGGCGGGAACTTTCACCACGAGATTGTTGCCCAGCGAGTGGATCCAGGCGCCACGGTCCTCCAGCTCGGCTCGGGTGGAACCCCAGGCCTGGACGAATATCGTGCCGGCGCCGGCCGCGCCCGCCCAGTCAACCAGCTCGGGAATCTGTCCGTTTGGCAGCCCTGCTCCGGCGAGGATACTGGGGTTCGTGGTCAGGCCCGCGAACAGGCCGCTGCCCAACAGCGGTTCGGCCTCGGCCCGGGATGCCGTGTCCAAATAGAAATGCATCGGTCCTCCTAGTCCTTGCCGGGGCCGTAGGCGACGCCGGCATGCAGGATGACGTTTGCGTATGGGGTGAACTCGCCGGAGCGCACGGCCGCGCGGGCCGCGGCCGTCTTCGCCTTGAACTCGACATGCGGGACGAACTCCGGGACGACGCCTGCCGCCTCGAGGCGCTCCAGGATCTGGGCCAGCATCGCCGGGCTCGCTTCGCGGAGCTCCTCGGCGAGGGTCGCACCTTCGATCACAACCTCCGCGAGCACGGCATCGAGGACATTGAGGAACGGTGGTTCGGAGGGGAAGTAGGCCAGGTCCACGCGCTCGACGCCGGCGGGGATGGGCAGGCCCGCGTCAGTGACCGCGAGGGTGTCTGTGTGTCCGGTCTCGGAAACGATGCGCGAGAGCTGTCCGTTCAGGATTCCGTGGTTCTTTCTCATGCGGGTACTCCTAGTGGCTGGGGTCGTTGTCGGAAAGGAAGAGCTCGACGTCTGCAGCGGAGGGCAGGCTGGGGGAGGCCCCCTTCTTGGTGACCGCCAGTGCGCCCGCGGCCATCGCGCGCCGGATCGCGTCGTCAATGGGCAGGCCGGCGGCGAGGGAAGCACCGAGGTAGCCGGAGAACGCGTCCCCGGCGGCCGTGGTGTCCACCGCGGTGACGGGGAAGGACTCGAAGACGGCCTGCCGGTCGGCGGTGACGAGGACTGCCCCGGCGGAGGCGAGGGTGATGATGGCGCCTCCGGTTCCCTGCGCCAGGAACCATTCCCCGGCGCGAATGGCGCTGGTCTGGTCCGTGACCGGAATTCCGGTGATCAGGCTCGCCTCCGTCTCGTTGGGCGTCACGTAGTCCACGCTCGCCCAGGTCCGCTGGTCCAGTGCGGCGGCCGGCGCCGGGTCCAGGATGACCGTCAGGCCGGCGGCCCGGGCGGCCCGGACCGCGTGTGCGGCAGCTTCCAGAGGGATTTCCAGCTGGGTCAGCAGTACCGACGCCCTGGGCGCCAGCCGGGTGATCGCGGCGGTGATCTGTTCCGGCCCCAGATGGTCATTGGCTAGCGGCACCATCACAATGTCGTTTTCGCCGGAGTCGTCCACCCTGATGTGCGCGATCCCGGTAGGGGCCTCGACCACGCGCAGTTCGCTGGTGTCGACGCCGTAGTCCTCCAGCCCTCCTGTGACCAGCGGCCGGAAGAGGTCGTTGCCCACGCACCCCACAATGAAGGAGGGCGCACCGGCGAGTCCTGTCGCGACGGCCTGGTTGGCGCCTTTACCGCCCAGCAGCAGGGTGAACTCCTCGCCGAGGATGGTTTCCCCTCTTTTGGGCAGTCTTTTTGAGAAAGTCGTGACGTCCGCAGTGATGCTTCCGACAATGATGACGCCTTCTCGGCCGTCGTCTCCCTCGTTTGTCATATGTTAGTCCTTATAGGTCAGATGTTTAGTGCTTTTCTATGGAGGCGACCGACGTCAGCTGGCTGCGGATGAAGCCGTTGGCGTGGGCGCCCAGATCGGCCGAATCGTCCCACAGGTTGCGCCACACGCCCAGGGTGTTGCTCAGGTGATCGTCCACTACGGCGGAGGAGAAGGACTCGAAGACCACCGGGCCGTCGTAGCCAACGAGGGCCAGGCCGCGGAAGAAGGCGCCGAAGTCCACGCTGCCGGACCCGAGGTAGCCGCGGTGGCTCTCTCCGATGTGCACGTAGCCCAACTTGTCGCCCGCCGCGAGCACAGGGCTCAGCAGGTCCGGTTCCTCGATATTCATGTGGTAGGTGTCCAGATGCAGGTAGACGTTGGGGTGGCCGATCTCCTCGATGAACGCCAAGGCCTGCCGGCCGGTGTTGAGCAGGTTGCTTTCGTACCGGTTGACCACCTCCAAGCCGAGGCGGATGCCGAGTTCGCCCGCGCGCTCCGCGACCCGCCGCAACGCCTCGGCGCTATTGCGCCGGCCGGCCTCGGTGGCGGGCCTGGAATACTTCCGCATGGCACTGTAGATCACGCCGCACAGGTAGTCCGCCTCGAGGTCATGCACGATCTCCAGGCACTTGTTCAGGATTTCTTCGCCCCTTGCGAACACGGACGGATCCTCGCTGCTGAGGTCGCTCTGCGCCGTCAGGCCCAGCGAGGCGGTGGCGGCCAGCCCATGCTCCTTGAGGGAGCGGGAGGCCTGCTTGGGGTCGAAGGACCAGGGGTCCATGAGCGGGATTTCCAGCAAGTCGAAGCCCGCTTCCGACGTCATGCGCGCTGACTTCGCGAAAGAAATCGGGTCCAGCGAGCCGTTCCAGACCAGGCTGTGGCAGCCAATCATCATATGTTTCTCCCATAACGATTGCTAAACATCCGACCAAAGGGTGTGTTTTGGATCATATTTGACCTTACTATAGTTATGGGCCGACGATAGATACATCACAATACAAGTTGAGGCCGGCAGTGTGCCGGCCGTCGTCCGAAATCCACGAGTACCGGCCGCAAGGCATCAGCGTTATCTCCGAAGAAGTAGGTGAACAGTGGGTGAACCACTACTGAAGGTCGAAGGGATCAGCAAAAGCTTTCCCGGCGTCCAGGCTCTGAGTGATGTCCACTTCGACGTCCATAAGGGCGAGGTTATCGCTTTGGTCGGCGAGAACGGCGCAGGAAAGTCCAGTCTGATGAAGATCCTGTCCGGCATCTACCAAAAGGACGCCGGGACCATCTACCTCGAGGGCGTTCCGGTCCAGATTGACGGCCCGCGGCATGCCCAGGAGCTCGGCATCATCATCGTCCATCAGGAAATGAATCTGATGTCCCACCTTACGGTGGCCCAGAATATTTACATCGGCCGCGAACCGAGGCGCCTCGGCGGCCTTCTGCTGGACGAAAGAAAACTGAACCGGCAGACCGCCGAACTGCTCGGCCGGCTCGGGATCAAGGAATTCGCCCCGACCGACCTGGTCGAGAACCTCACCGTAGCGAAACAGCAGATGGTGGAGATCGCCAAGGCGCTGTCTTTCGACGCCAAGGTCGTCATCATGGACGAGCCGACGTCGGCCCTCACCACCTCGGAAACCGAGACCCTCTTCCGCCTGATCGGTGACCTCCGCGACCGCGGCGTCGGCGTGATCTACATTTCGCACCGGATGGAGGAGCTGAAGCGGATCACCGACCGCATCACTATCCTCCGCGACGGGAAGTACATCGCCACCATGGACACCGCGACCGCCAACCAGCACGAGGTAATCAAGCTGATGGTGGGCCGTGAGATCGACGAGAACGCCCGACCGGAAAACGTCCGCCGGGACAACGCGGACGACGTCGTCCTGCGGGTGGAAAACCTCAGCACGCGGAAGCTGCTCAAGGATGTCAGCTTCGAACTGCGGCGCGGTGAGATCCTGGGATTCTCCGGACTGATGGGGGCGGGCCGGACCGAACTGGCCCGGGCCATCATCGGCGCGGACCGGATGTCCGCAGGGCAGATCTTCGTCAACGGCAAGGAAGTGAGGATCGGCCAGCCTGCCGACGCCGTTAAGTACGGGATCGGCTACCTGTCCGAGGACCGCAAGAGCCTGGGCCTTCTGCTGGACCGGGACGTGAACACCAACATCCTGCTGTCCTCGCTCGGCAACTACACGAATCCGGTCGGGTTCATGAAGTCGGGCTCGGGCAAGGGCACCTCACAGAAATACATTGACTCGCTCCGGATCAAGACGCCGTCGATGTTTGCGACCACGAAGAACCTCTCGGGCGGCAACCAGCAGAAGGTCGTCATCGCCAAGTGGCTGGCCCGCGACTGCGACATCCTCATCTTCGATGAGCCGACGCGCGGCATCGACATCGGTGCGAAGGAAGAAATCTACCGCTTGCTCAACGACCTGGTGGCGCGGGGCAAGTCGATCATCATGATCTCCTCGGAACTGCCGGAGGTTCTCCGGCTGTCCCACCGGATCATGGTCATGGCCGGAGGCCGCATCACCGGGGAAATCGACAGCGACGGTGCTGATCAAGCAACAATCATGGACTACGCCACACGGGTGGAGCAGCAGGGAGCGGAAAAATGAGCGAAATAAAGTCTGTACCGCGCACGGAGGCGCCCGAGGGCGCGGACAAGCGCGAATCACTCCGGGGATCCTTCCTGCGCCAGCGGCTGCAGCAGTCGCTGGCATTCGGAACCTTGATCGTCCTGCTTGCCTTCTTCTCCTTGGCCAGCAGTAACTTCTTCACTTGGACGAACATCTCCGGAATTCTGCTGTCAACTGCGGTGATCGGCATCCTGGCGTTCGGCACCACACTGGTGATCATCACCGGAGGAATTGACCTCTCGATCGGAACGGGCATGACGCTGTGCTCGGTGGTCACGGGCCTCTTGCTGGTCAACCTCCAGTTCCCGCTGGTCATTGGCGTGCTCGGCGGTATCGCGACGGGCGCCTTGATGGGCCTGATCAACGGTCTGAATGTTTCCATCCTGAAGCTTCCGCCCTTCATTGCCACCCTGGCCATGATGCTGATCGCCCAGGGCCTGGCCCTGGTCCTTTCCGGCGTGCGGCCGATCTACTTCAGCAAGGTCCAGGGTTTCAAGGACATCGCCCTCGGCCAGCTCATCCCGGGCCTGCCCAACGCCGTCCTGATCCTGCTCCTGACCGGCATTGCGGCGTACCTGGTGCTTGGCAAGACGCTGATGGGCCGCTACACCTTCGCGATTGGCAGCAACGAGGAAGCGACCAAAATTTCCGGCGTCAACACCGGCAAGTGGAAGATCCTCGTCTACACGGTCGCGGGCATCTTCACCGGTGTGGCCGGCGTCGTCATCGCGGCCCGCCTCGACTCTGCGCAGCCGCAGCTGGGATCCGGCTACGAGCTGCAGGCCATTGCCGCCGTCATCATCGGCGGAACCTCGCTCCTGGGCGGCCGGGGTTCGGTCTTGGGCACCCTCATCGGCGCCCTCATCATGAGCGTTCTGATTAACGGCCTGCGGATCATGTCGGTGCAGACCGAGTGGCAGACGGTCGTGGTGGGAATCGTGATCCTCGTGGCGGTCTTCACCGACTCGCTGCGCCGCCGCCGGGAGGCTTAGGCGGGGCACGTAGCGCCGCCACTAGGCGGGCGGCAGGATCACGGGAAAATTAGTTCGAAAAATAACTTGTATCTACCTGTACTTAACGTTTGAAACCAACAACAATGGTCAAGGGCGGCAATGTTGCCGGCCCGCTCACTGGATGGAGATCTACATGAAACTCGGTAAAAAGGCCCTCGCGGCGGGCGTCCTCGCCGCAGCTCTCTCCTTGACAGCCTGCGGCGGCGGCTCCGGCAGCGCGACCCCCAGCGGAGGGGGCGATGGCGGTACCCCGTACGTAGCTATGATTTCCAAGGGCTTCCAGCACCAGTTCTGGCAGGCTGTGAAGAAGGGTGCCGAGGACAAAGCCAAGGAGCTTGGCGTCAAGGTCACCTTCGAGGGCCCGGCTGCCGAAACCGAAATCGATGCGCAGCTGCAGATGCTCCAGGCCGCTATCGATAAGAAGCCGACGGCGATCGCTTATGCCGCGCTGGACCCGGAAGCCTGTGTCCCGGCGATGGAGCAGGCGAAGGCCGCCAACATTCCGGTGGTCCAGTTCGATGCCGGCTGCAAGAGCGACTACCCGGTGAACCTTTCCAAGACAAACAGCATGGATGCCGGCGCAATGGCGGCCGACCACATGGCTGAGCTGATCGGTAAGAGTGGCGAGGTCGCCGTCGTCGGCCACAGCCAGATCAACAGCACCGGTGTGGAGCGCCGCGACGGCTTCCTGAACGCGATGAAGGCCAAGTACCCGGACATCAAGGTTGTCGACGTCCAGTACGGCGACGGCGACCACCTGAAGTCCGCTGACATCGCCAAGGCGATGATCCAGGCCCACCCGAACCTCAAGGGTCTCTACGGCACCAATGAAGGCTCGGCCGTCGGCATCGTCAACGCCGTCACCGAACTTGGTCTCAAGCCAGGCAAGCTCACCGTCATCGGCTTCGATTCCGGCAAGGCCCAGCTTGACGCGATCCGAAGCGGTCTGATGGCCGGCGCTATCACGCAGGATCCGATCGGCATGGGTGCCGCCACGGTGCAGGCCGCGATTGACGCCTCCAAGGGCAAGTCCCTGCCGAAGGTCACCGACACCCCGTTCTACTGGTACGACAAGAACAACATGGACGACGCCAAGATCGCCGCTGTGCTTTACCAGTAGGTTGCTTCATCACTAAGGAGTGCTGTAACAGGCATTCACACGAAGAGGCCCCGGATTTCTCCGGGGCCTCTTCGTGTGCATCGCTGAGATGCCTGGCTGGATTTCCGCGGCACCCGGCCAGCCGGCCCATGACATGACCGTGCCAAATGGCAAACCCGATGGCCGGATCGTCGCCCGCGAGCCTAGCCAGGCTCGGGGCCGGTGTGCCACTGCAGCACCCGGGCGGCGTTGTCGACCAGGATCCGCTCTGCAGCGGCGGCGCCGACGCGGTCCGCCAGCCGCGGAACGAAGCGCTTCGGGAGGTAGGCCAGGCCGGGCATTCCGCCGTAGGAGACGTACCGGGTGCGGCGGGCGACGTCGCCGCCGAGGAGCAGGCGGCTTCCGCCGCCGCCGGCGATGACCTGCCCGGCGAGGGTGATCAGCTCGGAATCCGTGCGGCCCTTAGGGCGGGCCATGCCGTCATAGCCCAGGTAGGCGCCGCGAGAGGCCAGCTCGAGGTGCAGCCCGGCGTCGGGGTTGCGGTCGGCGTGGGCCAGGATCACCCGGGACTCCGGGACGCCGGCGGCAGCCAGGAGGTCGAGCAGTTCGTGGGCTGCCGTGCAGAACTCCAGGTGCACCATGACGGGGGCGCCCGTGACGGCGTGGGCCACCGCTACGGCCGCCAGCACGCGGCGTTCAAAGGCCGTGATGGACCAGTAGCCGATCCCGGCCTTCAGCAGCCCCGCGCGCACCGGAGCCGGGCCGGGGCCGGAAGATTCCGCCAAAGGTTCCGCGGACTCTTCGGGTGTCCCGCAGCCTGCCGTGAGCTCGGCGGTGAACCGCCGGGCAAGGTTCTCTTCCCGTTCCCCGCGGAGCCAGTGCTCCGCGGGGTAGTGGGCCTCCCGGTGGGCACCGGTGGTGGCGACAATGTGGAGCCCGGTTGCGGCGGCGATGCGTGCCGTCGCCGCGGGATTGCGCCCCAGGCCGAGCGGGGTCGCCTCCACCATCGCCGCCATGCCGGCGCCGCGCAGCAAGGCTGCCTCCCGGCCGGAAAGCAGCTCGTCGTCCAGCTCGTCCCCGGGAAGCAGAGGAGAGGACTGGAACAGGTGCTCGTGGTAGTTCGTCGGTCCGAGCGACTCCGGCTCGATGTCTCCGAGGACGGTGCGGACGAAACTCATCTCGCGCTGGCCGCTGCTTCGGCCAGCTGGTCCAGCAGCTGGTCGGTGAGTTCGACGTCGAATACCTCGGCGATGACCTGGCTCCAGCCGTGGATGAAGTAACGCCAGCCGTCAACGACGGTGAGCTGCCGGCGTTCCGCCTGTTCGCGGGCCTGGGCCAGGAACTCCAGGGAGCCGCGGTAGTTGAACTCCCACACGATCGCGTCCCGGGGGAAGTCGACGCCGTCCGGGACAGGGGATCCCGGACGGTCCTTGCCGAGGCCGCTGGCGTTGACCACGAGGCTGCCCGCCGGGGCTTCGGCCATCACGCGCGCGGTGTCCTCAGGGCCTTCGCTCAGCCGGTACTCGAAAAGACCGGCTGGGAGCTGGCCTCGGGCGTGGACGTCGGCCAGGTGCTGGAGGCGGACCGGGCTGGTGTCGGTGCAGACGATTTTCTCGGGCGCGTCGGTGTGACCGGCCAGGTACCAGCTCAGGGCGGTCCCGGCGCCGCCGGCGCCGAGACAGATGACGTGGGCGCCGGTTTCCTTGAAGTGGCCCGGCGGCAAGAATTCCTCAAGGGCCAGGCCCACGGTGATGGGGTCCTTGGCGTGGCCGATCAGCCGGCCGTCCCGTTTGGAGATGCTGGAGATCTCGCCGCAGAGCCGGCCGAACTCGTCGATCTCGTCGAAGAGGTCGTGGGCCGCCTGGTACAGGTCCATCTTGTGGGTGGTGACCAGCGCGCCGCGGTGGTTCTTGTCGTCGCGGATCCGGGTGACCAGCTCGCGGTACTGTTCCCGGCTAGCCCCCAGGGGGAGGTCGTGGCCGGAGAGCCGGTCGGTCGGCAGCTGAAGGATCCGCGCCCACTCTGGAAATATCTTCATGATCGAGGATCCCGAGGTGGTCACGCCGACAAATCCCATGTAGCCGTTCATGCCATCGCCCTTTCCAATGCGGCGCTGAAGTTGAGGGCCTTCTCGCGGACCAGGTCATACCGTCCGGCAGCGAGGTCGGCGGTGGAGCAGAGGTCGGAGCCGGCGCCGACGGCGACGGCTCCGGCGTCGAACCATTCGCCGATGTTGCCGGGGGTGACCCCTCCGGTGGGCATCAGCGGCACGTCCGGCAGCGGGCCGCGGAGCGCCCGGAAGTAGGAGGGTCCGCCGAGGGAGGCGGGAAAGATCTTGACGACGTCGGCACCCAGGCCCACTGCGGTGAGAATCTCGGTGGGCGTCAGTGCGCCGGCCATGACGAGGGATCCGGTGGCCTTCATTGCCGTGACGGTCTCGGCGACGGTGCCGGGGCTGACCAGAAACTCCGCGCCCGCGTCGACGGCGTCCTCGGCCTGGGCACGGGTGAGCACGGTGCCGGCGCCCAGATAGATCCCGTCGCCGTATTCGGCGCGCAGGGCGCGGATGACGGCGGGGGCGTCCGGGGTGGAATAGGTGATCTCCAGTCCGGTCACACCCCCCTCCAGCAGGGCGGCGGCGCCGCGGATGGCGCTCTCGGTGCTGGGGGCCCGCACGACGGCGAGGATCCCGGTCTGCCTGAGTTTGAGAAGGTCGGCCATTAGTTCACTTTCGTAGGAGTCGGGCTGACGGGGTTGGGCGGCGTCCGCCCTTCCAGGACGGCAAGCAGGTTGTCCACGGCGATGGATCCCATGCCGTCGACGGCCTGAACGGTCTGCGCACCGAAGTGCGGAGTGATGACCACCCGCGCCGCGAGCTGCGGATCAAGCACGGGGGAGTCTTGCCCGCTCGTGTCGCCGCGCAGGGTGTCCGCCGCGAAGGCTGCGAGCACTCCGGTGCGCAGGGCGACGGCGACCGCCTCCTCATCTACGAGTTCCGGACGGGCGGTGTTGACCAGGACGAGCGGTTTCGCCGCGCCGGCCAGCCAGGCCGCGTCGATGAGCTGCTGCCCGCCCGGGGCGTGCAAGGAGATCACGTCGCATTTCGCCGCCATGCCCGCCAGCTCCAGCGGTTCGGCGCCGAGGCTCCGGATCAGTTCGGGGCCCATGAAAGGGTCCGAGGCGTACACGGTGGAACCGAAACCGGAGAGCAGGCGTGCCACGATCTGCCCGATCCGGCCGAAGCCGACCAGGCCCACGGTCAGCGAGCCCAACTCGCGGCCCCGGATGACCGACCAGTCCCGGTTCCGCACCCGGCGGTCACCCTCCGGAACGGTGCGCAGGACGGCCAGCATCAGGGCCAGGGCGTGCTCGGCGACGGCGTTGGAATTGGCGCCGGGGGTATTGGTGACCACCACGCCCCGCGCTGCTGCGGCCTGGACGTCCACGGCTTCGAAACCCACCCCGTACCGGGCCAGGACCCTCAGCCGCGGCGCCGCATCCAGATGGGCTGCGGTGACCTCGCCTGTTCCGGCGATCCACCCTTCCGCCACGGCCAGATCGGCGCCGATGGCGTCCAGGGAGTGGTCCGCGGGGCCCCGCCGGACGGTGTAGCCGCGGCCTTCCAGCCGGGAGACCAGGTCTTGTTCGCCGGAGGAGAAGGAGCGGGAGGTGACGAGGATGACCGGCATCAGTGCTTCCCCCGACGGGTCGGGAACCACGGTTCCAGCTGGCCGTAAGCATCGAGGAAGGTCTGGTGGCTGGCCGCGTAGCGTTCGTGCGCTTCGCGGTCGGGCTGGAACTCGGCGGTCACCCGGGACAGCTCCCGGGCGACGCTGAAGTCGTCCACGAGTCCGAGTCCCACGCTGGCGGTCACGGCGGCGCCGAGGCTATTGGCTTCTTCGACGATGCTCCGCCGCCGGACGGTCACGCCCCAGACGTCGGCCATGATCTGCAGCCAGGTGTCGCTGGCCGCACCCCCGCCGATGGCGTCGATCCGACTGATGGCTGCCCCGGCCTCGTTGAAGGCGTTGACGCAGGTCCCCAGGTTAAAGGCCACGCCTTCAAGGACCGACCGGATCATGTCAGCTCGGCCGTGGTGCATCTCGAGGCCGACGAAGGCCCCCGCGGCCTGGGGGTTCCAGTATGGAGAGCGCTCGCCGAGCAGGTGCGGCAGGAAGTAGAGTCCCGACTCGCTCGCGGTTGCGCCGGCCGCTTCGGCAATGAGCCGGTCAAAGCGGTCTTTCTCGCCGCGGTCGGCGAACAGTCCGACGGCCCACTGGAGGGACGCTCCGCCGGCCTGCATAGTCGCGGTGGGGACGTACTTCCCGTCGATGACGTGGTCGAACGTCATGGTCCGGCGGAGCGGGTCGATCAGCGGCGCGGCCGTGACGATCTGCACCCACGAGGAGGAGCCAAGGTAGACGTACGCCTGGTCGCCCTCGGAGACGACGCCGGCGCCCACGGCTGCCACCGGGCCGTCACCGCCGCCCATCACCACCGATGTAGCGGTGTTGAGGCCGGTGGCGGCCGCTGCCGCGGCCGTGAGGGGGCCGACGACGTCGGTGGACTTGAGGATTTCGGGAAACAGTGCGGGATCGATCCGGGCGGCGGTCAGCATCCGTTCGGACCAGGTTCCGGTGGTCTGGTCGTAGGCGTTCGTGGCGGAGGCATCGGAGTGGTCCGTTGCGAGCCGCCCGGTGAGCCGGTGCACCACGTAGTCCTTGGCGAGGCAGACGTGGCGGACGCGGCTGAAGACCTCGGGTTCGTTGTCCCGGACCCACATGACCTTGCTCAGCGAATACGTGGGGTTGATCCGGTGACCGAGCATGGCGTAGGCCTCCTGCTCGTCGAAGGCTTCGGCCAGTTCGTCGGACTGGGCGACGCTCCGGTGGTCGGCCCAGATCAGGGCGGCCCGGACCGGCGCGTAGTCGCCGTCGAGGAGCACGGCTCCCATCATCTGTCCGCCGACCACGAGGCCCTGCACCGACCCCGGATCAACGCCGGTCTCGGCCAGCAGCTTCCGCGTGGCCTGGACCACCGCGTTCCACCAGACATCGGGATCCTGCTCGGCGCGGCCGCCGGCAGCAAAGTGCGGCTCGTAGCTGATGGTGACGGCCCTGAGGAGGGTTCCGTCAGCCTCGTGCAGGGATGCCTTGTTGCCCGTCGTGCCGAGATCGTGAGCGATGATCATGGGACCGGTCCTTCCGTCTTAGGCCTGTGCTGCGAAGAAGGGTGCGAACTCATGGCCCGAGTCCGCGGAGTAGACGCGCTGGCCCATGCCGTGCTCCAGGACCCAGCCGTAGTCGTGGCCGGCGCAGCCGGGGTAGACCGCGAGGAACTTGTAGGGCTCGGAGCCCACGTTGATGCTGCGGTGGGCCCAGCCCGGCGGGATGTAGCCGATCACGCCGGGGGCCATGTCCACCCAGGAGGTGTTCTCGCCGTCGAACATCAGCAGCCCGCCCTGCCCGGAGATGCCCAGGTAGATCTCGCCCTGGTGGTTCGGGTGCTGGTGGCCCTTGGTCATCCAGAACTCCCCGGCGGTGGTGCCGGGCTCGATCGTGGTGATGGACTGCGGGAGTTCCCGGTCCGCTTCCGGCACCGGGGTGGAAACCACGGAGTAGACCACGGGATTGCCGTTGGTGACAGCCTTGTTCCAGGCGTCCTTGTCCGCGAACAGGCCTTCCAGGTCCGACATGCGGCGTTCCAGCGTGGGGCCTTGCGGCGACAGGGTGCCGGCCTGCGCGTCGAAGCGGATGGTCATGGGCGGAACGGGGGGTGTAATGAATTCGCTCACGGGCAAAAGTCTCCTGAGAATCAGCAAATAATCCGTTGCCGATGCGGCAACCTGTAATTACAGGTTACATGCCAAGCGGTTCCTTGGGAATCACCAGGAGGAGCTGGCCCACGCGGCCCGCGGAGCTCAGCCGGTGGTGACGCGGTGGAAGCCGGCCGTGCCGGAGCCCGCCGAGGCTGCGTCGATGACAACCTCAAAACGGCTCTGGTCCCCACGGTGGTGGGCAATGAAGAATTCCAGCGGCCGGTCCGCCGCGTCGTAGACGATGCTCCGCAACTGCATGAGCGGCGCGCCCTTCACGATGCCCAGCGCCTCGGCCTGCGTCTTGTTTGCCACGGTCGCCTCGACCGAGCGGATGCCGTGGTGCGCGCGGATGCCGTTCCTGGCCAGCACGGCGTAAAGCGACTGGTTGCGCAAGTCGGCACCGAGCACGACCTCGGCCATGTCGCCGGGAAGGTAGGTGGTGGTGAGGGACCATGGGGAATCTTCAACATAACGGAGCCGCTCGAGGACGACGACGGGTCCGCCGGCCGGGATCCGAAGCGCCTCGGCCACCGTGTCGTCGGCAGGGACCACCTCCCGGCGGCGCACATCGCTGTAGATGCTGCCGCCGCGGGACTCCACGTCCGCGTAGAGGCCGCGGAGGGTGTGGACCAGGCTTTCGGAGACCTTGCGGGGGGCCACAAAGGTGCCCTTGCCCTTGACCCGCTCGATCACGCCGTCGTGCTCGAGCTGCCCCAGTGCCTGCCGGACCACGGTGCGGGAAACCCCGTACAGCTCGCACATGCCGTGCTCACCGGGGAGACGGTACCCCGGGGCCAGCTTGCGGTTCGAAATTTCCAGGGTCAGCTGGTCGCACAACTGCCTGTACATCGGCAGCGACGCGTCCTTGACCATCTTGGCCGGGGAGGCGTCGCTCGGCACCGCAGTGGCGGCTGGGGGTTTTGTCATGGAAAGCGCCATTCTGTGCATCCGGCGTCGGCACGCCTGAAAGACATCTTAGACCCGGCCATCCCGGGCCCGTGGCGGGATGGAATCAGGCCACCGCGCCGCGGCGGTATACCCGGTGTGATGTGGCGGCGAGGATGTCATCCTGTTCGGCCGGGCTGAGCGTTTCAATCAGTTCCTTGAGCACCTGCCAGGTGGGCTGGTAGCCGCCGGCGGGGACCGACACGGGCCAGTCGCCGCCGTACATGAGGCGTTCCGCTCCGAACAGCTCCAGGGCTTCGTGGAAAACCGGTTCCAGTGCGGAGGCGTTGTATTCCGCGCCGGGAATACGAAGGCCGGACAGCTTCGCCACAGTATTAGGGTGGGCCGCGCATGCGGCCAGTTCGAGTCGCCACCGGGCCATCGCATCAGGATCGGCAAGCGGCGGCTTGCCTAGATGGTCCACGACGACGGTGAGGTCCGGGAGCGCCTTTGCCAGTTCGGCTGTGGCTCCGAGGTGGCGCGGGAAGGCGTCCGGGATGTCGAAGGGCAGGCCGGCCGCAGTAAGCAGGGCGAGCGATTCGCGGACCGGGGCAAGGGCAAGGAAGTCGTCCCGCGGATCGTCATGAATCAGATGCCGGACCCCGCAGAACTTGTCTGATTCCAGCCACCGGTCCAGCTGAGCTCCGGCGCGGGAGGGCGAATCCAGCTGGATCCAGCCGACCACGCCGCGGATCCAAGCTTCCGCGGCGGCGGTTTCGAGCAGGAACCCGGTGTCCTCGAGCGTGTCGTCGGCCTGGACGAGGACCGCTTCCGCCACTCCGGCAGCGTCGAGCTCCGCACGTGCCTGGGCGGCGGTGAAGTCCTGCTTCAGCTCCGGCACTGAATCCAGCCACCGGTACCGGCTGCGGCCGAGGCTCCACAGGTGCAGGTGCGAGTCAACCGTGGGGAGCCCGGTCACCGGGGAATCAACCCCTCCGCTTCAAGCGCGTCCCAGAGGGCCTGGGGGAGCGGCCGGCCCATGCCGGCGATGTTGGCACTGATCTGCTGCGCGCCACGCGCGCCGATGACCACGTTGCGCACGGCCGGGTGCCGCAGCGGGTACTGGATGGCGGCGACGGGCAACTCCACCCCGAACGTGGCGCAGACGGCGGCGAGGCGCCGGGCCCGGGACAACAGCTCCCGCGGCGCCGGTCCGTAGTTGTAATGGGCGCCCGCCGGAACTTTCGCCTTGGCCAGGATGCCCGAGTTGAACACTCCGGCGGCAACGACTCCTACGCCGCGTTCGACGCACCGGGGCAGCAGTCCGGCCAGGGCGGGCTGCTCAAGTAGTGTGAAGCGGCCGGCGAGCATGACCAGGTCCAGTTCGGTGCGGTCGATGAGCGTGTGCAGGGCTTCCGCGGAGTTGGATCCCACCCCGATGGCCCGGACGAGGCCCTCGCGCTTCAGCCGCTGCAGGGCCGGCAGGGCATTTTTGAGCGCTGCGTCCATGTCATAGGCGTCGGGGTCATGCAGGTAGAGGATGTCCACCCGCGCGATGCCCAAACGGTCCAGGGAGTCCTCCAGGCTCTGCCGGATGCCGCGTTCGGTGAAGTCCCACCGCCGGGTGCTCCGGGCGGGGACGGCGAAGCCCCCGGTGTCCAGCTCGCCGGACTGGTAGTCCGGGTTAGGCTCCAGCAGCCGGCCGACTTTGGTGGAGATAACGAACTCCTCCCGGGGGCGGGTGCGGAGGAATTCGCCGAGCCGCCGTTCCGAGAGCCCCAGACCATAGTGCGGCGCCGTGTCGAAGTAGCGGATACCGCCGCGCCAGGCGGCCTCCAGGGTACGCCGGGCGGCGTCGTCGCCCATGCTCGAATACAGGTTCCCGAGAGCGGCGGCGCCGTAGCCCAGCGGGCCGAGGGGCAGTTGTGTCATTGCCGTGCAAGCTCCCACACCATCGGGATGCCGCGGTCCTCACCCGAATAGTCGTCCTCGACCTCAAGGAGTTCGGCCATTTCCGCCTGCCAGGGGATGTTGGCAGGATGAGCGGCAAGGAACCTGCGCATTTTTGCGTAGTCGTCGACCTCCACCACATGGAAAAGCTCACATCCGCTGCGCCAGATCCGCCAGCTGTGCACGCCGATCCCGCGCATGGCGGACGCGAGCTCGGCGGGGATCCGTGCGTGGATCCGGTCGTAGTCGGCCTCACGGCCGGCCTTGAGCCGGGTGTGCAGTGCGATGCGTTCCGGGGCTTTGCTCATCGGATCAGCCTGCCACAGCTTCAACCGGAGCGGCCCACGCCGGACCGGCAGGGAAGGCGAACTCCGCCAGAGAGTGCGCTTTCATTTCGCTCCCGCCGCCCGGAGCTGCAGGCGGCCAGTAGCGGCCGCCGTGGACGTCGACCGGGACGACGAAGTGCTCGTGGAGGTGGTCGACGAATTCAATCATCCTGCCCTCGAGCTGCCCGGAAACGGCCACGTAGTCGAACATGGAGAGGTGTTGGACGGCTTCGCAGAGACCCACACCGCCGGCGTGCGGGCAGACCCGGACCCCGAATTTCGCTGCGAGGAGCAGGATAGCGATGTTCTCGTTCACGCCGGCCACCCGTGCAGCATCGAGCTGCAAGACCTCAAGGGACCCGGCCTGCAGCATCTGCTTGAACACCACACGGTTCTGGACGTGCTCCCCGGTCGCCACCGGAATCGGGGCGATGGCACGGGCGATCGCGGCGTGGGCCAGGATGTCGTCCGGGCTCGTCGGTTCCTCCACCCAGGCGAGGTCGCGGTCGCCGAGACCGCGGATCCAGTCGATGGCCTCCGCGGTGTCCCAGCGCTGGTTCGCGTCCACGGCAATCTTGATACCCGGACCGCAGGCGTCCCGGGCAACGCGCAGGCGCCTGACGTCATCCTCGAGGTTGGCGCCCACCTTGAGCTTGACCAGCGGGAAGCCGTCCGCGACAGCCTCGCGGCACAGCCGGGCGAGCTTGGCGTCGTCGTAGCCGAGCCAGCCCGGGGTGGTGGTGTATGCCGGGTAACCGGCCCGGAGCAGCTCGGCCTCACGGCCCGGGCGCCCGGCCTCGGCGCTGCGCAGGAGATCGAGGGCCTCATCCGGGGTGAGGGCATCGCTGAGGTAGCGGAAGTCCAACAGGTCAACCAGGTCCTCGGGGGACAGCCGGGAGAGCAGCTGCCACAGCGGCAGACCGGCGCGTTTCGCCTTCAAGTCCCAGAGGGCGTTGATGGCGGCCCCGATGGCCATGTGCATGATCCCCTTCTCGGGTCCCAGCCAGCGCAGCTGCGAGTCGTGCACCATGGAACGCCAAGTCCCGCCCATGTCCTCCAGGAGCTCCTCGGTGTTCCGGTCCCGGAGGTACGGAATGAGGGCCGTGAGGGCGCTGGCCACCACTTCGGTTCCGCGCCCGATGGTGAAGACAAAGCCGTGGCCCTCGAGGCCGTCGCCGGCGTCGGTGCCGATCACCAGGTACGCCGCCGAGTAGTCCGGGTCGGGATTCATGGCATCCGAGCCGTCCAGGGACGAGGACGTCGGAAATCGGACGTCACTGACCGTGACGGCGGTGATGGTACTCACGTGTGAACTCCTCATGCTCCGGGCAGCGCCGGGGATGTCGCGCCGCCCGGTCGGACGGTGAGTTCGACAATAAACATCGGATGTATGGCTTGTCAATGACGGTGTGATCTGTATTGTGGTATTCGACACCTTTCCGCGCGGCCTATCCGGCTGCCGGGTTAGCACCGGGCAGATTTGCCCGATTTGGAGGAAGTGTGAAGTTGGTTCGCTTGGGCGCCGCGGGTGCGGAACGCCCCGCCGTCATTGCCGTCGACGGCGCCGGGATAGAAAATACATATGATCTATCTCCGCTGACCCCGGACATCTCCGGCGAGTTCCTGGCCGGCGGGGGAATCGCGGCTGTCCGAAGGGCCCTGGACCGCGGGGAGCTTGAGCCGCTGAACGCGGCCGACCTCCGGATTGGCGCCCCGATTGCCCGTCCGTCCGCGGTCATCTGTGTGGGAATGAACTATGCGGCGCATGCCGCGGAATCCGGTTCGCTGCCGCCCGAAATTCCCATCATCTTCCTCAAGACGCCCAACACCGTCGCAGGCCCGGATGACCGGGCGTTCATCCCGCGCAATTCCACCAAGACTGACTGGGAGGTCGAACTCGGGGTGGTGATCGGCCGGCGTGCCAGCTACCTCGGGTCGCCGGCGGACTCAGCAGCTCATATCGCGGGCTATCTGGTCGCCAACGACCTGTCCGAACGCACTTTCCAGATCGAGGAATCCGGCGGCCAGTGGTCCAAGGGCAAGTGTTCGCCGGGATTTTCCCCGCTGGGGCCGTGGCTCGTGCCGGCAGACGAGGTCGATCCGGGCAGGCTCCGGCTCCGCAGCTGGGTCAACGGGGAACCGCGCCAGGACTCCAGCACCGCTGACATGGTCTTTTCGGTCGAATTCCTGATCCACCACCTGAGCCAGTACTTGGCCCTTGAACCCGGCGACGTCGTCCTCACAGGCACCCCCCAGGGTGTCGCGCTTTCCGGCAGATTCCCGTACCTCAAAGCCGGTGACGTCGTCGAGATTGAGATCGAGGGCCTCGGCCGGCAGCGGCAAGTCTTCGCGCAGTCCTGAAACGGCGGCCGATGCAGCCGCCGGCGCCCGCGGGCAGGGCGCACCCCCAATAAGCGTCTTTTGAAAGGAAAATCATGGCAACGGAGATGGATGGGCTGGTCGCGATTGTGACCGGCGGCGCCTCCGGCATCGGCGCGGCCGCGGCCGCGCGGCTTGCCGCCGCCGGAGCCTCGGTGGCGGTCCTGGACCTGAACCCGCAGGACGCGCCAGAGGGGCACTTGGCGGTGCGTTGCGACGTGGCTGACGATGCCTCCGTGGTCGCGGCAGTCGAAGCGGTGGCCGGGCACTTTGGCCGGATAGACGTCGTCGTCAACAATGCCGGGATTGGCGCCCAGGGCACCATCGCCGACAACGACGACGAGGAATGGCACCGCGTGTTCGACATCAACGTGCTCGGCATGGTCCGGGTCAGCCGCGCCGCGCTGCCGCATCTGCGCCGCTCGCCGGCTGCCGCGATCGTCAATATGTGTTCCATCGCGGCCACGGCGGGGCTGCCGCAGCGGGCGCTGTACGGCGCCAGCAAGGGCGCGGTCCTGTCCCTGACGCTGGCGATGGCCGCGGACCACATCCGCGAAGGCATCCGGGTCAACTGCGTGAACCCGGGCACGGCCGACACCCCCTGGATCGGCCGCCTGATGGCCCAAAGTGACGATCCGCAGGCCGAACGCGCTGCCCTCAACGCCCGCCAGCCCCATGGCCGCCTGGTCACTGCAGACGAGGTGGCGGCCGCCGTGGCCTATCTCGCCTCGCCGGCCGCCGGCTCCACGACCGGAACCTCGCTGGCGGTCGACGGCGGGTTGCAGGGCCTGCGCTTGCGACCGGCAACGTGACTGACCAGCCGGCCTCGGGCCGTGCGGTGCTCGGCGTCGACATCGGCACCAGCAGCAGCAAGGGCGTCGTTGTGGACCTGGACGGCCGGGTGCTCCGCTCCGCGTCGCGCAGCCACGAGGTAAGCCGGCCCCGTCCCGGCTGGGCCGAGATGGACGGGCGTCTGTGGTGGGAGGAATTCACCGCGATCAGCCGGGAACTACTGGCCGGCGCGGACGAGGACATCGTCGCGGTTGGGGTCAGCGGCATGGGGCCCTGCGTCCTCGTCGCAGACGAGGACGGCACCCCGCTGCGCCCGGCGATCCTCTACGGCATCGACTCCCGGGCCACCGAGCAGATCAAGTCCCTCACCGCCCGGCTGGGCGGGGACGACGTCATCATGGAGCGCTGCGGCTCCGTGCTTTCCACGCAGGCCGTCGGGCCGAAGCTGGGGTGGCTGGACAAGCATGAGCCGGAAACCTTCGCCAAGAGCCGCCGGCTCTTCATGCCCTCGTCCTGGCTCGCCTACCAGCTCACCGGCGCGTACGTGCTGGACCACCACTCCGCCAGCCAATGCACGCCCCTCTACGACACCCGGACGCTGGAATGGTATCCGCCCTTCGCCAGCCAGATCGCCCCCGGGCTGGAGCTTCCGCCGCTGCTCTGGCCCGGCGACACCGCCGGGTACGTCAGCGCGGAGGCCGCCGCCGACACCGGGCTGCCCGCCGGAGTGCCGGTCATCGCCGGAACCATCGACGCCTGGAGCGAAGCCGTCAGCGTGGACAGCCAGAACAACGGCGACCTGATGCTGATGTACGGCACCACCATGTTCCTGGTGAACACCGTGCCGGACCGGGTGACCTCCCCCCAGCTGTGGGGAACGGTGGGGGCCTTCGAGGGAACGCGCAACCTGGCCGGCGGGATGGCCACCTCCGGGGCGGTCACCTCGTGGCTCAAGGAACTCTTCGGTTCCCTCGATTTCCCGGAACTGCTGGAGCTGGCCGCCGCGTCCGGCCCCGGCGCCAGGGGACTCCTGATGCTGCCCTACTTTGCCGGCGAACGGACTCCGGTGGCGGATCCGCAAGCCCGCGGCATCATCGCAGGGCTGACCCTCTCGCACACCCGAGGGGACCTGTACCGGGCTGCGCTGGAGGCCACGGCGCTGGGCGTCCGGCACAACATCGAATCCATGGAGCTTGCCGGAGGAAATATCCAGCGCATCGTGGCCGTCGGCGGCGGAACCCAGGGCGAGCTGTGGACCCAGATCGTCTCCGACGTGACCGGTCGGCCGCAGCTCATCCCGAGCCAGACCATCGGCGCCAGCTACGGTGCCGCGTACCTGGCCGCACGCACGGTTGCCGAGGTCCGGATCAGCGAGTGGAACCCGCCGGCCCGGACCGTCCACCCGGACCCTGCCGTGACCGCAGACTACGACGAGCTGTACGACCTCTACTTGCGGCTCTACCCAGCCACCAAGGACATTGCCCACGCCCTCGCTGGACGCGAGGAACGACTGAGCCCCCATAACCTCGAAAGGGACCCCACGCCATGAGCAGCTACACTTTCCCGACCGTCGCGGAAACCCCCGCCGCCGAGCCGAACGCGGTCTACACCATCAGCAGCGGCGACCTGCGGATCGCGGCGAACACCAAGTGCTGGCCCACTCAGCAGCAGCTCGAAGGGCACTTCGCCGCCGCTGTGGAGTCGCTCGGCTATAAGGTTGCCCGCGCGCACGGCGTCAACCCGGACACCGGGCACGGCTTCATCGACAGCCAGCGGATGGGCATGGAGGTCTTCAAGAACATCCCGCCGACGGCGCCGGTGGTGGTTGTCGAGGCCGTCTGGCAGTACAGCCACCACGTCCTCGCGGGCCTGCGCACGCACCGCGGCCCGATCCTGGTAGTGGCCAACTGGGCGGGCGACTTCCCCGGCCTGGTAGGGCTGCTCAACCTCACCGGGAGCCTGACCAAGGCCAAGGTCGAATACTCCGCACTGTGGAGCGAGGACTTCACCGACGAATGGGCGGTGGGCAAGCTCAAGTCCTGGCTCACCTCCGGCAGCATCACCCACGACACGAGCCACGTCCGCGAACTGCCGCCGCTGGCGGACACGGAAGAGGTCCGGCTGGGACGCGCCCTGGCGCAGCAGCTGATGGCCGACAAGGCCATCATCGGCGTCTTCGACGAGGGCTGCATGGGCATGTACAACGCCATCATCGACGACGAAATGCTCAACCCGCTGGGCATCTACAAGGAGCGGCTCTCACAGAGCGCCCTCGTGGCCGAGATGCAGAAGGTCCCGGACGCCGAGGCCGACGCGGTGAAGAGCTGGCTCGACGACGCCGGACTGACCTTCCACTTCGGCACCGACCCGGCGACGGAGCTGACCCCGGACCAGGTCCACAGCCAGCTCAAGATGTACATCGCGGCGCTGCGGATCTCGGACGATTACGGCGTCGACGCCGTCGGCATCCAGTACCAGCAGGGCCTCAAGGACACCGTTCCGGCCTCGGATCTGGCCGAAGGCCTGCTCAACAATGTCCAGCGCCCGCCGGTCTACTCCCGCGACGGCGGGCGGGAGCTGTTTGCCGGCAAGGCGCTGCCGCACTTCAACGAAGTGGACGAGGGGGTGGCCGTCGACGCGCTCATTACCAACCGGATCTGGACAGCGATGGGGCTCGATCCCGCCACCACGCTGCACGATGTGCGCTGGGGCGCCGACTACGACGGCGAGTTCGTCTGGGTCTTCGAAATCTCCGGCTCCGTGCCAGCCTCCCACAACGGCGGCTACGACAAGTCCTACTCCATGCGCCAGCCCGAAATGTTCTTTCCGCTGGGCGGCGGCACCCTCAGCGGTGTCTCCAAGCCGGGGGAGATCGTCTGGTCCCGGGTCTTCATCATGGACGACCGGCTGCACGTGGACCTCGGCCGCGGCCACGTCGTCGAGCTCCCGGAGGAGGAGACCCGGCGGCGGCTGGACGCGACCGACCCGCAGTGGCCGATCATGCACGCCGTCCTCGACGGCGTCAGCCGAGATCAGCTAATGGCCCGCCACAAGGCCAACCACGCCCAGGTGGTCTACGCCCCCGACGCCGAGACGGCGGATAAGGCGCTCGAAGCCAAGGCCGCCTTCTTCGCCGAGCTGGGGGTGCAGGTCCACCTCTGCGGCGACGTGAAGCTGTAGGGAAAGACGCCGCTGATTCTGCCGGTGACGGTGTGGTGTCGGAGACGTTGGAGTCGTGGCGCAGGCCCTTGACCGGCACAACCCAGAGAAGATGCTTACGGATGCGGCTTTCTTTGGCACGGATGGTGGGAGTTGTGCGTCCGATGTGGGCCGGCGCCTTGCCTAGCTTGGAGTGTATGGATCCGGCCATCCGCCGATTATTCACGCCACTGGCGGCGGTGAAGCCCGGCTAAGGCGTCGGTGGCTATCAACAAGGCCCGAGCTGCGGCACGCGCACGGACTCGGGCCCCCGAAGCCTGTGCCTCCGACCGCCACCAAATCGAAAAGGCCATTTCGTCTGGCCCGAGGAGCAGTATGAACAGCTAAGGAAGAATCATGCCCAAAGACCTCTACACCGAGTACACGGCGTTACCCGGACACGAGCAGCGTGTCGCTGCGATGATCCGCGAGCTCACCCTGGCCGCCATCGTAGAACCCGGAATCCTCCACTTCGCGGCGTACAGCCTCGAACAAGAGCCACGCAAATACCTCATCCTCGAGAGGTACATGGATGAGCCGGCGTTCGAAGCCCACATCACCTCCGAACGCCGGCGACAATTCACCGCAAATATGAGCCACTACATCGAAGACGCGCAGCCCGCGATGACAAGGCTGAGCGCCCTCCTCTAAATCACCCGAGCCATTGCGCCGATAACGGATCTAGTGGGTATCCGGTTAGCTCAGGTAGACTGCGTAAATGTCGAGACCGGACTTTCCGAAGACGATTCTGGAGTTCCAGGCGAGATTCGGCGACGAGCAGGCTTGCCTGGGCTATCTGTTTGAGTGCCGCTGGCCGGATGGCTATTCGTGTCCCCGGTGCAAGGGGGAGTCCGCCTGGCCCGTGGCGGCGCGGGGGCTGTGGGAATGCGCCGCATGCCGTTACCAGGTTTCGCTGACAGCCGGTACCGTGCTCCACAAGACCCACACTGCACTGCATTTGTGGTTCTGGGCGGCCTACCTGATGACGACGGGAACTCCGGGGATCTCGGCCAGGCAGCTGCAGCGCCAGCTCGGACTCAGCCGCTACGAGACGGCCTGGACCATGCTCCACAAACTGCGCCGCGCCATGGTCAACCCCGAACGCACCCTGCTGACCGGCGAGGTAGAGGTGGACGAATGCGAAGTCGGCGGCCCGGAGGTGGGCCGGCGCGGCGGCAGAAATCTCACGGCCCGGGCCGCGCAGATAGTCGTGGCGGTGGAGGTGCGTGGTCAGGGCTCCGGACGCGTCCGGATGAAGGTGATCCCCAACGCGTCCGGCGACACGTTGGGCACTTTCGTGACAGACACTGTGGCTCCCGGCGCCATCGTGCACACCGACGGCTGGATGGGGTACGTCCCGTTGAGGAACAAAGGCTACGACCACCGCCCGCGATCCCAGCGGGCCGCCAAAAGAGCCGGCGACCCCGACCCTGTCCTTCCCCGCGTGCACCGCGCCATCAGCAACTTCAAGACATGGCTGCGGGGAACCCACCGCTCCGTGGGCAATGAACACCTGCAGGTGTACCTCGACGAGTTCACGTTCCGCTACAACCGGCGCAGCACACCCATGGCGGCCTTCCAATCCCTGCTCGGTCTCGGCGCACAGCAGGCGCCAGCCACCTATCGCCAAATCGTCGCCCACGGTCCGGGATCGAAAAGCACAACCTGAGCTAACCGGATACCCACTACGGATCTTATGTAAGGCTAAGGAAATTCGGAAGCGGCAGACAACGCGCCCTGACACTTTCAAAGCTGTGCTATCGCAGTGTTTGGACCTGCCGAGAACTCCAGCACCTTCTCCGTTAACCGTAAATTTCGCTTGAGCTCGGGGCATAAACTGACCACAGCGGTGACTGCGCCTGCAGCGCCTACCTGCCAATATGTAATCTTGATCAAAATTATTGGTTCCGCTTGGGGTTTGAGGAGATTCTGTTGGCAACACCTGCTAGTGCGTTGGTTGGATATGCGGTGCTTCGAGCCAACTACAACGCTGAGGCACCCAGCTACTTAGACAATTTCCAGCCCTTTATTCTCAGCGTGCTGGCCAAGTCTGGAAAGCCATTCCTTGAGAAGCCTTCTATCTCAGAGACCATTCATGACGAGTTCGGGATCACCATCCCTAGCCTCGTCATTGCAAAACTGATCCGGCGCACCAACCGTGCAGGGCTAACAGAAGCAATTGGCCAAGATGCAGTAGCCCTGACCGAGACCGGGCTTAAGAGCGCGCCCGCACTTACTGAAGAGATCACGGCGGTGTCAACTCGTCTAAGCAACGTTGTCGTTGAGTAGCTTGTTGAATACTTCCCGTGGCGTGTAGAAGCCTAGAACTTTTCGTGGGCGGTCGTTGAGTTCGTCGGCGATGGAGTCCAGGTAGGGCTGGTGACTGGTCAGCTCTGTGCCCTTGGGGAGGTACTCGCGGATGAGCCCGTTGGTGTTCTCATTCGTTGGCCGCTCCCATGGTGAATGCGGGTGGGCGAAGTAGACGGGCAGATCCGTTGCCACGGTCAAGGCGGCGTGGCGGGCCATCTCGGTACCCTGGTCCCACGTCAGGGAGCCACGCATCAGGGCCGGCAGATCGTGGACCCGGTCAATGAGAACGTCCGCCAGGCCGTGTGCCTTCTTACCTTCGGGCAGGCCGAGCATGATCACGAACCGGCTCGATCGTTCCACGAGCGTTGCCACAGCGGATTTACCGCCCTTACCCACGATGAGATCCCCCTCCCACGCGCCAGGAATACGCCGGTCGGTCGCTTCCTCGGGCCGGTCATCGATGCTGACCATCCCGATGATCCGGCCGCCGGTCCGCTCACCCAGGGGCTTACGGCTTTTCCGCTTCGTGCGCTTGGATTGCAGCAGTATCCCGGCCTTGGCCAGCTCGCCTTTAGGCAGGGCGTAGATCCACCTGTAGAGGGCCTCGTGGGAGACGGTAGCGCCGTCGGCATCAGGGGATTTGGTCATGATCTCAACGCTGGGCTCTGACGCTTCCAATTGCAAACGCCCAGCGATCTGCCGTGGCGTTCTCGACCTCTCCGCCTCGCGATCGTGGCGTGGATCGAGGGCACCTATCACCGCAAGCGACGCCAACGCCGTCTGGGCACGCTCACACCGATCGAGTTCGAGACCATAATGAGAACCACCGACGCACTAGTGTAGCGTGTCGTTGATTCCTTTTGGTTTGAGTGTTTGTCAGACTTGATCCATGGTTTATCTGGCAAGGGCATTGGAGTTGCGTGACGGGGACCGGGGAGCTCTGGAGGCGCTGACTCGTGGGAAAGCATCCACCGCGACAGTGGCCCTGCGGGCGCGCACGGTCTTGTTGGCTGCCGACGGGCTGCCGAATATCCAGATCGAGAAGATCACGGGGTTTTCGGCACCCACTGTTTTGAAGTGGCGCAACCGCTATGCCGAGGGCGGGATCGAGGCCCTGTCCGATGTCCAGCGTCCGGGTCGGGAGCGGGAAATCGACGAGCTCGCACTGATCGCGGACACCCTGACCAACGACGGGAAGCCGCCGGCCGAGCTGGGGATCTCGCACTGGTCCGCCCGCATCATGGCCGAACGCCACGGAGTCTCCTTTTCCTCTGTGGCCCGCATCTGGCGCCGTTGGAAAATCCAGCCGCACCGGATCGAGACGTTCAAGTTCTCCACCGACCCCGCCCTGGAGTTCAAGCTCCGGGACGTGGTGGGCCTGTACATGTCCCCGCCGGAAAACGCGGTGGTGGTGAGCATCGATGAGAAAACCCAAATCCAGGCCCTGTCCCGCACCGGCCCGGACCAGCCGTTGTCCCCGACGCACCCGCTGCAGCAGACCCACGACTACAAGCGCAACGGCACCACCACCTTGTTCGCCGCACTGGAGGTCCTCACCGGCAAACTCACCGCGAACGCCTTCTACCCAAAGCACACCAACATCGAGTTCGTCGATTTCCTGGGCCGGGTAACCGACGCCCACCCCGGGGTTGAGCTGCATGTCATCTGCGACAACTACGCGACCCATAAGCACCAGAACGTCAAGGACTGGCTGGCCAACAACCCGCGGGTCACCCTGCATTTCACCCCGACCAGCTGTTCCTGGCTGAACATGGTGGAGATCTTCTTCGGGATCATCACCCGCCAGTGCCTCAAACGCGGGGCATTCAGCTCCGTGAAAGAGCTGGAAGAAACCCTGGAACGCTACATCGAGAACTACAACCAGGACGCCAAACCATTCACCTGGACCAAATCAGCGGAGTATCTCCTGGGCAAGATGAAACGCAAACAAACCATTAACACGGAACACTAGCGGCATAAGGAACCGAGTCACCCAAACCTTCAGCAGACCCGCTTGTCGACATTCGGCACCACCAGACCAAAAGCTGACCGCAATCCCTGGCGGACGAAGAGAGCTCCTGACTTCCCGGGGGAAGTCAGGAGCTAAGTCGGTCAGACCACATTTCCGGCCGGCGGGAGCAGAGCGCTGCCGCCCCCACGTTCCGGGTGGGTTTCGAACGTCCCCTGAAAGGCGAACGTGAACTCCAACTCCTCGCCCGCGGGCAGACGGTATTCGGGATGTGTCATCGCACCCCACGAATCGTCACCACCCACACCGCGGCGCATCAGGGCCGGGCGCAGCACAGTACGCTGGATTGGAGGCAGGTCAACGGGGTGCAGGGCGTTCTCCATCTCGAAAGGCGTCCACGGCAGTGCCGAAAACTCCATCTCACTGCAGCCCTCGAACCGCAGACCCAGTCCGCGATCGTTCGTTACCGTGGCCCATCTCACGCCCGTACGGTTGCCCGACTCCTGCGGTCGAACGTATGGGGGCAACATGTCAGCTACCTCGGCCTCGTACACGTCAACGCGTGCTCCACTCCGACGGTCGACATAGCACTCGTCGGGGCCCTCCCCGTACCAGCGCAGGTGTCGGAAATCGGCGTCGGTGGTGAGAAGCAGCCCGAGCTCGGGCATGTCGGGCATGCCTTCACCCGGCTTCACACGCAGGGTCACCTCGACGCGACCGCTACCGTGAACGCGGTAGCGCACAATGCACTCGCCTTCCGGGGTGCCAGGAAGCAGGTAGGTGAATCTCACCTCCACCGACTCGTCGTCCTTCGAGACAATGGTTGCGTTGTCGTCGGCAGACACCTTCGCGTACCGGCTAGCCAGCAGCCAGCCCCCGTCCCGGAACGGCATCCCCCAGCCACGCTCGTTGGAGGTAGGCGCGTGCCAGAAGTTGGGCTTGGGTATACCGCTGAGCAACTCGTTGCCACCATCGCGGGTCAGACCGCAGCGATACGAGACGAGGCCGCCGAAGAGGCGTGAGAACAGGACGGAGAAGTGCTGACCCTTAACACCCACGTTGTGCAGTCCGTCAATGACTGTCAGCTTTTCGCCACGACGTGCTACTGGCAGAGTCTGCGCCTCGTTCTTGAACACTCCCTGGTCGTAGGCCAAGACGTGCCCGGAGGGCGCCCAACGCGTTTCCTGGCGGAGACGGAAGGACACGTCAACGGTGTACTCGCCGGCTGCCTCCGGTAAGTCGAATGGGAGCGGGTACGACTCCTGCTCTCCAGGGGCCACCGATGTGACCACCGCAGCTCGCTGGAGTTCGCGTCCTTCGCTCCGCAGCGCGACGACACAATCAAACTCGGCGGAGTCGGTAAACAGGAACCGGTTCGTGACCTCGAAGCGGTCCCGCAGCACGTCGATACCGAGGCCCTGATAGAGGTACTTGACTTCCTGCAGCTTTGGGGTGGGCGAATGATCAGTGAAATAGATGCCATTGGCGCTGAACTCGAAGTCGTGCGGCGCTTCCTTATTGTCCCCTCCGTAACCGAAGAACTCCTTGCCGTGCCGGTCGCGCATGCGGATGGCCTGGTCCGCGAAGTCCCAGATGAAGGCACCCTGGAACAGCGGCTCGCGACGCGTCAGGTCCATGTACTTGTCGACGGCGCCAAACGAATTGCCCATGGCGTGCGCGTACTCGCACAGGATGAACGGCTTGCCCCTCGCGGAGCGCAGGAACTCCTCGACGTCAGCAGCCGTGCTGTACATGTTGCTCTCGATGTCGGTGGTGTCGGGGTAGCGGGGGTCCCAGTGCACATGTTCGTAGTGCACGGGCCGCGAGTCATGCTCCCGGAAGTAGTTGGCGACCTCAAGGAGGTTCTCGCCGCCCAGCGATTCATTGCCGACGGACCAGATCACGATGCTGGGATGGTTCTTGTCCCTCTGCAGCATGTTGGCCGCTCGATCCAGCAGTGTGTCCCGCCACTCCGGTCGCGACCCCGGCACCAGCTCCTCGAGCGTTGCCCGTCCCATGGTGACCGCGTCCCACTGGGCGTGCGACTCCAGGTTCATCTCGTCCATGACGTAGAGCCCGTACTCGTCACACAGGTCGTAGAAGAAGGAGTTGTTGGGGTAGTGACTGGTGCGGACCGCGTTGAACCCGGCGGCCTTGAGCATCTGTACGTCCGCCTCGGTTTCGTCGTAGGACACTGCGCGTCCCTGCAGGCCGAACTCGTGCCGGTTGACGCCATTGAAGACCACACGCTTGCCGTTGATCTTCAGCAAGGTGTTCTCGATGGCGAAGCGGCGGATGCCGACACGCTGGGGAATGATTTCGCTGACAGTGCCGTCCTCAGCCGTCACGGTGATCAGGAGCTGGTACAGGTATGGCTTCTCCGCGCTCCACAAAAGTGGCTCTTTGACGGTGATCACCATCGCGCCGTCCCCATCGTCGCTGAACTCCCCCACACCCTCCAGCGTTGCCGTGACGGTTGCGGCGACGCTCGTTTCGGCAGTCACCCGTACGGTTGCCGTGGCGAAGTCGTCGTCGAGATCTGTGACGACGCGGAGGTCATTCAAGTGGGCTGCCGGGCGTCGATGGAGCACGACATCGCGAAAGAGCCCAGAGAATCGGTAGAAGTCCTGGTCCTCTACCCAAGAAGTGCCGCTCCACTTGATCACTTGGGCAGCGAGCTTGTTCTCACCGTCCACGAGGGCGTCGGTGATGTCGAACTCCGACGGGGTGAATGTGTCAGTGGCGTACCCGATGTAGGAGCCGTTCAGCCACACCGCGATCGCGCTCTCCGCCCCCTTGAAGCAGATGGAGACGCGCTCCCCGTCGTCGACGGCACGGTCAAGTGTGAACAGCCGCACGTAGCTTCCGACCGGATTGAAGCCCTGCGGGATCTCACCGGGCTGGATGTCCTCGTGACCATCCCAGGGGTACTGCGTGTTCGCGTACTGCGGACGGTCGTAGCCGTGCATCTGGATGTGCGACGGCACCGGTATGTCATCCCAAGTGGAGCAGTCGACGTCCACGGCTTCGAATCCCGGCAACGTGTGAGAGAAGTTCCGCGCGTAGTGGAACTTCCACACCCCGTTCAGCGATTGCTCGAAACGGCTCTGCCCCCAGGAAGCCTCTTCCATGCTGGCAAACCATCTGTGGTCCGAACGAGGCGGCAGACGGTTTTCCGCCACGAAGGTGGGATCGGCCACACGGGAGTGATCGAAGGACATGCTTTTCAACTCATTTCTCGAATATTGAACGGCTTGGATCCGTGCTAAGGGAGGTCAATTGCGTGTCGGTCGTGCAACCAGAGCCAGGTCGCCAGGTGCCAGTCCTGATCGTTGGCCAGCGGGTCCGCCAGGTGGGCGGTGCGGCCATCCACGGACGACGGCATGACGAAGGCGGCCGTGGCACTGCCGTCGGGGAAGTAGTTCGCCATCCCGGACCGCATGATGGAGAGTGCCGTTCTTTCGGTGCCCTCGGTGCGCAGCCCCTTCGGCAATCTCTGGAGGACCGTGGCGCTCAAGGCGCTCCAGTGGTGCGGGAAGATGTCGCCCCACAGCCGCTCGATCCCGAACCAGTAGCCATCCCAGTGACGGATGGGGACGTCGAGAAGGCGCGAGTGAGGCTGCGGGCCACCAAAGGCGCGAAGCCAACCGAGCGTCTCCTTCACGGCGTCGAGGTAGATCTGGTCCTGGCTGATTTCGAAGGCGTCGATGAAGAGGTTCACCAGCGGCGCCACGATCGACTGCTCGTACACCACTTCGTGCGCCGGCAGGTCGTATCCCAGATCGAGGAAGTACTTGGCGCTGGCGACGAGGCGCTGTTTCAGCCCTTCGGCTCTGGCCGTGTGTCCGGCTTCCTCCAGCGCCACGCAGATCTCGTGGCAGAACTCCGAGCTCATCACACCGAGGAAATGTTCCGCACCCAAGGCAAAGTAGCGCTCGTACAGCTTCGCTGCGATATCGAGGTGCCGCTCCTCCCCTGTGTGGCGGTAGCGGGTGAGGAAAAACTGCCCATGCCACGGCAGGTCGTAGAGTCGCGTCTCGCTGCCACTGTGGACCTGCGAGCCGCGATGCGGGGTGAGTTCCTCCTCGAGCAGTGAGTCCAGGCAAAACTCCTCCCATGCTTGGACGGCGTCAGCTGCCTCCTGCCCCATCCACCCGTTGGTGACTGCCCGCTGCATGAGGACGGCCATGCCGATGCGCTCAGAACCGTCCGACCAGTCGCTCCAGTCATTGGCTGTCTGGGTGAGCCCGGTGCGGGTGTCGAGAGGCACGAATGCATGGGCCAGCAGGCCAGAGCGTTCGCGGGGGCGCTGCCTGTCGAGAATGTACTGGCAACGCGCGACCACGGTGTCTTGCACGCTGCGGTGGAACAGGACCTCGGTGTGACTCTGTTCACCAATGCGCACAATAACAGGCTTGGCCACCGTGGACGAGATGCGGTGGGTCTGCCCGTCCGAGGAGATCTTCACATCGTCGTCCTGCGTTGTGACGCTGACGTCCGTGGCGGTGGTGAGGAGTACGTCCTCCCCCACCTTCGCGGCGATGCCGTCCAGCTTGGCCGGCGCATTGGTGGCGGCGATGAAGTCGTCCTTGCTGCTGAACCACTGCAGCTCCCACTCGACAACGTAGTCCTCACCGGCGCCGATGACGATCACCGGCTGGCCGCCGAAGGCATGGGGGGAGCGGGCACGGTCGGTGGGCTGCAGCACGAAGTGACCCCGGGCGTTGGACAGGGTGTTGTGGTTGCGCGTCTCCAGCGAGTACGCGTTCAGCTCACCCTTTCGAAGGATGAGTCCGAGCATGGGCGCGGCACCGTTCATCGGCTGCGCCAGCACCCACGCCCATCGCCCTCCGGTGAAGGCGTGCACGTTGACGGCCTGGCTGAGGGATTGGCGCGCTGTGGCGTAGTGGTCGGCCAGCGGTGTCTGGATGCCGAGTCCGGTGACGGTGACGGCCTCGGCGGTGGTGTTGGAGAACCGGTAGGTCTCCACCAGGACATCGCCGAACGTGCGGGTCACGGTGAGGGTGAGGGCATCACCCAGCGGGAACGTCCCCTGCAGTGCGTCGTCCTCGATGACGATGACGGAGGGAGTGTGCCACCGCGCGCTGCCCTTGTCCGTGGTGATGAAGCCCGCACCCCACTGGTGTTCGTCGGAGTGCCACAGCACCTCGTCATCCAGTAGGTAGCGCCGTTCGGTATCCTCGTCGCACGTGAACTGCATCAGCGCTCCGCTGGCAGGATGGACAAGAACTTGACCTCGACCGAAGTCACGCTTCAGAAGCGCGTCACGTCCGTTCTTCATGATTCATAGACTTTCGTTAGCGGTGTTTTACACAATGTGGGTTGGGCGGCTGTGCAGTGTATGCGGAGGACCCAGCAGGGCTGGAACCGACTGGGTTCGCACCGTGCTGGGTCCGCCGCATTCACGGGCGGAGTAGAAGCGTCACCCCTTGACCGCGCCACTGAGCAGACCCGACACGATCCACTTCTGGGCGAGGACGAAGAAGATGAACACTGGCACGAGTGCGATCACCGTGATGGACATGAACAATGGATAGTTCGTGGTGAATTGCCCAATCGCCGCATAAACTTGGAGTGGGATGGTCCGCTTCTCGGGCGACGCCAGGTAGATGTTCGGGATCAGGAAGTCGTTCCAGATGTAGAGCGTCTGGAACACGATCACCGTCGTCAGGATGGGTCGGGTGAGCGGAAGGACGATCTTCCAGTAGATGCGGAGCGGCCCCGCACCGTCCATCTTGGCGGCCTCGAATAGCTCTGCCGGCAGCGCTCGCATGTACCCGATGATCAGGAAGTAGCAGAAGAGTGAACCGCCCGTGTAGAGCAGGACCAGCCCCCACAGACTGTCGGTCAGGTGCAGGTTGGCGAAGATGACGTACTGGGGTACTAGCGTCGACTGGAGGGGTATGGCAAACGCGATGGCCAGCAGTGCGCCCAGGGCGACTGTGAGCTTAGTTTTGGCCAAAATCACCCCATACGCCGCCATCGAGCCAATGAAGACTTGGACGCCGACGCCGAGCACCGTGACAAACAGCGAGTTCAGGAGACTCAGCATCAGCGTGCTCTGCGAGAATGCCTCGGCGTAGTTCCCGAACTGCCAGGTAGTGGGCAGCGACAGGGGGTGCTGGAACATGTCGATCGACTTCTTGAAGGAGCTGATCAATACGTAGTAAAGGGGGACGGCTGCAATGGCGGCCACCAGAAGGACCGGCACAGACCTCATCGCGCTACGAATTTTCTTGTTTCTGCCGTATCTCACGAGAACCTCCGAGTGATCGCCCGCAGTGCCCCGAACTGGGCTGCGACTACGAGCAGGGTGGCAAGGGTGAACACCGTAGCCAGTGCGGACCCGATGCCGTATTCGGACTGACGCACGCCTCGCTGGATGATTGCCTGCGTGATGGTGCTCGTGGCATAGCCCGGGCCGCCACTGGTCAGGGTGAACGGCAGATCGTAGATCTTTAGGCCTCCTGTCACCAGCAGGAACGTCGATACCGCGATGGCCGGGACGAGGTAGGGAAGGGTGATGCTGACGAACTGCTGGAGCGGGTTTGCGCCGTCCATGGTCGACTGTTCATACAGGTCTCCGGGAATGGACTGCATGTAGGCCAAGTACAGGGTCGCGTGCCATCCCACGCCTGCCCAGACCGCGATCAGGATGACCGACCAGCGGGCCAAGTTCTCGTCAGCCAGCCACGGCAGGCCTTCAAGGCCAAGGTTGATGAGGAACTGATTGGCTACGCCATTGTCCAACGGGGAAAGGATGAAGCGCCAGACCAGGCCGAGGATGGCGAGTGAGGGAACGCCGAGGAAGAAGAAGACAGATCGGGCGAGGTCGCGTCCGAAAAAACTCTTGTTCAGCACCACAGCCAGAAGGATCGCGAGGACTGTGATGATGAGGGTGGTGGCAATGGCGAACATCAAGGTGAAGGTCAGTGCTGACATCAGGCTTGGATCGCTGAAGACCACTTTGTAGTTGTCCAACCGGACGAAGGCGAAGTCGGCGCTGACTCCGTCGTAGTCAGTGAAGGACCAGAACGTCGAAATGGCCAACGGCAGCGCAGTCAGTGTTGCGAAGACGACCAAGACGGGGATCACAAAATACGTTGATGCAATGCGATCCGCTCTATCGCGACGGCCACGCTTGGCCGGAGGCTTGTTCTTGGGGAGAACCCCGCCCAAGGTTTCGTCAATCGTTGCAGAGGAACTCATCGTTGTTACCTCATTTCCATGTGGGGATTGGGGAGGGGCGGCGGTCTCTGTGAGTCCGCCGCCCCCAGGGGCCTACTTCTTGAAGGCCGCATCCATCGCTTTTGTGAATTCCGCTGGCGATGCTTTTCCTTGGATCATGAGCTGTTGCTGCGTGGTCATGGTGTCGACCATGATCGCTGAGTTCTGGCTCCATTCGATCCAGTAGGACCGGCCGGTGCGCAGGTACTTCTTATACACATCGCGGAACTCTTCGCCCGGGTCGGACGTGAAGTTCTCCGAGATCGATGACGCACCTTGGCCCTTGACGAGAAGGCTCACGCCCTCTTCTCCGGCGAGGTAGGAAAGGAACTTCGTCGCAGCTTCCTGCTTCTCAGTGGATGACTTCGACGAGATGGCGTAAGGCGGGTCTCCGCCACCGTTGATGAAGGGCACCCCGTTGGACGCGGCCGGGAACGGGGCAACGGCGAAGTTGACACCGGAGTCTTGCAAATCCTTCAAGTCCCAGTTGCCGCTGCGGAAGATCGCGGTCTGCCCGGTCAGGAAGGCTGCCTTGATGCCCTCGGCGTCGATGCCGAGGGTGGCGTCAGGCAGCATCTCCGAATCAACGATCTTGGACCAGTCCTCCAGCGCCGGCGTCCACGCGTCAGAGAAGGTCGCAGCCTCGGGCTTGGCGTTGATAGAGAAGTCGCTCATCTTTTCGCCCTCGCCAACTTGGCCGCTGGCGAGCAAAGCGATCAAGGACCCCGAGGGGATGGACTGGTCCTCGAGGAACGGAACCACTTTGTTGTCCTGCAGGGCTTTGCCGAGCTTGACGTACTCCTCGATGGTGGAGGGGAATTCTGTGAATCCAGCTTGCTCCACCAGGTCCTTGTTGTAGATGAGGGTACCCATCCATGCGGTGAACGTGATGGCGTAGACCTTTTCACCCACGGTGTAGTCCGCGAGGAAGGCGGGATCCACTGTTTTGATGAAGTCGGTGCCAGAAAGGTCCACGGCGAGCTCGCCGCCAAGAATGCTGTTGCGGTTCGCCGAAACAATCTGGAAGATATCGGGCGTCTGACCGCCAGTGATACGCGTCTGTAGAGTCTCGGCGTATTGCTCTGAGGCGTCGCTCGCCTTGATCTTGATATTCGGGTTTTCTGCCTCGAACTTTTCGATGATGGGGCCGACCACCTTCATGCCCTGGTAGGGCATGAAGGTGAGTTCGATCTGATCCCCGCCATCCCCACCGCCACCGCCTGAGCAGGCGGACATGGAGGCCGCGAGTGCGATGGCCACAGCGGTAGCCGCCAGCCTGGAAAGCCGGGAAAGTTTCATCTGTCGCTCCCTTGCAACGATTGTTGGCGCCTCGGTTCGGCTGAGCCAGAAGAGGTGGGGATCCGACGCCTGCCCGAAGAGGGGGGTGGTGTCGTCCTTGGATCTTCCGCCTCAGTTGATCCGTTGTCGATGCGTATCGACTGTGGCACAAAATAGTCCCACGCCGCCCCTGTGAAAGTCAAGCCCGGCGGCAAGTCACGCAAAAATCTCGCACGATAACCTGCCGCCGACACGACGGCGGTCGGCTCCACTCAGGCAGGGTGGACGCTCGGCCGCGAGCGTTAGTAGTTGCCTGGCGGCCGACTGTGCACCCGGGTGAACTCGGGGTGATCGACTTCAGGAGTCCGGCATCGTTTCCCACCACTTTCTCCCTGATGCTAGGGGCGGATCCGAGCTGAGCGGCCCCAGTTGGGCGTAAGAGCGCTCATCCGGCAGTCCACGGGTCGTGGGCTGAATTTGTCCGGCGCCGGATACGGGGAGTGCCCAGCCGGAAGCGCCTGGTCGGGTGTGGTCGTTGAAGCGTCGCTTCAACTCCGTCGACAGCAACTGTTGATCATCAGTCACGGACGGGTCGTCGAAGAGGTTGTCCCGCTCCTCTGGATCCCGCTGAAGGTCATAGAACTCACCTGGACCGTCGAAGCGTTCGATGAGCTTGCGCCGTTTGTCGGTGATCATCCGCGCCCGGCCGTACTCACTGGCGACGACCACGAAGTCCTCACCATCGGGGCCCCCGCCCCGCAAGACGTTGGCAAAGGAGGCACCCGCACCCCACCTATCGTCGGGAACTTCAATCCCTGCCAAGTCACAGACAGTGTGGTGCAGGGAAACGCTCGACAGCAGCGCGTCGCTGGTTCCCGTGGCGCCGCCGGCACGTGGACCACGCACGGCACCCGCACGGAATTTTCCCAGAAGTTCAGCGGGTATGTCCCGTTGCCCTTCCCCCAGATGCCATGGTGACCGCAGCTGAAACCGTTGTCGGAGAGGGACACCACCACCGTGTCGCCACTGACACCCTCTTCCTGCAGCAATGAACGGATGCGGCCCAACGAACGGTCCACGGCCGTCAGCGACGCGCAGTAACCAGCGAGGTGCGGGTGCGGGTCCGCGAAGGCATCGGCGAAATCCGCCTTGCGGGGCTCCACCCAAGGGTGTGGCTGCTCGCGCGGCACCGACGGGAAGTCAGTGTCGGCATACAGATCCACCAACTCCTGCGGGTGGTTGTCGATCCACGGGTCGTGCGGTGCGGTGAAGTTCACCTGCAGATAGAACGGTCGCCGACGATCGCGCGTCGCAAGGAAGTCCAACGCGTTTTCGGCCACCGCGTCGGTGAAATACGCCGGCTCAGTTGCCGGTTGCCCATCCCGCCAGATCGGCGCCCCATAATACGGGCCACCGCCATAGCGGTGCGCGAACCAGAACTCGAACCCCGGGGCCGGCTCCTGCGAATGCCCGACGTGCCACTTCCCGCTCATCGCGCACTGGTAACCGGCGTCGTCGAGCACCTCGGGGGTGGTCGGCTGACCTTCCAAATACCGATCGGGGTGCGCGTCGGGATGGCGCCCCCCGATCAGCCAGTCATGTACACCGTGCGCCGACGGCATCCGACCCGTCATCATCGATGCCCGCGACGGAGAACAGACCGGGGAAGCGCAGTACATCCGATCTAGTTCCAGCGACTCCTCCAGAAACCTTTCCATGTGGGGCATCACCAGCTCAGGCATGCGGTGGGGCATCGCCCACCGGCCTTGGTCGTCGGTGAGGATCACCACGAAGTTGGGTCGCGACTCCACCGGTTGATTGCTCATTGCCTCATCCTTTCGCTCCCCTGGCCACAGCAGGGGGGTTGCTTGCCTGCGATTCCGGTCGTAGCCGCCGGGCTGGCGGGCCTTGGACGCTTCCATCCACCGATCCCCCTGAACGTTTCGCCTTGCCTCGGTCTTGCTCAGCCGGTAACGATTTCCAACACAAGAGCGGTCCGGGATTGGCGTCATCCTCAACTTGACCTAGCTTGCCCATGGTAGTCGATGCGCATCGAAAGTATATGCCGGTGGTGCCGGCCCAAGCCAGGATGGACTTCCGAGCACCACGAGAGCCAGGCCACGGGCGTTGGGGCATCTCAGCACCGCGCAACCCTCGTCAACCTGATCGCCGTTCAGCGCAGGACTGCCCACATCCCATTCAGGTGTGAGGGGGTGGGGGCGTCACCGATTGTTCAGCGGAAGATGCCGCTCGTCGAGCGCCTAGCCAATCGGGGACGGACCAGTTGGACCGCGGGCTCGTTGGACTGACCCTTGAGCAGCGAGAACAACACATCGCTCGCCAGGCGCGCTATTTCAGAGGGCTCGGGTGACACGTTGGTGACGGCAACCCGCGTGCTCAACGCGTAGTCGTCGGTGCACAGACCGACCAATGGCACTTCAGTTCCCGGTGCGATGTCCTCTGCGAGAAACGACTGCAGGATGACATCGATGGCTCCGGGGACGCGCGCGACGACGCCCACCCTGCCGTCCCGCCAAAGGCGGACCTGCTCGCGAATGGCGTCTAGGTCGGATGCCCGACGACAGGAGAAGTTCGCGATTTCCAGGTCGAGATCACGCTCGGCCGCCACCTGCAGAGCGCCCGACTCGAATCGGCGGACGTGGTTCGACAGGTTCTGGATGTCGGTGCTCGGAGTCTCCCCTGCCAGAACCACCCTGCTGCAGCCCGACTCGGCCAATTCCTGCACCGCGAGTCGCCCAGCCAGCTCGCCGTCGATGTCGACGCAGTAGAGACCCATCGGCCGATCGGGCATGCCGATTAGCACGACGGGAATATCGAGCGACTTGACGAGATCGACGCGCGGGTCCCGAGAGGTGATGTCCATGAGAATCATGCCGTCAACGATGGCGTGGCCGGCGAGGCGCTCGAGACCGCGAGGGCCTTCGTCCCCTGTGACCAGGACGACGTCGTAGTCCTGACGCCGAGCTTCCCGGGTGATTGTCCTGATGAACGGCAGGGTGCTGGGTATTGCCGTGTCGTCCCCCAACTGCAGGACAAGGCCCAGCACGTTGGTGCGTCTGCTCGCGAGAGCGCGAGCGCTCGCGTTCGGTTGATACGACAATTCCTTCATCGCGTTCTCGACGCGGGTTCGGGTTGCTTCGGAGATGGATCGCGCACCACTCATCACATACGACACGGTGCTTTGTGAGACACCGGCCAAGCGGGCCACGTCCTTGCTGGTCGCCACCGACCCTCCTTGTGAATCTGATGTCACACGCATCGCACCCTCCTTAGGTCATGAGCTTGTCCCCACTCAGCACTGTACGGGCAAAGCCGCCTCGGAATTTGTCAAGGTGAATAACACAGGTTTTTATGGCGTGTCGGATGGCTTGATGGCGTAGTTCCATTCTGGATGGAATTCATGGCGGGTGAGTGGCAGGGCCTCGATGTCCCGGGTGGCGTATTTGAGGCCGGTGGGGTATTCGCCGGTGTCCAGGACGCATTCGACGGTCAGTCCGGTGGAGGTGGTGGTGTTGTCGCTGGTGCTGCAATCACCCGTCCAGAAGACACGATCGTAGTAGTCACGGGCGACGGTGGCGGACTGATGGGCCTGCCTGACCTGGACTCGCTAATACGCACGGCAGAGTCCGCCGTCGTTCTGGTCTTCAATGACGCGGCCTACGGTGCTGAAGTTCATCAGTACGGCTCCCAGGGTATCTCGGAAGCAATCATGCATATCGAACAGATCGACTTCGCCGCTGTCGCGCGAGGTATGGGCGCCCAATCCGCCTGCATCAAAACACCCGGAGACCTCGATCAATTAGAGCAGTGGATTGATCAAGGTGCGACCGGGACCTTCCTAGCTGACCTGCATGTCAGCCAACAGGTAGTCGCCCCATACATCCAGGAAATCATCAATCTGGCCCTGAAGAAGCCAGCGCTGCCGTCCAAATAGCAGCTCCAAGGACCGCCGGGGTTCACCATCTCCGTACGCGGGTTGTGGCTCATCACAGGACTGCCTCGGCGTGACCTTCCCACGGGCTGACGCTGGCCGCACCGCGGCCAAAGCATCTGCCGGTAATGAGAAAGGAACCCTCGGCCATGATGAGTACCGTCGCACATTTCTACCCGTTCGTTATCGGCGTGGATAACCACGCCCGCACCCATACCTATGCCGTGCTTGCCGCCAACGGCGCACATTTGGGAACCGAAGCGTTCCCCAACACCCACGCGGGCAGAACCCGTGCGATCGCCTGGGCATCCCGCCGCACTGGAGGCGACCTTGAAGCCCTCTGGGCCATCGAAGGGACCGGAAGCTACGGGGCACTGCTCGCCGGCACGGTCGCGCGGACTGGATACCGCGTGGTGGAAGCACCCAGGGTCAGGGCCTACGCATCAGCACGTCGCGGGGCAGGGAAATCCGATCCGTTGGACGCTGCCGCGATCGCCGCGTCAGTTCTCGTGCTCGAACAATCCCAGCTGCGCAATCCCCGACACAACGATGGCGTCCGTGCTGCACTGCGAGTCTTGGTCTCAGCGCGGGAGCAGATGACGATCGAGCGCACGGCGAAGGTCAAAGCCCTCACTGCCCTCTTGCGCACTGTCGATCTTGGCGTCGACGCACGCAGGCCGCTTCCTGATACCAAGATCACTGAGATCTCCCATTGGCGCGTTCGAGATGAGCCCATCGCCGCTGCCACTGCACGGGCTGAGGCTCTCCGGCTCGCCAAGCGCATCACCGTGCTTGATTCCGAGCTCAAGGAAAACCACGCCCGTACCACCGAGCTCCTCGAAGCCAGCCCTGCCGCTCCCTTGCTCGAGGAGAGGGGTATTGGTCCTGTCACGGCCGCAGTTGTTTACACAGCGTGGTCGCATTTGGGCCGGGTGCGTTCTGAGGCCGCTTTCGCCGCTCTCGCTGGAGTAAACCCGATTCCCGCATCCTCGGGAAACACCACTCGGCACAGGCTAAATCGCGGCGGTGACAGACGTCTGAACAGAGCCCTACATTTGGCCACGGTCGTTAGAACGGTCCATGATCCCGCTACCCGTGCCTACATGGAACGCAGGAAATCTGAAGGCAAGAGCACACGCTAGATCAGGCGGTGCCTCAAGCGGTACCTGGCCCGCCATCTTTACCGCGCCCTGAATGCACTCCACGCTGCTACTGAAGCGATCCCAATCGCAGCTTGACAGATATAGAAGATTCACCCCTAGATGCCCCTAGATGGTCTCAATCGTCACGGGCGCGGCGTTCGTCAGGTTGGGGCACACCCCAAACAGACGTAAACCCGATGTAGCGCGACCCCAATGAATACGTGTCAACCTGAGGTCCGAATCAACATTTCTTGACACATGAGTGGCAGGCTCTTAGAGTTGACCTGACATTATTTGGGCGGATGGGAACAATGACTGGTCAAACTTTCGGTTACGTGCGGGTCAGCACATTGGACCAGAACACGATCCGGCAACTTGACGGCGAGCAGCTCGACCGGGTTTTCACCGACCAGGCATCCGGGAAAGACCAGAACCGTCCACAGCTGGAAGCCTTGATCGACTTCGCCCGCGACGGCGACACCGTCCTGGTGCATTCAATGGATCGCCTGGCCCGGAATCTCGACGACCTCCGCGCCATCGTCCGGCGACTCAACGACAAGAAGGTCAAGGTCGTATTCGTGAAGGAAAACCTGACCTTCACCGGAGACGACACCGCGATGGCCACATTCCTGCTTTCCGTCATGGGCGCCTTCGCCGAGTTCGAACGAGCCCTCATCCGAGAACGGCAACGCGAGGGCATCACCCTGGCCAAGAAGGCCGGCGTCTACAAAGGCAGGGGCAAGATGCTGAACGCCGAGCAGGCGGCCGCGCTCATTCGGCGCGCCGCCGCCGGCGAAGCGAAAGCCTCACTCGCACGAGAATTCGGGATCAGCCGCCAAACCGTCTACCAATACCTTCAACCAGAACCCAAATAGAACGCCGCGGTCGAATCATGCAGGCGTGTACTGCGCAAACGGACGTTCCGTGCAGACGAGTACGGACAACCCACCGCTCAACACCCGCCTGCACAACCCCGGAAACACGCTGCCCGCCGTGCAGACGGGTACTGAAAATGACAACATGTCAGCAGGCTCCCGCAGCACGGTGATCGACCGGCTTACGGGCAGCATCGCCAAGCTTGGGGAATGAGATCCTCAGTGATCACGGAGGGTCCACGGAGCGCTAGAAGTTCTTTCCCATCAAACGTTCCGACCGCTCAGTTCGCCTGGCCTGTGGAAGACGGTCGTGGACCTCGAGCTCGCGACCCTCGGATGGTTCTATGGCACAACACCTAGCGCCTCCACTGCTAAATCGGCGATTCCCGTCCGCTGAGTTCAAATAGGCGTTCTATGCTGGGCCAAGCCGACCGCAATCAGCTGGTGGTAATTAAACAGCGCGAGTCTCCATCAGACCCAGGGCGCTTGAGTGAGACGGAGGCTTGGATTTGATCCTCTTCGATACGAATGCCGTGAATCTTCTGCCGCCCAACGGCCCCCGGGCCGACATCATCCGGAAGCTGCGGGAGTCCGGGCACCATAGGATTGCCGTGCCGTGGATGGTTTTGGAAGAGATGGCTGCGCATCAGGCGGCGTTCTACCCAGACAGGCATAAGTCAGCAGTAACCGTCCTGCAGAAGCTAAGGGAAATGCTTCCGTGGGAGCTGGAGAGTTCCCTGGAACCACTTGATTTGGAACGCCTCCTGAACCACTGGCGAGATGCTTACCGCGAGATCTTCGAAGTGATCGACATGAGTGGTGACACCGCACGCAGGGCCTTGGCTCGCGAAGCAATGTCGCTTCCGCCGGCGAAGCGTAATAAGGACCATTCTGAGGGTGCACGGGATGTGGCCATCTGGTTCTCCATCCTGGAATTTCTCAAGGAAAACCCCGAAGAGCACGTCTGCTTCGTTACAAGCAATACCAACGACTTCGGAGATGGGACCGCCTATCCCTATCCGATGGATGAGGACGTCCGCGGCCTTGAGGACAGGCTCACGCATCTTGCGGATTTCGACCAGGTGGTCTCCCAGTTCACCAAGGAAGTCTCTGGTAAGGAGGCGGAAACTGCTGCAGGAGACCTGCTCCGATCAGTTCCGATACAGTCTCGGCTGGCTCAGACAGCTGTCGAGATTCTCACCTCGCCCACGGGTTTCGTAGGCATGGGCGTCACTGATGGTGTGGTGCAGTGGCGTTCATGGATGACCCCGCCCGAAGCAGAACTCCTTGGCGTCACGGACGTCGTCGGCCATGAGATCGAGGGGGACGTCTGGTATACGGCCAAGGCGCGGTGGCTGCTGTACGGGGTTGTGACCGACGGCAACGACACACAGAGCATCGCCTGTGTATGGGAGGTGAAAGTCCTCTTCTCGGCAAGCGAAGAGGACCAGACGCCAACTCTCCTCACGCCTGGAGAGCCCTCGATGCCTGACATGGCTGACGAGGGGTGCGCGGAGGCTCTAAAGAGACTCAAAGGAAAGGCGGCAGACGTGGCTCGGCGAAGCCTCGCCAATTTGTCTGCGCAGTCTTCTGCAGCTGGAAGTTACCTGGCTCAGCAGATGGCCGCCGCCATGCCCAAGCTCGACATCGCTGGCTTCATGGGCACCGCGAACCTGGCTCAGCAGATGGCCGCCGCCATGCCCAAGTACGACATCGCTGGCCTCATGGGCACCGCGAACCTGGCTCAGCAGATGGCCGCCGCCATGCCCAAGTACGACATCGCTGGCCTCATGGGCACCGCGAACCTGGCTCAGCAGATGGCCGCCGCCATGCCCAAGCTCGACATTGCAGGGCTCTTGCCCAGCGTGAACTTGGCTCAGCAGCTCGCTGCGTCTATGCCCAAGTACGACGTCAGTGGGTTGCCGTACTTGGCGAGAGCAACCGAGCCGTCCTCGGACGAAGAGACGGAGTCGAACGAAGACGAAGAGACCGAAGAAGACTAAGGAGATTCGCCGCAGCCATCGAGTCGAGCGCCCATGCGTAAGGCGTGGTAACCGGGACGAATGGATCCTAGGAGGCATGCAGATTCTCACGGCCGGTGCCCTGCTCTCGCCTGAAGTCTTGGCGAAAGCAAACGCCCGGTGAAGGATCGGCTTACGGGCGCGGGGACGACATCAAGCGATCACAGAACGCCGCCAAATAGCGATCAAATCCACAACGCAAAGCGGCGGCTTGGTCCGATATTTTTGGTCAGAACCCGTTCCCGGTATCAAAGCTGGGCGGAACGCGGCGCCGGCCACGGCCCCATCAGTTTGAGTGCTTGTCTTGCGGCCCCTATTTGGTGTCGGAAAGGCCGTTGTCGACATTTCCTTGGTCCAAAACCGGTGGATGTCGCTGCTCTGCTATATGTTTTACGAAGTGTCTGAAATTGGGGGAAGCATTGGAATTTGAAGTTGTGCCGCCGGGGCCGCAGCTCATGGAATCCATGAGGGCTGTGGGGTATTCACTGAAGACGGCGATCGCGGATGTCATCGATAACTCGATCACGGCAGAAGCGACAGCAGTCGACATCAGCTTCAGCGCAGAACCGGGCAACACCTACGTATCGATCAGCGATAACGGGTTTGGCATGGACGCCGCCGCGGTGCGTCACGCGATGAAACTTGCTGGCCGGAACTCCACGTCCGCCAGAGACGCCGGCGATCTTGGACGGTTCGGTCTTGGCCTGAAGACAGCATCTCTCTCACAGTGCCGAGTCCTGACACTGATAAGTAAGCAGAATGGAAACCTGGTCGGCGTCCAATGGAATCTTGACCGTCTCGCCGAATCCGGCCAGTGGCAGCTGTTTATCCTTTCCGACGATGATCTCGTCGGGTTGCCACATGCCCGCTATCTCGACGACAAAGTGTCGGGGACCGTTGTGCTGTGGGAAGAGATCGACATTTCGGACCCCGACCACGCTAGGTTCACTGAAGATTTTACGGCCAGGATGGCTGCTACCAAGGAGCATCTTGCCCTTGTCTATCACCGGTTCCTTGAAGGTGAAGATGGGCAGAAAATCAGCATCAGTCTGAACCTAGACAGAATCGAACCAGCGGACCCGTTTCTCAGTCGCAACAGGGCTACCCAGCCAGGGCACCGGGAACGGATCCGTGTCGAGGGCGGGGCGATTACCTTTCGGCCGTACACCCTGCCGTTCATCAACAAAATGTCTGCCAAAGAACGGAGCCAGGCCCAGATCAACGGTCCGCTGAGGGACAACCAAGGATTCTATATTTACCGGGCCAAGCGTCTGGTGATCTGGGGAACATGGTTCCGGTTGATTCCGAGAGGTGAGCTGGGGAAGCTCGCCCGGGTACAGGTGGACATTCCCAACACCTTGGACCACCTGTGGGCCTTGGACATCAAGAAGTCCGCAGCCAGTCCTCCGCCTGCGATTCGACAGGCTTTGAAACAGGTCATCGACCGCATCATCCAGCCGAGTGAACGCGCCTTCCGGCATAAAGGCGTCGCTGAAGATGCACGGCGGGGCGTGATGCGCACCTGGCTGGGGTTGAGCAGCAGAGAGGGGTTCTACTACCAGATCAACCGGGATCATCCTCTCGTGGAAAACCTCGTGGATCAGCTCAACGCTGAGCAGTTGCTTGCCCTTGATACGGCTTTGAAAGCCATCGAGTCTTCCTTCCCCGTTACGGATGCCTACGTCAAGCTGAGCGGGGACCAGCCGCAGAAGGCGCCGGAAACTACAGAGGCTGCCTTGAGGGACCTTGCCATCGAATATTGGCGGCAGTGGTCCGCCGGCGGAGGATCCGCTGAGGACTTCATTAACGGGTTCAAGGCCGCAGAATGTTCGTCTGACAGCAATCCGCTCACTGTTCGCCTACGCCGCGTTGCGTCATCCGGAGCATGCGCTGCTGATCCAGCGTGTTCTCGCCATCCCGCCGAAACGGTTCGACAAGCGCATCGTGACGTTCCTGACCCCGCCCGAGATCGACGCCATCGTCGCGGCCCCGGATCAGTCCAGATGGGAGGGCCGGCGCGACAGGGCACTGATACTCCTCGCCATCCAGACCGGGCTGCGGGTTTCCGAGCTCACGGGTCTGAACTGCGCCGATGTCATGCTGGGCACCGGCGCGAACGTCCGCTGCGAAGGCAAAGGACGCAAACAACGCGCAGTTCCACTCGCCACTCCCGTCGAGGGACTGCTGCGTTCCTGGCTGGCAGAACGAGCCGGAAAACCACACGAACCAGTGTTCCCGACCCGGACCGGGCGGCGGCTCTCCCGCGATGCCGTCGCGCTGCGGGTCAGCACACACGCGGCGACCGCTGCCCGAACATGTCCATCGCTATCGGGCAAGAAAATCCACCCTCACGTGTTTCGTCACAGCTGCGCGATGACCTTGCTTCAAGCCGGGGTCGACACGTCGGTGATCGCCCTCTGGCTCGGCCACGCCGGAGTCCGGTCCACCGACGCGTACGTCCATGCCGACATCACCATTAAGGAGAAAGCCCTCGCTCTCACCGCCCCAACATCCGCGAGCCCTGGCCGATACCACCCAACAGACAAGATCCTCGCGTTCCTCGAGAGCCTGTAACTATGCCGAGCCGCAAGTCGCAGGGTCCCCGCACACCAGCCCGGGCCGGCGGCAGCCTCGGCATAGTCGCGGGCTCGGCATAGGTCGATCTATGCGGATGTCCGCATAGATTGACGAACTGGGCTACCTGCCGATCGACACCGAAGGGGCCCGGCTGTTGTTCCAGGTGATCGCGGACGGGTATGAAAAACGCAGCCTCATCATCACCACCAACCTGGAGTTTTCCCGCTGGGGAACGGTGTTCGGAGATGACAACATGGCCGCCGCTGTCATCGACCGCTTGGTCCACCACGGACGCCTCCTGCAATTCCGCGGAGAGTCCTACCGGGTCAAGAACGCCCTCATGAAATAGCCAACTGCTGAAATGGACTAAAAACGTGCCGCGGTGGCCTAATCCTTAGCGCCGAAATGGCCTACTTAAAGTTGACGAAACACAAGGGGTTCCCAAAGACCGGGAATTCGCCACGAAACCGGTGCTGGCCGCGGACATGATTGACCGGGCCCTCGCGGCCGGGATACCGGCCCGCTGGGCCACCGGCGACGCGGTCTACGGGCAGCACACGGGGCTGCGCCGCCGACTGGAAGCCAAGGGCCTGCACTACGTGCTGGCCGTTCCCATGAACCAAAACATCATCGCCCCCACCGCCGGGATCGGCGAACAATGGCGCGCCGATAAACTCATCGCTTCCCTGCGCGGCACTGCCTGGCGGACCCGGACCGCCGGGGCCGGAACCAAGGGCGACCGCCGTTACTCCTGGGCGCGGACCCGCATCAACGGACCCGCCGAAACCGGGGAACACTGGCTGCTGGCCCGCCGCTCCCTGAAGGACCCCACCAACCTGGCCTACTACATCTGCCACGGCCCAAACCGGGTCTCGCTGGCCGAGCTGGTGAGCATCGCCGGCGCCCGCTGGGCGATCGAGGAAACCTTCCAGACCTCCAAGGGTGAAACCGGGCTGGACCACTACCAGGTTCGGCAATACGCCGGCTGGTACCGCCACATCACCCTCTCCATGCTCGCCCACGCCTTCCTGACCGTCATCCGCTCTAAAAAAGGGGCCCTGCCGCCGGCGACGGGGAACTGATCCGGCTCTCCCTGCCCGAGATCAGGCGCCTGCTGGTCCGGCTGATCTGGTACCGGACACTCCACCCGGACCGGATCCTGGGGCATTCGATCTGGCGGCGGAAACACCAGCAGCGTGCACGATACTGTCATTACAAGGCCCGCGGGCACACCCCATAAACGCGACTGTAGTACTAGCCGGAGCCGTGTGGACCTCCGATGTCTCCCGCGCCCATCACATTGCCCGCGAGGTGAAGGCCGGCACGTTTTGGATCAACTCCTACAAGACCATCCACGTGGCAGTCCCGTTCGGCGGCTTCGGCGATTCCGGCCACGGCCGTTCCTCCGGTCCCGGCGTCCTGGACGAGTACACCCAGACGAAGGCCATCTGGGTGCCCACGCGCGCAGCCGGCTCGCCCTTTCCGTCGCTTTCCTACTAAAGCGCCCCACCGAAGCGTCCTACCAAAGCTTTCTACTAGAGCAGGCAGATACTCATGGAACTGACAGACACAACCGCCGCTATGGCGACCCTGCGCGCCGCCCTCGCTGACGGCGTCGAGGACTGGAAACCGCAGGTCCTGGCCCTGGCGCGGGACATCCACGCCACCAAGGAGGTTTCCTTCGAGGAGGTCCGCTCGGCCGAAGCGGCAGCGGCACTGCTGGCCGTCGGCGGCTTCGAGGTTGAACGCGGCACGGGCGGCCTGCCCACAGCCTTCACCGCGAGTGCCGGCAACGGCGACCTGACGGTGGCCCTGTGCGTGGAATACGATGCGCTCCCCGAAATCGGGCACGCGTGCGGGCACAACCTCATTGCGGGCGCCTCCGTCGCCGCGGCCCTTGCCCTGCAGCCCTTCGTGGACCAGCTGGGCATCACGCTGAAGGCGATCGGAACGCCCGCCGAGGAGCACGGCGGCGGCAAGGCCCTCCTGCTGGAACGGGGAGCGTTCGACGGCGTCGGCCTGGCCCTGATGGTCCATCCCGTCCAGGACGGCCTGACCTACAACCCCGCGGGCACCAGCGCCCAGGCCGTAGGCCGGTACAAGGCGACGTTCACTGGGAAGGCCGCGCACGCAGCAGCAGCCCCGCACCAGGGCGTCAACGCGGCGGACGCGGCCGTGCTGAGCCAGGTGGCCGTCGGGCTGCTGCGCCAGCAGATCCCCGGCGACCACCGCGTAGCCATGTACGTGGCCGAGGCCGGGCACGTCACCAACATCATTCCGGAACGGGCCGTGGTCCAGTTTGAGTGCCGGGCCTTCACCCTTCCGGAATACGAGGCCCTGCTGGACCGCGTGCGCCGCTGCTTCGAAGGAGCCGCCCTCGCCACCGGCACCACGCTGGCCATCGAGGCAACGGAACCCCTCTACGAACCCCTGCTCCAGGACAACGCACTGGCCGCGCACTGGACCGAGGCAATGGAGGCGTTCGGCAAGGACACCTCGCCCTCGGCCGGCCTCAGCGGCGGCTCAACCGACATGGGCAACATCTCCCAGGTCATCCCGTCCCTGCATCCCTGGCTGAGCATTCCCGGTGCGGACGTGCCCATCCACTCCCACGCGTTCGCCGCGCTTGCAGACTCCCCGGAGGCGTACGGGGTGATGTTCGAGGCAGCCACCGCGCTGGCCTGGACCGTCGCCGCAGCAGCCTCAACCCCCACCGAACGAGCACGCTTCATCAAAGCGGCATACCGCCGTCGTACTTTCACCCAGGAAGGCACCTCATGAGTACCAGCACCCCAAACGCGCGGATAGACAAAGCTGGTGCCCGGATGACACTGCCGGTCGCCGCCTTGGCCTTTGTCATTGCCGTAGCCGTCCAGCTGATCGGCCAGGCCAAGATTGACCTCGGAATCGGCGCAATCGTCATCTTCCCCATGGTCTGGGGCCTCATCCTTGGGCTTTTGGTCTCCATCCAGAAGTTCAAGCCGCTGGGCCTGGACTTGCAACGGATCGCGGCCGCCCTGGTGGGCGTGGCCGTTCTGCTCCTGGTGGCCAGGCTGGCGTTCAACATCGGCCCCAGCCTCCCCAGCCTGATCAAGGCCGGGCCCGCCCTGCTTTTGCAGGAAGTGGGCCACCTGCTGGGCACCATCGCGCTGGCCCTCCCGCTGGCTGTCCTGCTCCGGATGGGCAAGGCAACGGTAGGGGCCACGTTCTCCCTGGACCGCGAACCGTCCTTCGCCATGGTCTCCGAAAAGTACGGTCCCGATTCGGACCAGTACCGGGGCGTGCTGGCCATGTACGTTTTCGGAACCCTCTTTGGCGCCGTGTTCATCACGCTGCTCACCTCGCTTGTGGCCAACTGGAAGATCTTCGACCCCCTGGCCCTGGCCATGGGTGCCGGCGTGGGGTCCGGCTCCATGATGGCGGCAGCCTCGGCCAGCATCATCGCGGCCTACCCGGCGGACCAGGAAGCCATCCTCGGCATGGCGGCAGTGTCCAACCTGATCACCACCATCCTTGGCGTCTACGTCGGAATCTACATCGCCCTGCCGCTCGCGGACCGTTTCTACAAGGTCCTCACCCGCAAGCAGACCCGCGAAACCGCGGCCGCCGCCGCAGGTACCACCGCGGAGCGCGGCCGGGCGGACGTTGAGCGCGACGAGGCCCAGGCCGAAGAAAACCGCCGGTTCCGCGAACAGGTCGCCGAATCCTCGGCACCCATCAGGCTACCGTTGTGGCTGTCCCTGTCAGTCCTCACGGTCCTGGGCATCGGCACGGCCTCGGTGGCGGCCAAGGGGTTCAGCCTGACGATCGTCGGTGGGTACTCAATCATGCTCGCCCTGGTCCTGGTCAGCATCGCGCTGGCGAAGGTCACCAAGAAAATTTCGGCGATCGTCTACATCACCACCATCGGCGCCTACATCTCCAGCCCCTGGTTCTTCGGCGCCGAAGCTCTCACCACGGTCATCAAGTCCGTCGACTTCCTGTCCATCGCCACTGTCATGCTGACGCTCGCGGGCCTCTCTCTGGGCAAGGACATCCCGTTGCTGAAGACCATCGGATGGAAAATCATCCCCGTGGGCCTGGTCGCCATCACCGCGTCCTTCCTGCTCTCCACAGTCATCGCGGAGTTCGCCCTGGGGCTCTGGCACTAGCACGCAGGTTGGGTGTCGCTGTTGAGGCGGCAGCGAAGGGCCGACGGCGGGACCTCCCGCCGTCGGCCCTTCGCGATTAACGGGCCTTACTCCTGGCTCGTCAATTGACGGACGGGGACACCCGCCAGCCATGCTTGGACGTCCTCGAGGGCTCCGCCGTAGAACTGCGTGTAGCTCTCGTGCGTGACGTACCCCAGGTGCGGTGTCAGGAGGGTATTCGGGGCGGCCCGAACTGGATGGCCCACCGGTAAGGGTTCCTGATCGTAAACGTCGACAGCAGCGCCACGGATCCAGCCTTCTTCGAGGGCACGGATGAGGGCACGCTGGTGCACGAGGGGGCTCCTGGCCGTGTTGACGAGCATTCCGCTGGGGCCTAGTAGTACTTAGTTAGGTCGGCGTGGCGGCTTTTAATCCCTGACCGATCCTGTTAATTTTCGAGGCATGAAACCGGATGAGCTTGCCGAGACCAAAGCGGAACTGGAAGCGTTCGTTCAGGATGTGTTCGCGTCGCTTCCGCGTAAGGATCAGCGGAACAAGGGGAACCTGTATCTGCACGGTCTGATGCTGGACGGGCGGCGGAAATCGATGCAGCCGATGGGCGGCCGGCTCGGGGTCGATTACCAGCAGCTGCAGCAGTTCGTCTCGTCCTCGCCGTGGAAGCTCGAGCCGGTCCGCCGGGTCCTGGTGCGCAAGGCCGTCGAGGTGATCGGCCCCGACGCGTGGGTGGTTGACGATACCGGTTTCAAGAAGGACGGCGGCTCCTCGCCGTGCGTTGCCCGGCAGTATTCGGGCACCCTGGGCAAGATCGGCAACTGCCAGATCGCCGTCAGCATCCACGCGGCCACCGACCAGGCGTCCTGCCCGCTGGACTGGCGGCTCTATGTGCCGGAAGCCTGGGATGACACGTCCGCAGACACGAACGCCCACGCCGAAATGATCGCCGCCCGCCGGGCCAAGGCGCAGATCCCCGAGATGCAACGCCATCGTACGAAGTGGGCGATGGCGCTGGAAATGATCGACGAACTCGGCGCCTGGGGGTACCGGCCCCCGATCATGGTCGGGGACGCCGGCTATGGCGAGATCACCGCGTTCCGGTCCGGGCTCAGCGAACGAACGATCCCCTACATGGTCGCCGTCAAGCACTCGACGACCGCGCACCTCCAAGACGCAGCCATCGGCGTGGCCGAGTACGCCGGCAAAGGCCCCCGCTCAAACCAGCGCCGATACCTGGACGCCCCAAAGTCACTCAAAGACCTCGTCATGGACGCCGGCCGCCGGAAGCTACATCAGGTCACCTGGCGGCACGGCACCAAGTCCACCACCAGCAACAAACCCGCGTCGATGACCTCCAGGTTCATCGCACTGCGGGTCCGGGCAGCCAACCGCGATATCCCCCGCGCCGAGGACGGTTCCCTCCCCGCCGAGTGGCTGCTCGCCGAATGGCCCAAAGGCGCACCCGCGCCCACCGACTACTGGCTCTCCACCTTGCCGGAGACGACACCGCTGAAGGAACTCGTCCGGATCGCCAAAATCCGGTGGCGCATCGAGCACGACTACCGCGAACTGAAGACCGGTCTCGGCCTCGACCACTTCGAAGGCCGCACCTGGCTGGGCTGGCACCACCACGCCACCCTCGTCACCGCCGCCCACCTCTTCATCACCACGCTGCGCCTGACACGCCCAAAAGCGCCTGGGGCAGCCTGAGTCTCTACGGCATCCTCCGCGAGCTCCAACACCTCGTCGCCGTCCGGACCGGCTACTGCCCCTACTGCCAACCGCGAGCTCCAACCTAACTAAGTACTACTAGGTCCCAGCGGCGGTCCAGCTGGCTGCCTGTCCATACGGCCGCATTGGGCTCGGGCGAGTTCGCTCAAGACATTCCATTGACCAGCCGCTCAGGGTGGGGCGGCGGGACGGCACCGGGGTCCTCGGAGATGGAGTAGACCGTTTCGACGTTTCCCGTGAGCTGGTCGAAGTCCTCCGTGGTGATGTTGATGGCAGCCGAGCGGTTGCGCAGGTCTGCACCGCCTCGGTCTGTGGCCACAGGATTTTGTCGATATAGGTGGGGAACGAGCGGCCGCTGGCGGTGACGTAACGCAGGACTTCCTTGGGGTCGGTCACGCGTCGGCCGAGGACCAGTTCCACGTCGACATCTCCCAGTGGATCAATCCAGAGGTTGAGGTAGCTTCCAAAGAGCCTCAGCAGCTTCACGTAGCTGGGCTTGCCGGGATCTGCGTTGTAGGCGCGGGCCCGGTCGAGCATTTCAGCGACCAGCCGGTCGGCTGTCTTCCGGGTGATGGGTTTACCGAAGCTGGCCATGGCCAGAGCATTGCCCAGAGTTGTAGTCATCCACCAGAGCCCGTCGGGGGAGTGATCTGCCCGTTCGATGTACCCGTCCTCTTCGAATCTGGTCAGAGTGGACCCGGGGTCTGCGGCGCCGCGGGAATTCAGCAGGGACCGCGCCCATTCCTCATCGAAGTCCGCGTGGCTGACCCGGCGCAGGAAATATCTTGCATCCGCGGCGGGCAGCCCTGCAATGATGTCGGTCTTCGCTATCCTCATGGGCGCCTCAGCGGCACTCCAGTCCGTACATGGCAAGGACATAGTCCAGGTCCGGGTCGGTGCGGTGAATCTCTGCCTCGTCCAGGACATCGACCGGGTCGGCGCCGAGGTTGTCGTCTCTGCGGCGCGTCCAGTACGCCCAGCACACGCCGCCACCATACTTCGAATGCGCGCGTACGCCGGCTGCATAATTGCCGTCGTCCAGGACTTGTTCGCGCAGCCACGCAGCCATGTGTGTCGTTGGTTCGCGATCGTCCCCGGTCAGTGTCGCCAACGTGATGTCGGCGATGCCGAAGGCGTCCTCGAGCTGCTGGCCGAGGTGGCGGTTCAAGGCGGCGATCGATTCCGCGGCGGTGAGATCGACCCAGCGCTTGGGGCCATTGATCTGCAGGCTGTACATCAGGCGTCCGTCGCGCCAGTTGGCCGGCAACCAGCCCGGCACCATGTTTCCACTCCTCGTCCAGTCGTCCTGGATCATCCTCCGGGCTTCCTCCACGGGCACGTCGAACTGGCGGGCGGCAAAAGCAATGGCGTTGCGGAAGCCCTTGACCACCCGCGCCATCGCCAGGGCCTCGGCGTAGGCGGTCCTCTTGTCACTGGCCAGATACACGGTGGATCCCGGGGTGTCGAAACGCGACCACGAGGACCGGTCGGCGGAGCCGGCCGTGCGCGGCAACGGGCTTAACGGACCGTAGGAGGATTTGGCGATCCTGTAGCCGATCACCGGCCCCTCCACGAAGGCCAGACCCATGGCGGAGCAGACCTGCGTCAAGCGGAGAACCTGTCCTCGGTCATCGCGGCAGCAGCGCCCATGACGTCCTTGGCGCGCATGTCCCGGATCGCTTCAATCGGGGATACCTCACCGAGCCAGGGGTTCGCACCGACAAACCACAACCGGGCCACGTGTTCACCCTCTACACTTGCCACTGCCGTCCAGGCGCGGTGCGCCAGCTGGAGCCGGGCCTGCGCCTCGGCCCGCGGCTCAGGCCCGTCCGTGCGGGCCCAACGGTAGCTGATCTTCGGGTCCCTGCTGCCCGAGAGTGCGGCTACCAGCGTCGCCCCGAGAGCGCTGTTAAGCTGCCGGACGATCTCCCGGATGCCCAGGCGCGCGGTTCCACCGTGGGCGGCACCCACGTCGATGGAGATACTCACAAACACCACGCTCCTTCCACTTAGTCACACAAGTCTAACGGAAAGCACCGAAAAACCCACCGAAAAAACACTAAAAAAGTATCTCTAGTCGACTCGGGAACGGGCTTCGCCGCGTAATCGCGGCGACGGGCCATGCCGGCTGAAAGTAGCGGCGGCCGGACGCGGCTGGGTATCCGCGGTGCCGGCCAACAGCGACGTTACGGGTAACCCTCCGTGTATAGCGCTCTCAGTACACGGGGGAGCGGGAAACTCCTGACGGGGAGCCGTTTAGACGATCCGGCGTGGACCGTGCCCCGCGGCCGTCGGCCAGCCGCCCTCACCCCCGGTTCCGGAGCGGTTCACCGTAAGGCGATCGAAGTCACCGCCCCAACAAACATCGGCAACAAAGCCAGCGACGCCAGAAGGAGCATGCCGCGCCCCGTCCAGAGGGCGGCCCGCGGATGCCGCGAACGGGTGGCAGGGACTACCTTGGCCCAAGCCATCACCAGCAGCGCGCCGAGTCCGAGCAGGAGCCCCGCCGGGAGTAAAAGGACCGCCCCGAGCAGCGGCAGGTAGGATTTCCAGGTCGTTCTGTCCAAGGGGAGAAGTCGGTCACTGACCGCCCCTGCCACTGCCACGACGAGCGCACCGTGAAACACGGCGAGGGCTGCGAAGAGGACGACCGTCAGCCACCCGGGTTCGACAATATCGAAGTCAACATTCTCCGGCCGCAGCGGATCCACGGAAGCTCCGAAGCCCAGCAGAAGCACTGCACCCAGCGCCGGACCCGCCCACCGGCCGGCGGGCAGCCACCGGCGTATCAGCACGTAGCCGAATGCTGCTGCGAAGCCCGCCGGGAGGCCCGCGAAGATCAACAAAGCCAGCGTGCCCTCGACCGTGGGAATGCCCACGATCGCCTGAGCCTCGGTAACTCTTCCTTGCGCCGACGCCGGTGACGTGAGGGCCAGGATGCGCATTACAACCCGTCCGCCGGGCCACGCAACCAGGAACGCGGACGCGATTGCGGCTACAGTCGCCACGTTCGCCCACCACAGATATCGGCGGAACGGCCCAGTAGGAGTCTGCAAACCGGTCGCATGCCGGGCAAGGACGGCCGGCGGGCGTACAGGACGGTTTCCAAAGGTCACGACCAGCCCCGCGCCGATGACCAGCAGCAGCGTGCAGACCACCACAATCATCAAAGACACGACACCATCACCACCCAGAAACCGGTGCACTCATTGTCACCTGAAGGCCAGCCGTTTGCCAGACCGGCGGGAGAGCAGCTGCAGACACGGCTATCCACGACGAAAGACCGGTTCGTTGAACAAATTCCTACCCCTCTCGGGCGCACGATATGCGTCACCATCCGCGAGGGCGAGAACCATCCCGACGAGGGGACGTCTGAGTGCTCTACGACGAGAGTTGCGTGTCTATCTTTCGCATTGTGCGGCCGTGTTCAGACCAGGGTCAACTCCGCCCTTGTTTCAACAGCCTGAATCTTTCGAGGGCAGCTTGGCTGCGGCGCAAAACGGCCACCTGAACTTAGTCATAGAAGAGGGACGCCGACAACTGGACCGCCAGCTCGGTGACCTGGAGCGCGTCAGGTCTCGAAGTGCGCTGCTCGTCACAGTTGGAATAGCCGAGATCGGTTTTCTTGGCCGGGGGAGAGGCTCAAAAAGGGGCTGCGCGTGACATCAAGCAAGGGTGTGTTATCCCAAGAAACTTTGGGGCTCAGAACTGGTCGGCCAGCGCGCTGTTGACGGCGGGGATGTCCAGGAAGGCAGGATCAAAGGGCTCATCCGATCCGGATATTTCGGCCACCCAAGTCGAGTGTTCGGCGTGGTCCGGATGTGAACGGTCGGCCAGGGCATCCATGATCTCGTCGTATCCAGGAAATCCTCCCGAATCTTCGAGCGGTCCGCGCCGTGCACTGCTGCCTAGGTCCGGCAGCCGACTAGCTGCCCTTTCCGGAACAGAAGAAATTGCGTATCGCCTACGCTCAATAAAGCCGCGAGAAAAGAGTGTGCTGTGGCTCGCGGGGTGCTTTGGATCAATGGCTTGCGGCAGCTATGGTACGGCAGTGAGCAGCGGGTCCGAGGCCTGAGCAGTGGCATGGTCAGGGGCGGGAAGTTCGACCTGCCTCTCCGGTGCCTTGTTCGCGACCGCTTGATCGGTTGGTGGGACGCTACGGCAGGCCAGGATGGACGCACGGCCGCAGCGCGGGCATGTCGTTTCCCCTAGCCCGGTGGGATCTGGGCAGTGCAACTGGGCGCGAAAGAAATAGTCCCGCTCGTGCCCGTGACCGTCCTCAACGTGCTGGACATCGTAGTCCGCCACCCAGGCATGGTCACAACCAGTGCAATTGAAATTGAACCGTTCGAACGAATTTTCCTTAAGAATCATGAGTTTTCCTTTCAGCCTGTCCGGCCTTCTATAATGCGAAGGAGCATTTGCCGGTGAAGAACTTCATTGCGTTGTCATGGGTTTCGAATTTCACTGTTGTTCCCTTTGGGAAAGACAGCACATCAGGAACTTACATTGGAGGCGATTGGCTCCCTTCGCTGACGTGACCCCGGTCATGATTTGTCGCCGTTGATTTGGTCATCGACCGGTAGACTTCGGATGGGACCTTGTGGGTGATATTCATCCTCTAGGTACAAACGAATAGAAGGAACTCTCCTTTCGAATAGGTTCGACCACACTTTAGAACGGTTCGGTAGTATCAGCCCCATTCGGCAAGGTCGGAGACGTGCTCGCCGCCGGCGGCGAGCATCACCGCCAGCGGCCCGAGCAGCCTTCCGGGCCGGTGCGAGGCCATCGCGGGGACGAACTGCCCGAGCCGGTCCTCGCACAGATCCCGGAACCCGAGGGCGTCGATGAAAGACGTCAGGAGCCTGGCACCGGCATGGGAGACCAGCGACTGGCCGGTGAAAGTGACCGGGACGGACGGGAAGACCTTGGTAGGCTGGTGCATCGAAAAGGTGCTCCTTCAAGACACGGAAATAACGGCGTAGACACCCCTATTTTCCCTTGTCAGAGCACCTTTTCGTCTCTTAAACACACCCCTCAGCCCAACATTGATGAAAACCCCGGGCTAAGGCCATCCGATGGCGTATGCCCCGCGGCATTCCCCTTGGCGCGTTCTAGGGGTTCGTCGAGCCCCCACAGCGGAGTAGTTCAGACGCCGGCCTTGATCAGAAGTGCATCAATCATCATGAAGAACTGGGCGCGGTAATCGGTAGCCTTCGGGTCGGTCATGTATTGAATGGCGGCCCCGTCGTAAATCATGAGAAAGAGCCTCACCAGCGTGGGGAAGTCTATGAGGCACTGGTCACCGTTGCTTTGGGCGGCGGAAGAGAATATATTTCCCAGTTCCACTTCATAGGCGGGATAGATTTTCGCCGCCAGCGGACTGACGGCGGCATTGCGTGTTGCCCACAGAATCAGTTCGATCTCGGAAAGGATGCTTGCAGGCTCTTCCTCCAGTGCGCGCCAGTAGCCTTCGGCCACTTGTTCCACAGCTTTGCGTAGTCCCAAATGAACCGGGGCGCCGCTGGAAAAGCGGCTCAGGTTCTTGAACCAGGCCTCGGCGGCCGCGTCCATGAGCTCTTCTTTATTGCTGAAGCAATAATGAGCCGTAGCCAACGGAGCGTTAGCCTCCTTGGCTATAGCCCGAATGGTCACGGACTGGATACCCTCACGACGCATCAGTTCGACCGTCGCTGAAATCAGCTGTTCTTTTCGATCTTCAGCGGATACCCGCATAGTTCACTCTCCAGTCTCCCGGTTAGGTCCGACAGGGACACTTCCTTAACCCTATTGCTTGGCTGGAGAAAAAAGGTTGGCGGTGTCAACTCGTCTAAGCAACGTTGTCGTTGAGTAGCTTGTTGAATACTTCCCGTGGCGTGTAGAAGCCTAGAACTTTTCGTGGGCGGTCGTTGAGTTCGTCGGCGATGGAGTCCAGGTAGGGCTGGTGACTGGTCAGCTCTGTGCCCTTGGGGAGGTACTCGCGGATGAGCCCGTTGGTGTTCTCATTCGTTGGCCGCTCCCGCTCCCATGGTGAATGCGGGTGGGCGAAGTAGACGGGCAGGTCCGTTGCCACGGTCAAGGCGGCGTGGCGGGCCATCTCGGTACCCTGGTCCCACGTCAGGGAGCCACGCATCAGGGCCGGCAGATCGTGGACCCGGTCAATGAGAACGTCCGCCAGGCCGTGTGCCTTCTTACCTTCGGGCAGGCCGAGCATGATCACGAACCGGCTCGATCGTTCCACGAGCGTTGCCACCGCGGATTTACCGCCCTTACCCACGATGAGATCCCCCTCCCACGCGCCAGGAACACGCCGGTCGGTCGCTTCCTCGGGCCGGTCATCGATGCTGACCATCCCGATGATCCGGCCCCCGGTCCGCTCGCCCAGGGGCTTACGGCTTTTCCGCTTCGTGCGCTTGGATTGCAGCAGTATCCCGGCCTTCGCCAGCTCGCCTTTAGGCAGGGCGTAGATCCACCTGTAGAGCGCCTCGTGGGAGATGGTAGCGCCTTCGGCATCAGGGGATTTGGTCATGGTCTCAACGCTGGGCTCTGACGCTTCCAATTGCAAACGCCCAGCGATCTGCCGCGGCGTTCTCGACCTCTTCAGATCAGCACGGATCCGGGCTTCGAGCACCGGATTCCCATCGATCTTCCGCGGCTGCGGACGCGACCTCCGCTTCTCTGCGTTCACGTCCGCCGTGACCGGCCGGTATGCCCGCGTCTTCGTGGAATTACGGCGACGCTCCCGCCACACGATCGTGTGATCACGGCCAATATCCGCACCGATCCGCCGGTCCGTCCAGCCCGCCTTGATGCCTACCGCAATATCCGCCCTGTCAGACATCGCCAACGCCCTGCGAACCACCAGCAACTCCCACCGCTCAAACCAATGTTGTTGCTACGACGCTATGACACCGCCGTTCCCTCCGCCGTTTAGATATTTAATGAGTTGCCTTCAATCGGGAATGTGAAAACTTTTTCAGCGTTAACCGATGAAGCTTGGGCCGGCGCGCCAGTCAAACTGCGCGTGTCCGGAGACTGGACGGTACAAGAACGGACACAGGTATTGAAGCCCTAAAAAGTTGCCTCAGGCAACCAGCCTTACATAACGTCGGTAGTGGGTATCCGGTTAGCTCAGGTTGTGCTTTTCGATCCCGGACCGTGGGCGACGATTTGGCGATAGGTGGCTGGCGCCTGCTGTGCGCCGAGACCGAGCAAGGATTGGAAGGCCGCCATGGGTGTGCTGCGCCGGTTGTAGCGGAACGTGAACTCGTCGAGGTACACCTGCAGGTGTTCATTGCCCACGGAGCGGTGGGTTCCCCGCAGCCATGTCTTGAAGTTGCTGATGGCGCGGTGCACGCGGGGAAGGACAGGGTCGGGGTCGCCGGCTCTTTTGGCGGCCCGCTGGGATCGCGGGCGGTGGTCGTAGCCTTTGTTCCTCAACGGGACGTACCCCATCCAGCCGTCGGTGTGCACGATGGCGCCGGGAGCCACAGTGTCTGTCACGAAAGTGCCCAACGTGTCGCCGGACGCGTTGGGGATCACCTTCATCCGGACGCGTCCGGAGCCCTGACCACGCACCTCCACCGCCACGACTATCTGCGCGGCCCGGGCCGTGAGATTTCTGCCGCCGCGCCGGCCCACCTCCGGGCCGCCGACTTCGCATTCGTCCACCTCTACCTCGCCGGTCAGCAGGGTGCGTTCGGGGTTGACCATGGCGCGGCGCAGTTTGTGGAGCATGGTCCAGGCCGTCTCGTAGCGGCTGAGTCCGAGCTGGCGCTGCAGCTGCCTGGCCGAGATCCCCGGAGTTCCCGTCGTCATCAGGTAGGCCGCCCAGAACCACAAATGCAGTGCAGTGTGGGTCTTGTGGAGCACGGTACCGGCTGTCAGCGAAACCTGGTAACGGCATGCGGCGCATTCCCACAGCCCCCGCGCCGCCACGGGCCAGGCGGACTCCCCCTTGCACCGGGGACACGAATAGCCATCCGGCCAGCGGCACTCAAACAGATAGCCCAGGCAAGCCTGCTCGTCGCCGAATCTCGCCTGGAACTCCAGAATCGTCTTCGGAAAGTCCGGTCTCGACATTTACGCAGTCTACCTGAGCTAACCGGATACCCACTACGTCGGTTATCGGTGTCCAAAGCACGGGAGTAGAAGCAGCTGCGAGAACTCCCGTTCCGTGACGAATTCGGCGTTTCCGCAGGTCAAGCTATTTTTCTGGGGCTGACTGCATTCGGACGCCGGTGCGTGAATTTGCCCTTGGTCGCTTGCCGCTGTAGGTTTCCTGCATCTAATGCATGTTTCCATGGTTTAGGGGTTGCAGTGAGTGGTGCCGTTCCGGGTTTCGTCCCGCGGATGCTGGTGGATCCGGGTGTCGGGCTTTTTAGAGCTGACGAGCGGGTTTTCACGGCCATGCTGGATGGCTGGCGTGCGCAGATGCTGGCCCGTGGGCTCACGACGCAGACCATCAAGCAGCGCTGCCAGCTGCTGGAACGGTTTCAGGAGTTCACGGGCGAATTTCCGTGGCAATGGCGTCCGGTGGACATTGAGGAATTCCTGGCCGGACTGCGCTCCGGTGAAAAGCCGATCAGCCTGAAGACGCTGCGCTCGTACAGCAATGCCGTGGCGATGTTCTGCTCCTACCTGACGCACCCTGGCTACGGTTGGGGTGAGTTCTGCGAACGCACGTTCGGCGATATTCCAAGCCAGATCTGCTTTGAATGGAACACGCCCAGGCACACGACCGATGACGCCGTCCCGGCAGCGCGGCGGGCGTTCACCAAGGCGGAACTGCAACGGATTTTCGATCACATCGACGATCTGGTTGACCGTGAGTACGCGGCCGGGAGCAAGCGCTGGCTGCCCCTGTTCCGTGATTCGGTGGCGTTCAAAGTCTGTTATGCCTATGGGCTTCGCCGGCGCGAGATGACGATGCTGGATCTGGAGGACTTCGGCCCGAATCCACACGTGAGTGAGTATGGCCGTTTCGGTGCCATCCAGGTGCGGTTCGCCAAAGGCACTGCAGGTTCAGGGCCCAGACGCCGCACCGTACTGACCGTGCCGGAATTCGACTGGGTCGTCGATCAGCTGAGGACCTGGACCTCCGGAGGAATGCGGGCAATGTTCCCCACGGCGGACCGGTCATCGGCTCTCTGGCCAAGCGAACGGGGCGCCCGGATGTCCCTTGGGTCTTTCGGGGATGCCTTCGCAGCTGCACGGGACGCCGTTGGGCTGCCCAAGGAACTGGGGCTGCACTGCCTCAGACATTCCTATGTGACCCACCTGATCGAAGCCGGCTACGACCCGGCATTCGTGCAGACACAGGTCGGCCACTCGTACGCCTCGACCACCGGCCTCTACACATCAGTATCGTCGGACTTCAAGCAGAAAACCGTGCAGCAGATGATCGCACGCCGCATCGCTACCCTGGAGGACCCAGATGCCTGAACAGCGCCGGATCGGCTACCGCTGGAACCTGCGTGCCCTCATGGCCAAACGCAACCTCTGGAAGACCACCGAACTGATGCCCCTTCTGAGGTCCCGCGGAATCAACCTCTCCGAGAGCCAGGTTTACAGGCTGGTCACGGCCACGCCGGAACGCATCCCTGCCAGAACGTTCGCAGCGCTCTGCGACATCCTGGACTGCACCCCGAACGACCTGTTCGAACCATTCATTGAGATGCGCGCCGCGGCAACAGCCAACGCACCCCAGCGCAGCGAAGACCTCGGAATCCAACCAGGGAACCCGATCGCCAAACGCATCCGCCTCGTCACACCCGAGGACGGTGAGTAGGCCACGCAAAGCAGAGGACCCCATCCGCTGGCCGGTCCCCTGCAACCGCTGCGGCCAGCACCACCAAACCGTCGCACGATGGCCCGACGGCGGAGTCTGCGGCTACTGCTACCAACAAGCCAAACGCACCCGCGGCACCTGCGCCTGCGGACACGAAGGCGTCCTCCCCGGCCTCATCGACAGCCAACCCGCGTGCCGTCGATGCTCAGGCATCCGACTCAACATCGACTGCCGGACCTGCGGAGCCGAGGACGAACTTCACAGCGGCGGCCGCTGCTGGACCTGCGTCCTCGGAACTGTCGTAGATGACCTGCTCACCGACCCGGCCACGGGATCCGTCGCCAACGATCTGATCCCGCTTGCGGCGGCGCTGAAGTCGATGAAACGGGCCAACAGCGGCCTGACCTGGATCCGCCAAAAGCACGTCACCGCGTTCCTCCGAAACCTCGCGGTCGCACCAAAAATCACGCACGAAACCTTCGACGAACTTCCCGACTCACGCACCCGCGAGTACGTCCGCGGCCTCCTTACCGAACACGGGGTGCTCCCCCAACGCGACGAACTCCGAACGCGCTACGACAGCTGGGCCGCACAAGCCCTCGAACGCGTGAGGGATCCTCAGAACCTTGACGTGATCCGCCGCTACATCCGCTGGCACCATCAACGACGGATGAACCACATGGACGAAGTCGCCCGCGGCACCTTCCTACGCGCCAAACAGGAAGTCACCGTGGCCATCGATCTGCTCAACTGGCTCACTGCGCATGACATCAAACTGCCCGAGCTGCAGCAATCCCACCTCGACGTATGGCAAGCCGAAGGGCCCACAACCCGGCGCATCGCCGAGCGCTTCCTCAAATGGGCCATCAAGACCAAAGCCGCCCCAGCCGGTCTCATCATCGTTCCGCACCACCGCGGCACCAGCCCAAGACTCGCCAAGCCCGGACAGGACGAAGCGCTCAAACGAGTCATCCACGAAGACGGACTCGAGGCACGTGACAGGGCCGCCGCGATCCTCATCCTCGTCTTCGGACAACAGGCTGAAAAAATCGCACAACTAACCTGGAACGACGTGACCATCACCGAACAACTGGTCACCATCCAGCTCGGGACCACCCAGATCGCACTGCCGGATCCACTGGACAAGCCCTGGCGCGAACTCGCCGCAAACCCAATGCACGACCTGACCGCCTCACATCCCAATACCAAGTGGGTATTCCGCGGAGCCTCTCCCGGGCGTCACATCCACCCCGGACATCTCACAACACGCCTCAGCAAGCTCTTCAGCACCCGTGCCGCGCGGCTCGGAACCCTCCACGAACTCACCAAACTCGCACCCGTGGCCATCATCGCCGAAACCCTCGGCTACTCCCCCACAACCATCGAACGCCACGCCACCGACTCAGCCGCGGCCTACGCTCAATACATTGCAGCGGCGAAAATGTCGCTTGGCAGATTTGAGAGCGCCCACCGCTAACGGCATTGGCGGCTTATGGCGCCCCAGACAGACAGTTGCGCATGTGTCTTACTGCCTGCTGTGGTCCCTTGGCTCCCGCCTGCTCCGTCGCCATACTCTGGCCATATTCACGGCCAGCACCAGCGACACGAGCCCGGATATTAGAAGAAGAACCGTGATCCCAGCGCCACCCGCATACGTCGCTGCAATGATGAACAGGATGAGAGCGGACGCAGCAAAAACCACGCCAAGTGCAGGAATGAGCCATGGGGGCGTCCCAGGCGGAATAACAGGATGACCGATGCCGGAATCTTTCTGCGCCATCACGGATCTACCTTTCGCCCCAAAAGAAAGTGCGCCCAGGCCCTTACGGGCCACATGAAGCGCCCCGACATGCTGCCAGTGCATAAGGATGCGACGTCCGGTCAACGCTCTACCCGAATCTCGCCATGAACTTCTCCAAGTCCTCTTCCGACAATCATCAGCGACTCTCCAGTCCCGACGCTAAGCCCACTTCGTGAAATCAGCAACGGAGGCCCAACTCCCGTCTCACGAATATCCGTGCATGCCAGTTAAGAATGCGAGGGGGAGCCCTTGTCCGGCCGCGATATCTGTTGTCTTTTCCATCTAAGGTGACGCAGTTCCAACTTATTGGACGCATTGGCCGGCGTGTTTCATTACCGTTGACGCATGTTCGCGTCGGTGGCACTGGCAATGAACGAGGAAAGCCGGCTTGACCGGCCTGCCAGTTCGTGTGTGCTCACGGTTCGTGAAAACGCTGGTGGGTCGCTGAGTTCACAGGGCGTGGTGGGAGCCTTGGGGCTTAAGTTTGAGGACTTCGCTCCCGTCCGGTCGACTGCCGTATTTAGGCTCTCCTGACGTGAATGTGGGTTCGGTTATTTCTGGTATGGGAGTTCGATCTCGACGGGGCCGCAGGCGAGCATTATCAGGGCGAGGGCGGCTTCGGGTGTGTGGAATCCGTAGGAGCGGCGGGTCCAGGGCTAATGCAAAGTCGTGGGGTGGGTCCGGCAGGCTGGCGGTGACACGCGCCCAGTGCGTGCTTTTAAAGTAGGGGAACTCCTGTTAAACAGGGTGATTGTCTAGATCACTGTGTACCAGGAGTTCCTTCATGCCATCTTCCCCTATCAATACCATTGCCCGCCAGTTGGAGGTCATTCCGGAGCCGGTGAAGTCATCGCTGACGCCGGGGACGATGCGGGAAGTCCTTGCTTCCGTTCCGGATCCTCGGAAGCGCCGGGGCATCAGGTACGGGCTGGCGGGAATCCTGATTTTGGCGGTTTGCGCCATGCTTGCCGGGGCGAAGTCGTTTGCCGAGATCGCTGAGTGGGCCGCCGACACGGGACGCAAACCCTTGGCCAGGGCCGGCGTCAGTGTCCCGCATGTGACGACCATCCAGCGGGTGCTGGCCCGGGTGGACGGAGATGCCTTCGACACCGCCCTGGGCGCCTGGGTCATGGGCCAAGTGAAACCACAGGCCATTGCCGTGGATGGGAAGGAAGTCCGCGGGGCGAAGAACGGTGGCGGTGACCGGGTCCACTTGATGGCCGCCGTTGACCACGGAGCCGGCACCGTTCTGGGACAGGTTGACGTCGGCATCAAGACTAATGAAATCACCCGCTTCGAGGACCTTCTGAACACCATCACGAACCTCAAGGACGTGGTGGTCACGGCCGACGCGATGCATACCCAACGCTCCCACGCGGAATACCTCCATGGCCGCGGAGCCCATTACGTGCTCACCGTGAAAGGCAACCAGTGTGCCCTGCAACGGCAATTGAAAGAACTGCCGTGGGAGGACGTCCCGGTTGGCAACAGGCAGCGGCACCGCGGCCATGGCCGCGCCGGTTCCCGGGCGATCAAGGTCGTCACCATCGATGCCGGCATCCTCTTTCCGCATGCCGCCCAGGCAGCCCAGATCACCCGCAGGTCCCGGAAACTCAAGGGTAAAAAGTGGAGTGCTGAGACGGTGTACATCATCACGTCCCTGCCGCTGGAGACCACCAGCGCCGCCGAGCTCAACACGCTTGTGCAAGGTCACTGGACCATCGAGAACCGGCTCCACTGGGTCCGTGACGTGGTCTTCCTGGAAGACAAGTCCATGGTCAGGTCCGGCAATGCTCCCCGGCTCATGGCGTCCCTGCGAAACCTCATCATCAGCCTCTACCGGATAGCGAAAATCACCAACATCGCCAAAGCCACCCGACACACCGCCAGAGACGCCAAACGAGCCCTCAAACTCGCCAGAATCAACCCACTACCCACGACTTTGCATTAGCCCTGGCGGCGGGTCATGGTGCGGATCTTGTTGTTCAGTCCTTCGTGGCGGCCGTTGGAGAGTTTCCTGGTGACGGCGGCGTAGATCCCTTCGGTGTGGGATCGGATCGTGGCGGCGGCCCTGGCGAACTCGCGGATGTTGGATTTGGCGGCGAGGTCGCACCAGGTGGTGATCATCTCCATCACGTCATTGGGGTTGAGGTCGCCGGCGAAGACTTCCCGGAGGGATTCCTTGAGCTGGTAGGCGTCCCAGAGCAGCCCTCCGGTGCGTTCGAGCCCGGCCAAGGTGACTTGTTGCTTTTCGGTCAGGTTCTGCGGGTTTTTCAGCAGCACCCAGCGGGTTCCCTTGAACTTCTTCGCGATGTGCTGATCGGGCAGTTCACGGGCGCGTTGCCAGATGGAACGGCGGAAGGATTCCAGCGCGTTCGTGGCTAGCTGGATGACGTGGAACGGGTCGTAGCAGATGACCGCGTCCGGGGCGTTGGTCTTCACGGACTTGGCAAAAGCGGGCCCCATGTCCATGCTGACGGCCTCGATGGCCGTCGTGTTCACCGGTCCGATTTCTTTGAAGAATCCATCCAGTGTCGCCGCGTTTTTCCCCGGTGCACCCCAGACGATCTTCGAGGTGGAGTGGTCGGAGACGAGGGTGAGGTAGCGGTGGTGTTTGCGCCAGGAAATCTCATCCACCCCGATATTGAGCAGGCCTTCGAAGCGGCTCTCGTCGAGCTGTTCGGCCACGACGCGTTCACAGATCGCCCCGACGGTCCGCCACGCTATCCGGGCGAACTGGGAGACGGTGGTCTTGTCCGCCCGGATGACCAGCCAGGCGATCATGTCCTCAAAGTCCGTGCTGAACCGGGAGCCGGGCCGGGCGAACGGCACGCCCTGCACCACGACGCCGTGGCCGGGGCAGACCAGGCGCCGGCGGAGCATTGTGAGCACCAGGACCCTGCCGGAGAAATCCAGATGCCGCCACGTGGATTCCGCCCAGCGGGTGTCATATCCCGCCATCGTTGAGTAACTGCAGTGCGGGCAGTCAAGGCGCTTGCGGGCCTTCAACGCCACCCGCACCAGCATGGGACCACCGGAGCCGGGATCAACATCAACAACCCGGACCCCCGTCAGGTTCAAGACGCGGTTGAGTAGAGTAGTAGCACGCATGGGTAGCTCCGAAATTTGGACAGTGTGAGAACTCCCAAATCTACCGGGCTACCCATGCCCTCATAGCACACAAACCCTGACCCACACGTACGTCAGGAGAGCCCGTATTTAAGGGTCAGCGTAATTTCTCCGGCGAATGGTGGTGCTCAACCAACGGCCGGATGGTTCCGCATGAATCGTGGCTTGAACGCGACCATCTGATGAGCATGGACCAGGCCCCGAAAATTATTGGTATCGCCTCCCAACCCTTCAGGATCGACTTCAAGCTGCCCCACGGGCCGCGATGGCATGTCCCGGACTTCTTCACCCGCCTCAAGGACGGATCCGCACTTGTTGTTGATGTCCGGCCCGACAGCAGGACCGGGACCGCCAGGTATTCGAGGCGACCGATTCCCTTTGCCGCGGGCTTGGTTGGAGGTACAAGCGTGTGGGTGGACTCCCCCGCGTCTACCTGGCAAATCTGAGATGGCTCTCGGGCTACCGGCATCCGCGGCGCTTGGTGCAGGACATCTCCGCAGCCATCACCGGGTACTTGAGCGGTACCCCTGGTTCCTGCGCGCTTGGGCAGGTGGCGGCCGTTGTCGGCCATCCCGTGGCCACGTATCCCACCCTCTACCATCTGATGTGGTGGGGCATCATCAGCGCTGAGCTCCACGCTGCCCCGCTCGGGCCTCACCGTGACCTTCGAATCGCTGGATAGCGATGAGACCAATCGCGGAACATGTGCTCCGGGTCGGCGGATACCTTGAACTCCGCGGCCAGGCATACCGATTGCTGAGCCTCAACGGAAACATGGCCGTCCTTTCAGCCGCTGACGTGGCCCCGACGGCGGTAAACGTGCAGGAACTCTTCGCCGACCCGACATTCATGCCCGGGACGGGCCCGGCTCCTGGCCGCCGGCCACCGGCTTCTCCGGCGGTTTTCGATGCACTGCCGGCAGACATTCAGCAACGAGCGCGATGGCTGTGAGGGCTACTCAAACGAATATCGAAACCGAGCATCGAGTCGACTAAGTAAACGGTATTGCGAGTAACCCAGACCTTCCAACACGTACCTATTAATCGTGGCGGCCTTCGCGGAGGCCGCCAACCAGCTTTGCCGTCGGCGCCTCCGGCTAGAGCGTCAAATTGTCAGCTGACGCCTGGGCCAGCGCCAGAATGCGGTTTCGGTTCAGACGCCTCGTGTTTCCGCGCCGCCCTGTTGAGAGATTCCAACACCCGCGCGTTGTTTGCCGCGTCCGTGAGATGGTAGCGGAGCGGCGTACCGTTTAGGACGCTGTCGGCGAAGTGTTCGCCCATCCGTACGAAATGGTTTTCGCCTTTGAACTTGTGATGGGTAGTGTCCTGCCCGAAGTGATGCTCCTCCAGGACCGACTCTTCCTCCAACAGCCCAAAAGGATTGTCGAGGTAGAGCCGGCCCTCGGTGCCCGTCACTTCTAAGAAGTTACGGCGCTCGAGGTTCACTCCGGTATCAAAAAGCGCGGTTGCGCCGCCGGGGAAGCGCAGCATGCCCGCAATGCTGGTGTCAATTAGGCCGCCGTCGTTGGCGTCGCGGTAGTTGCCAAAGGCGGCGACTTGAGCAGGCTCCTGCGCCGTGACCATTCGGCTCATGTTGACGCAATAGCACCCCGTATCGAAAAGTGCGCCGCCGCCGAGACCGGCATACCAGCGGATGTTGTCGTCCCCGCCCGCATCGAAGGAGTGACCAACGTGGACAAATGTCAATTTGCCCACGGCACCGGCCGCGAGCAGCTCCTGCATCTTCTCGAAACGCGGGTGAAAACGGTACATGAAGCCCTCTAGGACTTTGAGCCCGGTCTCGTCGGCCTTGCGCGTAATCTCCTCGCACTCCGCGGCGCTCATCGCCAAGGGCTTTTCACAGAGGACGTGCTTGCCTGCGTCCAAGGATTTTAGGATCCACTCGAGGTGCAGTGCGTTCGGCAGCGCAATGTAGACGGCGTCGATGTCCGGGGACGCGAGCAGCGCCTCATAAGAGCCAAACGCCTGTGGGATGCCGTGCTTGTCGGCGTACTCCCTAGCCTTTTCCAAGGTGCGGGAAGCGAAACCTACGACCTCACCGTTTTTCGTTTCCTGCAACGCCGGAATTGTCTTGCGGACGATGCGGGCGCTGCCCAGGACGCCCCAACGCAATTTCTCGCTCATTGAACTCTCCTTTTCTAATGCCTACCCCGCCTGGGAGGGTTCTGCACCTACTGCGGTTCCTTCCTGACCAAACGACCTGTCGGCCCCTACCCAGCCGTCGCAAACACGATTTCCGGCGCAGAATGCGGTGTCATAACCGGGTGGGCTGCCCACCAGGCGGCGCACGCGGCGCGCCAACTGTTAAGGTCGTTTTCACGGCCATTGACCCTTACCGTCGATCCCGATGCCCGGGCCACTGCCGTGCCACAGGAGTAGGCTCCGTCGTCGGCCGTGATCGCGGGGTACTCCACGTAGAGTTCGCCCAGAGAACGAATCAAGTAGTTCGGACGCTCGTCCAAGCGTGCAGCCAGCGCCGTTTGGACCGAGTCCACGCCCGTGAGAACGAGAACCGTGGCCATGCCTGCGCGATTTCCGCCGAGGATGTCGGTGTCCAGTCGGTCGCCGACGACGAGAGCGCGCTCAACGCCGGAGTGGCGCGCCGCCGTCTCGAAGAGGGCTGCTTCTGGTTTTCCTGCTACTAGGGGCGACTTGCCGGTGGCAGCAGCAACCGCGGCCACCAATGACCCGTTCCCGGGAGCGAACCCCCGCTCCTGTGGAAGGGTCATGTCCATGTTTGTCGCTACCCAGGTGGCACCTGCTGTGACCGCGTAGGCGGCTTCTGCCAGGTCCTTCCAGCCGAGGTCAGGGGAAAATCCCTGGATGACTGCGTCTGGCCGATCATCCGAGCTTGGCACGACGACGAGCCCTTGCGCCCTGACGGAGTCTGCGAGGATCTGACTGCCCACGACGAGCACAGCCGCACCGGCGGCCATCTTGGCGGCCAACAGCTCTGCACCGGCCAGCGCGGATCCGAATACCTGCTCAGCGGTGGCAGGTGCTCCTAATTCCCGGAGGTGGGTGGCAACCTCCTCTGGTGAGCGCGACGCGTTGTTTGTCACGTATGCCAGGCTCTTGCCCTCACCCTCGAGCTTGTCGAGTGCGTTGGTAGCGCCATCGATCGCCCTCGGTCCGGTATACACGACGCCATCGAGGTCCGCCAGCACTCCGTCAAAGCCGTCAATTAACCGCCTGCTCATTGATACCTCACCTTCCGCTGGTGTTGATCACCTGCTTGCGCTCTTATGGGAGCCCTTGTCGAAGTCAGCAGGAGACGGTGTGACCCCTGGCGCTACCTTTGACGCTTCGTTGTGCCTGGTTCGAGCTCGGCAGCGGTCTCGTGTCAGGGCACGAAAATTACAAAGAACTTTCTGATGCGTTCTTGGATCTCCCATGTCCCCTGCCACCCGATGGGGAAGACAGCGCAGGTTCCGGCCTCCAGAGTGATCGGTTCAGCACCATCCTGGGTGACCACCATGCGGCCTTCCAGGATATGAATCGCTTCACCGCGCTCAAGGAATTCCCACCGCGAGAGGCCTGGGTCGGCCTCCCAGACTCCGGAGAGGATGCGGGAGTCGTCGCTGGTAAAGGGAATGGCAATTCGCGTTGGTATTTCGTCGCCGAGTACCTCGGCCAACGGAGGTCCGAGCAAGGATTCGTCTAGTTTCCCCTCGAAGAGTTCGGCGGGCTGAAAAGTTACGCTCATTGGATTTGCCTTTCTGCTTTTACTCGCCGACAACGTCTCCGGCGGGCTGATGAGTGACCAGATAGAGGCACTCTAGCCCAGCCTGTTCGGGTGGGCAAAGGGCCGCGCTCCGCCACGGCGCGCCGCTCAGACTACCCAATAGGGTAGTCAAAACCATCCGGAAATGGCGTTTCCCCTATCCGTAAATGACAGGACCATGGAGGCTAGGCCAAGCTCCAACAAATCAGCCATTGCGAAAGGACGCCCCATGCTACAACCCTCAGATTCTTGCCTTGTGACGTGGATGGGCCGGGAGGCCCTTGCCGAGGCCATGATTCCGGTGATTGGTCGGCTGTACCGCGAAAACAATGTGGTTACGAGCATCCACGGCCGCAGCCTGGTCAACAAGTCCACCATGAACATCCTGAAGGCGCACCGCTTCGCGCGTCGGGTCAGTGAAGACGAGCTGCTCCTGGAGGAGACCGCCCCGCTCCTGAACGCCCTCGCCGGATTGGAGTTGGGCGCGGCAGCTATCGATATCGCCCGCCTCAACCAGAAGTTCAAGGAAGAGGGCGCCGGGGTAACGCTGGAGAAGTTCCTCCGTACCGAACTCGCCGACGTCGTCGGCCGGCGCGGCGCTGATGACCGCACCAGCACTGACATCGTGCTCTACGGCTTTGGCCGGATCGGCCGCCTGCTTGCCCGCCTCCTGATCGAAAAGGCAGGTGGCGGCCACGGCCTGCGCCTGCGCGCCATCGTGGTACGCCGAGGCTCGGACAAGGACCTCACCAAGCGCGCCAGCCTCCTGCGCCGCGACTCGGTCCACGGCTCCTTCGAGGGGACCATCCGTGTGGACGAGGCTGCCAACACCATCACCGCGAACGGTGTCCAGGTCCAGGTCATTTACTCGGACAATCCCGCCACCATCGATTACACCGCCTACGGCATCAGGGATGCCCTCGTAGTGGACAACACGGGCCGCTGGCGCGACGCTGAAGGCCTGTCGCAGCACCTGCAGAGCAAGGGTGTTGCCCGCGTGCTCCTCACTGCTCCGGGCAAGGGCGCGCTGAAGAACATCGTGCACGGCATTAACCACGGCAGCATCGAGGATACTGACCAGATCGTGTCCGCGGCGTCCTGCACCACCAACGCCATCACCCCGGTCCTGAAGGCAATCAATGACAGGTTCGGCGTGATCCACGGTCATGTGGAGACCGTCCACTCGTTCACCAACGACCAGAACCTGATCGACAATTTCCACAAGGGCGACCGCCGCGGCCGCTCCGCCGCGCTGAACATGGTGATCACGGAAACCGGAGCGGCCACTGCTGTGGCGAAGGCGCTGCCGGAACTTCTGGGCAAGCTTACGGGAAGTTCCATCCGCGTCCCTACCCCGGACGTCAGCCTGGCCATCCTGAACCTCAGCCTGGAAAACGGCACCACCAAGGATGAGGTCAACAGCTTCCTCCGCGACATGTCACTGCACTCTGACCTGCGCAAGCAAATCGACTATATGGATTCACCCGAAGTTGTCTCCACGGATTTCGTCGGTTCCCGCCATGCCGGCATTGTTGATGGCCTAGCCACCATCTCCAACGGCAAGAACCTCGTCCTGTACGTCTGGTACGACAACGAGTTCGGCTACAGCTGCCAGGTAGTCCGGGTTATGGAGGAAATGGCAGGCGTTAACTGGCCGTCGTTCCCCGCGAGGGATGTGGTCCAGGAGGCCATGTCAGTGCTTGCCGCGTTGAAATCGGCCTAGTTGAAGGAGGACTCAATGCTCTTTGTTGATTCCTCTGCGGCTAAGGAGCCGCCTCTCACACCGCCGTCGCCAGGCCAGCCTCCCGCTCCCACTCCTCTCAGGAAACCTGTTCCCCTCTCCCAGGTACGGCCCGTCCCAGGCCGTGACCGCGAAGTGCAACAGCTTATCCACGACCTCGCCGTTCTGGCAGCAAGGCATGATCAGCAGGTCAGTGGAGCGCAATCCCGGACAGGAGTTTCGCCTTGAAGCGGCACGTGCAGCTCAGGCTTGTGCGGTGTGGCGCACCCCGGATCTGCAACCGGTTTGTGCCCTACTACCTAGCTCCTACAACACTTCCAGGTGCGTCAGTGTGGCGCTCTTCCTGTAAACCCTCTCCCAGAATTTGAGCCGAAACATGAAAATTGGAATCCTCACCAGCGGCGGCGACTGCCCCGGCCTGAACGCGGTCATCCGCGGCGCCGTACTTAAAGGCATTACCGTCCACGGCCACGAGTTCGTCGGGTTCCTGGACGGCTGGCGCGGCGTGGTTGAGGGCAACATCATCGAGATCCCCCGCACCATGGTCCGCGGCATTGCCAAGCAGGGCGGCACCATCCTGGGTACGTCCCGCACCAACCCGTTCGAAAACGGCGGCGGACCCGCGCTCATCAAGGCCCACATGGACCGCCTGGGCATCGACGCCATCATTGCCATCGGCGGTGAGGGAACCCTCGCCGCCGCGAAGCGGCTCACCGACGCAGGGCTGAAGATCGTGGGCGTCCCCAAGACGGTGGACAACGACCTCGACGCCACCGACTACACCTTCGGCTTCGACACCGCCGTGCAGATCGCCACCGAAGCGATCGACAGGCTGCGCACCACGGCAGAATCCCACCACCGGTGCATGATCGCCGAGGTCATGGGCCGGCATGTGGGCTGGATTGCCCTGCACGCAGGCATGGCCGCGGGCGCGCACGCCATCCTGATTCCGGAGCAGAAGATCAGTATTGGACAGATCGCTCAGTGGGTGAAGGAAGCCCACGCCCGCGGACGCGCGCCGCTGGTAGTTGTGGCCGAGGGCTTTGTTCCAGAGCATATGGAATCCCCGTACTCAGAGCGGGGCCTGGACACCTTCGGCCGGCCCCGTCTGGGCGGCATCGCGGACCAGCTGGTTCCGGAACTGGAAGCCCGGACCGGCATCGAAACCCGAGCCACCATTCTGGGCCACATCCAGCGCGGCGGCGTTCCGTCGGCCTTCGACCGCGTCCTCGCAACGCGCCTGGGCATGGCCGCCATTGATTCCGTGGTTGAGGGCTGCTGGGGCACCATGGTGGCGCTGAAGGGGACGGATATCCGGCACGTGAATTTTGAGGAAGCATTGGGCCAGCTGAAGACCGTGCCACAGGACCGCTACGAGGAGGCAGCGGTCCTGTTCGGCTGACCTTTTCTTTAGAACGTTTTTCCGGCGGAGCCGAGCTGCTTGGTCGCTTCCACGAGGCGGGCGGACAGGCCGGCCTCGGCGGAGGCACCCCAGATGCGGGGATCGTAGAGCTTCTTGTTGCCCACTTCGCCGTCGACCTTCAGCACGCCGGCGTAGTTCTTGAACATGTGGTCCACCACGGGACGGGTGTAGGCGTACTGGGTGTCGGTGTCGATGTTCATCTTGATCACGCCGTAGGAGACGGCGTCGGCGATCTCCTGGTCGCTGGAGCCGGAGCCGCCGTGGAACACGAGGTCGAACGGGCTGTCGTTGCCCAGCTTGGCTCCCACTTGAGCCTGGATGTCCTTGAGGATCTCCGGGCGCAGCTTCACGCCGCCCGGCTTGTACACGCCGTGCACGTTGCCGAACGTCAGGGCAGTCATGTAGCGGCCGTTCTCGCCGGCACCGAGGGCCTCGATGGTGGCCAGGGCATCCTCGACCGTGGTGTACAGCTTGTCGTTGATGGCGTTTTCCACGCCGTCCTCCTCGCCACCGACGATGCCGATTTCAACTTCCAGGATCATCTTCGCGGCGGCGGTGCGCTCCAGCAGTTCGCGCGCGGTGCTCAGATTCTCATTCAACGGCTCATGCGAACCGTCCCACATGTGCGAGTTGAAGATCGGGTTGCGGCCGGCCTTGACCTCGGCCTCCGAAGCTGCCAGCAGCGGCAGGACAAAGCCGTCCAGCTTGTCCTTCGGGCAGTGGTCCGTGTGCAGGGCGATGTTGACGTTGTAGTTCTTCGCCATCTCACGGGCGAACGCGGCGAAACCGAGTGAACCGGCCACCATGTCCTTGACCGATGCGCCGGACCAGTAGGCGGCACCGCCGGTGGACACCTGGACGATGCCATCGGACTCAGCCTCGGCGAAGCCGCGCAGGGCGGCGTTCAGCGTCTGCGAAGAGGTGACGTTGACGGCCGGGAATGCATAGCCACCGGCCTTGGCACGGTCGATCATCTCGGAGTAGATCTCTGGGGTTGCAATGGGCATGCTGACTCCTATGCTGAGTTTTCGTCTATGCGCCCGTTCCCATTTGGTCCAGGCGCTCTACGCCTTCCGGTTCGGAATTCAACCAGGACGGCGACTTAAACAAGAAGGCGGCTACGCCATAGCCCCGCCGCATGGGACGGAGCTATGACGCAGCCGGGTTTTATTCGGCCACCTCGCCGGTGGTTTCGTAGGTGGCGATCTTGCCGATGCGGCGTTCGTGGCGTTCAGCATTGCTGAACGGTTCTGCCAGGAACGCTTCGATCAGTTCGGTCGCCTCGTGAACGGTGTGCTGCCGCCCGCCCACTGCCACCACGTTGGCATTGTTGTGTTCGCGGGCCAGTTTCGCCGTGTCGAGGTTCCAGGCCAAGGCCGCGCGGACGCCTTTGACCTTGTTCGCGGCGATCTGCTCACCGTTGCCCGAGCCGCCCAGTACGATTCCGAGGGCGTCCACGCCCGCGGCCTGGTCGGCCACGACGGCGGCTGCTGCCTTAATACAGAACGCCGGGTAGTCGTCCTCGGCGTCATAGGCGGCCGGCCCGTGGTCCACCATCTCGTAGCCGTTGGCAGACAGTGCATTGATGAGGTGGGCGCTTAGCTCCATCCCGGCGTGGTCGGTTGCGATGTGAACGCGCATGTGTGGTCCTTCAGGCTGGTTGGGGTGCGGTGTTGTTCAAGTGGAGAGCCCTTCGGCCGAAGGCGAGCTGCCCGTTCGTGCGCAGTGACTCGATGGCGTCCTCGGGCGAGGGCCTGCCGTAGACGGCTGATCCGGCCACGAAGACGTTGGCGCCGGCTTCCGCGGCGCGGGTGATGGTTTCTTCCGTGATGCCGCCGTCGACCTGGATGGCCACGTTCACCCCGGAACCCTCGATCGCCGCGCGGGCACGGCGGATCTTGGGCAACATGACGTCCAGGAATGCCTGGCCGCCGAAGCCGGGCTCCACCGTCATGATCAACAGCATGTCCAGTTCCGGGAGCATGTCCAGGTACGGTTCCACCGGGGTGGCCGGGCGCAGTGCCATGCCCGCCTTGGCCCCGCGCGCACGGAGTTCGCGGGCGAGTTTGATGGGGGCGTCGGATGCCTCCACGTGGAACGTCACAGAGCTCAGGCCGGCGTCGGCGTACTGCGGCGCCCAGCGGTCCACATTGGCAATCATCAGGTGGGCGTCCAACGGGACGGGGCTGACCTTCTGCAGCCGTTCTACAACAGGCAGGCCGATGGTCAGATTTGGCACAAAGTGGTTGTCCATGACATCCACGTGCACGGCATCGGCGTTGCTGATGCGGGCAAGTTCGGCCTCGAGGTTGACGAAGTCGGCCGAGAGGATGCTGGGGTTGATGCAGCAGTTCAGAGGTGATGCGGACATGATGTCAGCCTTTCGGTAGCGGTCAGAGCTCGGGTCAGGATGCCTTCCGTGCGGTGGCGAGTGCGCCTTCGACGTCAGCCAGCAGTTCCTTCCAGCTGGCGACGAACTTGTCCAGGCCCTCGGATTCCAGGAGTGCAACAACCTCGTTGTAGGAGATACCCAGGGCATCCAGGGCATACAGGGTGCCCTTGGCTTCGGCGTAGGCGCCGGTGATGGTGTCGCCGGTGACGACTCCGTGGTCGAACGTGGCGTCGAGGGTCTTCTCCGGCATGGTGTTGACGACGTCGGCAGCAACCAGCCCGGTCACGTACAGGGTGTCCGGGTAGGCCGGGTCCTTAACACCGGTCGAGGCCCACAGCGGACGCTGCGGGAGGGCGCCGGCGCCAGCCAGGACCGCCCAGCGTTCGGTGGCGAAGAGCTCTTCGTAGACCTGGTAGGCCAGGCGGGCGTTGGCCACGCCGGCCTTGCCCTTGAGGGCCTTGGCCTCGTCGGTGCCAATGGCGTCGAGGCGCTTGTCGATCTCGGAGTCAACGCGGGAGACGAAGAACGATGCCACCGAGTGGATCCTGGCGAGGTCGTGACCGTTTTCCTTGGCTAGCTCCAGGCCGGACTGGAAGGCGTTGATGACTGCCCGGTAGCGCTCCAGGGAGAAAATCAGGGTCACGTTCACGCTGATGCCCTCGCCCAGGGTTGCCGTGATGGCCGCGAGGCCTTCGAGCGTTGCCGGGATCTTGATGTGGACGTTGTCCTTGTCCACCTTCTTGTAGAGGTTCTTGGCCTCGGCGATGGTGCCCTCGGTGTCCCAGGCGAGACGGGGGTCAACCTCAATGGAGACACGACCGTCCACACCCTTGGTGGCGGCGGCGATTGGGGCGAACAGGTCGCAGGCGTCAGCGACATCGGTGGTGGTGATCTCGAAGATGGTCTCCTCGACGCCGGCGCCCTGCGCGGCAAGTTCGGCGATCTTTGCGTCGTAGTCCGAGCCGGAGGTGATCGCGGCCTGGAAGATGGACGGGTTGGTGGTCACGCCCACCACGTTCTTTTCGTCGATGAGCTTTTGCAGGCTGCCGCTGGCGAGACGCTCGCGCGAGAGGTCATCGAGCCAGATGGATACACCGGCGTTGGACAGCTGGGCGGTGGGGGTTGCGTTGGTCATGGCTTCTGCTTCTTCCTTCAAAATTACGGACAGGTGACAGTTCGCGGCGGTGCCGCGGGACGCCCCCCATGAGGCCGTCCCGCGGCGCCGGCCGCAGTGCAGTGGAAAGGTTAGTTGCCGGCCGCGGCGAGGGAATCCTTGGCAGCGGCGGCAACAGCCTCCGCGGTGATACCGAACTCCTGGAACAGGCGCTTGTAGTCAGCGGAAGCACCGTAGTGCTCCAGGCTGATGGAGCGGCCGGCGTCGCCAACGAACTCCTTCCAGCCCAGGGCCAGGCCGGCCTCCACGGAGACGCGGGCCTTGACGGCGACGGGAAGCACGGACTCGCGGTAGGCCGCGTCCTGCTTGTTGAACCATTCGACGCACGGCATGGAGATGACGCGGGCGGCGATGCCTTCGGCCTGGAGGGTTTCGCGGGCCTGGACGGCCAACTGCACCTCGGAACCGGTAGCGATGAGCAGCACGTCGGCCGGAACGGTAGCGCCGTTCCTCGATGCCTCGGCCAGCACGTAGCCGCCCTTGGCCACACCCGCCGGGGAAGCAAAGGTGTCACCCTCAGCTGCGCCCTTGCCGCGGGCGAAGGTGGGTACGTTCTGACGGGTCAGGACGATACCGGCCGGGTTTTCGTGGTTCTCCAGCATGGTCTTCCACGCGATGCCTACCTCGTTCGCGTCACCCGGACGGACAACGTCCAGGCCCACGATGGCGCGCAGGGTGGAGAGCTGTTCCACCGGCTGGTGGGTGGGTCCGTCTTCGCCCAGGCCGATGGAGTCATGCGACCATACGTAGATGGACGGGACGCCCATGAGTGCGGAGAGGCGGATGGCCGGGCGCTGGTAGTCACTGAAGATCAGGAACGTGCCGGAGAATGCGCGGGTCCGGCCGTGCAGCGAAATGCCGTTCACGATCGACGCTGCGGCGTGTTCGCGGATGCCGAAGTGCAGGACCCGGCCGTACGGGTTGCCCTTCCAGGCATCCGTGGAGCGGGAGACCGGAATGAATGACGGCGAGCCCTCGATGGTGGTGTTGTTGGACTCCGCGAGGTCGGCCGAACCGCCCCACAGTTCCGGCATGACCGGGCCCAGCGCATTCAGGACCTTACCCGACGCCGCGCGAGTGGAGACATCCTTGCCGGCTTCGAAGACCGGCAGGGCTGCATCGAGTCCGGCGGGAAGCTTCTTGGCTTCGATCCGCTCCAACAGGGCAGCGCCCTCAGGGTTTCCGGACTGCCATGCCTCAAACGAGGAATCCCACTCACTGCGGGCGGCAGCACCGCGGTCGACGACGGCGCGGGCGTGGGCCAGGACGTCCTGGTCCACCTCGAAGGACTTAGCAGGGTCAAAGCCCAGGACCTGCTTGAGGCCTGCCACTTCGTCGGCACCGAGGGCTGAACCGTGGATCTTGCCGGTGTTCTGCTTCTTCGGCGCCGGGTATCCGATGATGGTGCGAAGCGAGATGATCGACGGCTTGGAGGTCTCGGCCTTCGCAGCGAGCAGGGCCGAGTACAGCTCCTGGACGTCTTCTACGTATTCGCCCGTCTCGGTCCAGTCAACACGCTGGGTGTGCCAGCCGTACGCCTCGTAACGCTTCAGGACATCCTCAGTGAAGGAGATGTCGGTGTCGTCCTCGATGGAGATGTGGTTCTCGTCGTAAACCACCACGAGGTTGCCCAGTTCCTGGTGCCCGGCCAGGGAGGAAGCCTCCGAGGTCACGCCTTCCTGGATGTCGCCGTCGGAAGCGATGACCCAGATGGTGTGATCGAACGGGGAAGTGCCCTCGGCAGCGTCGGCGTCGAACAGGCCGCGCATCCGGCGCTGGGAGTACGCGAAGCCGACGGAGGAGGCAAGGCCCTGGCCCAGCGGGCCGGTGGTGATTTCGACGCCGGCGGTGTGCTTGTACTCGGGGTGGCCCGGCGTAAGGGAATCCCAGGTGCGCAGCGCTTTAAGGTCGTCCATTTCCAGTCCGTAGCCGGACAGGAACAACTGGATGTAAAGGGTAAGCGAGGAGTGGCCGGGTGACAGGATGAACCGGTCACGTCCCAGCCAGTCCGGGTCACGGGGGTCGTGGCGCATCAGCTTCTGGAAGAGGAGGTACGCTGCCGGTGCAAGGCTCATGGCCGTGCCGGGGTGGCCGTTGCCGACCTTCTCCACAGCGTCCGCCGCCAAAACACGGGCTGTGTCAACGGCGCGCTCGTCCGCGGGCGTCCAGTCAAGTGTTGCTGAATTTGTAGTGCCGGAGAGCATCACATTTGTTGTCGGGTTCACGGTTTGTCCTTTTGGATCTGGTCGGCCTGGAGCGGCCGGACGGATACTTTCTGGTTGATATCAATGATTGCGAACCAAATGGGCAGGGGTAACACTGTTTTCTGACGGTTCTTACTACCCTTTTGGGTTGGTTGGACGCTTCCGCCCCGGTAAGCTGTTCGGATGAGTGCAGCACCGGACGCATCCCTGAAGGACCCCACCACGCCTCTTCCAGACCTGCCGTGGCCGCTTTTGCAGAGCGTGGCAGCCTTGGCCGATGCCCCCCTAGCCCAGATAGCGGAGCGGTTGCGCGATGCCACACTCCGCTTCATGGGAAGCAGTGCGCTGGTCATCTTCACCGAAGACTGCACGGGGCGGCCACAGAAAAAGGCGGGCGATGAAGAAATCATTTCCCGCGTCTCCATCACTGAGCTGGACACGCTTCGGGCCGCCCTTAAGGATGAGGTCCCCTGGTTCGGGGAAGCCGAGCTCGCCGGCCGGACCCGCCCCGTGCTCGCCCTCAAGCACGCTCCCAGTAACGCCCTCCTGGTCCTCACCGATCCCCCTGCCGATGCAGGGCACACCGCCGGGCTGGAGCTGGTGACGTATCTGTGGCGCCTCACTGCGCGGCGGATCCGCGAGAAGGTGGCCGATGCGCCGCCGTCGTACCTGCTCGAATCCCGGGCGGCATCCGCTGAACGTCTTCGCGTGACGGCGGAACTGACCGATCTGCATTCCACCACCCTGGAGACCCTCCTGGCAGCGCTGCGCTCATCCTCCCTGGACGACGCGGCAGCCCGCTCAACCGTCACCGACCTCACCGCCAAGGCGTTGATCGGGCTCCGGACCCACAGCGACCGCACAACGGACCTGGTGAAGGAGCCGGTCGCGAAGGCCTTCGAGCGCTTGCGGGAGGACCTGCGGCCGCTCACACGCTACAGCGGCATCGAGATCGAATTCATCGAACCGCCGCTGAACGGAAGGGCCCTGCCCGGCGAAGTTGCCCACGCGGCACGGGCCATCGTCCGCGGACTTGTGCTGGCCATGACGGAACAACCGGACGTCAGCAGGGTACGGACGCAGTGGGACTGCGACGGCGAAAACCTGCTGATCAACGTCCGCGACGACGGCCGGGGTGCACTCAAAGCCGACGCGCCGAGCATCGCCCGCCTGGACCGCCGGGTCCAGGCGCTCACCGGACAGTTGCGGATCGACGTCATGCCAGGCTGGGGTGCAGACGTCTTCGTGACACTCCCCCTGGACCTGCAGACCCGTCCGGCCGGCAACGCCGCCGGCTGGGACCTTGCCGCCCGGGAACTCGAGGTACTCCAGCACCTTGTCGCCGGACACCGCAACCGGACCATCGCCACAACGCTGGGCATCAGCGAGAACACGGTCAAGTTCCATGTGCGGAACCTGTTCAGGAAGCTCAACGTCAGCTCACGCACCGAGGCCATCGCCCTGGCACACAGCCACGGACTCCGGTGACGGCGTAAGAAACACTGCGGTACCGGGACAATCTGCCGCGTCCATGGATGACCGCGAAATGGGCAGCCTACCTCTGGCGAGGCATCGCCGTGCTGCTGCCCGATAGTCGGCAGCTCAGGATTCCCGCATCTGGACCATCGACGGCGAGATGAAACAAAGTGGAAAAGTGCTGGGCTCGGCCTGGAAGGCGGAGCAGTAAGCGCGGCCGAGGACGGTTCAGGCGAGAGCCCTGTGGCGAAGCGCGGGTACCATCATGCGGACATGGTGGCAAACATTAGGGCCATGGCAGCTGCGCCGATTACTTCGAGCCCGTGTTCTGTGCGGACAGACAGTTTTGGCATGGCCTTGTTGGGGAGTGTGGTTGTCGATACCCGGAAACGGAGCAGAAGGACGGCGAATACCACCGCAGCAACTCCGAAGACTATTGTCAGGAGGAGCGCTAGGTCGGGTGAGTGATCAAATGGTTCGGCCGGAGGGCTTTAGGTTTCGGCTGTCATCGCGTGGTGGGCGTGAGGCGTTGACGTTCCGCCGGCCGGCATTTCATGGCTCGTTGTGGTCACGTGACCCATCATGGCGACCATGAGAGCAGCGCCAGCCATGTTGATGCTGTGGTAGGCACATTTCAGTCGGCCGTCGCTGCCCTCGCAGAGTGTTTTGAATTCCGGCCGTGCGACCGCTTGGATGACAAACCACAGTGCCGTGCCAGTGAGGACGGCAATCTGAGCAAGCATGAACGACGGCGCGAGGTTCCGTAGCATGACAGCCATCAGGACGTTGATGATGGCGTGGAGGCTCTGGTTAACCCTATCCGTGCGTTGCTTGGACTTTGTCGCCGGCAGGATCTGATAACTTCCGGTAAGTAGCAGACGAAGGCCTTGAGGGTCCAGGTAATGGCGATATTGAACACACGGATCACGCTCTCCCTACTGGTTTGAGTTAGTTAACGGGACCGGTCCCCGACGCTGCTTCCACAGCACCGGGGACCGCCTGTTTAGGACTGTTCCCTCTCCAGCTCTAGTTCATCTTCATCACTCAGTTCGAGCTCACCCAGGGGATTCTTCCGCTCGAGTTCCCTGATGCGTTCGAGATCGATCGGGCGCATCGGCTCTGGATCTTCTTCGTCCAGGACCGGGCCGTGACCGTCCTCGGCGAGAACAACGTAGCCGATGGTTTCATACTTGAGCGGATTGGACTTCCGCAGGTATAGGGCCAAGCCTGCCCCGGCGATGAACAGCCCCGCGGCGATGTAGGGGATGAGCTTGAAGAGCAGAGACGATGCTGCAGGCCCGGCAGCGGTGTCCAAATTCATGCACATCAGGATGACAACACCGAGCATCCCCACTCCACCGGCTACGGGTGCCACCTTGGTGCGCCATACGTTTTCTCCCGGGTGGTGGTGCCGGAAGTAGTTGAATACAGCGGCCATGGTGATGGTCTGCACAATCAGTAGCGTGAATGTCCCGAGCACCGCCAGCAGAACAAAGACATCCAGGTATGGATCCTTGTTGAAGAACCAGAACCCGAGAATCCACAGGATTGCAATGCCTGTCTGGAGGAACGACGCGATGTGCGGGGACCCATGCTTCAGGTGCGTTTTGCCAAGTACGCTGGGGAGGATTCCTTCCCGACCAAGTGAGTACATGTACCTTGATGCCGCGTTGTGGAAGGCCATCGCACAAGCGAAGGATCCGGTCATCATCAGCCATTCCATGACCAAAACCCACCCGTGCCCGACAAAGACGTCCGTGGGGTGAAAGAACATGTCGAGCGGATTGGCGCTTTGCGCCAAAGCGATGGCTTGTTCGGCGCCGTTCCCTGCGACGGACATCCAGGAGACAAACGTATAGAAGATACCGACGCCCGTGACTGCGATCAACGTGGCGATGGGGACAATCTTCTTCGGGTTCTTCGATTCCTCCCCATACATGACCGTCGACTCGAATCCCGTCCAGGACCAGAACGCGATGAACATCGCGAGACCCGGCGCGGCGACCTGCAGACCGTTTGGCAGGAATACATTAATTGGATTCAGCGTCTCAGGCATCAGCCCGTCGGGGCCCCCGCCCTGGAGGAGCACGCCGAAGGCCATTATTGCCAGAATCCCGATCTCAGTGGCCAGCAGCAATGTAAGGATTTTTGCTGCGAGGCTGATCTCGAAGTAGGTCAGAAACCCGATGAGGAGGAGGCCGACCACGGCGAAAACGACCCAGTGAACATCCAGCCCGAGCTGGTCCTGAAAGGCTAGATGGCCGAAGTAGGAGAAGATACCGATGATGCTGGCTTCAAAGACGATGTAGCTGAAGGTGACCATGAAGCCAGTCCCGAGGCCAAGCACGCGTCCCAAACCGCGGGAAATGAATCCGTAGAAGGCCGCTGTTGAGGTCACGTAGCGGGCCATGGAGACATATGCGACCGCAAAGACCGTCAGGATAACCGTCGCCCAGATATATGTCGCCGGGGTTCCGGTTCCGACACCGTAGCCAACCGCAAACGGTACATTTCCGCTCATCACCGTAATCGGTGCGGACGTCGCCACAGCCATGAAAACAACATCCCACAACCCTAGGCTGTTGGCTTTAAGCTTGCCTGGTTGGGAGCCGTGCTTGGCTGGAGCGTCCGCGCGGGGACTTTGCGTGCTCATGATTCGTGTCCGGAGCTGCAGTGGTTTGAGGTTTCTGGGCTGCAGTGATCAGAGGAGGCCGCCGAGCTGGGGAGGTTGAGGGTTGGGTTTTGGTTGAAGAAGCCGTGGGGTTCGAGCATGAAGCCGATGTTTTGGCGGGGCATGATGGGCCAGTCTTCGAGGCGGACGACGTGGTGCATGCCGAAGGTGTACCAGACTACGAGGTCCTGGTCGACGATGTTCCGGTCTGCTTGGGTCCAGATGTGCAGGCCGTCGTCGGCGCCGGTGGCCTGGTTGGGGAATTCGCCGGCGGCGAAACGTTCGGTGCGGTCGTAAGCGGTGACCCAGAGGTTGTTGCGGGCGAATTGTGCTCGTTTGCTGACGAAGGACTCGTCGCCGGCGGCCAGGGTGATGGCGTTGGTGGGGATGAGGCGGTAGGCGACTGGTTCGTCCACGAGGTTCCTGCTGTCGCGGTTGGCGATTTTCCAGAAGCGGTGCTTGTCGTGGTCTGCCTTGCGGATTGCTGCCTGTTCGGTTTCGAGCAGCCGGTCCACGGCCTTGAACGCGGTGTGGGTGGGGTTGTGCTCGGGGATTTCCATGTCCACTTCGTAGACGACGTTCTTCGGGCCGTCGATTTCGAAGTCCATGCGGACGTTGAACATGTGCTGGTGGATGGGTCCGTAGAGTCCGTCGTTGTTCAGCGTCTGACCGTACGGGGTTTTCTCGCCGGGCTTCTGGCCGGCTGTGGAGAGGATGCCGGTGGCTTTGACGAGGAACTCGATGCTGCCGTCGAGGAAGAGGTGCCAGTAGAAGGCGTATTCGTAGTTCGCGACGGTGGCGATGAAGGAGATCACGAGTTTGCGGCTGCGCCGGGTTTCGGCGGTGCCCTCGCGGAAGTCGAAGTGCTTCCAGAGGATGGAGTCGTCTTCCTCGTGCATGCAGATGGCGTTCTCGATGGTCCACGGGTTGCCGTGGCTGTCGGTGGTGATGCCATCGAAGTACTTGATTTCGCCCAGGCAGTCGCAGCCGAGGGTGAGGGAGTTGGCCATGTTGCCGATGTTGTATTCGCCCGAATCGAAGGCGTTCTTCTTTGCCTGGACGGGGGCGGTGTCACCATAGGGGACGACCATTTCGGACAGTGATGCCCGGTTGATCACCGGACGCTCCACGCCCTGGTCCTGGAAGCGGAGCTGGTGAAGGACCAGGCCTTCGCGGGGGGTGAAACCGACGCGGAAGGACCAGTCGGCCCACCGGACGTGGTTTCCGGTGACCGTGAAGGACGCGCCTTCGGGCTGGGTGATGGAGATGGGCTTGAGGTCGGTGCGGGCCGGTCCGACGTACTTGGGCAGGTAGTTGCCGCTGGCGCTGGGGACGGGGATGGCCTGGTCGTCCTCGACCTTGACGACCTCGCCGGAGTTCAGGTCAACGATGACGATGAAGTTCTCAATCGGGTGTGCGTACGGGCTGTCGTCGGCTTCCTCGCGGACGAAGACGAGGGCGCGCATCAGGCGCCGGCCCTCGTTGTCTTCACCGAAGTAGCCCACGGACCACGGTTCGAAGCAGACCAGGCCCATGTCGGTGATGCCCCGCTTGGCCAGGGCCGCCCGGACTTCAAGGTTTTTGCGGCAGCTCTCTTCACCCTCTGCAAACTCGTCCAGCATGAAGGGCGGCTGAACGCCGGAGGCCAGCTGCTTCCACGCCGTGACGATGCCCGACTCAAGGTCGATGATCGCTTCGTAGGACCGTCCCTCGGCACGGTTGACCAGGACCGCGTCAGCCTCGCGCACAGTCGTGGCGCCGCTCCGCAGCAGTTCCTTCTCCGGTTCGCGAAGTTCAACGCTGATGAAGCGGAACGATTCCGCCGCGGCCGGGCCATCCTTCAAGATGGAAGCCGCCCGGGAAATCTCGGCGCGGGACAACGGATCCAGAGGATGCGCTACCCCTACTACAGTTTCGGTTTCAGTGTTGAGAGTCATGCTTTTCTCCTTGGTTCTTTCTTAAGGATGAGGATCGCGAATGGCCTGAGTGTCGAAGTGCCCGCAACAGATCGGGTTTGGCGAATACTTGGCAGCCAATGAATGTGCTGGAAATCTGCCTCTGAGGACGCCCGGACAGGACTAGCGGCACCTGACCCGCAACGTCCCGGTACCGGCGAACGAACCGGCATCCTTAAGTTCCTAAGGGCCCAGTGGAGCTCTTCTCTGAACTCCCCTGGCGTGACGCCGATCACGCACATTCCGTCCGTGTAGAAAAAATTACGCCACAGAATTCATCTAGGCCAGACGTTTATAGCTATTCGCGTGAGAACTTCAGAGCCACCTTTTCCCACTTCAGTTAACATGTTGGAAACATTTCGAACCACGCCCGCGAGCATCCTCGCCGTGGCCGCGGTGCTAATGTTTGGCACCTCAGGCTTGTGACTTGCGTCTCCAGCAAGCAGGCCGAGCGTGAGGGAAAGGTAGCGCTTGGTGTCTGCCCGTGCTGATCGGTTCATCAATCCCCGTTCTCCAGTGGAGGGTCTCAACCGCCGGAAACTATCCTTCTTGCCGGTTTTTGCACAGGCGATAGCCGCCGTGGCGCCTGCGGGTGCCATGTCTGTCATTCCGGCTCTTGTCTTTCCTGGTCTTGTCTTTGGAACCAGTGGACCTAACCTTGTGTTGACATTCGGTATAGCCATGGCTGTCATGGTTCTGGTTTCCTTCTGTCTGAAACCGATGGCAAAGCGCATGGCTGCAGTCAGCGGCCTCTACAGCTACACGGCGAAAGGACTTGGCCAGCGGACAGCAATTACCGCGGGCTGGTCCGCCATGTTCGGTTACGCCGTCGTCGCCATGGCCGGTCTACTGGTTGTTGGCACATATGTCGTTCAGCTGTTCATCAACCTTGGGGTAACCCCCGCAGACTCCAGAGTCGTCACTGTGCTCGTTATTCTTGCCACAGCGTCCGCCGCCTGTTTCCTCATGGTTAGGGGAATCCAGATATCGGCGTGGTCCACGTTGTTGATGGAGTCCATTTCCATTGGAGTCCTCGCCGTTCTCATGATTGCTTACTTCGTCTTTCACGCACCGAAGGTTCGCGTCGAGAGCTTGTTTGTTTGGACAGGGAATTTAGACTTGTTACCAATTGGAATCGTCGTGGCTGTAAGTGCCTTTGTTGGCTTCGAAAGCCCGACCACACTCGGAGGCGAGGCGCAGAGGCCTTTCGTCAGCGTCCCGAGGGCCATCACGTGGACCCCCATCCTGGCGGGCGTGCTTTATCTTCTTGCCGTGACCTCCCAGGAAGTGGCCCTCAAAGGGGCGCCGCCAAACATCGTAGCCAGCTCCACCCCGTTGTCTGACCTGTTTTCCCAGACTTCCCCCGTGTTCGCCGCAGTCCTTGACTTGGGAATCGCGGCATCCTGGTTTGCGTGCACGATCGCATCGGCGAATGCCCTTGCTCGGATATTTTTCTGTATGGGAAGAGAAGGCGTTGCGCCGCGAATATTCGGCCGCACGCATCCCGCCTTTCGAACTCCCTCGGCGGCAATCATGTGCATAATGCCGGTAATTGCCATGGTTCCAATCGCGATCATCATCTCTGGCGCCAGTCCTGAGCGGGGCCTAGTGGACCTCTTCACCCTGGGCGCCTACGGATACCTGGGGTCCTATATTCTTGCCAGCGCGTCCCTACCCTTCTTCCTTCGCCGAATAGGAGAAAACACTCACGGCAGCTGGATATTGGGAGCGGCATCCTCCCTAACCTTGGGGGCCGTGCTCTGGACGGCTGCGGCGGCATCAGTTCGCACAGGCAACCAGCAGGCTGTTATCTACGGTGGTGTCGTCCTCGCCAGCGTCATTTACGCCACGTTCCTTCACTTCCGGATACCGGAGCGTCTGGCGTCCGTGGGCATCTACGACGAGACACGGGAATTAGACCTGTTTCATGGCAGGCCCGACCAATGAACTACAGGGCAACGCATTCCAATGCGGCGTCGAGCTCGATCCGGATCCTAGAGATCGTGGCGCGGCTCGGAACGGGGACTACGGCGAAAGAGATCACGAACGCCTTGCGTATGCCCCAGGCGACCGCCTACCGGGTACTGAATTCGCTCGTCGCGGACGAATATTTGGTCCGCACATCTGACCTCCACGGATTCGCGCTCGGACACGCCATCTCGGGCCTGGTTACGGCTGCGACTCCCCCCACCGTTCCCACCGCGGCCCGAACCGTCATAAGGAAATTCCGAAGTGGAAACCGTTTCGCAGTGCACCTAATCATGTTCCGGAACGCTTCTCTCAGAATCGCAGATGAAGATCCCGATTATCCGCTCCACTCAGTATTCGAAATGCTTCGGTATCCACACAGCTCTGCCGCAGGGAAACTGATGCTTGCTGAACTTGCCGATTCGGCGCCCCCATTCCCGAAAGAGCCGTTGAAGCAACTGACACAGCACACCATCACGGACAGGGGTCAACTGGAAGAACAGCTCGCGGAAATAAGGATCAAGGACGAGGCCTGGGAAATTAACGAATTAGAACAAGGATCCGCCAGCCTGGCACTTCCAATAAGACTGCCCAACGGACCGGTCGGAGCAGCCCTTTGCCTCTCCAGTCCTGCAGAACGGTTTGCCATAATCCGCGAACACTCGGAAGCGGCCCGCGAACTGACGTCGCGACTGGCACCTTTGCTGTTCTGAGTAGCAGTCGAAACGGAAGGAATCCGGCATTCCCTACACCTGCAAATCGACAGCCCTAACCCCAAAGCCGTTTACTTAGGATTTTTTGGTATTCGTTTCAGCGGCCGCTGGTGGTCTCGCCGGTCGTGACCGTGTATTCGATGACGCGGACCCGGATCGGGTCCGTGTTGTTCCGCCGGGCCTTCGGGGCCGAGTAGACCGCAGAAAGGAAGGAACCGTCGCCGAGTTCCTCAAGCACGGGGAGCACGGCATTGGCCTTGACCCGCCACAACAGGGCGGCGCCGGTTCCGGCACTGTCCTTCCAGGCCGTGTACGAGAAGAACCCGCGGCCGGCCATGGCCAGCATGTCCTTCTCCAGCCTGTGGAGCAGGCCCGGATACAGGTCGTGCTCGGACGTGGAGGAACCGGAGACCACGGCGCCGATCACCGCGTGTGTGCCGCATTCGACCAGACCGAGGACCCTCGCCTGCGGGTAGGCGCTCTTGAGGTCCGTGGCCGTTCCGGGCCGGCCGTACGCGCGCTCGTTCGCGGGCGTGTCGGCTAGGTCCAGGCAGGTTCCGTCCACGGACACCAGGCGCCACCCTTTGTAGAAGCCAGGGCCGCCCGGTCCCGACAAAGGCTTGGCGGTCTCGGCGAACAACTCGGCCATCACGGCCGAACCGAGCCTGGTCCGGGCCTTGAAAATCGCGGCCTTCGTCGGCATCTGCCAGGGGCGGAACCGGCCCGTGATCCATTCCATCCCGGACAGCAGGGACCGCATCACTTCCTCATACGAACCTGCAGAAAACAACGCCAACGCCATCACGTAATAAACCATCAAGCGCGAGGGCAGCAAGCGGCTGCGCTGCTCACCGGAACCAGTCCGTGCGATCACCCGATCCACCACATCCGGCGGAAACACCCGCGTCAAAACGCCGATCGAGACATGATCGCTCAACCGCTCAGGACCTTCGGGTGTTACCCATCCACCACGCGCCACGCCGAAAGATTAACACACGCGTGCTAAGTAAACGGCATTGACCCTAACCCAGTAACGTGGCCCCCGCCAAATCGCGGAACTCGGTCCCGAGTACGCTTCTTGTCCGATTCGGGCAGCGGACAGCCGGGGCAGTCGAAAAAATCAGCCTGCCGGCTAATCCGGATCAACGAATGCTCTCTGCCCACCCTCACAGTGGAAGGCGCGCCGGATTCGCCCGAGCACCTTCGACACGACGATGGACCGCTAATGGGGGATTCTGGTCAGGGTGTTGCGCTCGTCCCCGATACTGGTGTTATCGCCGTGGCCGGTGCGGACCACGGTCTCCGGCGGGAGGGTAAGCAGCCGTTCCCTGATGGACGTCAGGATGGTGGGGTAGTCACTGTAGGAGCGTCCCGTCGCTCCCGGTCCACCGTTAAAGAGGGTGTCGCCGGTGAAGACCGTTCCCTCACGTTCGAGGTAGAAGCAGGTGGAGCCCGGGGAATGGCCCGGGGTGTGGATGGCCAGCAGCGCGGTGCCGCCCACCTCAAACACGTCACCGTCGCCGTGGTACCGGTCCGGGTCCGTATCCGGGTAGACCTGCTTCCAGAGGACCAGGTCCTCCGGGTTCAGGATGATCGGGGCGCCCACGGCGGCCGCGACCTCCCGCGCCGCGCCGATGTGGTCATTGTGCGCGTGGGTCAGCAGGATGGCCAGGACCTTCCGGCCACGGACCTGGTTGATGATCGCTGCCGCATCGTGCGGGGAATCGATGATCACGCACTCATCCCCGTTACCCACGATCCAGACGTTGTTGTCCACGTCCCAGCTGCCGCCGTCGAGCGAAAAAGTGCCCGAGGTGACCAGGTTTTCGATGGTGACTGTCATGAGAACTCCTTCAGGGTCTGTACTTCAACAACCGAGCGCAGGACCTTGCCATCGTGCATCCTGGCGAAGGCTTCCTCCACCTGATCGATGGTGATCCGCTCGGTGACGAAGGCATCCAGGTCAAGGTTGCCCTGCTTGTAATGCGCCACGAGCATGGGGAAATCACGGGAGGGCAGGCAGTCGCCGTACCAGGAGGACTTCAGCGACCCGCCCCGGCCAAAGACATCCAGCAGGGGCAGTTCAAGCTTCATGTCCGGCGTCGGGACGCCCACCAGCACCACGCGGCCGGCAAGGTCACGGGCGTAGAACGCCTGTCTGTAGGTTTCGGGGCGTCCGACGGCGTCTATCACCACGTCCGCTCCGTTACCTCCGGTGAGGGCCCGGATGGCCTCGATGGGATCTTCCTTGCCGGAGTCCACGCCGTGCGTGGCCCCAAGGGACTTGGCCATCTCCACCTTGTTGGCGTCGATGTCCACCGCGATGATGGTGGTGGCGCCGGCCAGCTTGGCGCCGGCGATCGCGGCGATACCCACGCCGCCGCAGCCGATCACGGCCACGGATTCGCCGCGCTTGACCTCGCCCGTGTTGATGGCGGCACCGATGCCGGCCATCACACCGCAGCCGAGCAGCCCGACGGCGGCGGGATCCGCGTCGTCGTCAATTTTGGTGCACTGTCCGGCGGCAACGAGTGTCTTCTCCGCGAAGGCGCCAATACCCAGCGCGGGAGAGAGTTCCGTACCGTCCTCGAGGGTCATCTTCTGCGTCGCGTTGTGCGTGTTAAAGCAGTATTGCGGCTGTCCCTTGGCACAGGCGCGGCATTCCCCACAGACAGCGCGCCAGTTCAGGATCACCCGGTCACCCGGGACGACGCTGGTGACGTCGGGACCCACCGCGCTGACTATACCCGTGGCCTCATGGCCCAGCAGATAAGGGAACTCGTCGCCAATTCCGCCCTGCTTGTAGTGCAGGTCCGTGTGGCAGACGCCGCAGGTGAGAATGTCCACCAGGGCCTCCCCCGGACCTGGATCCGGGACCAGAATAGTCTCCAGCGAAACCGGGGCATTCTTCTCCCTGGCGATGACGGCCTGTACTTTGTGGACCATTATTCTTGTGTTCCTTTCCTGGATCCGGCCGGATCCGGTGAATCGGCGCCAGGTGCCAATCTAACTGACGCGTGGGGGTTCCAGGTCCTCTTTCTCTAGACGGTGATCAGTGTCAAAGCGTCTTCGTTGCGTTCTGGTTCCCCGCTGCAAGTGAACGTCACGTGGGTTCCCTGGTGCACTCTGGGAGTACCAAGACTACGAACCGTATCGCCGAAGACTTCGTCGGGGTCGAGGCGGCGGAGTTCTTCGGCGAGGCAGTCTTTGAGGCTGCGGCGTGGCAGCGAGATGCGTTGGGCGGGCTGTCCGGGCTGGGTGAGTTCCGCGACGGACAGTCCCGGGCGGAAGAGCTGCACGTCGCCGCCGGGGCGGGTGAGACGGACACGGCGGATGCCCGTGCCCGCGGGATCCGCGACGATGGTCACGGGCGCGTCCAAGGCCAGGGTCAGCCAGGCGGCGAGCAGGATGGTGGACGGGGAGTCGGAGGCGCCTTCGACTGCCACGGCGGTGACGGGGGAGGAGTCCACCTGGTCCAGGACGGCCGCGAGCTGGATCCGCCAGTTGGTGAGCCGGGTCCAGGCGAGGTCGGTGTCGCCGGCTTTGTAGGTGTTGCGGATGTTTTCGAGCGCCAGCTGGGGGTCGGTTTCGTTGGCGGAATCGGTGATCCGGCGGTGCGCGATCCGGCCGACGGAGGTTTCGCAGGCGTTCTCCGGCGCCCCGTGTGGCCACCAGGCCACGATCGGGGCGTCCGGCAGCAGCAGGGCCGCGACCAGGGATTCGCTTTCGTGGGCGAGCTCGCCGTAGCCGCGGAGCACGATGACCTCGGACGCGCCGGCGTCACCGCCCACCCGGATCTGCGCGTCAAGCCGGTTCGGGGCGGTGGCCCCGGCGTCGGCCAGGACGATGATCCGGCAGGGGTGTTCGCGGCTGGCCTCGTTGGCCGCCTCGATCGCTTCTTCCTCGAGCCCGGACCGGGTGACCACCACGAGGGTCAGGACCCGGCCCAAGGCGATCACGCCGCCCTGCTCGCGCAGGGAGGTGATCTTCTTGGAAATCTTCGAGGTGGTGGTGTCCGGCAAATCGACAATCATGGCCTTCTCCAGGTTCGTCCGTCGCGGGCCAGCAGTTCGTCCGCCGAGGCAGGGCCCCAGCTGCCAGGAGCGTAGGGCTCCGGCTGCTCTTTCAACCCGGCCCAGTAATCTTCAAAGGGGTCCAGGATCTTCCAGGACAGTTCCACTTCGGCGTGCCGGGGGAACAGCGGCGGCTCGCCGAGGAGCACATCGAGGATGAGCCGCTCGTAGGCTTCGGGACTGGACTCGGTGAAGGAGTGCCCGTAGCCGAAGTCCATGGTCACGTCGCGGACTTCCATCTGCGTGCCCGGGACCTTGGACCCGAACCGGATGGTCGCGCCCTCATCGGGCTGGACCCGGATGACCACGGCGTTCTGCCCGAAGTCATCCTCGCCATGGTCACGGAACAGCAGGTTCGGGGCGCGTTTGAACACCACCGCGATCTCGGTCACCCGGCGGCCCAGCCGCTTGCCGGCGCGGAGGTAGAACGGCACCCCGGCCCAGCGGCGGGTGTGGATGTCCACCCGGATCGCGGCGAACGTTTCCGTCGTCGAATCGGCGGGGATACCGTCTTCCTCCAGGTAGCCCTGGACCTGTTCCCCGCCCTGCCACCCGCCGGCGAACTGCCCGCGGGCCGAGTGGGTGGACAGGTCCTCCGGGAGTTTGACCGCGGCCAGGACCTTTTCCTTCTCCGCGCGCAGGTCATCGGCGTTGAAGGAAATGGGCTCCTCCATCGCGGTCAGCGCCAGCAGCTGCAGCAGGTGGTTCTGGATGACGTCCCGGGCAGCGCCCACACCGTCGTAGTACCCGGCGCGGCCGCCCGTGCCGATGTCCTCGGCCATGGTGATCTGGACGTGGTCCACGTAGTTCGCGTTCCACAGCGGTTCGAACAGCTGGTTCGCGAAACGCAGCGCCAGGATGTTCTGGACCGTTTCCTTGCCCAGGTAATGGTCGATCCGGAACACCGCGTCCGGCGGGAACACCGACTCGACAATGTCGTTCAGCGCCCGGGCCGACTCCAGGTCGTGCCCGAACGGCTTCTCGATCACCACCCGCCGCCACTTGTCCCCGTCAGCCTGCGCGAGGCCATGCTTGGAGAGCTGGCGGCAGACCTGCTCGAACGCCTTGGGCGGGATCGAGAGGTAGAACGCGTGGTTACCCCGCGTTCCGCGCTGCTCATCGAGCTCAGCGATTGTGTCCCCCACCCGTTCAAAGGAGTCATCGTCGCCGAACTCGCCCTGGACAAAGCGGATACCCTCAGCGAGCTGGTTCCACACCGCCTCATCAAACGGCGTCCGCGCGAACGCCTTCACCGAGGCCTTCACCTCGGCGGCGAACTCCTCGTGCTCCCACGGACGGCGGCCGAAACCCACCAGCGCGAAACTCGGCGGCAACAACCCCCGGTTCGCGAGGTCATACACGGCCGGCATGAGCTTCTTCCGGGCAAGATCCCCCGTCACCCCAAAGAGCACCAACGAGGACGGACCGGCGATCCGGGACAACCGACGGTCCCGCGGATCCCGGAGCGGATTGACCCCGGGCTTGCGTCCGGGCCTCGCACTTGAATCAACGTAGGTGAGTGACATGGTGGCTTCTAACTTTCGACAGGGTAGTGCGGCCGCGGACCGGCGGTTAGGAGAGGATCTGCTCGCGGGTCTCACCGTAGGGAACGGTGTCGCTGAGGGCGAGGGTGTAACGGCTGGGAGTATGGCGGGTGACCAGAATGCCGGCATAGCAGTGGGGCCTGGCTACCTGCCGGAGGGTGGCCTCGGCATCGTCGAGCAACTCGTAAAGACGGCTTGGCTCGGTAACAACTACTTCTAAATTGTGTGCGGCCTGACTACGCATGATGTTCCTTCCCATGGGTTTAAGTGCGCCCATGCGCCAACCCCACGTCATGGGGGTGTTGTGTTCCTGGAATCGGATTCAGCACTGAACGGTACTGCCCGCGGTGACATGTCTCCGCGGGCAGTACAGGTAAGATTTTCCGCGGCCGCAGGCCCCCAGAAGTCACAGGGTCCTGCAGCCCGGAGGTGGCGTCCCGCAGCTTTACGGGCTCGGGGACGCCGCCGTCATTCGGATGGTTAGACGATGGCAGCGCGGAGCTGCTTGGCTGCCAGTGCCGGGTCGGCCGCGCTGTAGATGCCGCCTCCGACGACGGCTACGTCAGCGCCGGCCTTCTGGACTGCTTCGATGGTGGCGAGCTTCACGCCGCCTGCGACGGAGAACGGAACGCGCGCTTCTGCTCCGGCGCGGAGCAGCCCGGTCAGGTCGAAGCCGGGCAGGGCCTGCTCGTCGAGACCGGCGTGCATCTCTACGAACTTGGCACCCAGGGCGCGGGCTTCCTTGGCGCGGGTGACCTTGTCTGCCACGCCGATGAGGTCAACGACGATGCCCTTGTTGTGGGCCTTGGCAGCCTTGACGGCGCCGGCGATGGTGGAGTCGTCGGCGGTGCCGAGCACGGTGACCAGGTCGGCACCGGCCTTGAAAGCGATGTCGGCTTCGAGTTCTCCGGCGTCCATGGTCTTCATGTCAGCGAAGACGATCTTGTCCGGGTGGGCGTTCTTGACGGCGGTGACGGCGGAGAGGCCGGCAGCCTTGATCAAGGGGGTGCCGAGTTCGATGATGTCAACGAATTCGGCAACCTGGCCGGCGAGTTCGAGGGCGGCTTCAGTGGTCAGGACGTCCATAGCAACTTGGAGTTTCATGGTGTTGTTTTCCTTCTGTTGGGAACTGCGGTGGGTGTTGAAAATTGAGTGGATACTGCGGTGGGTGAAATTTGGGCCCCGGTTATTCGAGGTTTGCGTGCCTGAGCCAGAGCTCTTCGGCAGGTACATCCGTGTTGTCCCACAGCGACTGGAAGAGGGCTTCCGTGGCGAGGAAAAGTACCTGCTCGAAAAGTGACCCCGAGTACTGGCGGGAAACGCTGGAGCCGTGGTCGGTCTTCTGGGCCGCGGGAATGATTACCAGCGCGTCGGCGAGGCCGGCAAGCGGTGAACTCGCGTTCGTGGTGAACGCGGCAACCCGTGCACCCGCCTTAGCCGCTGTTTCGGCTGACTTGACTACCCCCGAGGTCGTTCCCGATCCCGAGGCCACCAGGAGCAGGTCGCCGGAAGCGATTGCGGGAGTGGTGGTGTCACCGGCGATGTGGACGTTCAGGCCCAGGTGCATCAGCCTCATGGCGGACATCCGCAGTACCAGGCCGCTCCGGCCGGCTCCTGCGACGAACACGCGGCCTGGTTGGGTAAGGTGGCGGGCCAGGTCCGCAATCTGCTGCTCGTCGATCTTGGCCGCTGTGTCCGCGATCTCGTCCCTGACAAGAGAGAGATTCCGGACAATGTCATCTGTGCTGCTGTACCCGGTACGAACTGCACTTGCTGTCGTAGTCACGATGTTTTCCCCTTCTATTCGGTCGTTGGCCGGTAGCAGCCGAACGACGCTTTCTGGTTGATATCCATACTCCCGAAGCGAACGGGCAGGGGTAACACTGTTTTCTGACGGTTCTAACTACACTTTAGGATTGGTGCTGGCGCGGAGCCCGGTGAGTAGTGCCGGAAAGCCGCAGTTTTGTTGGATTTATTGCATAGACTCTGTACAACGAGCTGAGTCCTGTCGGTGCTGTCCGGACTTGCTTGTTAGTGACCACCCCGTAGCCCATTTCCCGGAGCGCAGACTTTTGGCCTCGCCGTCCTCATTCCAGTCCCAGATATATCGGTCCCTGCCGGAAATCGAGAGGGCCGATGCGATCGTGGACAGGATTACCAAGGCCATCGGGCTCGGGCTGCTCAAAGTAGGTGAACGCTTGCCCCCGGAAGCTGCGCTCTCGGAAATGTTTGGGGTTGGCGGGGCTACTCTTCGCGAAGCGTTAGGGGAACTGCGCGAGAGTGGCGTTGTCGAGACCCGCAGGGGCCGCAGCGGGGGAACTTTCGTTGTCAGCCAGCCTCGTACCCAGACTGACGCTATCCGGGACTGGTTCCTCTCGACGTCCATTTCCGAAATCCGTGATATCGGAGACGAACATTCCGCTATCGCATCCACCACCGTCCGCCTGGCCTGTGAGCGTGCCGAAGCACACGACTGCGAGCGGCTGCAGGAACTTGCCCGGGCATTGGTACTGGCCGATACCCCCGAACTGCGTGCACCTGCCGACAGCCGCTTCCACATCGAGATGGCGATAGCCGCCCAGTCACCAAGGCTTGCTAATGCCGAGATCCGGCTTCAGGAAGAAACAGTTCAGCAGCTTTGGACTCCCCTCACGGTGGCATTTGACCCCGAGCAGGCAACCGCTGAACACTTGGAACTGGTCCGGGCAGTCGCCCGGGACCAGCCCGAGAAAGCCCAGAACCTCGTCCTGGAGCACATCAGGCGGAACATTTTCCACCTGATCGACAAGAAACTGACCCTCGGCTACGCCCAATCAAACCAGGATGGTCAATGAAGCCCACCGCTGAAGTCGTACATGCTGCCTCTGCCCTATCTTCCTGGCTGAGCGGCGTCTGCACGGAGGTCAACAAACTCTCCAGCGACGTTTCCTTCCTCCTTGAACGAAATCTGGCCGGCAAGTCCAAGGCCGACAGGGCTGCCCTAAAGGGATTGGACGAATATCCTCGGGAGTTCCTGACGAAGAACAGTTATGCAGCCGGGGCCGGGACCTTCTTCGCCGTGGACACCATCGAGGAGGGCGTGCCGGCTTTGGACTGGTGGGCCCGCAAGGAATACGGCACCATCGGCAAGCTCGACCTCGACATGACTCCAGGCAGCAACCGCTATTACGACTATGAGAAGCTGCCGTTCTTCTCCACCGCCGCTTCCACTGGTAAGCAGAGCCTTTGGGGGCCCTATGTGGACTTCCTCGGCTTCGAGGAATACATCCTCACAATTGCGGCTCCGCTTTCCGTCCATGGGCGTTTCACTGGCGTAGCTGCTTGCGACATCCGGATCAAGGACCTGGAACCCCTCATCATGCCCACCCTGCGCGCCATTCCCGGAGATGCGGCCCTCGTCAACGCCAGTGACCGCGTCATTCTAGGCAACTCCGGATTATACCTCGTTGGTGAGCGTATTAAGTCCGGCTACCCCAACCAGGAGAGGGTGGCCTTGGACGTCCCCCACCTGGGGCTTTTCCTGATTTACACGGCCTAGTCCGGGAGCTCCCCCAAGCCCCCAGCAAGGTTGGCGGCAACGAGCACTAAATTTTTGGCGAATAAAAGCTATCGCAATAGAGCTTTTAAGATGTAACCTCTGTGAGTGACCTGCTTCACATGCGGTACCGCGGAACAGTGACCAGTCCTTCGGCACCAGAGGAAGAACATCCCCCGGCTCGGACAACACCCTCGTCTGCGTCACGAGAGTTCAACCCTTAAAGGTGTCTTTGCGAGCGACCCCTTGGCGCACTGTCGGCATAGCAGGTTTGGCTTTACTCCTCCGCGAATCGGCGCCTGCCTCGTTCTGCTTGCCAGTCCGCCGTCCGGACATTCACGCAGTGGCAAGGTCGCGCTGCTGACTGACGCCGCGGTACTAGATACCGCGTCAGATGCGGTTTTTAACTGCCACTGGAAGATCCAAAACCGAGTTCCATAACGAAGAAGTCAGAGACGACTTGAGTAGTTTTAGGGAGATTTTATGAGTGAAAATCGTTTAGACGGCACCGATCACCTCGAAAGGTCGATCGATTGGAAGCAGGGTTTGGCCATTGCGTTGGGGGTGCCCTTGCTGGTTCTGCCCTCTTTGGGCTATCTCCCGCTGTGGATGGCGGCCGCAGCAATTCCTGTCTGGGGATTGTCGGTCCTTCAGGGTTTCATGCAGAGCACTGCGTACGCCGAAATGGCCACCACCTTTCCCAAGGCCTCTGGTCTGCCTGGGTTTGCGCAGCATATATTTCGCACCGAAAACTACAAGGGCAAGTACGACAAGGGCAAGCTGATCGGCGGCTTCAGCGCCTGGAGCTACTGGTTTGCTTGGAACCCGGTACTGGCGATCTTTTCCATCCTGGTCGGCGGATACCTGCACGGGTTGTTTCCGGTGCTGGGCGAGATGTTTACCGAGTATCAGCTCGCGTTGATCTCGGGTCTGGTCATTTTCACCGGATTGATCGTGGTTAACTGGTTCGGCCTCAAGGACGGCGCCATCCTGGGTTACATACTGGCCGCTGTTGCTTTGATACCGCTGGTTATCCTGGCCGTGGCGCCTTTTGCTACCGGAAAAGTTGAGCTGTCCAATATCACCGGCAGCTGGTTGCCGGCTGACTGGGCCTGGGATATGCACCATATCCTGATTCTCTTTGGCATCTTTGCGATCGCACAGTGGAGTGCCTGTGCCTGGGAAACGGCAGCCATCTACGGCCCTGAATACAAAAACCCGTCCAAGGACGTCCCCAAAGCGCTGTTCGCCTGCGGCATCATCTGCTTCTTCTCGTTCGTCCTCGTGCAATCTGCCGTGATCGGTGTGCTTGGCGTTGACGGTGTTCTGGCCGAACCTGTGTCGCCCCTGATCCCGGTCGCCCAGGCTGTCTTTGGCGAAGCCGGTACCATGATCACCATCATCATGTTGATCGCCGCCATGATCCTGATCATCCAGACGGCTTACCTGGGTTCGTCCCGCGCCATGCACTCCATGTCGACGGAAGGCAACCTTCCCAAGGTCTTCGGCAAAACGAACCGCCACGGAACCCCGTTTGTTGCCATGCTGGTCATCGGAGCCTTCAACCTGGTGCTGATTTCCATGGGAACCCCCGCGGCAATTCTTGCCGCCTCCGCGATTGGTTACACCTGTGCCAACGGCATCAGCCTGTTCGCCTATGTCAAAGCTAAAAGGCACCCGGCCTTCGCTGACCTGGAACGGCCCTTCAAAGCACCCAAGGGCTGGAAAAATGTCGCCATAATCTTTGGCCTGATCAATCTGCCGCTGTTTCTGATCGGCGTGGTCTACCTGAACAGCCTCGAAATCGGCTGGGCCTCAACCTGGGTTGGCTTCATCGTCCTGTCGCTCTACATACCCATCTGGTTCTACTCCCAGCACGAAACAAGGCGCGCAAACGCCAAAGCAGCCACAGCCCACTCTTCAGACCACGACGCCGGAGATCTTGAAAGGGTACCAAATCCCAGATGACGGAGCCGGCAGCTGGGGATTGGCAGGCGGGAAAGGACCGCCTGCACCGCTCCTGACTCACCGCGGGTTGTCGCGGACTTCGCATTGTTGGCAGCCCAGGCCACCGACTGGATTGGACTCTGCGCTTATTTCACGGCGGTTCCCTGCCTGGCAAGAGTGCTCGAGGAAAATAAAAACTAAATCCCAGGCCGTAATTATCTAAAAAGGGCTGGACTAGATGAATTAAGTCCCGTAGCTTTGCAGATGGGACGAGAGCGTGACTCATATCACACCAGAACAACTCGGAGCAGAGCCCGGCCGGCGTACAGAACGCGTTCCTCCCCGAGCCTCAGGCGGCGAGGGTTGATAGTCAGCCCCGTCGCAACGCACCAAAAGATCAACGGTCCTGACAATCTGTCACAACACTATTCATAGGAGAGACCATGGAAACCACACTCGTAGGAACACTCAGCAAGGCCGGTTCCATCCACAAAGTAGAAAACGGCTTTATCGGACTGCCGCCGATGAACGAGCCCGGGACGGTCGCTGCGATCGGCGACTCCCTCCACAACCCCGAGGGGTCGGTCATGTGTGCCGGCTTCTTCGAGCTGAAGGCTTCGGAGCCGTTGGTGTACACGTACACCTACGACGAAATGAAGGTCGTCATCAAGGGTGAATTCATCCTCACGGACCAGACCACAGGAGAAGTCACGCACGCGAAGGAACGCGATGTGCTGTTCTTCCCCAAGGGCACCACCGTCAAGTTCGAGACCCCTGAGTATGGCCTGGGGTTCTTCGCCGGCGACCGCACCTTCGCTCCCTAAGGACCGACCATGCGTTCCGCGTCCATGCCGCCAGCAGCCGGCAACGGCCTGGAACCTGGTTTCCGCGGTGTCATCTGTGTATCTTTCGGATCCACGGGTGACACCGCAGTTCCAGACACCGATGGCCAGCCCCGGTACAATCTCCATTTCGAAGCGGCAACCGCCGACACCCTCTCGGAACTCAAGGCTGTGTTCAGAAGTTCCCGTGTAGGCGCCCGTCTTGTACTCGCAGGCCCCGCGCCAGATATCCGTGCAGCCGCCGCAGCCGCCGCGGACTGCGGACTTCTGGGCGAGGAGGTAACACTCCTGTCCCAGGAAACCGGACCCCGGGTTGTTTATTGCCCGCATTGCCTTACCACCACCATTGATGGGGCAGCCGGCCCCGAGGTGAAGTGTCAAGGATGCGCCACCACCTTGACCATCGCAGATCACTTTTCCCGACGAAGAGGCGCATACCTGGGCTACTCAGCCCATGCCGAGGAGGCATCATGACAGTGGCGGCGCTCCAGACCAGTGTCCACCCGGCGGTGGAAGGAGGTCTCCATCTGGAGGTGACAAACGTCAGTCTTCAGACGGAATCGATTATCAGCATCACGTTGGCTGCTCAAGAAGGTGGAAGGTTGCCCTCCTATGTCCCGGGGAGCCACCTGGTTGTCCAATACGGGAGCGGCGTCAATGCATACTCGCTCACAGGTTCAGGCAACGCACCGTCCGAATACAACATCTCTGTTCTGCGGGTCGAAGAAGGCGCGGGCGGCTCCATGGCCATGCACCGGCTCTGCGTCGGTGACCGTGTTCATGTTTCGCGCCCCCGAAGTGCCTTCGCCCCCGCATTAACAGCGACGCATCATCTGCTTGTTGCGGCAGGAATCGGAATCACGCCGATTCTTTCGCATGCCCGGGCCGCGACCGAACGGGGCACCACAGCATCCATTATTTACGTGCACAGGCCGGGCGCGGGAGCCCATGTGGCGGAAGCGCGGGAACTGTTGGGCCCGGGGTTGACCGCTTTGATCGAGTGCATTGACCGGGACAGTTTCCAAAATGTTCTGGCGGAAGCGCTCACAACGCAGCCCCTCGGAACCCACCTCTACGTCTGCGGCCCGGTCGCCTTCATGGATGCGGTCCTGAACGAGGCACGGAGCCATGGCTGGTCATCGGCCCGGCTCCATTCCGAAGCCTTTGGCGCGGCAGAACTGGACGAGGGCGAACCTTTTACGGTGCATCTGGCACGCAGTGGCGTTCGTTTGGAAGTTCCGGCCGGCGTTTCGTTGCTGGAGACACTCGGAACTGCAGGGAAGAACATCCCCAATATGTGCCGCAAAGGCATCTGCGGCGAATGCGTCCTGCCGGTACTTCGCGGCGCACCTCAGCACCGGGATCTTTACTTATCCGACCAGGAAAAAGCCGCGAACACCACAATGATGTGCTGCGTTTCGCGTAGCAACGACCCAGAATTGGAGTTGGACCTTTGAGTAGCACGATCATCGAAATTGACCCTGACGCCGCCCTTCTTCCGGAACGGATCAGGCGCTTTCCCTTTCCTTTTGCCTCTGACACCTACCGCTATAGCGCCAACGTCGAGCCGGCCACCAAGACGGCACCGACAGAAGCCGGCGCCTGGGGAGCCAACCTGGTGGACATCGACGAACACTACCTCGAGGAACTGGCCGAGCGCGCCAACGTGCTGAACCGCGACCCTTCCCGCGTGAATGTCCTCCCCCACATGCGACCGGCAGTGTGGGACGCCCTCACCACCTTGCTCTCCTCCATGGCGGAAGATTACCCGGATACGATGTCTTTCCACCGGGAAGGAAGTATCTGCCGTTGGCGTAACGGTCTGCAGAATCTCGAGGTGGAATTCGTCGTCGGCGACGACAGTTCACTGCCTGAGGGGCCACTGCGGTTCCTCGGCAGCCAGGTCCAGGACGACATAATTCTTCTTGACGTTCGTGAAGATACGTTGTGGCTGGATGCCGGTCTCGTTACCTTCGCCGCCGACTGGTCATTCGGTTTCGATGTCGGCATGAACTTCATGGAAATCCATCATCCCGTCCCGCGGGTGAAGGAAGAACGCATCATCAGCCGGGCTGAGCAGTTCCTGCTGCGCCTGCAGCCCGGGGAACAATTTCGGCGGACCAACTGGACGATGACCATAGGCCGGCGTATGGACACATCCACGGAAACCTACCCTGAATGGGGCCCGGACCGGAGCACCATAGCCGACGACCCTGCCATGCCGGAGAAGCTCCACCTGCGGGTGGAAGTGCAGCACCTGATCCGCCTCCCACACTCCGGTGCCCTGCTGTTCCTGGTCCGGACCCACCTCCTGCCCCTCACCGACATTGCCCGGGTACCTGCATGGCGGGAAAAGATGGGCCATGTGCTGGCCGAACTGCCCGACGACATGGCCGAATACAAAGGCATCATCCGCTTCCGCAAAGCCGCATCCGATTGGCTGCTGGCTCGCTAAACACCGGCAGCGCGACATAAGTCGAGCAATACAAGAATATCCATAAAAAAAGCTAGACTAAATGATTTATTTCACGTAGTTTGACTTCAACGAGGAACACGTGTCCCGAGTCACGCCAGCGGAGTTCAGTGTAGAGCTCCACTAGGAAGTCCAGGCGCTGCATCCTCTAGGCAAGTTTCAAGCACATGAGTGGTCTGCCTCGCACTCGCCAACACCACTCACATCACGGGGCAACTCGCCTACCAGGCCATTCGCGATCCTCATCCTTAAGAAAGAACCAAGGAGAAAAGCATGACTCTCAACACTGAAACCGAAACTGTAGTAGGGGTAGCGCATCCTCTGGATCCGTTGTCCCGCGCCGAGATTTCCCGGGCGGCTTCCATCTTGAAGGATGGCCCGGCCGCGGCGGAATCGTTCCGCTTCATCAGCGTTGAACTTCGCGAACCGGAGAAGGAACTGCTGCGGAGCGGCGCCACGACTGTGCGCGAGGCTGACGCGGTCCTGGTCAACCGTGCCGAGGGACGGTCCTACGAAGCGATCATCGACCTTGAGTCGGGCATCGTCACGGCGTGGAAGCAGCTGGCCTCCGGCGTTCAGCCGCCCTTCATGCTGGACGAGTTTGCAGAGGGTGAAGAGAGCTGCCGCAAAAACCTTGAAGTCCGGGCGGCCCTGGCCAAGCGGGGCATCACCGACATGGGCCTGGTCTGCTTCGAACCGTGGTCCGTGGGCTACTTCGGTGAAGACAACGAGGGCCGGCGCCTGATGCGCGCCCTCGTCTTCGTCCGCGAGGAAGCCGACGACAGCCCGTACGCACACCCGATTGAGAACTTCATCGTCATCGTTGACCTGAACTCCGGCGAGGTCGTCAAGGTCGAGGACGACCAGGCCATCCCCGTCCCCAGCGCCAGCGGCAACTACCTGCCCAAGTACGTCGGACCGGCCCGCACCGACCTCAAGCCCATCTCCATCACCCAGCCCGAAGGCGCGTCCTTCACGGTCACCGGAAACCACGTCCGGTGGGCCGACTGGTCCTTCCGCGTCGGTTTCACCCCCCGCGAAGGCCTGGTCCTTCACCAGCTCCGCTTCCAGGACCAGGGCGTGGAGCGTCCGGTGATCAACCGGGCATCACTGTCCGAAATGGTCGTCCCCTATGGTGACACCGCCCCCGTCCAGGCAAAGAAGAACGCCTTCGATTCGGGCGAATACAACATCGGCAACATGGCCAACTCCCTCACCCTCGGCTGCGACTGCCTGGGCGAAATCAAGTACTTCGATGGCATCACCACCGACAGCCACGGCAACCCGTGGACCATCGAGAACGCCATCTGCATGCACGAGGAAGACGACTCCATCCTCTGGAAGCACTTCGACTTCCGCGAGGGCACCGCCGAAACCCGGCGCAGCCGCAAACTCGTGATCTCCTTCATCGCCACCGTCGCGAACTACGAATACGCCTTCTACTGGCACCTCTTCCTCGACGGCAGCATCGAGTTCCTCGTCAAAGCCACCGGCATCCTCTCCACAGCCGGCCAGAAGCCCGGCGAGAAAACCCCGTACGGTCAGACGCTGAACAACGACGGACTCTACGGACCCATCCACCAGCACATGTTCAACGTCCGCATGGACTTCGAAATCGACGGCCCGAAGAACGTCGTCTACGAAGTGGACATGGAAATCCCCGAGCACAACCCCACCCACACCGCGTTCAAGGCCGTGGACCGGCTGCTCGAAACCGAACAGGCAGCAATCCGCAAGGCAGACCACGACAAGCACCGCTTCTGGAAAATCGCCAACCGCGACAGCAGGAACCTCGTGGACGAACCAGTCGCCTACCGCCTCATCCCCACCAACGCCATCACCCTGGCCGCCGGCGACGAGTCCTTCGTCAGCAAACGAGCACAATTCGCCCGCAACAACCTCTGGGTCACCGCTTACGACCGCACCGAACGTTTCGCCGCCGGCGAATTCCCCAACCAGGCCACCGGCGCCGACGACGGCCTGCACATCTGGACCCAAGCAGACCGGAACATCGTCGACCAGGACCTCGTAGTCTGGTACACCTTCGGCATGCACCACGTCGTCCGCCTCGAAGACTGGCCCATCATGCCCCGCCAAAACATCGGCTTCATGCTCGAACCCCACGGCTTCTTCAACCAAAACCCAACCCTCAACCTCCCCACCAACATCAACGAACCCACAACCAACACCGAAACATGCTGCACCACGGAAAAGTGAGCCACCAAAGCTGACGAATAGAGCTGGACAGGGAACAACCGTAAACAGGCGGTCCCCGGTGCTGTGGCCACAGCACCGGGGACCGTCCTGCACTTACCCATAACCCCAGTAGTGAGAGCGTGATCCGAGTGTTCAATATCCCCGCAATTACCTTGGCCCTCACGGCCGTTCTGTTGCTTAGCGGGAGCTACCACTTCCTGCAAGCCATAAAGTCCCCGCAGCGCACGGACCAGATCAACAAAAGCCTCCATGCCCTCATGAACGTTCTTATGGCTGCCATGTTGTGGAACCTCGTCCCATCAACCATGCTGGCTCAGATCGCGGTCCTCGCAGGCGCGGCGCTGTGGTTTGTCATACAGGCCGTCGCCCGGCCGGAATTCAAAACGCTCTGCGCGAGGAGCGAAGGCCGGCTGAAATGCCTCTATCATAGCCTCAGCATGGCCGGCGCTGCGGTCATGATTGCCATGATGGGCATGGCTACCACCGGCCACGTTCCGGCGGCTGGAATGCAAATGCCGCACGCCCATCACTCGCTGGCTCCTGCAGCCCCGAGCACGGCTTCAGCAACCTTTGATCACTCACCCAGCCTGGCGATTTTGCTGACAGTATTATTCGGCGCTGCAGCGGTGGTTTTCATTCTTTTGGTAGTGCGTCTTCGCGCAACGAAAACCACTTGCCGCGATGCGGCGGCTTCGCGTCGTTCCATCCGTGCAGAACACGGGCTGGAAGCTCTCGGCGCCGCCGTCATGGCCATGATGTTTGCCGCGATGTCATGACCCTGGCAATCGATCGCCTACAAGCATCACAGGGTGCCTTGAGCTTCCCGGCCGTATCCAGCGTGCGATCCATCCTTCTGGAAAAGACTTGCGACTCTAGCCACGAGGCCGGGGAGTGCTTCTTCTGCACCGGACCTGAGACGGACTGAGCGCAGCAGACCCCGGGGCCTTCCGTTGCGTAACGCGGGAGGCCCCGGTACCAACTGTGAAGTGTTCGGCGTGGTTAGGATGAGCCGGGTCGGCCAAGGCGTCCATAATCTCTTCGTAGCCGGGGCATCCTCCGGAGTCTTCGAGTGGGCCGCGCCTGGTACCGTCGATCAGTCGGGCATGCGGACTGTCTGGGCCCGCGGGCCGGCGGGAAACCAGCTCGAGCCGGTGAAGCCAGCTGTCACCAAATTCGTATTCGTAGAACGCTGCGCCTGAACCCAGCGTGAGCAGCTGATCAAGGGAGCAATCCTCCTCGGGTTTGTCCCCCGGTTCTTCACATTCCTGCTCTGGCAGCCACTGCAGGACCTCCGGGACTTCGCCGTCGACCGGCCGCAGCGGCGCGAAGGGATCGTCTGTGCTGAACCTGTGTAGGTGCGCGTCCTCCCAGCTAAAGGCTGCCTGCAATACCGCCGTGCTCCTGCACATCCGGGACGTGACAGGCCTCTTGCCTCTTCACCGGGTCCTGGAAGCCCGCGGCCCTGCGGCGCCGGACACCATCGCCGCCGTGCTCCTGCACATCCGGGACGTGACAGGCCTCTTGCCTCACCTCTACTTCACCAGATCCGGCGACCACCGCCTTCTCAGCCTCCTGCCGTTCCGGATCCGGCGCGAAGGCAAGACCGCCCGGATCACCCGGGAGTTGTTGGCCGCCGCTGAACCCGATGCCAGCAAACGACCCAGAGTGCACGACGGATGATTCCTGCCCTTTAAACGATTGACGGAGGACCCCTGAGCAGTAGGTGGAAGACATGGAACAGATGAGTGTGGGCTCATCACAAAGGAAAGGACCAGCCGATGGCGGCACCTGAGAAGGTCGAACCGGGCCGCGGCCTGGCCGGGGCCCTCCGTTCCCGGACGGCTCTGTTGCTCGCCTTTGCCTTCGCGGTCATGGCCGACCCCGTCTCCTCCGTCGCATACGCCATCGAAGCAGCCCTGCGGGCACTAAACGGTGACCTGGCGCTGCTCGTCCCAACGATGACCCTCGTTGTGGCGATCATCGCCCTCGTGATCGTGAATTACCGTCAGCTGATCATCCGCTACCCGCAGGGCGGCGGTGCCGCGGCGGCGACCGGTGAGGCGTTCGGGGACCGGTGGTCCTTCATTCCGATCGGTGCCCTGGTGGTCGATTTCGTCCTGACCATTGCCATCAGCGTCTCGGCCGGGGCCTCCGCGGCCATCGCCTACTTTCCGGTGCTGGCGCCCTGGCGGCTGCTGCTCGCCCTGGCCCTGGTTGTCCTGGTCGGAGCCGCGACGTGGTTCGGTCATCTGGGACGGCTGGTCTTCGCCGCGATGACAGTGGCGTTCATCATCGTCACCGCCATCGTCCTGCTCTACGGGCTCGGGGCCTCCCCCCAGCCAGTCGGCACCATTACCGATACTCCAGTGCATCCACCGGTCATCGCCGTGGTCCTGGCCTTCCCGGTGGCCATGGCCCTGGCCACAGGCGTTGAAGCGCCATCCTCTGCGATCGCCCAGCTGGGCCAGCTGGACAACACCGGCCGGAGCCGGTTCGGCCGGGTCACCCTCTGGCTCACACTGGCCATCGTGGGAGCCATCACCCTGGGCCTGACCCTTGAAGCGGCCCATCTGCAAATCGGTATCCCTCCCCAGGACAGCACGCAGATCGCCGAACTGGCCCGGCTGGCCGCTCCCGGCCCCGTCTTCGCCGCCTTTCAGCTCGTCACCGCCCTGCTGCTGCTCTCGGCCGCGAGCTCCTCATTCCAGGCCGGGCCGGGTCTGCTCAAGGCCCTCGCCCGCCACACCAACGCGAAAGGACACACCATCGGGATCCTCACCCCGGCTCTGGGCCGCACGAACACCCACCACACCCCCTACTGGGGTGTGGTGCTGTTCATCGTTCTGGCCGGGCTCGTCACCGCCGCCGCAGGCGGACGAGACCAGGAACTGGTGCTCTTTTACGCCGTCTCCGTTTTCCTCAGCTTCCTGGCCGGGCTGCTCTCCATGGCCGTATTCTCCTACCGCGACCACCGCCGCGGCTACCTCATCATGAACCTCGCAGGCGCGGCGGTCGTGGCCTTCACCCTTATCGCCAACCTCTCCCGCGGCCTGCCCATCGTCAGCCTGGCGGCCGCCCTGGCCATCGCCGCCGTCCTCTACCGTGCATGGGTCAAGGCCGGAAAACCCCGCGGCATCCGCAACGTCGCCGCCGAAGCCGAAGAGACCACCGAATGAAACCCGACGGCAAGACCCAAAGGGACCCGAAAACCCGCAACGCAGGTGTCAACGGCAGGTTCCCGGATCTCTCCGGGCTCCGGTACACGGGAGACCGTGTCAGACGGGCGCTGCTGCATCCGGTCCGCTCCGTGCCGCTGGCGTTTCTTGCCGTGATACTCCTCGGCGCCGGGTTGCTGATGCTGCCGGCCGCACGCACCGCAACCGGCGCTGACCCCCTGCTGCCAGCCCTGTTCACAGCCGTTTCGGCCGTATGCGTCACCGGCCTGATTACCGTAGACACCGCCACGTTCTGGACACCCTTCGGCCAGGGGGTGATTCTCGGACTCATCCAAGTCGGAGGATTCGGCATCATGACCCTGGCAACACTGCTGGCGCTCCTGGTCAGGAAGACCATCGGCCTGCGCGGCCAACTTGTCGCACAATCCGAAACCCACACCCTGAACTTCGGAGACGTCCGCTCCGTCCTGTTCCGTGTTGCCCGCATCATGGTCCTGTTCGAAGCCGCCACCGCCGTCATCCTTACCGTCCGCTTCTGGATTGCCTACGACGAGAACCCGGCCACCGCGCTCTGGCACGGGGCCTTCCACGCCGTCTCAGCGTTCAACAACGCCGGCTTCGCCCTCTACAGCGACAACCTCATCAGCGTTGCCGATGACCCGTGGATCATCATCCCCATCTGCGCAGCCATCATCGCCGGCGGACTCGGCTTTCCCGTGCTCATCACCCTGCTCAGGGGCGGGGTCAGGATGAAAGACTGGACGGTCCACCTGCGCCTGACAATCTACGGCACCCTGTTTCTGCTGGCCGCCGGCGCCGCGCTCTTCGCAGCTTTCGAATGGAACAGAGAGCAGACCCTGGCCCCGCTGTCATTCCCCGGGAAACTCCTGGCCACGCTTGCAGGCAGTGTCTTCCCCCGCACCGCAGGGTTCAACAGCATCGACTACGGCGCCGCCGCACCCGAAACCCTGATGGTCACCAACATCCTGATGTTCATCGGCGGCGGCAGCGCCGGAACCGCCGGCGGCATCAAGATCACCACCTTCCTCGTCCTGGGCTTCGCGATCTGGAACGAAATCCGCGGCCGGGACCAGGTCACCATCGCCCACCGCTCCATCAGCTCCTCGTCCCAGCGCCAGGCCCTGTCCGTGGCACTCCTGGGCGTCGCCGCGGTCATCACCGGCACCCTGCTGCTGCTCATGTTCACCGACCACAGCCTCGAGAAAGTTCTCTTCGAATCCATCTCGGCCTTCGCCACCGTAGGCCTGAGCACCGGCATCACCTACGATCTGCCACCGAGCGCCCAATGGGTTCTCATGGCGCTCATGTTCACCGGGCGCATCGGGACCATCACCGTCGCCTCCGCACTCGCACTGTCCTCACGGCCCCGCCTGTACCAACTGCCCGAAGAACGACCCATTATCGGCTGACACCTGGTGCGGCACGCCAGATGACCCGCCGCACCCACTCCACGTCACATCCAGAACAGGACAGCATCCCTAGGTGTATTGACCTGAGAGGTTAGTGACACGGCTGGCTGGTGGTTGACCTTTGAGTGAAGTGTGGCCTCGGTGATGATTGTAGCGATGAAGCCAGACCGGGAAAGCGGTAACACGCTCGCTTTCTGATGCATAGGGTTTCGCGTATGCCCATTCATCGAGCATGGTGCGGTTGTAGCGCTCAACTTTGCCGTTGGTCTGCGGACGATACGGGCGGGTGCGTTTGTGCTTGATATTTGCTCCAAGGCAACTTTGAATGCGTGGGAGCGGTAGCAGGATCCATTGTCCGTCAAGACCCTCTGGACGGTGATCCCGCAGGATTTGAAATACGCGTTGGCGCGTTCCCAGAACCCGGCGGCGGTTTCCTTCTTCTCATCGGCCAGGATCTCGGTGTAGGCCAGGCGGGAGTGGTCATCGACGGCGTTGTGCAGGAAGGCGTAGCCCGGTCGCCGGTTCGCCGCCGCGCCGGTCTTATTCCGGTTACCGGCGGCCCTTCCTCTGCTGCGGTGGCCGCCGCCGTCCGGGGGATGCGTCCGAGTTTCTTGATGTCGACGTGGATCAGGTCGCCGGGGCTGTGGTGCTCGTAGCGGCGGATCACCCGGCCCGTGGCCCGGTCCAGCCAGGACAGCATGGCCAGCCCGTACCTGGACAGGACCCGGCGCGCCGTAGACGGATGCAGGCCAAGCAGAAAGCCGATCCGCGCCGGCCCCCACCGGCGATTGACCCGGATCGCGATAATCCGCCGCTCCCGCCGCGCTGGCGTCCGCCGCGGGGAGCTGGCGGGCCTGCTCGACACATCCTGCATCCCGGACTCACCCAGGGACCGGTAGCGGGCCGCCCACCGCGCCGCCGTCGTCACCGATACCTGAAACCGTCAAGCCGCCCGGTGCAGCGGCCACCCGTCCTCCAGGACGCACCGGGCCAGCCGGAGCCTGCCCTTCGGCGTGAGGATCGCATTAGCATGGGACATTGAAGACCTCCTTGTGGATCGGACTCTTAGACAAGCCCCACTCCATTCGGAGGTCTTGTTTTTGTCACCTAACCACGCCGAGCGTTCCTAACGTCCGTGGACAATACACCTAGACGACGGTCCGACTGGGGGTGCGATCCGCAGTCCGGGAGTAACCCGGCGGTGAGGTTGCGGGCAATGAGGCCCGTGCGGGTCGCCGGGACGAGCTGCGCGGCGGCCAGATTATGGCCGCGCTGCCGCGCACTGGCCAGCTTACGGTGGCGGGCTTCGTATCCATGCAGCGCCGTGGTGGGGTCGTCGGGGGTAGCGGCCATGGCTTCGGCCAGGGTGGTGGCACCGGTCATGGCGAGGCTGGACCCGTCGCCGAACAACGAAACGCAGGAGGCGGCGTCCCCCAGTAGCGTCACCCGCCCCCGGGACCAGCTCGACAGCCGGACCTGGCTGACGGAGTCGAAATATAAGTCTTTGGCGGTGAGGACCTGCTCGGGCAGGTCGGGTAGCTCGGGAACGGGCCAGTCGTGCGCGGTGTAGGCGTCGAGAACGATCCGTTGCTGGGTCCGGGTGTCTCGATAGTCCAGGCCGGGTGGGCCGCGGAAGATGAAGCCGGCCCCGGCGGTTCCGCGTACCGGATGGATGGTTAGCGACAGGCCCGGCTGGTTGTACATGAGCACCGTTCCGGGGTCGGCTGCGGGTCTACCGAGCGATAGCGTGGCGATGTAGAGGCCGAACCGGCGTGGGGCCGCCCGCTTGAAGGTGACATCGACGCCGCCGTCATCCGCCCGCAGGGCGGTGATCGAGTCCCCGAACAGGAACTCGGCCTCGTCCCGGCCGGCCTCGCAAAGGATCGCCGCGAGGTCGGCACGGGGTATCCCGACGTCATCGCCCCGGGGCCGGCCGAGCCGCAGCGGGCCGACCCGACGCCCGGATGCGGTCACGAAAGTCAGGCCCGGCGCGTTGGTTGCGGCCTCGTGCAGGCGCGGCAGGATGCCCATCCGCCGGGCCACCTCGGTGGCCGCGCCATGAACGTCGACCGGGCTGCCGCTGGAGCGCAGTGCCTGGGCGCGTTCGACCACCGTCGGCTGGAACCCGTGGCGGGCCAGCCAGTACGCCAGGGTGGGGCCGCCGATGCCCGCCCCGCAGATCAACACGGTGCGTTCTCCCAGCCCGCCAGTTTAACGGGAACGACATGGCCGGGCACCCATCGCGGGGTCGTAGCCGCAGGTTGCCCGGCGTACCTTGGCCGCGGTCGTGAGCTCGATGCCCATGTCCTTGTCCGCCAGTCGCTTCTCCAGCCGTCCGGCGAACTGTCCACGATCTCGATGATCTCGTGGTGGGTCAGCTGGGGGAAGACCACAACGTCGTGAACACGGTTCAGGAACTCGGGGCCGAAGTGCTGCTTGAGCTCCTCAGGCTACGCGGGCGCGCATCCGGTTGTAACCGGTTTGCGTGTCCGTGCCGGACTGGAAGCCGGTGGCCACGCTCTTCGAGATGTCGCGGTCGCCGACAGTAACGCTCCTTAGCCCTACTTGTCCGGACCAAGCGCTGGCGGCCCCTGTTCCGCGACTCGGTGACGTTCAAAGTCTGTTGTCTGTTATGCCTATGGGCCTCGCCGGTCCGGCTTGCTGGGGAGATCCCAACGAGGTTCACACGCTGGGACAACTCCCGCCCCTACGCACAGTCCTGAGCAGCCATCGCCGGCGAGGTCCAATATCGGCGTGGGAAAACGCGCGGCGAGTCGCGGAAGCTGGTAGGCATGGAGTTTGGAGATGAGGACCTCGGCCCGTGGGCAGCGGCTGTTTCCCCGGCGTTGCGGCCCTTCCGGCTTATGGAGCGGCACCCTTCCTTATCAGGAGACTGATGCGGGGTTCAAAATGCGCGCAAAAAGTCAACCAGTTCCGTAAGCGTTGGGTGTGGAGCTCAGACGCCGGCTTTGAGGAGAAGCGCATCAATCATCATGAAGAACTGGGCATGGTGATCGGTAGCCTTCGGGTCGGTCATGTATTGAATGGCGGCCCCGTCGTAAATCATGAGAAAGAGCCTCACCAGCGTGGGGAAGTCTATGAGGCACTGGTCACCGTTGCTTTGGGCGGCGGAAGAGAATATATTTCCCAGTTCCACTTCATAGGCGGGATAGATTTTCGCCGCCAGCGGACTGACGGCGGCATTGCGTGTTGCCCACAGAATCAGTTCGATCTCGGAAAGGATGCTTGCAGGCTCTTCCTCCAGTGCGCGCCAGTAGCCTTCGGCCACTTGTTCCACAGCTTTGCGTAGTCCCAAATGAACCGGGGCGCCGCTGGAAAAGCGGCTCAGGTTCTTGAACCAGGCCTCGGCGGCCGCGTCCATGAGCTCTTCTTTATTGCTGAAGCAATAATGAGCCGTAGCCAACGGAGCGTTAGCCTCCTTGGCTATAGCCCGAATGGTCACGGACTGGACACCCTCACGACGCATCAGTTCGACTGTGGCTGCAATCAGCTGTTCTTTTCGATCTTCGGCGGATACCCGCATGTCTCACTCTCCAGTCTCCCGTTTCGGCCCGACAGGGACACTTCCTAAAGACTATTGCTTGAGTGCCCCAAAAGAGATTCAAGTCTCTGTCCAGAACGATTGACTTGAACAGTGGTCCATGGAAAAGTGAACACACCACAGTGACCTGCATCACGATGATGCGATGTCACTTACATCCATCACACGTCGTAATGCAGACTCCCCCCACTGAAGAAACGGTGAAAAGACAATGGTCACGACCACCCCTCAGCCCCCGACACTGACGACTGGGGAAGCGATCGATTTCTGGCCAGCGCAGGCACTGGCTCCCATGAAGGACCGGTGGAAGGGCCTCCGCTGCAGGTTCATTAACTCCCATCCTGAAGGCCCTTGGGACGACTTCATTCTCTCTGAATGGGAATTGAAGGCTTGCGCCTGGGAGGACTTTCACCCCCACACCGAGACGAACTACGTGCTTGAAGGCGAACTCCATATCGAGAGTGGAGGAGAGACCGTTATCCTCAAGCCAGGAGATTCAGCCCGCGTAAACCCCGGACGAACGGGCAGATACTGGGCACCCGTCTACGCGCGGATGGTCACCATCTACGGGCCCAACCCCGAAGGTGCGGAATCGCATTCGTTCCGATACTCCGAAATCTGAGCCCTGACATTTATCTCCAGCCTCATTAGCCGTTACAAGGACCCCCTCGCTGGGTGCTTGAGGCAAACGTGTTGACGCCAATCGAAAATAGGGCCAGCGTCCATTGCGGAAGCTGGGCGGACATACGCCACCTGTTTTCGACGGGTAAGCACTCGACGCGGTAGATCGTCAGGATCGTGGGTGTTTCCCGCGGAACGGTTGATCGGGCGCCGAAGTACCGGCGGGCAGCGGGTGTGTCGAGTTTTGATGTGTGCTCCCAGGGTGCGGGAGTTGTTGGTGAAGACGCCGACGATGCCGGCCGCGACGCGGACGGGGCGGGTGGCTGGTCTGGTTCCGCGTCTTTGTTCCGGGCGAAGGTCGCCGTGATCCGGCCTGGATATGCGCCGCATGACCCTGGCTGACTGACGGCCTGGTCCATGAGCCGGGTTCCAGGTCCGGTGCGATCTCTGGTCCCGCATGAGCCGCTGCCCGTCAGTGAGGGGCAGCGCGACACGCCGCAGGTGCTGATGATGACCTCGGCGTCCTCGGGGTTCATCGAAGCCCGGATGCTGTCGTTTCCTCCAACCCCTTCGCCAGGGCGCTGACGAATCAGCGATGGGAGCAGGCCCGGGACTCCGGTTGGTCGATGAAGAGTACCTGGCCGCAGTCCTCTCCTGTGAAGTCTCCGTACATGAGGCCTCGGGAGCGGCGACACCGATCAAAGCCGCGAGGTTCCCGGCCCACAAAGACCTCAAGAGTTCAACTTCGATCACCAGCCTTCCGCGGACTGAGTATGTCAACCTGGTTCAGGACCGCTGTGTCCGCCCGGTTTGATCCAGGACCACGCCGGACCCGCTGAACAGCGGCAGCCATATTATCGTGATCGACAAATGGGGTTGCCCGCAAATCGTGGACAGTTGATCAGGCGGCTTGTGCCGGCTGAGGTTTTTTTGTGGCGAGGAATCGTTCGTGTTCCACGGGTGTGGCGTAGCCCAGTGCTGAAT
>NZ_JBSSBW010000003.1:0-134202 GCF_054059215.1 Arthrobacter sp. UYCu723
AGCACAAATTTCGGATCAGCCGCGTTGATTTCATCCTGAGTGATACCAGGGTTCTTTATCTGTATTACTTCCGAGACTGTCTTCAGAATATGGTCCATTGGCGCACCAACTCCCATGCCCCTGAGATCTGCGGGGGTGATACCAAACTTCTTCTGTAAATCGTTCGGCGACGGGTACCCCTCAGGGTCGTACAGTTGGGTGTCGTCGTGCCAAGTATTCGCTTGCAGGCCCTCAACACTTAGCGCTTCATCGCCGTTGACCTTATCGCCCTCAATACCTAGGACCACTGCGGTCCGACAGCGAAAGCTCACCCCAACCGGATAATCAACATCATGCAAAGGCTTTCCTGATGGGGCAACCTTGTATACCGCGGCAGGCCTCCCCGTGATTTGTGCATGTCGTAGAGCGTAGTTAAAGGCCAGACCCAAATTTGTGGTGATGTAGGCGAAATCGGGGTCATGAGTGCCAAGAATCTCTTTAGGGGTTCGCGAATAGAGCAACTTCATGGCTGGAATTTGGTTGCTTGGCAGAAGACTGTCACCCACTGTCAGCCCCCCATCCCCTCCATGCCAGTAAACTGGCTTCACTTTCGCAGCATTGGGTGCATTTTTGGTCTTTGACATCGTTCTCCTAGCTTCTCAGTAGCAAATCATCGGAAAGTTAGCCAGATAAAGGCTGCTACTGAGATTCTTCCCTATTTCTTCTTCCTGGACGGAATACCCCTTCGGCGCTACGCACCTGACACCTCTTCACCAGCTGTGCACGTCCGGCGTTTGAGAGCACTTTCGCGTCCTTGGCGGAAAGCGAAGCGCGCCGTCTCGGTCACGCTTTCACCGGTTCGCAGAAACTCGTTGTGGAACCTGGCGGTAACGATGCCATCGTCAGGCTCCGACACCTCTGCCCACTCAACGAGCGGCCCATGTGGGTTGTCGCGGCGAGAGCGCTCCTGCGAGCCCCAGCTTTCCCGCTCACGGGCTCCGGTGTTCCTGCTGTCGAAGACCAGCACTCCACCTACTCGCAGATGAGCGCGGAGATCCACCTCTGGCACGCATCTCCAGCGGTCATTCCATTGGCTTGATCTGGGCCTCTATAAAGGCGATCACGTCGGCGTCGAGCCCGTACTTGGAGTACAGCTGCTGGTCGATTTGCGGGATCGACTTCGACCAGTCGATGTCCGACCCCGGCGTGAAGTCCTGCAGCGGGACGTACTTCCACTTGATTGCTGAGTTGTGCTGCGTCGTCTTAAGAACCCCGAGCATCGAGCGGGCGAACTTGGTCTTCACGTATTTCGCGCACGCCTCGGCCTCTGCTTCCGTATCGAACCGCCCGATAGACATGAACGTCTGGGTGAACCCAGTGCCCGGCGCGGCGACCGACGGCACGCCAACGACCCTCCCGGACTTAACAGCAGCTCCATCGGCGCTGGCGATGATCACCTTGTACTTGTCCACAACTTCCGGAGTTACGAGGTAGTCGAGGCGAACCCACCGCACTTCCCTCTTCCGATTCGAGAGTCCGAGGATCTCGACGTACGAACTACCGTCGTTCGGGTCGGTCTTCAGGCAGACCTCGCCCATTCGTTCGAATGTGTTCGTCTTCAAGCGGAGGCCACTCGAGGCAGGGATGCGCTCACGCAGTTCAGGGTGCTCCGAGAAGACCCGAGGGTTCCACGTGCACGGGTGCTCGGTGATAGTCACCGCAAGAGATGTCGTCAATCGCGCCGTGACAGCGTCGACCAGCGACTTCACCGTATCCGGGACATGTGAATGGTTTCCGATGGGGCCGATGACACGCGTGGCATCGCGATACGTGACGACGATCCCGCCGTCGATATCGGTCCCAGGGAAGATCGCCGACGAAGAGGACTCAAACAGCGCCACGCTGAGGTGCTCGTCGGACAGAACCTTCTGGTTCCAGGACTTCGGGGTCTGGCCCGCGTTCGAAAGGAATCGCGCAGGGGTCACCAAGACCGTCCGCTCAGAGATCTCGAAAGCCGCATCCATGAACAGGTGGTAGATCGGCGGAGACTTCGTTCCGTTATCGCCAATCAGGTCATCCTGGTACGGCGGGTTGCCGATGACGACGTCGAACTTCTTGCTCATGGTCAGTGCCCTTCCGTCAGCATGTTGTCGACCATTTTCTGCCGCTCCTCCGGGGTCATCTTGGCGAGGTTGCCAACCTTGAAGTGGCCGGAGTCCTTGATCCAGGCCTTGCGTTCCGGGACGCCGCCAGAGACGGCCTCGACGGTGATCCCGTGGAGAATCCTGTCGTGGCTCATCTCGAAGACCTGCGAGTTCAGGATGTGTTTGAGCCTGTCGTCCTGGTCAGGGATCACGGCGGCAAGGCCGGTGTCAAGGCGGCGCACGATCTCCATCAGGAACAGGCCTGCGGTCGAGAACAGATCCGCGAACGTCCTGTCCGGGTCGGTGAAGATTCCCGGGTTCTCGGCCTCGAGGGCGTCGACCATCGTCTTGACCACGGACTGGGGGGTGAACACCAGGGACGTCTTCTGCTGCGGGATGTAGGCGAAGATGTTCTCGGTCTGTGAGTCGTCGAAGTAATCGGCGAGTGCCTCTTTCTTGTCCAGGAACTCCTGGACGGCCTGGTCGAAGACCGTCTCGTCGAAAAGGCCCGGGATCCTCGTGACGGTGCCGTTCTCCTCGGTGACCTCCTGACCGTCGCGAAGCAGACGGAACTCGGCCTCGCTGATGCCCGTGATCTCCTCGAACACGTCGTCGGGCGTGTAGTCGTCGAAGTTCGACAGCCGGATGCCGCGGTCCCCGTACGCCATGAGGAACATGGGGATCGTGCGGGCGAAGCCCCGCAGGTGGGAGCGGGCGTCGTCCATCGTCTGGTCTGCGCGCTTCTGCTCCTTCTTGGTCTCTTCGCGAGTCACCACCTCGGGTACGACCTCCTCCATCGTCTTGTCGACGATCGCCATGACGTTCGCCTTGAACGCCTCGTCCTGCTCGGCCTTCTTGGCCTCGACAGCCTGGGCCTCGGTCTCTGTGGCTGCGTTCTTCAGTGCGTCCTCGAGGTGCTTGCTTGCGATGTTGTGCTCGGTGTATGTGCGCTCGACCTGGTCCTTCACGGCCTGCTCGGTGCGCTTGATGTCGCGCTGGACCTGCGTGGCGGTGAGCCCGTAGGCCTTCGTCAACTCTTCGCGCTTGGAGCGGGTTTGCTCGGTCACCGCCTTGGCGATGGCTGTCGCCGCCGTGGACGCCGGGGCGTCGGGCTCGGGGGTAGGGATTTCCTCGATGCTGTAGACGGGTTTGCCGAGCTCGGAGACCTTGGGGTTGATAACGGTCTCCACGTCGACCTGGACGTTGCCGCCGGGGTCTGTGATGGGCGGCGGCTGCGGGATCTCGATGGGCTCCCCTGTCTTGACCTTGCCCTGCCTCGCGGTGGGCAGTTTGTCCAGGATCTCCTTGACGTGCTCGGAGTACCGGAAGATGCCGGCGACGTTCGCAAACAGCAGGTTCGACAGGAAGCCGCGGCGCACGACCTCGCGGGCCTTGAATACCTGCGGGAACGTCAGGACCTGGGAGGCGTCAAGCTCGATCATCCGACCCTCAGCGTCTTCACCCAGCACCGGGAAGAAGTTCAGCAGCCGGCGGATGTTGTCCTGCCGAACGCGCTGGTCGCCCGAGGGGTTCGGGTGCAGGTTGTTGGCGAAGGCGTCGAAGATCGTCAGCGTGCGTTCGGGCGCGAAATCGAAGATGTATGCGTTCTGCTTCTGGAAGACGTGCCCGCCGCGCTCGAACGTGCAGGGGTTCTGTGCCCGGAACGCCGCCTGCATGTACTGGGCCGGGGAGGACAGGTTCGACAGCATGATGACCGCGGTCCACTCCGGCACTGTGACGCCTGTGGTTAGCTGCCCCACAGACAGCGTGATGGTCTTGCCGTCCGACTTCTCCGCCTCGGTGATGGCCGTGCGCACCTTGTCGAGGGACTTGCCTGCTGCGACCGGGTCGGACTCGTCCGAGCGTCCGTCGCCGGCTGCCAGGATGATGGTGTAGTCCTTGAAGACGTCGTGCTTCTTGAGGAGCTTCTCTAGTGCCTTGGCCGAGGCGACGCGGTTGAGCAGCCAGAAGGAGTGGCGGATCTCATCGCGCAGCTCGGGCGTGGAGAACGGGTACTTCTCGTTGGCCGCGAGGCAGTCGAGGAACTTGCGAACCTCAGGCTCGTGCTCGAAGAACCCGTTGTCTTTCGTCGCGAAGAACTCGTTGAGGTCGAACGTGTAGTCGATGTTCGCCGCGTCCTCGTCGATGGCGACGCCCTCGGCCAGACGGTCCGTGATCATCCGCGAGATCTGGTAGGTCAGCAGGTTGAGCGTCGGCAGCGCCGCGTACGGGTTCTCCTGGCCGTTGTCCTCCCATCGCTGGCGGGCGGTCTGCTCGTCCTCGTAGGTCCAGTTGAAAATTTGGTCCTGGTCGAACTTGCCGACGGCCAGTGCCTTGAACGGCGTGCCCGACAGGTGCAGCGTCCACCGGCGCTTGATCTGGTCGAAGGCGACGTCGGTCTTGGTGGTGTCGATGCCCTCGTGGGCCTCGTCGATCACCAGGAGATCCCAGTCGAAATGTGTAATGTGCCTGAGCTTGTCGTACGAGCCGCCGAAGTACTGCGACCCCTTGAGGTCCTGCAGCGACAGGAACTCCACGATGCGCGGGTCCTCATCCTGATGGTTGAGCGAGAAGGCGCGCCACTGCTCGCGAGTCATGGGCGTGCGGCCGGCCAGGGACGGCGACTCCGAAACGAACTTGAACGTCGTCCGGTGACCGATGAAGCGGGCGAAGTCGTCGAACCAGGAATTCGCGATCGCGGGGCGGTTGGTGACAACGAGGACCCGCCGGACGTCCAGGGTCGACATCAGGTCGTACGTCGTCAGCGTCTTGCCGAACCGCGGCTTGGCGTTCCAGAGCACCTCGCTCTGCCCCGACTGGAAAGCAGCCACTGCCTGGTCGACGGCCGCCTGCTGCTCGGGACGCAGGACGTAGTCGACCTCCACGCCGGTGCTCGGTACGTTGGGGAAGTCCTGGCCGGCGAAGTCGTTGAAGTACTCTAGTGACCCCTTCGGCGCGATCTTAATGTGATGCCACTCCGTGCGCTTGGGCTGGGTCTCGCGCTCGACGCCCTGCTGGTGGAGGTAGGCATGGAAAGCCCTGTCCGTGAAGCGTCCACCGGCTTCAGACGTGAACAGGGCTCGGCGCGACCACAGCTTCTTCTTCTCGACGGACAGCTGGGATGCCTGTTGTGCAATACGGGCGTCGGCGCTCTCCTGCTCCGTGTACCCGATCTTCTCCCAGCCGACGTACTTGGGAATGTCCGGCGTCGTCCACGAATAGATCAACGGAGTGATCTCGCGGAACGTGCTGATCTTCGGATTAGGCACCGGCCCTCACTTCCTCGTGGACCTTGTCGATCCGGCACACCTGATAGCTGTCATAGATGGTGAAGTCGAAGCCGCCGTCGTCGCGCAACGAGGCGAGCGTGAACGGCTCACGCTGCACCATGCGGGGGGCTCCCTCAATCCGATTCCACCAAGAGAACTGGATATCCTGCCCCTTCGGGGTCTGGCCGGTCAGGGTGTTGCCGCGGACGATGTTCATGTCGATGAGAAACACCGCCGCCCGGTGCAGGTAGGTGTCAGGGCCGCAAGGAGTGCCGTGGGCCTGGTGGAAGCCCAGGAACTCGGCGATCATGATCGCCTTTGCGTCCTGGTGGTTGTCTTCCAGTAACTCGATGCCGTAGATCGAGGCCAGAGCGAACAGCGACTCATCCGGCCACTCCTCGACCGGGTACCGCTTCTCGATCGCGTGGAGCTTGCGACGCAGGATCGCGACCAGGAAGTTGCCGTCGCCCGCTGCAGGCTCAAGGAAGGTCTTGTCGACGAAGTCGCGGCCGGTTTCCAACTCCTCGCGGACCAAGTCGAGCATCCGGTTTACCATGTGACGCGGAGTGAAGACCTCACCGTAGGTCTTGACACGATGGCGCGACTTCACGACCTGCTCCTCGACATTCGTCTCTGTCACCGTCACTGTCACTGGTGCCATACTCCTTGGATCTTAGCCTTGATCCACCGATCGGCAGCCGGTCCCGGGCGTAATTCCGGGCTGGCTGCGGTGAGGTGTTTGGGCATGGTGGATCACACTGGTGGTCTGGTTGCGCCTGGCTGGTTGGTGTGTTCAGGCCGGTTGTGGCGGCGGGTAGAGGTGCTCGAAGAGGCCCTGCCTGCTGTTTGCCAGGGCCAGGCTTCGGGGAGATGAAGCCATTTTCCGGGCGCTGGTGGCGATGCGGGCCGGGACGTGGATGAGTTTGCGGCGGACGACCTGCTCCTCGACATTCGTCTCTGTCACCGTCACTCTGTGCCACTCCGTACGACCTGCTCCTCGACATTCGTCTCTGTCACCGTCACTGTCACTGGTGCCATACTCCTTGGATCTTAGGCCGCGCTGATCTGTTAGGCCCGCGCGGGCCTAACAGACTTTACCCGCAGCTCGTTGCTGATCTGGCCGCGCCTCTCCCGGACAGGCCAACGAATAGCAACGTCTCGATTCCTTGCAACTGGGATGCCCGCCGCACCGCGACTGTGGGAAGCGGCCACCTGGTCAGCATCGAATACTGGCAAGTTCAGGTCCGTCCCGGCACCCACTCGGCCATCCGGACAGCCACCCTCCGGCGAAACCCGCTCGCGACACCGTGGCTCATGGAGAGGATCAGCGACGCCGACGAAACAACCGAAGTAGATTGAACGACCAACCCATCAACGATCAATGCCGGTCATGGGTCCGGTCGGAACTTAGGCGATATTCCATCACTATCTGCACCGGCGGCGCCTCCCTCGGCCAAATCAATGAGCCACCAATACGGCGGGCAGTCCCCGATCTTGTCTCCGTAGGCCAGGATTTCCATGGCGGCCGCAGCTCCATCGTCTGGGACTATTGCATGGTGACTTCGAACTTCTTGAGCGAGACCAACGAGCAAGCACTGCGTTTCGTCATTGCCGTCGAGTCTGCGTCGCGGACTCAGATAATGATGGCAGCGGTCGCAGCCACTCGCTCGAACACGCTAGGCGGCTTACCGCTTTCAGGAATGATGGGCAGCAACTTCGCAGCCGAAGATTTGGAGACTCTGGGCCTGATTCAACGCGCGGGGAGTGCGTACTCCGCCTCCGAGCAGGGGCGCAAGATGATCGGCTACCTCGATTCGCGGAATATCGAACCTGACACACCTCCCCAAACCGAAGAGTTGCTTCACCTCGTCGGCAAACCCAGCGATCCGCACTTCTACGCTCAAGTTCTAAGTACATTGAACAACATGGACAGCGTGCTGCTCGTGGACCCGTATCTCGCGGTAGCCGACCTCAACGTGATTACGCGGGTAGGAAAGGTTAGTCGGGTGCTCACCGGGCCCCGACCTGTAATCGATAGAGGAGAGTCTCGCAACGACCCGGGTGCACGGCACGTTGCTCTTCGAATTAGTGCAGGGACCAACCCCCGGATGGACGTCCGAATATCGACCGCCATTCACGACCGTTACGCCCTGCCTGCTTCAGGAACGGGATACATGATGGGCGCTTCTATGGGGTCAAGAAAAGTGACCGCCCTGGTGGAACTGAGCCAATCTGCAACTAAGAAGCTTCTGGAGGAACACTCAGAGATCTGGTCGGCCGCCGAGAAGATCGATCCAATCGTTGCTCCTGCACCCGGCCGGCCAGCGTCGCGAACCTAAAGATGTTTGGCAAGTGTCGCGGAAAGGCCCGCAAGCTCCGCAGTTGCCCGCAACGACCCTTCTGTACGTAGCTTCTTCGTGGTCGGAACGCCCGAGGCCGGCGAACCTCTTCCCAAAGCTGGGCACCGGGGGAACCAGCGCGACTGCCGTGCCTTCCGTGTCTACGTACAGTTGCTAAGCACCTGCATTAACATGCCACGAGGAAATGACGGGACTTTAATAATGGAGCCAACGCCCCCGGATTGGCCACCGGACCTTGCGAACTACTGGCGGACTCTGGAGTCCGGGATTGACGGAACAGCTGAGCATATTTTAGAACTCGCGGCTAACGGCAGCCCTCGGAGGAAGGAGCTGATTGCCCTTCAGCAACAGCCCATCCTTCAACAATGGGAGCAAGGATGGACCTACTTCGACGCGGTTATCTTTGCTATGGAACAAAACGGGCTTCAAATGCTTGAGCGCTCAGGCTTGGTTCACGATCATTTTTCATCTACAAGGGATGCACTATCCCTTCTTCACGCATCGGCCACCATGGTGCTGCATGAGATACAAACCTTACTCAAAGGCGGGCTATGGGTAGGCGGAGCGGCACGCTGGCGAACACTGCACGAACTGTCCGTGACTGCGATACTTATAGCAAAGGACAGCACAGGAATCGCCCAACGTTACCTCGACCATGGATTTGTCGTGCAGACCAAACGACTTGCGGACTTCTACTTTAAGCACGGCAGAGCAGTTGTGGCCGAAGATGAGCTGCGAAAGAGGTGGGAAGCGGCCGAACGCCTGATTGAAACACACAGCCTTCCTGATCAGTCGAGTTCATTTGCAAGCCAGTACGGCTGGGCGATACCGCTCATGGGGCGAAGAAAAGACGGAAAGTATCTGCGACCCACATTCGATTCCCTGGAGAAGATTGCCGGACTCGAGAACCAGCGTCTGCTAGTCGACTCGTCGAACGGTCATGTACATAACGATGCGTCAGGAATCCGGAGTGCCGTGCTGATGGAAGATGGGTACTGGTCCCTTGGCCCCATCCCCCGATTTACGGAGACCGTCGCACGTCCAACGTTCCTATCGGTAATCCATATGGTGTCAGCTACACACCTGGGATTCGAGCCAGAGCTCAATGAATTTTCCAGACTTCTCGGGTTGCTAGCTGGCGGACTATGCCGTGTGGCCAGCCTCGGTATGGAGGCTTTCGAGACAGCATCAAGCCAATAGTTGTTTCTCGCTTAGCGACGCATCCTTTTCGAAGTGGAGCAACCATAGGCATGCGGCCCACGGGGCGGCCTCATCGTGGCATTGCTCCGGGGCCATGGAAGTCGGCCAGCGCTGACAACCCACTGTCAGAAGAGCCCCTTGGGTGGGTTCTGACTAGGAAGTGGGCCCAGCCTCGCTGGGCGGGATCCTTGGACACCACGACCGCGCACCGAACCGCCGCACTACGCATGCTTTTCCTGTGGCAAACAGTAATAGTGCGCCTCCCAGCGATGGGGCCAAACCTCTCCAGTAGTGATTGCGGTGCACTCCGGTCACTCGACGGCGTCCGTTTCCTATGACGGGGATACTCGCGCCGGCGTCGATCTGGGCCGGAACTGCGGCCAGTGAAGCCTGCCGGTGCTGCCGCCAAACCCTCTTCTAGCGAGAGGGGAATGATCTAGGACAAAAGCCACCCTCGTCGGGCGTTGAATAGATTGCTTGCGCTTGCACGAATGTTCGTTGGTACTGTCATCAAGCGCGCATTCAGGCGCCGCTTGGAGGGAGTACATCTTGACCACGTCTCAACCGCCTGGCTGGTACCCGGCCCCAGGGTATGAGTACCTTACTACTCTCGTGCAGTGGTGGGACGGGTCGCGATGGGAGCAGCTCGGGCACGTCATTGACGGCACGGAGCATGAAACCCGCCAGGCCGAACTCGTCAGGCTGCAGGCCGAGATAGACGCCGCCAATGAGGAACTTAGCATCGTTCGGGAAGCAGCAGAGTCAGCACCAACCGACAACCTTCCGTCCTTCCTCGGGCTGAACGAGTATCGGACCATCGCGGATAACTCCGAATCGGTCATGGTCGAAATTGAATCCGTTCGGACTCAAGCGAAGGAAGTTCTGAGAGGCAGGTCGGCCGTGTCGGCAAGGGAACTTCGGATGACGGCCAAGGACGGTTCGATCGTCGAGATGCCGAAGAAGTCTGCCGTCAGCATCGGAGCAGTCATGCTGCAGATTCTAAATCTGCATGTAGAAATTGAAGCGACCCGGAAGACGGGCAGTTTCCGCGACGGTATCTCGCGACTCGTCAGGACATGGAACAAACTCAACGACGCTGGGGGCAAGCTGGGAGCTCATCTTGAGTACCGATACCTGGAATTGCGCGAACGGGAGCTAGAGCTCCTAGAGGTCCACCGAAATAGCGTTCTGCGGCAGAAGGAAGAGGAGCGTGAGCGCCGCGCCGAACTTCGAGAAGAAGCTCAGGCTCAGGCAGAACTCCAGGCAGAGCGGGCCGAACTCCAGAAGGAACTGGATCACTACTACAACGTAATGGTTGCCCTAGAAGCAAAAGGCGACAAGGCCGGAATCGCCAGAGTCGAAGAGCAAATCCTCAGCCTCGAAGCCGAGTTAAAGGAGATCGACTTCCGGGCTGCCAACATCCGGGCAGGCTACGTCTATGTGATCTCGAACATCGGAGCCTTCGGGCCCGATGTGGTCAAGATTGGCCTAACCCGCCGCCTAGATCCGCTTGACCGCATACGGGAACTGAGCAGCGCGGCAGTTCCCTACAGATACGACGTGCACGCACTCTTCTTTTCCACTGACGCAGTCAGCATCGAGGGGATGCTGCACAATCACTTCAACGGCTTTCGAGTGAACCGGGTCAACCGCCGAAAAGAGTTCTTCCGAGTAAGTCCGGAGGATGTACTCCGCGTGCTGCGAAAACACGACGTCGAACTTATCGACTGGGTGAACGAGCCAACTGCGGAGGAGTACAAGCTGGGCCTCACCCTTGAGGCGGAAGAGGCACCCAATCGATAGCACCCTCGGATGTCAAAAAACAGTGCCCACCGTGTTGCACCAATGGCAGCAATCGAAGTCGAGTTCTGACCGCGTAAACGAGCCACTTTCGACGGATGAGAGTGTCATTTTTCGACGACATTATCTGCTCCCTTAACGTCGGCAGACAGTGTCCCGCTTCCTTGAACTGGGACACACCCCGTGTGTCGTTTTCAGAAGTCGTTTGCACAGGCACCCGCGGAATTCCGGGGTAGTGCAGACGAGTATGGACATTGAAATGTCAGGAGTGCCCTGCACGGAAATGCATGCTGCTCAAGAGTCCTCTGCACCAACGATCATTTTTCAGAAGTCGCCTGCACCAACCAGCAGGAACTACTTCCAGAGATCAGCTCGCATCGCCAGAAGAACCGTATCCATGGTTCATGTGGACTACATCGATAAAGGAAGTCGTTGAACAGGATGACCGCATCAGTATCACCCTGAATGAGACGCTTACGGGACGGTTCGGAGACGGTGTCTCCCTTGAAGAGGCGCAGTTCAGAACCCAATGGAGGCCAACCTCTCAAGAACTATCGGCGGCCGTTGAACCGCATTCCGCCTCAGAGTCACCGCCGGCGGAGTCGTAGTCAAAGCAAAGCGACACTGGGACTATCCCAGTTCCTTGGAACCGGGACACCCTCGGTGGGACACTCGCCGACGGATCTGGATCGTCGGAGTGCCGCGTAATCCGCGTGTCCCGTATGTTGTTCCAAAACACGCGCCGCAATCACCTGTCACAGGGATAACTTTCGGTACGGTTTAGGCATGGAAATCGGTTACGCGCGTGTATCAACGGTTAAGCAGGACCTCGCCAGGCAGTTGGATGCCTTGGCGGTCGCCGGCATCGAGACCGTCTTCTCGGATAAGAAGTCCGGCGCCACCACGGATCGCGCGGGGCTTCAGGACGCATTGCGCCACGCCAGGGCCGGTGACGTGCTCGTCGTCCATACGCTGGACCGGCTGGGCCGGACAGTGCGGGACACCCTGAACCTGGTCCACGAACTGAAAGAGCGCGGCGTAGGTGTTCGGACGCTGGCTGATCCCCTGCCGATCGACACGTCCAACCCGGACAGTCCCATGGCACAGCTGGCGGTTGTCCTGCTGGCACTCTTTGCGGAGATGGAACGGACCTACGCGGCCGAACGCGCCTCCCACGCCCGGGCGGTGGCGTCCGCCAACGGGCGGCGCACGGGACGGCCTTCCGTGGTCGATCCCGACAAACTCGAACACGCCGCCCTCCTGCGGGACAAAGGCTTCTCCATGAAAGAGATCACCGCCAAGACCGGACTGAAACGCACCACCCTGTACCGGCACCTGCCGCCCCGCTCCCCCGCAGCTGACCCGGTAACCCCTAATGCCGTTTAGCCCTGACACGCTGAGTTATGCCCTGACCTATGGCGGAACGCTTGTCCTGGCACTGCTGATGTTCATCCTGCAGTTGGCCGCGGTAGGGATCCTATCGGTTCTTGCCGGTATTACCTGGCTGACGGCGTACCCGATCCAGGCAATCGCGCGATCGTTCAGCCGACCTGATCGGCCATAGACCGGCTCACCGGCTTCACCGACAGTTCCAGGATGCTGATCGGCCCGCCGCGCATTGGCACACCTTTCCGTGCCCAGGGAATACAGAGTCGATGCTGTATATTGCTATCGCGACAAGCTCAAACAAGAGAAATGAGGATGCCCCAGTGGCAACCGATTACGACGAAGTCCGCTCTGACGTCAAGGAAGTCCAGGAAAGGTCCCTGGAGGCCCTGCGGACCGCGAATACCCCTGACGCCCGCAGTGTGGTTTTAGAGCTCGATGAGGCAGACACAGTTGATGGCGTCAATCTCCCCGGCGACTTCATCGCCGAGGAACTCATCGTTGAAGTCATCCCCCAGAAGGAGGACGAGTTCATCTGCTACTCCTGCTTCCTGGTCCGTCACCGCTCCCAGATGGTCAAGGAGAAGGACGGCCACCCCTACTGCATCGAATGTGACGACTGAGCCCATACCTCACCGCTGACCCCACCGTCTGGACCGCTGGATTCGGGACACATCGGTGGGGAGACACCAAGTCGCATCAGGACAAGGAGCCGGCCGCACAAGCGGATTCTCCTCCTGTTGGGAAGACTTCCAGATGCCAGCCTGCGGAGCCCGGCCCAGAAAGCGCGCAGCTCGCCCGCTTTCAGCACCGTTTGCTCGTTGTGCTGATCAAGGCTGAATCTCATCGCCCGGTCTTACACACGGGAGTAGACTCACAAGTGCTGGGATACCTGAATGGTGTTTTCTTTCGAGGACGCATCACAAAGTTTTGAAAGGACCCAGCCATGACACGATTCAGAATTTCGCAGGCCAAGTTTTGGGGTGTCGTACTGGCCGTAGCAGTGATCAGTTTCCTCTTGTTCAAGCCGTTGTTCCTGGACAACGCACCGACCGGCGGGCCCGAACCCGGAGGCATAGAAGCCGGCCTTCTCATGTTTGAATCCGCTCTTAGTGCACTTGCCATGGGCGTTGGTATCGCCATCCTGATATTCGGCGGTAAAGTCGTGCGCACGCTGCCCGCGGATCTGCAAACCAAAGGCCGGATCCTCCAGATCGCGCTGTTCTGGATTGTGGCGCCGTGGCTTGTGCACACGGGGCTGCACATGACGAACGCCGAGGGCGACTTCGGCCGGCTGGCTGCCATCGAATACGGATTTCACGTCACGACGTACGCTGCCGGAATCGTCGCAGCGGTCGTGATCGCACGGATTCTGCATGAGCTTGTAGCCGCCAAGCTCACCGCCGGTCCCGACCTGACGGTAATGCCGACCTGACACTCAGCGCCCGCCAAGGGAGCAGAAGGGGACGGACCATGGGGTGGTCCGTGCCCTTCTTCGCGAAAAACAGCGACTTCAGGCTGGTTCCGATTTCACGGGTGCGCCTGCGTCGGCCAGGTGAGGATTTCGGCTCCGTCGTTGGTGATAGCGATCGTATGCTTACTGTGTGCTGTCCTGCAGCCTGTCCCACTTCGGAGCGTCGACCCACAGCAGCTCTAACCTCCCAACAAACTCCGGCCTGCTGACAGAGGCCCCGGCCGCCCGTATACCGGGCCCCCGGCCCAATTTGTTGAGCGGAGAAGGTCCCTCAACGGCAGCACTACAGGCCGTCTCGTAACCTCAGGGATACGAGACGTCTCACCGACGCAACGACGGCAATAAGGGTGGCACCTGGTGTGACTGTTCGTTCAGAATGGCGGTTAAATCGCAGCTCAAAATGGCGGTTCTGCGGCACCGGTCGTCTTGCATGACATGGGAAAAGAGACGCCTCACCCACCGAGCGACCGCTGAGGGCCATATTGGTCGAATGTTCGCGTGGGTGACTGCGAGGCTACAAGGGACGGCTTACTCGCATGCCAAAATGACCGCATGACCCACGACCAGCGCGAAACTGCCTCCCGGGAACCCCAAGCGGGCCTCGACCCCGCCTTCGAAGCAGCCTACGAAGCTGCGCAAAAGAGTCTTAGCGAAGGTGGTATTCCCATCGGAGCAGCCCTTGCCCGTGAGGGCGTGGTCATCGCGAGTGGACACAACGAACGCGTCCAACACGGCGACCCGATCGCGCATGGCGAAATGTCCGCACTTCGCGCAGCCGGTCGACAGAAGAGCTACCGAGACACCACGCTGTATACCACTCTCGCTCCGTGTGCCATGTGCACCGGGACCATCTGTTACCGCGCACGTTATTTGACGACGGGTCGGTCACGTTGTCTAACGATGGAGCCCTCTTCTTCGGTCCTTCGCGTTACACGGTTTGACGATCGAGGCGTGAGCAATGACCGCGTCAGCATGACGATGAGCTACCCGCCGTCGTTCAGCGCGTCGAGCCGTGTGCTCGTGGGCCGCCGGAGGGTCTTCCAGCCCGTGGTGCGCCCCGACGCGCCACGCCCCCGTGTGGTCAGCGCTGTGAACGCGCGGCCAGGGGCTCCTGGCTGGCCCAGGCCATGCGCGGTGCACAGTCGGCGCCGTCGGAACTCTGCCGTCGCGCATCCGAGCGATTCACACGGGATTTGAGCGCGTCAACGTGCCGACGGAGCCGCCCGACGTGGGCTGGACAGCACACGTCACCTTGACGATGCGCGTCGGCACCGACGATGACGCCTACATCGTCAAATAACGTGCGCGGTAACACCATCATCCAGTTCAAGATCCCCCGGGTAGTGGTGGGTGAAGCCCGGACGTTTGCTGGCGAGTTCGAGCTCCTGCGGTCACGAGGTGTTGAGGTGGTGGTCCTGGACGATCAGCGCTGTGTAGACATGATGAGCAGGTTCCAGAATGAAAACCCGGGCCTGTGGGCGGAGGACATCGCCGAGTAGGGATTTGGGGCGGTGCCTTGTCTCGCAACCGCTTTGTGTTGAAACCCTAGGGTTGCGAGACGCGAACTACGGGATCGATGACCCCGGTTCGGCGTAGATGGTGTTGCTCGTCAATACGAAGACCACGGTGACGGCGACCGCGCTATGTGGCAAGAGATGTCCTAAAGCACATCGCCTTATGAGGACTAGGAGCGTGGGTCAGTAGTCGTCCGGATTTTTAAAACGCCGGGCGAAGTGCCGGGCTGTACCGGGTGCGGCTGGGAGAATCGGGGTATGGATTCCGGTGCCCAGGACGGGTTGTTTGATGAAGGACTCGTGGAGCGGGTCGAGCCTGCTGGCGAGGACGTGGTGGAGACCGGCGCCGGTGCGAACAAACGGTTCAAGGCCTTTGAGCCGGACGCGGTGATGCTGGTTCCGCCGTCGCTGGATGAGTGGCTGCCTGCCAACCACCTGGCCCGGTTCATCGCCGATCTCGTGGACGAGGAGCTGGACCTGACCCGGTTCTACGACTCGTACGCGAAAACGAAGGGCCAGCCACCCTATGAGCCGCGGCTGATGGTGAGGATCCTTCTCTATGGCTACTGCACCGGCGTCCGTTCCTCACGGGAGCTGGAACGTGCGTGCACGGATGTGGTCGCGTTCCGGTGGCTCGCTGCCCAGCAGTTCCCGGACTTCAGGTCCATCGGACGCTTCCGCAAACGCCACCTCTCGGCGCTGGGGAACGTGTTCCTGCAGGCCCTGGAACTGTGCCGGGCCGCCGGCATGGTCTCCTTGGGCAGGGTCGCCCTGGACGGAACGAAAGTGCGGGCCAACGCCTCCCGGCGCAAGTCCATGAGCTACGCGCGGCTGACCGAAAAGCAGAAGGTCCTCGGCGACGAGGTCTCCGAGCTGCTCGCCGCAGCGGAGGCCACCGACGCGGCCGAGGACGCCCGGTACGGCAAGGACAAGCGCGGCGACGAACTCCCGGCGGAGCTGGCCGGAAAGAAGTCGAGGCTGGCGAAGCTGGCCGCGGCCCGCAAACAGCTCGAAGAAGAAGCCGCGGACAAGGCCCGCAGGGAAGCCGAACGCAAGGCGAAGGACCGCGGCGAGGACGAGGACACAGTGGCCGTCAAAGGCGAAGAAGCCGCGACCGGGGCGCAGGTCAAGCCGACGGCGCAGCGCAACTTCACCGACCCGGACTCCCGGATCATGAAGACCGCCGACGGGTCCTACCACTACAGTTACACCGGCCAGGCCGTGGTCGACGAGGACCACCAGGTTATCGTGGCAACCGATCTGAACAACACCGCGGTCGACGTGCAGCAACTGGGACCGATGATCGAAAAAACCACCGAAACGTTCGGCCGGATGCCCGCCCAGTGGACCATCGATGCCGGCTACTGCTCCGCCGGGAACCTCGAACACGTCAGGGAAATCGAGACCGACAGTGAGGGCGGAACCGAGTTCTTTATCGCGACCGGCCGGCTCAAGCACGGCGAAAAGGTCCCGGACGCGCCCCGCGGACGGATTCCCAAGAACGCCACGGCCAAAGAGCGCATGGCCCGGAAACTCAAGACGAAGAGGGGCCAGGCCGTCTACGCCCGGCGCAAGGCGATCGTGGAACCGGTCTTCGGCCAGATCCAGACCCGGCAGGGCAAACACGTGCTGCTGCGCGGGCTGGAGCAGGCGCGGCAGGAATGGAACCTGATCGCCGGCTGCCACAACCTGCTCAAACTCTTCACCGTCCGCACCGCCGCGGCAACCGCCGGCACCTGAGAGACAGGAACCGGGATACCCGCGCCTACCGCCCCGCCAACCTCCGGCGGCCCATAACGACTCGGCCATCCGGCGGTCTCAGCCCGAATTCCGGACCGCAGCGGCAACCGTCCGAGGGCCACAAGCCGGCCGGCAACCACATCTGACCCACGCTCCTAGCCCAGCGCCCAAACACCTCGCGCAATTGCTACGTGCCCGACCGCGTATCGGCAGTCATGGCTTGCAGGGCCCCGCACAACTACTTGGGCGCATGGATGGTCACACCGTCCGGCTCCCCGGCAGACTCGCGGCCGGTAGACATGCTCAACCGAGGCACCGGCCGCTTATTCGCGCCTTGGAGGAATGTGGCCCTGACTAGCCAGAAGTAATTCGAAGGTCAGTTTACGTCTGGCTGCTGGCGGCAACCAGCGATCCAACACCGATGCCTTAAGAGTTTTTCGCGACGTACCGCCGGGCGTGAACGATCAGCTGGGTAGTCAATGGCGAGGCGCCGTTCCGGAGCCAGACCAGTACCGTCGGCATAGGAAGGGACACCCCGGCAAACGGGCGCCACACGACTCCGGGCGGATCACCTGGTACCACCTGATGCGGCGTTTTGAATGACACGCCAAGGCCGGCAGCCACCAAGCTCATGGTCGTGGCAATGCTCGGCGACCAGCGGTGGGGGCCAGTCATCATCCCTCCGTCCACCAGCAGACCCAGTACCCGCTCGCGAACGTCCGGGTCGCCGTCGCGCTGTAACCAGATCAAAGCTTGGCCATTCAGATCCGAGGGGCTGATGGCTGCCAGTTTTGCCAGTCGGCTACCGGACGGAAGAGCAACCCCCATCGGCTCGGTGTCCAGGGTCAGCACACCGAGCCGTTCGTCGGAGGGTGGCACGGCGTGAATGAAAACAGCGTCAAACTCGCCCCCAAGAAGCTTCTGGACCCCTTCCCTTGCTGCCGCAGGTTTGACGTCTACCTCCGGTGCAGTCTCGCCTGGACTCAGACCGCTGATCAGTTCCGCCAGCAGCGGATACGCCACCCCAACAGCCACACCCAGTTTGAGCGTGCCGCTCGGAGGACTGCGTAATTCTTCCATGGCTGCCACTGCGGCATCGTGAGCCTGAATGATGTGCACAGCTTCCTCCCGGAGACGCCGACCTGCGTCCGTGAGTGCAACGTGATTGTGGGTCCGGTCCAAGAGCCGGAGCCCCAGGGCTCTTTCCAAGGCTTTGAGCTCCTGGCTCAGTGCAGGCTGGGCGATGTGGAGCCGGGCAGCGGCTTTGCCAAAGTGCAGTTCCTCAGCCAGTACAAGGAATCGCCGGAGTTGGCGGATCTCCATGGCCCATCATAAGAATTTGTGATCGTCCGAGTCCATAGCGGTCTTGGACGGCAGGTCCCGTCCGGGCGTCCAATGAAAGGGAAAGGTAAACCGCTCTCGGAAAGGTGAAGGCAATGAGCATAATTGGCGGGGCTGCCCTGGTAGAGGCCAACGGCACCACGTTTCACGTTGAAGTGACAGGTCATGGGACGCCGCTGCTTCTAGTCCCCGGCGCTGGAGGCGACGCCCGGCAATACGCCGAACTGGCCCAAGTATTGGCCCAAAACCACGCAGTCATCGCCTATGACCGCAGGAACAACGGACGCAGTTCACAGCAACCGGACTGGGCGGAAACGTCAGTGGACCAGCACGCCGGCGACGTTGTTGCCTTGTTGGAAACGCTCGGGATCGTGCCATGCGTCGTATTCGGCAACAGCACCGGGGCGTTGATAGCGCTGGCCGCTGCCCTGAAAGCCCCCGGGCGTTTTACGGGCGCCGTGCTGCACGAGCCGGCGCTGCTGGGCGTTCTGGCCAATCCCGACGACGCCATGGCCACCGTGCAGCCGGTGATTGCGGCAGGCGTGGAGGCCGATGGACTTGCCGGCGGCGCCGAGGCCTTCATCCAGTTCGCGGCAGGCGATGCCGCTGCGCTGCTGCCGCGGGACTTTCTCGACGGACTCCGGACAAACGCCAGGGTCCTGCTGGAAGCGGAGTTTGGAGCATTTGCGTCCTGGCGGCCCGAGCCGGTGGCATTGTCAGGAATGAGCGTGCCGCTGGCCATACTCAGTGCCGAGCAGACAGCGCCATTCTTCGTAGAGGCCGCCGAGTGGGTAGCCTCCCATGCCGGAGTCAGCCGCCGGACGGTACCCGGCGGACACATGGGCTTCCTTAACCACCCGAGGGAACTCGCTGAGGAAATCGACGCTATGTTTTAGTCGGTCCGTACAGGCGGTCGGTCAAAGGGGCAGTCCCGGCACATGCGCGGCGGAAGACTTCATGCGCGATTCCGAGCAATTCGCAGCTACTACTACAGTCGCGTTTAAATTGGGCTGTTTTATTTTATCGGCGTCTTAACCGGACTTTCCACTCGTGGCCTGTTACTAAAGCGACCCAGCCGAGAATATCTCGCAACCGATCTGCCTCGTAACCCATGGGTTATGAGACATTTCGGCCGATCCTCTCGCTGGGCTTTGCCCAGGGTCCACTTGCGCGGCTACCCTGAGGCTATGGAATCCGAGGTCCGGGGTCTTAGGCTCCGGACAGGCATCAGGGTGCCGTGTCTCGTCCAGGGCGACGCCGACGCGCGGCCAGTGCTGCTGCTGCATCCATGGGGCGAATCCCGCGGCTGCTTCGACCGCCTGGTACCGCTGCTAACTGGCTTCAGGGTCTACGCCCCCGACCTCCGCGGGCAGGGCGATGCGGACAAACCGGAGTCGGGCTACTCCCTTGCGGAACAGGCCGAGGACGCCGCCGCGATTCTGGACGCCCTCAACGTTCCGAAGGCCTTCGTCCTCGGCTCCTCCAGCGGCGGCTACGTCGCCCAGCAGTTGACCGTCGCTTACCCCGAGCGGGTCGCGGCACTCGTGCTGGTGGGCTCTCCCCTGAGCCTCCACGGACGCGCCCCGTTCGCCGATGAAGTGGACCGCCTGACGGACCCCATCGACGAGGACTGGGTCCGGGATTCGTTGTCCTGGTATCCACTGCTGCATGCGGTTCCGGCCTGGTTTATCGAGGACCGGATACGTGACGGCGTTAGAATGCCCGCCCACGCCTGGAAGGGCATCCTGCATGGCCTAGGCACCGCCACGCCGCCAACTGAGTCGGGAACCATCCACGCACCCACACTGATCTTGTGGGGCGACCATGACAGCTTGTTGCCACGGAGCGACCAGGAAACCCTGGCAGCCCGGATAACCGGCACGGTACTGAAGGTTTACCCCGATGCGGCGCATCTGGTGTTGTGGGAATGCCCGGATCGGGTCGCGTCCGATGTGACGGCGTTCTTTGATTCCCTCGAGTGATCTATTAGATGCGCGGCGCGGACTCGGAGCCTTCGACGCCTCGTGAAAGCCTCGAGCAGAAGGACCATGTGGATGTGTTCCTACTTGCGCTGAGTGCGCCCACGACGCCTCACATATCCGTAGGGACATGAGGCGTCGTCGACGGTCGCCGGGCAATGTTCATTTTGCGAAACGGTTGGGTTCGTCCGTCGCTGGCGATTCCCGTAACTATGTCTCGAAACCTTCAGGCTGAACCGGTGTATTCACCGTTAGTTACGAGACACATCGACGTGGCAGCAGTCCCCCCGGCGCCCCGGTCAATCGCCCGTCCGGCCGTCTATGGCATCGCCTCGGCCCTCGTCAAGGCAGCTCGTTGCTTTCCATCCTCAGATACCGGTACACGGTGGCGCGGCTGGCCCCAATGATCTTCCCGATGTCGGCCGGCGTGAGCCCCTGCGCCTTCAGATCACGGGCTCGCTTGACCTTTGCATGAGCGGCGGTGACTTCCCGCCGGCCGGCCTTGCGTCCGTGTTCGGCGGCTGCGGTCATGCCGGCCTTGGTCCGCTCGGCCAGCTGGTCGCGCTCGAGCTGGGCGAACGCGGACATGACGGTGAGCATGGCCCTGCCCATCGGTCCAGTTGTGCTGATGCCCTCCGTGACGCTGCGGAAGTGCACGCCCCGGTGTTCCAGGTCGTCGATGAGGGCCAGCAGGTTGCGGGTGTTGCGTCCCAACCGGTCCAGCTTCCAGACCACTACCTCGTCGCCGTCCCGCAGGTGATCAAGCATCTTCTCCAGTTCGGGCCGGTTGGCTCTCGTTCCGCTCACGCCGTGGTCGGTGAAGATCCGGTGGCAGCCCGCCGCAGTCAATGCCGCACGCTGCAGATCGGCGTTCTGGTCCACGGTGCTGACCCTGGCATATCCGATACTCCCCACGCCGACTCCTCAAATGCTCATCAAAGGCCAATTTACCTTTTGTTGAGAATAGTCCATGTGAGACACATTGTTGAGACGACGCACCGTCCAGGTAGACACCGGCATTGCTGGGATCCTGCAACCGACCGGCCGGCCGGCCGCCCCGTCGTGAGAAAGGATCCTTTACTGAGACAGGGCCGACAGTCCCTACAAAAGGTGTCCACACACTGCATCGACGCACCTGATCCCAGCAGCCGGGGCCGTGCCAGCGGCGCCCATCCGAGTACGAGCCTTGCAGTGAACCGGGGGCTAGGAATGAGAACGTCCTGCCGGGGCCATCCGGACCTGCCACAGCCCCAGAAAACCGCTCGGGTACAGTGTTTGAATGGTTCGTGGACTTGCCGACATCGGGGCGGAGGGTGTTTTGCTTGCCGGCGCGGGGCGCGCCGTGTTGCTGCAGATCGCCCATCCTGCCATCGGTCATGCCATCGCTGAGCACAGCAACTTCTCCGAGCGCCCGTTGGACAGGCTCCGCAGCACGATGAGCTATGTCTACGCCGTGGTCTACGGCACCTCGGGCCAGGTGGCCGCCGTCAGGCGTGTCGTGAACCGGGCCCATGCCCGTGTCCTCCGCCAGCCGGACGCCACCTCGAGGGGGTACAACGCCTTCGACGCCGAAACCCAGCTCTGGGTAGTTGCAACCCTGTACGACACAATGGTCACGGTCCACGAGAAAATCCATGGTCCGCTCGACGACGCCTCGGCCGATGTTGTCTACCGCGAGTACGCCAAGATCGGCACTGCCCTGCAGTTGCCGGAGAAGATGTGGCCGGCTGACAGGGCGGCCTTCCGCGAATACTGGAACCGCACCCTGGCCGGACTGGAAGCCGACGAGGTCGCGGTGCGCGTCGCACGTGACCTGCTTTATCCGTCAGCCGGACCGGCCGTAATGCGCCTGGTCATGCCCCTGGTGCGCCTGATCACGGCAGGGCTCCTGCCGCGCCAGCTTCGGAAGGACTTCCGGCTGCCGTGGAACCGGCGGCACCGTCTGTGTTTCGAACGCACGATAAATCTTTTGGCCAGGATTTATCCGCTGCTTCCGCAACGGCTCAGGCACTGGCCGAAGAACTATTACCTTGGCCAGCTCGCTCCAGCGTTGGGGCACACATAGCAAGGCCGGCGCCTTGCGGCTGCCCCGGAGGTAAGGGGCCGGCAGTCCAACGCCGATAACAGCGCATACGTCCGCGGCATGGATCGGACCTACCAGGTGCGGATTTCCCACGCTTCCGTGACGGCGGCCATCGCAGGTTCCTTGGATGAGATTTCCACCCCGGCGGTGGCCGTGGCGACCTCCGCCAACCCTAGATCCGTCCGGCGCATCCAGTAAGCCCAGCAGGTACCGTTGCCGACCCTGGATTTGAATTTGACGCCGGCCAGCTCGCTGCCGTCATCGAGAGTCACGCCACGGAGCCATTCTGCAATGCGCGTGGTGACATTCCGATCGTTCGAGAATGCGGCTGCCCGGTCGATTTCCTCGTGGCCGGTGAAGGGCATGATGTCGGCCGCAGGACCCAACGACAACACATCCAAGGTGGCCTGCTCTTCCATGTCCACCCACACACCCGCACTCTCCGGGACGTCGATGACGTGTTTCAGGCGCGAGTCCCGCCAGGAGAACGGGAGGTGGCCAGGCTGCATGTGACCGAGCCGGGCAAAGTCATCCTGGATTTCCTTCATTACTTCCTCCGGTGTGATGCCCCAGAGCGCGGCCAGCTTTCCCAGCTTCTTCTTGTGGCTGGGCTTCATCCGTGCCCAGGCCAGGCACTCGCGAAACGCCGTTTCAAGCGTATCCGCGATGTAAAGGGTGCGCCCGGGGGTGTCCCAGCGGCTCCAATCGTCACGAGGCTCCCCGTCGTGGCGCTTCTCGGGATTCAGCGCGCCGTAGGTGGCGGTGGCAATCCGGAACCCGGAAACCGGCCCGGGGACCAAGGCCAGGCCGGTCGTCCTGCAGATGCGTGGGCTCAACCGGAAAAACCCCCGGTGAGCATGGCATTCGCTGCTACGCGAACGTCCTTGAAGCGGTCTTCCATAATCGCCTCAACGGGTGAGTCCTCGTCCAGCCAAGGGTTCGAGCCGATGAACCACAGCCGGGCCACATGCTCGCCGTGCGCATCAGAAAGCTCCGTCCACAGCCGGATTGCTGACATGAGCCGGCGAACGGCGGCCGCGTTCGGTTCGGGTCCGTCTTCCTTCGCCCACTTGTGGGAGATGCGACGGTCCTTGCTGCCGGTCAGCCCCGCGACCAGCGTCGGTCCGAGACCGGCGTTGAGCCGGCGAACGATCTCCCGGATACCCAGTTCGTTAGTGCGGACAGCCGCCGTTCCCACAGTTGCGTCGATAGACATGTTCGACTCCTCGCTTGGTTCAGTACAACCAGACTACTTGCAAGCAACCTTCGATGCCACACAAAAGCTACATCTAGATAACATCACCTGGCGTAAGAAACGGGGCCACGCCGGATTCGAAGGAGTCGACTGCATACGCCATTTACCGGCTGTGGCGGTTCGTCTGATCTGGGTGCCCACAGACGCCTGTTTCCCTGCCGCACCTTCTCCGTTGCGCCGACAACAGCGCAAATGTGGGTCAACCTCCATGGTCCAGCCCGGCTGTCTGCCCCTGCCGGCGTCGTCTCGTTATGCCCGGGAGCGGTAGGCCCGTTTGATGTCCTGGCTGATTTGTCCCCTGGCACTGGGGTTGTAGGCTCTTCAAGGTTCCCGGGGAATGTTCTGCTGAGATGATTGCTCATGCTGCCATCCGGGCTGCACTTCTCAAGAGGATACGCGATTTGTAGTTGTCCGGGTTCCGGTATCCGCGGCCGGTCCGTTTGATGTGTTTTATTGCGGTGTTGTTGGCCTCCACCTTGGCCGTGGTTGCCCCGGTGACGATGAGGACTTCGATCTCGGCCCACCAGCGGCACACGGTCCGGTAGAGCCTGTTTGCTTCGGGCAGCGCTGCCTGCGCCACGAGGTCGGCCAGGGTGGTTTTCGCGGCTGCGGCGTCCTCGAGGGAGCCGGTACGCAGCAGGGTCCGGAGCTGTTCCTTGACCTGCCACGCGGCCTTGAGCTTGCCGGTCGGGTCGTCGGTGTCGAAGACACCGGCCAGGCGGTGCTGTCCGCGTTCGGAGAGGTTTTCATCGGCTTTCAGCAGTAGCATGCGGTTCGCCCAGGCCGGGTCGGTGGCCCTGCCCCGCCGTCCCCGGACCTGCTGGGACAGGCCCTGCCGGACCGAGGTGAGCATGTCGTTGGCCAGCATGGTCATATGGAAAAGATCCACCGACACGGCGCTGCGCGGCAGCCACATCCGCAGCGCCTTCCTGAACGCCGCGGAGGGATCGATCGCGACGACCTGCACGCCGAGCCGCCATTCCAGCGGGCGGGCGAAGAGCCAGTCCCCGACGCCCTTGTGGTCCCGTCCGTCCACGATGCCCAGGACCTGGCCGGTTTCCAGGTCCACGATCGTGGTCATCCAGGGCTCGTACCGGGTCCAGGCCTTCGTGCCGGGGTCCTGGAAGAACCGCACGGACCGGTAGCGGTGCTCGTCGATGCCCAGCATCCTGGGTGCGAGGAGGTCCACGTCCGGCAGGCGGAGGGCGGCGTCGCCGATGGCCTGCTGGACCAGCCACCACGAGATCCCGAACGCCATGGCGGTCTCGGACACGGCCCGGCCGGAGGTGATGACCGCGTCCAGCACCGTCTTCCGCAGCCGCCGTGTGGACCGGGCCCGCCGCGGCACCTGCGGCGTCGCCTCGCAGAACGATTTCCGCCCGCACAGGTACTCGTCACAGAACCAGCGCCGTTTGTCCCAGAGGAGCACCACCGCGCCGGCGACCGGAATATCCCGCAGGCGCTGGCATCGGCGTTCCTTCACGCGGGAGGCGATGACCCCGCAGCTCGGGCACCCGGGCGGGAACGTGGATTCGACCGTGACATGGCGCACCCCGCCGGGGAGCAGCACGGTGCCGGTGACACGGTAATCGGGCAGGTTGAAGATCATGCTGGCAGCATCATGGCCAGCCACAGTAGGCTCTAACAAGGCTCGTGGTTCCTGTTCAGGTTGAATGCGTAGTAACACTCATCCCAGCAGAACCACGAGTCCTCTGCTATCTACAACACGAACCTATTTCCCCGGGAACCTTGAAGAGCCGGGTTGTACCCATTGGCGTGGGCCCATTCCCTGATCTTCTGGGTCTCTTCCCGGCCGATCGTTGCGGTCTTTGCGCCCGGGGTGCCTGATGTGCCGCGGAGACGCCGGCCATGAGCGACATACTGTTCGAACAAACCGCGAAGTTCGGTGGCATGACCGGCCGACAGGTCGATTTCATATTCGGCACCATCCACGCCAAATCGGACGGTTTCCTGGGCTTCCTCACCCGAAAGGTCATCAATCAGCTGAACTTGTACTTTGCGGGCCATTGGATCCTCTTCGTGGTTGAGGCACGGTGTCGTCCCCAGCCGACTCAAGCCATTGCCGTCAATCCTATTCGAATCCCGGCTCCACTCTTATTGATCCCGCTCGCCCGCCCGCGACGTGTTGTGGTCCAGGCTGCTGACCCTGATGTATCCGATGCGCTACCCGGCCACATTGCATTCCTAACGAAAAGGGTCAGGTTGAATCCTGAGATCCCCGGCAACAAGTGTCAATTAATAGCGCCCTAGGCCCCAGCCTGACATGACTGCCCGTCGCTGGTCCTGACGCTTGGTTGGGGTATGCCCTAACCCGACGGTGTGGGGAATCGGCCCTCGAGCATCCCGCGCGATTCAGAGACGCTGGAAGGAAACTGCGGGCCCGCCCCTTGGACCTGCCGCTTCGGAACCACCGACATCACAGACGCAGTAAGTCGGTGAATATGTAACTCAGTGACTCCGGGAGTCTGTATGTATGTGAGTCACTGACTCCGGCATTACTCCAGCCGGCAACGAGCATGCCGCCCAGGGCGACACTTCCAAACTGCGTAAGTCTGTCACTCTGTACTCCGGAACTGCCAGACTACGCACAACAGCACCGGCCGCCCTCAAGGGCCGAAGCCTCTGTAACTCCATAAGTCGGTAAGTCCGTAAGTCCGTAAGTCCGTAAGTCCGTGAGCAGAGACGCTATAAGGAAACTGGGGCCCGCCCCTTAAATCAGCCGCATCGGAACCACCCACATCACAGACCCTGCAAGTCCGTAAGTCGGTGAGTATGTAACTCAGTGACTTAGTGAGTCTGTATGTATGTGAGTCACTGACTCCGGCATTACTCCAGCCGGCAACGAGCATGCCGCCCAGGGCGACACTTCCAAACTGCGTAAGTCTGTCACTCTGTACTCCGGAACTGCCAGACTACGCACAACAGCACCGGCCGCCCTCAAGGGCCGAAGCCTCTGTAACTCCATAAGTCGGTAAGTCCGTAAGTCCGTAAGTCCGTGAGCAGAGACGCTATAAGGAAACTGGGGCCCGCCCCTTAAATCAGCCGCATCGGAACCACCCACATCACAGACCCTGCAAGTCCGTAAGTCGGTGAGTATGTAACTCAGTGACTTATTGAGTCTGTATGTATGTGAGTCACTGACTCCGGCATTACTCCAGCCGGCAACGAGCATGCCGCCCAGGGCGACACTTCCAAACTGCGTAAGTCTGTCACTCTGTACTCCGGAACTGCCAGACTACGCACAACAGCACCGGCCGCCCTCAAGGGCCGAAGCCTCTGTAACTCCATAAGTCGGTAAGTCCGTAAGTCTGCCATTCCGAACCACCGAAACCAGCGAATCTGGACTTCAGGACATCTGGATCCGCCGCGCTGCCCCGTTCCCCTGAATCCACCCGACTCCATGAGTGCGTGGCTGAGCGAGTTCTGGGTCTGCTATGGAGGGGATTGCCAGGTAGGACCCGTCGGGGGAGTGGTACGAACCCAGTGCAAGCCAACAGAGTTACAGAGTTACAGAGTTCCGGAACTACAGAGCAACAAAGTCACTGACTCTGTGCCTCTACGGCGATTCTTCCGTCTATAGGTACGAAGCACTGGTAATTTTGGCGTAGCGCTTGCCGGCGACTGGATACTGATGTTCTCTACCTTTGATCTAGCTAGCCCGATTTTCTCGGGTCATGCAGCTTTGGTGGGTCCTAATCCGCAGTCGGTCCGAGTGCCCTGGAAACCAAAATTAAGGAAGCACTCATGAGGGTCGTAGCTGTCGTCAACCAAAAAGGCGGCGCAGGGAAAACCACCACGGTGATGAATCTTGCCGCCGTTGCCGCACAAAGTTCGAAAGTGCTTGTCGTCGACGCCGACCCGCAAGGATCAGTAACGATGTGGGCAACCAACGCAGAGGACCTCCCTGAAAAGGAGCAGCTGCAGTTCGACGTAGCGACTGAGACGGATCCGGAAGCGCTCACACAAATGCGCAGTCTCGATTACGACACTGTCTTCGTCGATACGCCAGGAAACTTGGAAAACATCCAAGTGCTGAAAGCCATCGTTGGCCAGTCGGACTTTATTGTCATGCCTACAGAAGCAACTCCTTTAGCCCTACTGCCTCTGGTCTACACATTCGAGAAGATAGTTCAGCCCTCCGGTCGGGACTACAGGGTCGTGATCACAAAGGCCGATTCGCGCTCACCGCAAGATGCACTGGACGCACAGGAAATGCTGCGAGAGCAGGGGATCCTCGTATGCAACTCATTTGTTCGTGCCTACAAGGCGCACGAGCGGGCACCGATGTACGGAACGGTGGTTACTTCCTACGAGAAGACCCGCAACTCCGAGAAGGCAACTATGGATTACAAAGACGTCGCCCTGGAACTGTTTAGTCTCTGGGCCAAGACCAGGAAGGGCTGACCTCGATGGCGCTCAAAGGTGGATTCAAGAACTTTGCCAACCAGACCCGGGAGATCAAGGAAACCCCTCCGATTAACTTAGGTGCAGAGGGACCCGTCCTGCACATTGTCCATGAGGCCGCTGCTCTGCATGATGGCTCAAAATCACACTCGGCAACGCAAGTTGCCACGACTGCACCAGCTGCTGACCCTTCACCAATCGAGGCAAATGGGGGAGTGGAGCCCGCAGCCGCACCCGAGCTCGAGAATGCCCTCATGAATCCCCCTTCGGCCCAAGCCGTACAAGAGGCCAAGGAGCCCGTTGTTTCGAGCCACACCCATTACACGGACTTGGTTCGCAAGGAATTGCGACTGCACGCAGACCAGGCCGACGAACTGACCAGGCTCGCATCTAAGGTTCAGCGCGCCCGCAAGGAAAAGGGGGAGCGAATCACTGATAACACTCTGATCCGTGTTGCCGTGGATCTGCTTCTGGAGCGCCAAAAGGAGCTGGTAGGTTCCACAGAGGATGAGCTTCGCCTTTCCTTGGGCCTGACGCCACGCATCTGAACGTATCCAGTCACCGGGTAGGTGGGTCTTCGGCGAAGCCAAACTCTAGTACTCTGTAAGTCCGTTATTGACAGACTTACAGACTGCGTCCATACGGAACTACCGGGCTTACTGTCTCGATTAGATCACTCATCCCACCCTCATGAACGCAATGTCCGCCAGGCCCCAGTCATCCGGCGGCCCCTCGAACGCCTCCCATGGGTAGTCTTCACCGGGGGAGAGCAGCTCGGCGACCGTGCTGACGTTCTTAGACAGCCATTCCTTCCAGAGGATCCGTTCGATCCGGTAGCGGTGCAGCTGCGCGGCGACAGCCTCCAGGACACCGAAGTGCTCGGCGAGATCCTTCAGTGACGTCGATGTCACTACTGACCAACCTCGCTCCTTGCCCCGTGACACCATGTTCCATGCCGCCATGACCTCGAGGACTTCACCCACGGCCGTTCTGGACAGCCTCGTCAGCCGAACAATCTCGGCCGTCGACAGGCCGGGGGAGTGCTCCAGCGCTTCATATACGAATGCGGCCGGCAGCCCAAGTTCCCTGAATACCGGACGCAGCGCATGGACTTTCCCCTTACGCCAGCTCAGGTCTTCCGCCGCCGGTTTCACATCTTCAGGGATCGTCAGCATATAAAGGTCGCCCTTCGTGCCGCGGCCCTTCTCGACCAGTGTCACCAAGGGGTCATTCTCGCTCCGGAGGGCACGGAGGTGTGATCCGACGGTGGTGTGGTCCAGCCCGGTGGCCACGGCGATGGACCGGTCGCCGAATTCAATGAAACGGGATCCGGTCATGTGTGCTGCCTCTCCCAGTGCCCTGAGCACCATTCTCCTAGCCAGACCCGTCCTTGAATCTGTGTATTCGTGCTCTTTCAGACGGAGCGCATTTCGCCATGTCCTGATGTACCGGTGTTCAGCGTCGGGATTCGATGAGAGCAGATTCCCTTGTAGTAGCGGGGGCTGTGTATTTGGCTGGCTTGTGGGGGATATACGGGCATTGTTCTTCCCTTCCCTGGATCCGGTGTTTTTGCTCAGGTAGGTGACCGCTTTCAGCCAGTCCCGTCGCAGTGCCGGGACTCGGTGGCGGGTGGCGTAGCGGGCATAGAAGGAGGCAAGGCCCGGCCAGGTCCCCTGCATCATCCGGCGTTCGACATCGATGAGTTCCATACCAGCGGCCGCGGCGCCGGTGACGATGGCCTGGCGTGCTTCCGAGTCGGAGGCGTACAGGTTCGTGTCGTACAGCCCCGTCTGGGCCATGAGCTGCATCTTTCGGGACATCCGCCCAGCCGGATGCTGGAGAGTCGGGGCATCTGCGGCCGCGGGCGTGAAGGTGCCCTCGAGACGGAGTGCCTTGACCGCGGCGATCTCCCCTGCAAGGTCTGCGTTCATGGTCGCCCAGACCCTTGCCGGGTTGGGCCGGCGGGCTACGTCGTAGGCCATCGAGAGCGACATCGCGAGTTCCTGGTAGCCGCCGCGCTTGTGCGGGGATCCGGGTGTGCGCATGCATCCATGCAGAAGGTTCTGGTGCGGGGTCTTGTCCAGGCTCCGGTACCGGGTGCCCAGAGCCTCGACAAGATCACGCGCTTCAGAAAAAGTGACCCGCTTCTCAAGCGGGATGTAGACGTGCCGGCCACCATTGGGGGAGTAGTCCTCAATCCAGCGTGCACCGCAGGAATGTAGCCAGGCCTGGACGGCCCTGACGTCGGCCTCGACCCAATCCACACCGGCAACCGAGGAGTCAAAGTCAAGGAAAATCGATGCGCACGTGCCGTCCTTGCCAAAGATCCGCACGGCCGCGGGGAAGGACGGAAGCGCTCCCGTAAGGGTTTGCTCATGTTTTTGCGGGTAGGACTTTCCTCCGTCCCGGGAAAGTCGCACGCGGGGCTGCCCGGCAAGCAGGCGAGCTAGTGCGGTCCACGCGTCGGCTGGACGGCACGATGATGCAAGCGGCGCGCCCGAACTCTGTGAGTCTGTGCATGCGCGCATCTCGTGGGGTACGATGATGCTATTCCTCTCAAGGGGATAGGAAGATGCCCGGACCGCAAAGCCCGAGTTGATTCTCAAGGACTCTCTACCTCGTCGCCGGCAAGCAAAAAAGGTAGTGAGTCAAATGCTTAGAAGGCCCGCCTCGTGCGGGCCTTCATCATTTAAGAGGCGATGCGGCCAATGGGCAGCTCCTCCTGATACTTGTGATGGTCGTGACGCTCCAAATCGACCTCAAGCTGCTTTGCTACAACCGAAGCCACGTAGTCCGTGATCGTGACGCCCTCCGCTTCGGCCACCTGCGCAACCTGGTCGGCCATCTCGGCAGGCACACGAAAGCCAATGTACTTGCGCAGGCCCTTGCTTGGGCGCCCGCCTCCCCGATGTGCAACAGCAGTCATGTGTCATGTCCTTTGAATCTCGTACAGACTGTCTTCACCTGTACTGGCTTCAGTGCTGTAAATCGTTTCGTAGCCCTCAACAGGTTTTGGTTACTGTTTTAGGTTCCTCCGAACCTAGCATTCAAGTGACTGCGTGAAGTGGATTTGGTTACTGTAACTGCGCGGCGTGTCGCCTTCGTTACATGGACATTCTCTTTGCAGTAAGCGATGCGTGAAGAGTCGCTCACATGGTCGTGCGGTTGACCCTCATAAACTGCGGATGTCCGCGGTGAGTCCAGCTGACTTTTTCCGTCCGCGCCGGAATTGGCGTCTACATTCCCATGACGTGGTAGCCGCCATCGACGTGAATGATCTCGCCGGTGGTAGCCGGGAACCAGTCGGAGAGCAATGCGACAACGGCTTTGGCTACGGGTCCCAAGTCGGTCCTGTCCCAGCCCAAGGGAGCACGGTTTTCCCATACTCCGTCTGTACTTTCGATGTCGTTGATGGCTGCGACCGTGAAGTTGTCCAGGGGCCCGCACGCGACAAGGTTGGTGCGGATCTTCCGCGCGCCGAGGTGGTAAGCGAGGTACCTGTTGGTGGACTCATAGGTGGCCTTAGCGACGCCGGCCCACCCATAGATAGGCCAAACAGGTGTTCCGTCGAGGGTGACGCCAACGATGCTGGCCCCGTCCTTGAGTATGGGGAGACAGGCTTTGGTGACTGCTTGGAGTGATGCGCCGGAGACTTGAAGGCTCGTGGAAAGGTCGTCCCAGTCCGCCGTCATAAAGCCGGCGCCTACCGCTTCTGGCTTGCTGGCCGAGATGCAGTGGATGATGCCATCCAGACTGTCCGTATGGTCCAGGAGCCTGCCGTGCAGTGAGTCAAGATCCTCCTGGCTGGCGGCGTCCAGCTCCAGCACGGGTCCCGGGGAAGGAAGTCGCTGAACGATTTTTTGAGTGATCTTGGAACGGCGGCCGAAGCCTGTGAAGATCAGGGTTGCACCCTCTCGTTGGGCAAGTTCGGCCGCGGCATAGGCGATGCTGCGCTCGGTGAAAATACCCGTGACGAGGATCGTCCTTCCATCCAGGATTCCCATCATGCTCCCTGGCCGACGGGCGCGAGGCTCATCATGAGGTAGCGGCTCCGTTCGTCGGCGAAGCCAATCGGGGCCACGGCGACGGCGAATTCCTGCCATGTTTCGGCGGTGGTCCTGAGCCGCACACGGGCAGATGATTCAGGTCCGATGCGTCCGGCAGCTGCCTCTGCGAGGTGATGCTCGAAGCTGAACTTGTCGTCAGGGTGGGCCAGTGCTGCGAGGTTTCCTTCAAAGTCGGGGAGGAGTCCAAAGTCTGCCCATCGGGTGGAGGTCCGGAATGTCACTTCCTGTTGCATGTCGATGGCGGCGAAGGCGCGATCGGCTGCCAAGGCGAAGAGCGCCTCAGTAACCAGGCCGGCTAAGACGGGAGAAAGGCCCGGTGTGACAAGTTTCGTAGGGGAGTCCACTTCCCGGCTGAATCCGCGCAGCATGATCGCATCGGGATAGTCGGGGTCGTCGTATGCCCTGGCGGACATGGCGATCTGCTTCTTACCCGGGTTGGCGCTTCCATAGCCGTAGATGCCCTCGTAGGACAGCAGGTGCCGGCTGCGGTTGTTGACGGAGATGCCGCTGTCTATCATCAGCTTGATCATGTCTCTGTCCTTGGTGGAGATGAGCTTGGCCAGCCACTCGCCGGCAGGCCCACGCTGACTCTCTACGGTTGCTGGCTCGATCCCGTAGATCCTAAAGAGATTGGTGTCCCACCGTGACGAGTCATCGCCCTCGTTTTTCCCGGTTCGCTTGTTGACCCGCCATTGCCACGCGCCCAGAAGCGGCGCGCCGGGGACGGCGTGTCCGGGATGTTCGAATATTCCGTATGCACCGACTATCTGCTGGCCGTCCGGGGACACGATGGGCCTGGCGACAACGGCGAACTCGACTGCCCCGTACCGGACCGTTTCTTCGAAGACTTCCCCGGACGTGAGCGCCGTCCGGAGCTTGTCGAGCAATACGGTCCTGGTTCGTTCGTCCAACCAGTTCCTGGGGCTGATGCCGGGATGGTTTTCGGTGCCGACAGCCAGCAGGGACACTCCGTCCTGCGTTGAATCCAGGACGACCCAGCGCCCCCTTGCATCAATCTCTTGCTTAGACACGGATGGCCCTTCGTTCTCGCTGGCATGTGGATTCTGGAATCGAAGGCGTCAACGGCTCGCCAAAGAAGGAACTCAGATGAACACCTAGATGAACTAGCCCGTCCATTGTTCTCACAATTCCAGCCGATTCCAGCTTGGACAGTTCATGAGTGACGACGGAGGGACACAGCTCAAGCCCTTCGGCGATCTCCTCGGGCCGCTGCGGAACCTGAAGAAGGTTCAACGCGCGGAGAATCCGGAGGGACGGTGTTGAAGCTGCGGCGCATACGGCATTGAGTGCATCGGGGTGCATGACTTTAAGCCCTAACAAATCGAGGGTTGGAAGCCAGCACACCACTGTCCAGCAGCACACTTGAGGTATGGGAGATATCGGCCCAAGAGCTCTCCGGGCCACTTTGGACCCTACCTGTAGAGTGCAAACGTGGGCAAGTTTAGGGTTGAGTCGCCAGTCGCATTCGTCATTGGAGCATCTCGGGGGATTGGCAAAGCAACTGCCAAGCGTTTCCTGGATGAAGGCTATGTTGTAGCCGGCACCCACCGCGGAAGCGGCGTCGGAGACGGTGTCCACGGGATCGAATGCGACGTGACCGATGCGCCTGCGTTGAAGGCGGCTTTTAAAGAAATAGCGGCCACCTTCGGACGCCTCGACACAGTGGTCTACAACGCCGGAGTAGCTCGTCAAGATCTTCTCATTCGGATGCGTGACGAAGACTTGCGGTCAGTCATGGAAACGAACCTTTTCGGCGCTTTTGCCAGCGTCCAGGAATCCTTGAAATACATGGGCCGGGCTCGTTCCGGATCCATTGTGCTCATCTCCTCTGAATCATCCCGGACAGGAATCCCCGGCTCCGCCCACTACACGTCATCGAAGGCTGCACTTGATGGCCTGGTGCGCTCTGCAATGTGGGAAGCGGGACCTCGTGGGATCCGAATCAATGTAGTCGCCCCCGGCCCCACCAAGACCGACATGTTGGCAAAGGTAGAAGAGGCTGACATGCAACGACTTATTGAAAGTTCGCCCTTGAGGCGAATAGCTGAGCCAGATGAAATCGCAGACGCCATTTACAAGGTCAGCACGCTGACGTACCTGACCGGCGCTCTGATTCCCGTCACGGGCGGCGAAGGCCTGGGCTATTAGCCTTCCTGAGGGTCCTGCCCAGGAAGAGGCTTCAAAAGGTCAATACCAAGGAAGTCGTAAAGCGCCTTGGCCATCCGGTTGTACTTGTCCTTGTTGACTTCCCACCTTGTAGACCGGCCGACGCGCTCACCGCGCGGAGGGTCTCCGAGCAGGATTCCAAGATCTTCAAGCTGATCGAGATTTCTGCCCACCAAACTGCTGTCCAGAGACAGCTGCTTGATCAGTGTCGCCCGCAGTGTCGGCCCCTGCGTGTAGAGATATCCAACGATGGCCAGGCGGGCCGGCGTGCTAATAACCCTCTGGGCCAGGAGGAGATCCTCTGACCAGTTCTCCTCGGGAAGGGCGTATTTAGGCACGCCTCCCATTTTGCCCCTAAACAGCGCCGTTTTCATATTTGCTTCGCCTCCATCAGTTCTCACAATCCTCCCATGAGAGCTTTTAACGCTCTCTTGAGTTCGTTTAATGCCTTCATTATGCTACATTCGCAGCATGATGAGGGCATTAAGCGAGTTCCTAACCCCGCATGGGGCTTCCCCGTCTCCTGTGTACCGAAAAGGAGAGAGGCTGGTTCACCCTGATTCATCGACCCACGCGGGGGTTCAAACGTTGTCAGGGGGATACGAGCGATGACTAGGCGAGTTCGCTGGTCGGAATTTCCCAAGTGACGGCGTCAACGGGCTCCGTAACCCCGGACGGTGCTGCTCGCACGGAGTCGAGGGAAGCGGTTTGAAGTCGAAGGGAATGTTGCTGGGCGCAGCATGGGCAGTGCCTTCTCTATTCTTTGGACTCCTCCTTTCGATTGTCCTCTTGTTCCAGCCCACCCCAGCAGCCGCCAACTGTGAATCTGGTGAGAGCACCGTTGTCGCCTCGGACCTCCCCAAGGTTTCGGGCTATTCCACGGAACAGGTGGTCAACGCCGCGGCCGTCATCAACGCGGGGAAGAGCCTGAATCTGCCGTTGAAGGGGCAGAGGATCAGTGTGATGGTGGGACTGGGGGAGTCGGGGTTGCGGGTGTTGTACAGCGGCGACGGTGCCGGTCCGGATTCGCGGGGGCTGTTCCAGCAGCGTGACAACGGCGCCTGGGGCTCCTACGCAGACCGCATGAACCCCACCACCAGCGCAACGAACTTCATCAAGGCCCTGCAGGGTATCGCCGGCTGGGAGCTGCTGGAACCCACACTCGCTGCCAGCAAAGTTCAGCGCAGCGCCGACCCGTACCACTACCAGAAGTACTGGCCCGAGGCCGTCAAAATCGTTCAGGCACTTTCGAACTCTAAGTTCTCCCTGGAAGGCAGCGGCTGCGCCATCCCGGGACAGTCCGGCGCCGGTGATGACTACCCGTGGAAGAACTCTCCGACCTGGTTGCAGGTCGGCGCGAGCGGTGCCAGCACTTCACCGCTCGGCACGTACTACCGCGAGTGCGTGGACTTCGCATTGTGGCGGGTGAACCAGCAGATGGGTTCCACCAGCGCACCGTTCAAATTCCTCAACAGCACATTCCGCCCGGATGGACAGCGGCTGGGTTCTGCGGTGACGTGGAAGGCCGGCTGGGACGCCAAGGGCTGGCCTACCGGCAGCACACCCAGGGTTGGAGCGGTTGTCTGGTACGCGCCGGGCGCCGGGGGAGCGGACCCGAACTTCGGCCACGTCGCCGTGGTCAAGGACGTCAAAGACAACGGGACCTACATCGAAGAGGGCTACAACGGCAACCCTGCCCCGGCGGACCACAGCTACTACACCCGGAAAGTGGCCAACACTGTCCCCTCAGCCTTCCTGTACCTGCCCACTCAAGAGGAGAAGAAGTGAAAAAGCCCTTGACCCTGCTCGCCGTGGCGCTGCTCTGCGTTTCCTGCGCACCGGCGGCGAACACGGCCCCGGCCCCGGCGGCATCAACCAGCCAGCCCACAGCGTCCGCGCCGGTCTCACTGAGCGCCAACAGCGGACCGCAGGCGCCCGGGGGAACGGTCCCGGCCGCGATCGGCATCACCTGGGATCAGGCCAGCAAGGACAAAGCGGTGGAAGTCGCCGGGAAGGCGATGGCGGACTTTGCCCGCCCCACGGTGGAGGAAAAGCAGTGGGCCAATGACCTGGCCCGCTGGCTGACACCACAGGCCACCGCCGATTACTCGGCGGTGGCCCCGGCCAACATCCCGGTCAGCCGCGTCACCGGCCCCGCCACCCTGAGCGTCGATGAAGCCAACGGTTACGGCGTGATGGCAGCGGTCCCCACCAACGCCGGGACCTACACGGTGCAGCTGCTCCGCACCGGCAGGGACGCCCCGTGGAAGGTCAAGCGGCTCACCCCGCCCTCGTCCTAAGCGCCACACCTCTGCATCCCACATACACGTAAGGAAGAAGCTCATGGGTACTACACCAACCGAAGTCATGGCCTTTCCCAACATCCGGGCCATCGTCCGCGACAACGGCACCGCCGAGGTCATCGTCGCGGGCAACTCCCGCGTCGTCCCTGCCGGAGACTCCGTGCAGGAACTGCGCAACAACGCTCTGGCCCTCATCGTGAGCGAGGCACAGACCCTCCAGCGCCCCGTCAGGGTCCGGATCGAGGACCCCGAAGGACACGGTGAACTCATCGTGCACCCGGACAAGAAGATCGAATCCGTCTCCTACGAGCCCAGGCAGACCCGCCGCCGGGCAGAAGCCCCCGAAACCACCCCCAGGACCGTCGCCCCGGCGATCTTCGACACCGTCCCCGCGCCCGCACCGGAGCCCATGGCGGCTCCTGCCCCTGCAGCGCCGGTGGACGCCCAGCCGTGGCCACCCGCCCCCGTCGCCGCTGATACCGTTCCGGTGCCGGCCACCCCGGAACCGCAGGCAGCTGCCGTTGTTGAGGAAGCGGCGCCGACGCGGCGCAGCTTGAAGGAAACCTCGTTTCTGGTCAGCGCCCCGGTGCTGGAACCTGCCACCCAGGGCTGGCGGGGAACGCTCACGCGCCTGGGACTGCGGATGGATCCCTCGGAGGAAGAACTCTCCGAGCGGGAGGACGTCCGCACGGTCAGCCAGCACTGGCCCGGCCCCCGGACGATTGCGGTGGTGAACCGCAAGGGCGGGGCGAATAAGACCCCCACCGTGGTGATGCTCTCGGCCATCCTCGCCCGCTACAGCGGCGCGGCCACGGTTGCGTGGGACAACAATGAATCCCAGGGCACCCTCGGGTGGCGGACGGAAAAGGGTTCCCACGACCGGAGCGTCCTGGACCTGATCGATGCCTCCACCGAGCTGCTGTCCCCGTCAACGAACGCGGCAGAAATCGCGAAGTTCGTTCACCACCAGACCGCGGACAAGTTCGACGTGCTGCGCTCGGATGAAAACGAGGAAGGCGACCACGAAGTCACGGCCGAGGAAGTCGATATCGCCCACCAGGTGCTCACCCGCTATTACCGGCTCGTGGTCATGGATTCGGGCAACACGGCCCGGGCCGCGAATTGGCGGCGGATGATCGATCACACCAACCAGCTCGTGGTCCCGGTGACAGCCATTGAGGACCGTGCCGAAGCCGCACGTCTGACGCTGCAGACCCTGGAATCCCGTGGCGGGCACGACGCGGAGCTGGCCCGCAACGCCGTTGTCATCGTCTCGGAGTCCACCGACGCCAAGCGCAGCATGAGCGGCGAGGCCCTGAAGCGGGCCAAGGCCGAGGCCCAGCGGATCGCTGACGGCTTCGCACCGTTCGTCCGGGCCGTCGTGCGGATTCCTTACGATCCGGCCCTGGTCAACGGACCCATCCGTTACGAAGCCCTCCAGCCTGCCACTCAGCGGGCATGGCTGGCGGCCGCGGCCGCCGTCGCCGCCGGCTTCTAAACCACCCACCCTCGGATTCTGAAAGGAGGAAATCGTGCAACAGTCCCTGAACCCCTGGATCACCCGCCCGGCTCCAGCCGACGGCGCGGACACCGCAGCGCCGGAAGCGCACGTGCCGCCGGTGGCCGTGATCAGTGCGCCACTGAGGGGAATGGTTGAACCGGACGCAGCAGACCGTCTGGCCCGCCGCTCCGTCGCAGGCTCTGCAGCTGTGTGGGTCACCGGCGCCCATGGAGGATCCGGTGAAAGCAGAATCGCTGACCTGATCGGCGGGGCACGGGTCACCGGTCACTGCTGGCCCGTTCTCCAGGACCGCAGCAAGCCCCGGGTGCTGCTGGTCTGCCGCGCAGACATGCGCGGGCTGACAGCCGCCCGGAGCGCTCTCACCCAGTGGGCATCGGGCGCGGCGCCGGAGCTTGATCTGTTCGGTCTCGCCGTCCTGGCGGACGCACCGGGGAAGACTCCCAAGGCACTTCGTGACTTCGCCGCCATCGTCGGCGGGGGAGCCCCCCGATCCTGGACCCTGCCCTGGGTAGAGGCCTGGCGGCACGGGGACTCCACCCCGCCGCCGGCCCGCGAGTACCAACGCTTCATCACTGACTTGGCCGCCCTGGCTAGCGACACCACACCCAGCACCACCCATTGAAAGGTCTCACCATGAACTCCTTCTCCGTACTTGCAGCAAGCGTGATCCCCAACCCGACCCCGGTTGTCCCGGCACAGGCAGGTGGCCTGCTCACGATCCTGAACTGGGCCTCCGGCATCGGCCTGGTCCTTGGCGTCCTGGGCGTCATCATCGTGGGCATCGGCATGGTCATCCAGCTCCAGCGCGGCGAGGGCGCCCAGGCCATCGGCAAGCTCGGCTGGGTCCTGATGGGCTGCATCATCATCACCGGCGCCTCGGGCATCGTCCGCGCCTTCGTCTAAGCCAGCACCAGCAACGGGAGGTTCACCATGAGCCAGTCAACAGAGAGCACCACCGAAAGCAATCCGTTCACCAAACCCGGTTTCATCATTGCTGCCGCGCTGGTGGTCGCGCTGATTGCAGCAGCCGTCGTCATCTTCTTGCTCCCCAAAGGACAGGACAACGCCCAGCCAGCGCCGGGAACGGCGGTATCCGCCAACCCGGCCACAGCCAGCCCCAGTGCCACGGCAGTTGCAGGCAAGAGCTTCTGCGGACTGCCCTCAAGCACGGAAACAGCACTGGGAGCAGCTCCTAAATCCAAGTGGGAACTCGTAGGAAAAATTGCCGCACCTACCGACCCCAAGACATTCGGTCCGGGAGTGACTGACGAAGATGGCTTCAGATCATGCTTCGCAAAGTCCCCGACCGGCGCCCTCTATGCAGCCACCAACATCTTGGCCATGGGCTCCTCTGGAGATCCTGTCCTCAATCGGAAGGCAACAGACCAGCTCTTGATGCCCGGGCCGGGTCGGGATATCGCCAGGGCAGACTCATCGTCAAAGTCCACGTCGAACTCAACCGTTCAATTTCGCGGCTTCGTAATCAAGAGTTACTCACCTTCCGCAGCAAACGTTGACATCGCCTTCCAGACCGACAAAGGGATGCTTGGGCACGCGGTCCTTCCTTTGCAATGGGCCGACGGGGACTGGAAACTGGCAATTGCCGACTCCGGCCAATTGATCAACGAAATAGCCCAACTTCGAGACCTCAGCGGTTTCATAGCCTGGTCGGGAGCCTGACGTGGCAGAAAAAGCATGCGGACCTATTGATGCCGGATGTGCAGTCGGGAACTGGGTCTCAGGGCTCGCCGATGACGCCATGGGCAACATGGCGAAGGCCATCATGGAGGGCATGAGCCAGATGGTGACGACACTGTCTACCTTCTGGGTCTCCATGCCCACGGTGAACCTTGCCAGTGTGGACGGCACGACACCAAGTCCCGTTGTTTCTGCGGTCAATAGCGAATTGTTGCCCTGGACGTTGGTTCTGGCGGTCCTCGCCGTCATTCTCGGCGGCATCCGAATGATCTGGGAACAACGCGGAGCACCACTAAAGGATCTGCTCCGGTCCCTCATCACACTGGCTTTAGTCTCGGGCCTTGGTCTGGGGGTCATCTCCATTCTGGTGATCGCCGCGGATGCTTTCTCGGCAGCCATCATCGACCGATCCACGGACGGTACGGGCTTTGCCGAGGCGATGAGCCTCCTGGTCGTGTCCGGCCAGACAGGGATCGGCGTGTTCATCCTCATCGTTCTGGGATTGATCGGTCTGATTGCCTCCCTCGTCCAGGTCGTTTTGATGGTGGTCCGCAGCGGCATGTTGGTGATCCTGGCGGGCATCCTGCCCACCACCGCGGCCTTCACCAACACCGAGATGGGGAGGCAGTGGTTCCAGAAGGCAGTTGGCTGGACTATCGCGTTCATCCTCTACAAACCTGCGGCAGCCATCGTCTACTCGGTCGCATTCCTGCTCATGGGGCACAACAGCGGGAAGGACGGCCTGATCGGTTCCATCACGGGCTTCACGTTGATGATCGTCGCTCTGTTCGCTTTGCCGGCGCTGATGCGTTTCGTGACGCCGATGGTCGGGGCCGTCGCCTCCGGCGGGGGAGCGGGAGCTGGAGCTGCCGTTGGGGCCATGGCCACAGGCGCCGTGTCCATGGGCCGCAGCGGCAGCGGTAAGGGCAATGCCGCCCCGACACCGGCCAGTACACAAAACAACCAGTCAGGCGCATCTCCGAAGGGCAGCAACGGAACACCGGGCCCCAAGGGAAGCGGCGGCCAGCCGACACCCGGGGCTACCGGTCCGGGTGGCGCTGCCGGCACGGCAGGCGCCACCGGAGCCGGGGCAGGAGCTGCCGCCGGCAGTGCAGGCGCCGCGTCGGGTGCGGCGAAGGCCGCAGGTCCGGCCGGCATGGCCGTCGCCGCAGGAGCACACGTAGCGTCCAGGGTTTCTCAGGCCGCACAACAGACCGCGCAGGATTCAACCGGCCAATCAGCGACAACGGAGGGCCCCAGTGGCAGCAATTAATACCGAATACATGGAACCGTCCTACGGCAACTGGCGCGTCCCGCGTACTGCCGGCCTGGGTAACCTCGGGGCTATCGGCACCGGCATTGTCATGGCCGGGTTGTTGCTGGGCATCATCAGCTTTGCCATCTGGGGTCTGTTCCCGGGCCTTGCTGTCCTGGCCGTGGCCGGGGCCAGCGCCCTGCTGCTGACGGTCAAGGACAAGCACGGCCAGTCCGTTGTTGATCGGTTCGGGACACGGATGAGCTTCCGGCTCTCCAAGTCCGCCGGAACGAATCTTTACCGTTCCGGCCCCCTCGGTGTGACGGCGTGGGGCATGTACCAGCTGCCCGGCCTTGCCGCGAAGTCGACCCTGTACGAATTCACTGACTCCTACAAGCGCCCGTTCGCTCTGCTGCATGTGCCCGCCACCAGCCACTACACCGTGATTTTCTCCACCGAACCCGACGGCGCGTCCCTGGTGGATCCCGAGCAGGTCGATGCGTGGGTGGCGAACTGGGGCGGCTGGCTCGCCGGCCTCGGGGACGAGGCCGGCCTGGACGCCGCAGCGGTGACGGTCGAGACCGCCCCGGACTCCGGCTACCGGCTCCGCAATGAGGTCATGATGAACATCGACCCGAACGCCCCGGATTTTGCCAAGAACGTGCTCAACGAGGTCATCGAGACGTACCCGGAAGGATCGGCCACGGTCCGCGCCTGGGTGACCCTGACCTTCAACGCCGCTTTGCGCTCAGGATCGAAGAAGCGCACACCGGAGGACGTGGCCCGTGACCTTGCCTCCCGGATCCCGGGCCTGTCGGCTCGGCTGCAGTCCACCGGCGCCGGGATCGCCCGGCCGATGTCCGCGCAGGAACTCTGCGAGGTCGTCCGGATCGCCTACGACCCACCCGCCGCGCTGATCATTGACGAAGCCCACGCCGCCGGCTCCCCGGTGTCCCTGACCTGGGGCGAAGTCGGACCCTCCGCGACGCAGGCAAGCTGGCAGGACTACCGGCACGACAGCGCGTTCTCAGTCTCCTGGACCATGACCGGCGCCCCGCGCGGGTCCGTGAACTCCTCGGTGTTGTCCCGCCTGCTGGCCCCGCACGGGGACATTGACCGGAAGCGCATCTCGCTGCTCTACCGCCCGATGGATTCGGCCCGCGCCGCCGCCGTGGTCGAACGGGACCAGAACAACGCCAACGTCCGCATCACCTCCGGGAACCGCCCCTCCGCCCGCGCCCTGGTCGATGCCCGCTCCGCCGTGCAGACAGCGCACGAGGAAGCCCAGGGCGCCGGGCTGGTGAACTTCGGCATGGTCGTCACCGCCACCGTCACCGAGAAGGACCGCCTCCCCGACGCCGTCGCCGCCGTGGAACAGACCTCCGGCACCGCCCGGGTGCTGCTGCGCCGCGCCTACGGCTCGCAGGACACCGCGTTCGCGGCCTCCCTGCCGCTGGGGCTGGTCCTTCCCAAACACAGCATGCTGCCCTCCGAAATCAAGGATGCCCTGTAATGGCCCGCATGAATCTCTTCACCCGCCCCTCCACAACGGCTGCAGCGCCGGTCAAAGCTGCCCCCAAGGGCAAGGCTGAGAAGGAACCGCGTCAGGCCGGGCCGGCTGCCCGCGGCTGGACCGGGCGCGGCGGCGGCATGGCCCAGCTCGTCCCGTCCGTGAAGGAATACCGGGGCACCACGGTCCAGGTCTGCGGGCTGTGGCCGTTTTCCTCCGGCGCGTCCTCGCCCATGATCGGCGTCCCGCTGGGCCGCCACGAGGAAACCCAGGCCACGGTCTGCTGTGACCCGATCAGCTGGTTCCAACGCGCACGGCTCATTTCCAACCCGTCCGCGTTCATCCTGGGCAAGCCGGGGCTGGGGAAGTCCACTGTGGTGCGCCGGATGTTCATCGGTCTCTCCGCCCAGGGCGTCCACCCCCTGATCCTGGGGGACCTGAAAGGCGAACACGTCAAAGCGGTCCAGGCACTCGGCGGGCAGGTCATCAGGCTCGGCCGCGGCGTCGGCTACCTGAACATTCTTGATCCCGGCCAGGCCGTCGAAGCGGCGCAGCTGCTGGAAGACAGCGGCCACGATGAGGACGCCGCCCGGGTCCGCGCTGACGCGCACGGCCGTCGCCTGACGATGGTCGTCTCCCTGATCACCATCAGCCGGAACAATCCGCCCACCGATCAGGAACAAACGATCCTGGACCGGGCCTTGCGGGTCCTCGATGACACCTTCGACGGCGTCCCGGTCTTGAAGGACTTGCTGGATGTGATTGTTTCCGCACCCGATGAGCTGCGCCAGGTCGCCCTGGACCGCGGCGACATGACCGTCTACATGCAGGAAACCCGGGCGCTGGAAGCAACCCTGCTCGGCCTGACAGGTGGCGGGAAGCTCGGGGAAATCTTCTCCCGGGAGACCACCAACCCCATGATGCGGGACCGCGCCGTGGTCTTCGACGTCTCCAGCATTGACGAAACCGAAACGGATCTGCAGGCCGCCATTCTGCTCGCGTGCTGGTCCTACGGGTTCGGGACCGTCAACGTCGCCAACGCCCTGGCCGACGCCGGCCTGGAACCGCGCCGGAACTACTTCGTGGTGCTGGATGAGCTGTGGCGGGCACTTCGCGCCGGCAAAGGCATGGTGGACCGGGTGGACGCCCTGACCCGTTTGAACCGCTCCGTCGGCGTTGGGCAGATCATGATTTCCCACACCATGTCCGACCTACTGGCCCTGCCGGCAGAAGAAGACCGGATGAAGGCCCGCGGCTTCGTCGAACGCTCCGGCATGGTGATCTGCGGCGGACTCCCCGCCTCGGAAATGCCGCTGCTGACCTCGGCCATCCCGCTCTCAGGTGAGGAGCAGCAGAAACTCATCTCCTGGCAGGACCCGCCCGCCTGGGACTCCCGCGGCGTCGACGTCGAACCCCCGGGCCGCGGGAAGTTCCTGATCAAGGTAGGCGGCCGTCCCGGAATCCCGGTCCAGGTCGGACTGACATCTTTGGAACAAGGCCCCAACGGAGTCAACGACACTCAAGGCAAATGGCATGAAAACAGTGAGAAGTTCGCGTGAATTTTGACGCTTTTGGCGTGAACTTGAGTATGCCCGGGGGTACCAGCCGGTGTGGATGCTCAGGTTCGGGGAACCTGCTGGCCCTCGACGGTGAGGTCGGGGTGCTCGACGGTGTTGAGGTAGCGGGTGGCGCCTTCGACGCTGAGCCCAAACAGGTCGCAGATGCGGCGGATGTCGCCGCCGGTGGCGTGGATCTCGTGCAGGATACGGTCTTCACGGAGCACCTGGGGTCGCAGCGTCAATCCGGTCCAGGGGAACTGGCGACTGACGGGGAGGAGCCTGGGTGCGGTACGCCGGTTGATGAGCAGGTGCGGGTTGGCACTTTCTGGCCAGGTCCGGTTGCGGTGGTCGAGCCAGGTTGTGAGGCGGGTGCGCACGGGCGCGGCCAGCGGGATGTCGCGGTTGCCGAGTATCAGGTGCCCGTCGCTGATGTCGGTGAGCTGCAGCGCGCTGAGCTGTTTCTTGGTCAGTGCGTGGAAGGCGACCAAGGCAACCGCGAGGGCGACGACCGGGTTCGGGGAGTTCAGCTCCTCCCGGATCACTGCGGCGTCAAGGGCGAGCGGGATGGTGCTGCCCTTCGGGGACGCTTTCATCCCGCGGGTCGGATTGGCGAAGATGAGCCGGCGGCCTTTGAGGGTCGTGAAGAGCGACTTGAGCCCGTTCCCGGCGATGTGGCGGCGGGCCGTCGTTTCGTCCAGCGCGGCTGTGATGTCGGCGCTGGTGACCTCGGCGAAGGACTGGAGGCCTGCCTCGGCCCAGGCGTGGATGATGGGTTCGATGCCCAGGATGTGCGCCCTGATGGTCTTGGGGTCGCGCGGGATCTGCCGGGGCGCCTGGTGGGCGCCGTTGGTCAGGACTTGCAGCCACACCTCGAGCTGGTCCTTCATGACCGGTGGCAGTGTGCTGGTCTTGGCAGCGAAGTAGCGTTCGATCCGGGTTGGCCGGTCCTCGATGAGCAGGCCGGCCGCGGCCAGAACGTCGATCGTGGAGATGACGTTGCCGGAGTATTGGCGCAGTTGGAGGACGTCGGTGGCGCGGATCTTCGCGGTCGGGCTGAGCCGCAGACCCTGCAGCAGCCGCAGCGATCGGGTCACGTCGTTGCGTTGCCGCTTGCTCCAGCCAGCCCTCTGGGCGTGTTCACGGACGATGGCGGCGCAGTAGCGGGTCAGGTCTCTGTCTTCGAGGCGGGCACGCGCTGCGAGGGCCGCGGGATCGGGCGCCATATCGAACAACGTCATCTGCACGCCGTGGTCGGCAGCGGGCCCGGTGCCGGGCGGGTTGTTCTTGTCCCGCCGCTTCCATGGGGCGCGTTGGTCCGGGCTCAACGGTGGTGCTCCCCGGCGTGCGAAGGTCATGTTGGCGAAGAAGAGCTGGTGGCCAGCCTTATTCGCGCCGGCCAGGTCCAGGCCGTGTCCGGGCTCCTGGAGCATTCGGGCCTGTTCCAGACACAGGCGGCAGGCCCGTCGCTCTCCGATACGGGCCGCGCGCCCGCAAAAGTCGCAGATTCCTTCCGGATTGTGGGAGCGCCACCAACGGCACTGCCAGCACGTCCAGTTGTAGCGGCGGTAGACACCCCACGCCAGACAGCCCTTGCACGAGCCTGGGTGTTGCGGGCTGCCGGGATGGCAGCTGGCGCACATGCCTTGGCTGAAGTAGCCCGTGCTGGTGCCGCACTTGGAGCACGGGGGCGGGATGAACGGGCCGCCGGGAAGGCAGTCATAGCAATAGTCCACCCGAGGGTGGGCCCACGCGACACGGTTGATCTGGCAGTGGGGGCACATCGATGGCGGCCGCAGCGGCGCCGTCGGGCCCGGGGCGGGACTCACAGCAGCCTTGCCTATAGGGGCGGCTCGGACCGCGGCTTGCCGAATCTCGGCGTGACGACCGGCGATACCCCGCCATTGCCGGCGCTCTGGCGCCGGTCATCGCCGTTGACGGTCTCGGTGACGCGTGGACGACGTGCCGCGACCTTGTCCGGCTCGGGACTCATCAGGTCCGTCGGCGTACACTCCAACACCGAGCAGAGCACGTCGAGCTCCTCGAGTCTCATCGTCGCCGGTGTCCCGGCCCACCACGAGGACATCTTCCCGGCACTGATCTCCAGCCCGGCATCGGCGATCATCCGGCGCATCTGCGCCGATTTCCAGATCCCGCGTTCGGCGGCTCTGATCCGCAGGTTCCACAGCACGGCATCATCCTTCCTTCTGTGTGGGCGCGAAGCGGGACTCGACCCGCTCATTGGCGTTCTTCCAGGCCAGCTCGACGTGCTCGCTGCGCACGTGGATGTAACCCGAGGTAGTCGCGAGCCACTGATGCCCCAGCAACTCCTGGAGGGCCTTGATGTCCATCCCGGCCCCGTACAGCGAGGAAGCACAATAATGCCTCAGAACGTGGGGAGTCATCCGCCCCGACCATGCCGGCAACCACTGCTCGACCTGCAACCCCAGGCTGCGCCGCAACGCGTTGCCACCGACCCGGCCGCATCGTCCCAGCTCGGAATCGAACCGCTCCGAAGGGAGCAAAGGTGCGTCGGGGTCAGCCCAGTCCTCGCCGTACTGGTGTCGGACCTCGCCCAGCCACCAGTCGATCAGCTCGGCCGCGCCGTTGATCGCGGGCACCAGACGCGGCTTCGGGCCACGGCCGTGTGCTCCCTTGCCGAACCGGACGTGGAGCTTGCCGAACCCGCCCAGGTCCGGGCGCCAGTCACGGATGTCGAGCATCACCGTCTCGTTAATCCGCAGTCCCAGCCGACGCCACAGCGAGGCAGCGAAGTAGTCCCGCGCGGCGGGCAGATACTTGCGGGCCTGGGGGATCGAGTGCCGCCAACAGGCAAAGAACGTTTCGATCTCGGCATCCGACGGCGGCACCCGGACCTTGCCAAGCGCCGCACCGGACTGGCGGTTGAACTCGTCGATGGGCTGCTCGACCAACACCCCGGCCACCCGATGGATCCGGCCCTGGTAACGGCTGATCATGAACTCATAAAACAGCGCCAGGGTCCCTGCCTTGCCGGCCCTGGTGCTCACGCTGCGACCCTGCCGCCTCTGTTCGGCCAGGAACCGGTCGGCGTCCTGGCAGGTCGCCGCCCACAGCGGGCCGGTCACCGACCGGGCGAACTCAATGATCGTCGCCCGGGTACTGCGGATATGCGAGTCGCTCAGACCAGCCGCTGCCATCGCCAGCGCGTACTGGTCGACGATCTCCTGCTCGAAATCCTCGGCCGCCTGCGCACTCCAGAACGCCGGATCCATGGCGCCGCCACCGGGCAACGCCACCAGCACCATCAGCTACCAACTTCAGAAGGAGCGAGCATGCGTCGACATTACGCCCAAACCGTCACTCTCGTCGACGGTTTGTCGATTCGGGCCCCAAGGGGCTCCGAACCGACATCACCTGCTCAAACGCGAATTACGGCCGCAGAACAGGCCAACGAACCTGAGCGAATAGAGATATCCCCGGAAACCCTCCTCGAGCCAATGACCCCAGACGTGCCGATGGAAGGAGGCACGCTGTGAGCGCACCGAACCGTAAAGGCATGGGCCTCGGCGATGCCCTGGGCGTCTGGTTGGCCATCGGCTTCATCGTCGTCCTAGGCGGCGGGACCTACGCGGCCGCCCACCTCGGCTCCTGGATGGCCGGCATCGACGCACCCCCCAAACACCCCATCGACCTGATCGCCGGACTCATCAAGGGCCGGGTGCCCTGGCCCGTCCAGTCCACCGTCGCGGCCGCCCTCATGGCCGGCGTGATCCTGGTCCTGGCCATCGTCGTACTCGTGGCCTGGAGGAAGGGTGCATCCAAACGCGCCCGCGTCGACAAGGCGGCCCGGTATCTGGGACGAGGGAAGTCCCTGGCTGCGTTCTCCGAGAAGGGTGCGAAGGCTACGGCCGAGCGTCTGGGCGTGACGGACGCTCCGGGCATCGTCGTCGGCAAGGTCGTCTCCACCAGCCAGAAGTTCATTCAGTCCTGGGAAGACCTCAGCCTCGATATCTGGGGACCACGTACAGGTAAGTCCACTTCCCGGGTCATGCCCGCGATCCTGGACGCACCCGGCGCTGTTGTGTCCACGTCGAACAAGCGTGACGTGGTGGACGGCACCCGCGGCGTCCGCGAGGCCACCGGAGCGGTGTGGGTGTTTGATCCGCAGAAGATCGCCCAGGAAGAACCGGGCTGGTGGTGGAACCCGCTCTCCTACGTCACGGACGAAGAGAAGGCCTACAAACTCACCCAGCACTTTTCTGTTGGTTCACGGGTCCCGGGGTCCAAGCCGGATGCCTACTTCGACCCCAAAGCCGAAGACATCCTCTCCTCATACTTCCTCGCGGCCGCGCTCGGCGAACTCCCCATCACGCAGGTCTACCTATGGGTGACCGAGCAGGTCAGCCAGGAACCTATCGAAATCCTGAAAGAGCATGACTACGAGCTGCAGTACAAGGGCCTCGAGTCCACTCTCAAGCTTGCCGACAAACAGCGCGACGGCATCTTCGGCACCGCCGAGAAGATGATTCAATGCCTCAAGAGCAGGAACACGCTGCGCTGGGTCGCCCCGACAGGCCGCGCGACCGTGGCCACGGATGCCCGCGGGCAGTTTAACCCGCACGCGTTCGCAGCCTCACAGGAGACGATCTACATCCTCTCCAAGGAAGGTGCCGGCTCCGCTTCCCCGCTCACCACAGCGTTGACGGTGGCGATCGCTGAGGCCATGGAGGAACGGGCCGAACGCAGCGGCGGCCGCCTGCCCAAGCCTGCGCTGTTTGCCCTCGATGAGTTGGCGAACGTTGTCCGCTGGGCGGCACTGCCGGACCAGTTCAGCCATTACGGCTCCAAGGGCCTGATCGTCATGGGCATCCTGCAGTCCTGGTCACAGGGCGTCGAACTCTGGGGCGAGGCGAACATGCGGAAAATCTGGTCGGCCGCGAACGTCAAGGTCTACGGCGGCGGCGTGGCAGAAGAAGGCTTCCTGCGGGCGCTCTCGGACCTGATCGGGGACTACAGCTACACCAACGTCTCCGTCTCGTCCGGAAAGTCCGGTTCCAGCCGCTCCCGGCAGGAGGGCAAGGAACGTATCTTCGATGTCTCCAACCTCGCGGAGCTGGACCGCGGCCGCGCCGTGGTCCTCGCCTCCGGTGCCCCGGCCACGCTGGTCCGGACCATGCCCTGGTACACCGGGCCACATAAGGCAGCCGTGGAAGCCTCCATCAAGAAATACAGCCCCCGCCCGGAGGAAGAGCCCGTCCCGGTCTCTGCCGCACCGACCGCTAATCCCTGGGTCACAGGGTAGGAGGTTCTGAGATGACAAACGACATTGGTCGATTCAGCTCAATCGACACCGAGACGGCTGTGGAGACCCCGGCAGAAGAGCAGAAGCCAGCTGAATTGGTCTACGGCTCAACAGAAGAGTTCCTACACGAGCAACTGCTGCCCACCTACGTCCGCGACGTCGACGGCCGCGCCGCTAAATGGTGCATCGAATGGTACTTCCACCCCGAAGCGCTTTCCCGCGTGGAAGCACTGTGGAGAGCCTGGGAACACCTAAGGCTCGACGGAGCCACGGGCATCAGTGTCTGGTGGAAGGACCACGCGGACCACCACATGAGCGTGCTCCTGGACCCCCGCGGCCCGTTCTACAAATGCGACATGCAAAAGCACAGGGACCCCGAACACCTGGACCCGAAGAAAGCCCCAGAGGGCTGGTTCCCCGATGTGCGGATACCGCTTTTATCCACATGTTCCAGAAGGACCTGAAGACTTGGGCTGGGAGCGAGGAACCGGTAGTGATGGAAGTTCAGATTCCGGTCGCGCCAGAACAAGGTCCACAGCCCTGTCTTCTTGCTGATTACATCCGGGCTATGCGGAATCGGGACCACTGCGTTTACCCGTTCTCATCCCACGGCGGACGGCATTCAAGAATGGTGATGTGACGGGCAGCGACATCGCACTCCACCCGCATCTCATCGCTGAACCTGGCGGGAACCCGTTCGGCACACCAACGGCGCGCACGGGCAACATCGAGCTCGGGCAATCCGGAAGAAACCATACTCCCGATGATCCCAGAAGCACCACGGAGTGGACTCAACCAAACCGTCACGGTGGGTCCAGAACTACTTGACACAACCAGGGGGCAGATCAGCGTCCCCGTCAGCATCGGTCGTCCCTGTGCTGGGCAGAATTTCCGGCTTTGTCTCCCTGTGTGGTTCCGAGCCGTTCGCAATGTTAGGAGAGTTCGAGCAAGATCTCTACCTCGACGGGTGCGTCCAACGGAAGCTCGGCTACTCCCACTGCCGAGCGTGCGTGCTCCCCATTGGGACCGAAGAGTTTAAGCAACAGGTCGCTGGCGCCGTTGATTACGGCAGGCTGGCCGTTGAAGCCGGGGGCAGATGCTACGAAGCCGGTAACTTTCAGGATTCTGGCGTGGTCCAGGTCTCCAAGTCCGCCTGCCGCAGCCAGTGCGTTCAGGACGCAGGTCCGGGCCATTTCCGCAGCCTTTTCGGCCGTGACCTGCGAACCTACTTTGCCGGTGGCAGCCATGGAACCATCCTGTAAGGGCAGCTGCCCGGAAGTGTAGACGATGTTGCCTGTCCGGATTGCAGGTATGTACGCAGCGGCAGCGTGCGGGGTCTCGGGGAGCTTCAGTCCGAGTTCGCTGAGGCGTGCCTTGGTGTTGCGGTGGAGCTGCGTTGTGGTCTGGTCAGTCATTGTTTCCTTTCATAGTTCTCTTCTTTTCAGGATTCGGGTGCGGCTTTGGCAGGAGCACTGAAATGCCGGGTCGGGCATCCAGGCTGTCGGATTAGTCGCACGCCGGCCGCGCGGCATTTTGGCTTCGTCATCATCCCGTGGTCTGAAGCGAGTATGAATCCCGGCAAGTTTTCCTAATCGATAGAGCTCATGCCCCTTAGATTGCGTAGGCTGGCCCATTCTGGATCAGTGCCGGTGGTCTCGCCCAGTTGTGGGCGGAACGGAGGAATTATCTTCCCTTCCGCCCTGTTCCAGGCCTTACCAGCCGCGTTCGGCGAGGCGGTGCGGGGCCGGGATCTCGTCCACGTTGATGCCGACCATGGCTTCGCCCAGGCCGCGGGAGGCCTTGGCGATCTCGTCCGGGTCGTCGAAGAAGGTGGTGGCCTTCACGACGGCGGCGGCGCGCTGGGCCGGGTTGCCGGACTTGAAGATGCCGGAGCCGACGAACACGCCGTCGGCGCCGAGCTGCATCATCATGGCAGCGTCGGCCGGGGTGGCGATGCCGCCGGCGGTGAACAGCACCACCGGGAGCTTGCCGGTCGCGGCAACTTCCTTGACCAGCTCGTACGGGGCCTGCAGTTCCTTCGCGGCGACGTAGAGCTCGTCCTCGGGCATGGAGGCGAGCTTCTTGATCTCGGCGCGGATCTGGCGCATGTGCCCGGTGGCGTTGGAAACGTCGCCGGTCCCGGCCTCGCCCTTGGAACGAATCATCGCCGCACCCTCGTTGATCCGGCGAAGCGCCTCACCCAGGTTGGTGGCGCCACAGACGAAGGGAACCTTGAAGTTCCACTTGTCGATGTGGTGGACGTAGTCGGCCGGGGTCAGGACCTCGGACTCGTCGATGTAGTCCACGCCGAGCGACTGCAGGACCTGGGCCTCGACGAAGTGGCCGATCCGGGCCTTCGCCATGACCGGCACCGAGACGGCTTCGATGATCTTCTCGATCATGTCCGGATCGGACATGCGGGACACGCCGCCCTGGGCGCGGATATCGGCGGGAACGCGCTCCAGCGCCATGACGGCCACGGCGCCGGCATCCTCGGCGATGCGGGCCTGCTCGGCGTTGACTACGTCCATGATGACGCCGCCCTTGAGCATCTCAGCCATGCCGCGCTTGACGCGGCTGCTGCCCGTGACGGGAGGGGCTGACAGGCTGAATGCATTACTTGTATCAAGTGTGGACACAATAATCCTTCTATATGCTGGGGATGGGCGGGGCGTGTACGACCCCAGTACCCGATGAGGTCTGGGCTCTCCACGGTTGTTGATTGAGCCGGGTGTGCACTGTCGAGGCCAGGCTATGCCTGGCAATTCCTGTCAGAGCGTTCTGGATCCATGCGGCGAATCGCCTGTTCCCGACTGATGCGCAACTCAATACCGTTAGTCTTCTCCAAGAGGAGCCGCTCGGCGAGCTGATCCGAGATAATCCATGCGATCGTCGAGTCGCTGACGGCCATGTCTACTGTTCCGGTTCCCAGCCGTAGCCCGTTTCGCCAGACCTCTACGTCGGTGCCAGGCAGCCTGGACCACTCATCGAATTTCGTATAGGTCACTGATCGATTTCCTTATTGGTGTTGGCTGGCCCACCGGTAAAATTTGTTCGGTATCCACCGATCAACCGGTCGAAGACACAGGGAACGGTTCGGGGCGCAGGATGCTGCGCTGGCCGTTTCGTTGATCCTACGGCGCGATCAACAGCACGGCCCCGTAACCCAAAGCGGCGATGAGTATCCACGAGAGCAGGGCTACGAGGCTTCCGCGCAGCCCAGAGGACAGCAAATCCCGGATGCTTACGGCCGCTCCCAGACCGAAGAGAGCCGAGCCCAGCAGCACGTCCTGAACGATTGCCCCGATCTGCAGCATGTCGGAGGTGAGTATGCCGAGCGACCGGATACCGATCATGGCCACGAAGCCGATGATGAAGAGCGGAACCAGCGGTGGTAGCGGTCCCGACTCCACTTCGTTATCCGGATTTTGCCCCTGCCTCCGGGCGCTGCGGCGGGTCCCCATGCCGGCCAGAAAAACGATGGGGGCCAGCAGCAGCACGCGTGTCAGTTTTATGACCAGCGCTGCCGCGAGTGCAGCCGGCCCTGCAACCTGCGCCGTAGCGACGACTTGTCCGACGTCGTGCACCGAAGCTCCTGCCCACTGGCCGAACTGAATCGGATCCAGCCCCAAGGGGCCCATGAGTAACGGCAGGACAGCGATGGCAAGCGTTCCGCAGAGGGTTACCAGCGCTACCGGCATCAGGGTGTCGGCATGCCGGGCGCGCCGGGCGGCTGCCATGGCGCCGATGGCGGAGGCGCCGCAGATGGAAAATCCAGCGGCGAGCAACATCGGGATCTCGCCCGGGAGCCGGAAGAGCCGTCCCAGCAGGTAGGTCCCGGCAAAGGCCAGGATGACAACGGCAGTGATGATGCCGAATGCTGCCCAACCCAGGCCCAGTACGTCCACGATGCTCAGCTTAAGACCAAGGACCACAATCCCGGCACGCATGAGTTTCTTGCCGGCGAAGGTCAGTCCGGGACGGAGCGGGCCGCGGATAAACGTGCGGACCTTGGGAAGGTTTGCGGAGAGAATTCCGAGAGCCACCGCGACGGTCATTGCAGGCAGCGATGGAACCAGACTGTGGACTCCCAGTGAAATCAGGACTGCGACTACACATGCGGCAAGACCTGGCAGGAGCCGCACCGATCCCCGGCTGGATTTTCCGCGGGATGGCACTCCGCTGAGTGTTTTACTCATCAGCATCCCCTGGATCGCTGACTCCAGTAGGGGGTGCGGCGCCTACTTGACTTCCAGCCCAGCGGGAACCGTGCGTGGTGTCGGGTTCGCTTCTGCCGGGGAGCAGTGCCGCCGGGTACATAAAGTCTCCTAGGGGTGTACGCGTATTCCTGCCGCGCATCGGTCGATAGTCGGGTGGGGTGGATCCGCAGTGCCCGGGCCAGCTCATGTGTGCTTGATGGCCCTGCTGATGGTCGCAAGCGCCAGCTCCACTGCCGGATCAATCAGCTTCACCGGATAGTCATCGCTGTCGCCTGCCAGCAGGGTTGACAGTTCCGTGCAGCCCAAAATGGCCGTCCGGGCCCCTTGCCTTTCCAGCGAGGCGAGAACCGAGTACATATCCTGTAGCAGGGTTGGCCCGGACAGGCCGGCCTTGACCCGGTGAACGACCTCCATGAGCAGAGCCTGCTCTTCCGGCGAGGGCAGGGCGACGCCGAATCCGGCGTCGCCCAGAGCCTCTTGGTAGATTCCTGCTGACAGTGCGCCATCAGTTGCCAACAGACCGATCGGACCGCTGACCGCGTGCCGTTGAACTGCATCGATGGTTGTCTCAATGATGCTGATGAACTCGGTGGGTTTGCCGTCCATGATCGGCGGCAGGTACTTGTGGACGGTGTTGCACGGGACCACAATGATTTCGGCTCCGCACCGTATAAGCTGCCCCAATCCGGCCTCTAGCCAGGGCGAGGGGTCCGGGCCGCCGGCGAGGATGGCTTCCTGACGGTTGGGGACCGTCGGGTCGGCCCAGATCACCACACGCAGGTGTTCCTGGTCCACGGACGCCGGGGTATGCGCGATGAGTTTGGTGTAGAAGTCTGCCGTGGCCGAGGGCCCCATGCCCCCCAGAATTCCTACCAGCCGGGATGGTTCAGTGACGGCTTGCACGGATTATCCCAGTGCTTCGTTCGGGTAGGCGTACAGGGCCGGTGAGCCGCCGGTGTGGACGAACAACACGTCGCTGTCCTTGTCGAAGGCGCCCTCCCGGACCAGGCCCACGAGTCCCGCGGCGGTCTTTCCGGTGTACACCGGGTCAAGAAGAATACCTTCGGTGCGTGCAAACAGCTGGATGGCATCCGTCATTTCCCGGGTCGGCAGCGAGTACCCGGGCCCGACAAACTCGTCGCGGACCAGCACCCGGTCGGCCGGAATCTGCAGTTGAGCGCCTGCGAGCTGCGAGGTCTGGCGGGCGAGGTCCAGAATTTTGGCTTCCTGCGGGCCCTTTTCCGCCCGCACGCTGATTCCGGTAATGGGAATCCCGCTCTGGTTGCCATGGAAGCCTGCCACCAGGCCGGCGTGCGTTCCGCCGGATCCACTCGCACACACCACGTGATCGATGTCGAGTCCGGTTTCGAAGCTCTGGCTGAGGATCTCTTCTGCACAGGCCACATAGCCCAGGGCACCGAGTGCGTTGGAGCCGCCGCCGGGGACGATGTACGGCGTTCCTCCTTCGGCAATGACCTCCTGTGCCATCTGCTGCATAACGGCCATCAGGTCCGTTCCGCCCGGAACGGGGGTGATGGATTCAGCGCCCAGGAGACGGAACAGCAGGTTGTTACCGCTCGCGGTCTCGCTGTAGGACCCCTTCACCCGTTCCTCGATCAGCAGCCGGCATTTCAGACCTTCTTTAACCGCCGCCGAGAGAGTCAACCGGCAGTGGTTGGACTGCACGGCCCCCGTGGTGATGATGGTATCGGCGCCCTGGGCCAGGGCATCGGCCATCAGGAACTCGAGTTTACGGGTCTTGTTGCCGCCCGAGCTGAGGCCCAGAAGGTCATCGCGTTTGATGTGGATACGCGGTCCGCCCAGGTGCTTCGTGAGGTTGGGAAGGAACTCAAGCGGGGTGTTCCCGACGGTGTAGCGGCGGCGGGCAATCTTGGCCAGATTCATGGTGTGTCTTCTTTCTCGATCAGTTCACGGTCCCGGCGTGATGCCGGCCGCGCGGTAGGGGAGCGGGCTGTCCGCTAGAGGGCAAGCACGCTGGTGTTAAGGGGCTGGCCGGGGAAGTACTTTTCCAGCCGGGCATCTCCGGCGAGGGCATGGCCTTCCATTCCTTCGATCCGGGATATCCGCGCCGCGACACGGCCGATGCGGTCATTCGCCGCGCGCGTCATGCGCTGGTAGGTGACCGTCTTGATAAACTTCCCAACCCAGAGTCCTCCGGTGTAGCTGGCACCTCCGCGAGTGGGGAGGATGTGGTTGGGGCCGGAGGTCTTGTCGCCGTAGGTGACGGTGGTTTCCTCGCCGAGAAAGAGCGAGCCGTAGTTCTGCAGCGTCTTGAGCCACCAGTCGAGGTCGGCGGCCTGGACCTGGACGTGTTCGTTGGCGTATTCATCGGCAAGGGCCGCGGCCTCTTCGCGCGTGTCCGTAACGGCTACCTCGCCCAGGTTCTTCCACGCTGTTGCGGCGATGGAGTCTGCGGGCAGCTGCGCGATGGCCCGCGGGATGAGGTCCAGGACAGCCTGCCCCACCTGGCGGGAGGACGTAACAAGGATCGTCTGGGATTCCGCCCCGTGTTCTGCCTGGCTGATCAGGTCCACTGCCACGAGCCACGGATCGGCGGTTTCGTCCGCGATGATCAGTGATTCGGTGGGTCCGGCCACGACGTCGATTCCGACACGGCCGTACAGCAGCCGTTTGGCTTCGGCAACGAACCGGTTCCCGGGGCCCGCGAGGATGTTCACCGGTTTGTCTGTGAAGTGACCAAAGGTCATGGCGCCTATAGCCTGCACACCGCCCAGGCTCAGGATGGTGTCCGCGCCGGCGATCGACATTCCGAACAGAGTCGCGGGATGGATTCCATTCTTATCCCGGACCGGCGAACATGCGGTGACGTGGCCCACCCCGGCTGCTTTGGCCGTGGCAACACTCATCGCCGCGGATGCCAGGTGCGCGAAGCGCCCGCCGGGGACATAGCAGCCTGCTGCAGACACAGGGATCTGACGCTGTCCCACAATCAAACCCGGGTGGGATTCGAACTCGAACTCCTGCAGGCTTTGGCGCTGACGCTGGGCGAATTCACGAACCTGCTTCTGCGCGAAGCGGATATCATCTTTCACCGTCTCGGGCAGGGCCTTTTCGGCCGCGGCGATTTCATCGGGGCTGACGATGAAACTTGCCGGATTCCAGGAATCCAGTTTCTGAGAGTATTCCCTGGTGGCCGCCTCACCTTCGGTTTCCATCCGGCCCAGCATTTCCTGCACGGTCCGGGTGGTCTCGGAAAGGTCCGGCAACATCGCGGGCTGGTCCGCGCTTGAGGTATTCAATGGGCATAATTCACTCCTGATCTTTGATTACGGTCGGTTTGTTGGCACGGACAGGGCGTGGTCCCCGGTGCTGGTCGCCTGACGCAGTGCATAGGTGATGATCTGTGCCGCCTGGCGGCAGTGCTTTTCCTCCATCGCGGGCGGGATCCGCATGTCGCAGAGTGTGGCCAGCAGCTTTTCGGTTTGTGGCAGGGTTCCGGCCCCCGCCACGTATTCCCACTGCGAGGGTCTGCTGGTGAAGCCTTCCATCCGGGGTCCCCCGAACCATTTCAGGCCCAGCCCGTGCCCGTGACAGATGCCGACGAACTCAGCGATCTGCTCCCCGCTGAGGCCGGGGAGACAGAACTGCAGCGAACTTCCGATGAACTGTTCCTTGGGTACGCGTTCGATAACGTGGACGCCGTCAATGGAACGCAACAGTTGCTCCAGGCGCCGGTAGGAGGCAGTCATGCGGTCGGCGCGGTCCGGGAGCAGCTCCAGTTGGGGGAGTGCCAGCGCTGCTGCCAGGGCGCTCAGGCGGAGGCTGTAGTTCGGGATCCGGCCCCGGAGTTTTTCGAAAGCGGACTCAGGCGGACGGGCAGCATGCTGCCCGTAGAGCATGTAGCTGCCGGAATGGAGTATGGCCCGGGCAGCGAGCTCTTCGTCGTCGGTGACGATGATTCCGCCTTCCCCGGAGTTGATGTGCTTGAACGTCTGAAGGCTGAAGCATGCCGCTGTTCCGAAGGTGCCGGTGGGTTTCCCGTCCCAGGAAGCTCCCAGGGTGTGCGCGCAGTCCTCGACCAGCGTGATGCCGTACTTTGCGCAGATGCCCGCCACCTCGTCCATGTCGGATATGTGTCCGCGCATGTGGGACAGCAACAGCGTGCGCGCCCCGGAAGCCAGAGCTTTGCCGACGAAGTCCTGCAGGTCTATGGTGCAGTTGTCCGTCACCTCGACAAGCACCGGCACAGCGCCGGCGTGCTCGATGGCGCCCGGAACGGGAGCCAGCGTGTAGCCGTTGACCAGGACTTTGTCCCCGGGCCGGACCCCTGATGACCTCAGGGCAAGGAAAAGGGCCGCGCCGCACGAGTTCACCCCGACCGCGAATTTTCGGCCCAGCAGATCAGCGAAGCGCTGTTCCAACTCAGCGGCGTCATTGAGTTCTCCCGGGGCGGTTTCCCCGTACCGGAACAACCGCCCCGAACGCATCAGCTCGGTGGCCCGGTCGATACTTTGCTGCGGCATCGGTTCGGGTTGGGTCAGGTCCAGATCAAATCTGGGAACCACATCGATGTTGTCCACGTGGGTGAGAGCCTTTCCGGTCAACTGGATATCTGAAGCGTGGCCTTGACGGCTGCCTGGCTACATTTCCGGGATGCCATCGGTCGCCGAGGCATATTTTCGGTTCCAGCCGGTCAGGATGGAAATCAGCAGAACCACGATAAGCGCCCAGGCATAGGGGTTCAGGAAAGCGGATGCAATGGAAATCATCGGCAGTCCGTACTGCGTGGCCGTGGCCAAAACCGTTGCATACCAGATGATGACCGCGTTATGCCAGGGCAGCATATAGAAGACCGTATTGGCGCTGCAGTCCATCAGGTTAGCGATTCTGGCCGGCGCCAGATTGTGGCGTACCCCCAGCGGCCGGCCGATGGTCGGACCAACCAGGAGGATGGCGGGGGCGTTGGCGCCGAGCGGCACCGTGAACAGCATGGTGATGCCGGCAATCGCAAGCTCGGCGCTCCTGACCCCACGGGTAGCGTGGGCCTCGAGCCTCTGCAGGATTTGCGTCATGAATCCGCTGTCAGCAAGCACCTGCGCCAACGCCAGGATGAACAGGACCAGCACAATAGCCCCGGTTATGCCAGCGATGCCGTCCTGAATGAGTCCGGTCGACCCGCCTCGTTTCTCGGGGATGGAGAAGATGTCCGTCACCTTCAGCAGGCCTGTGGCCGTGCCGATGACCGTGGCGCTCAGGCTGCCCCACATCAGCGCAATAATGATGTGGTGCCGGCGCATGGCGAGATAAATAACAATCCCGAAGGGAACAAGCATGAGCAGCCCCCACGGATTTGCCACCACATCGATGCGGTTGCTCGCGACTTCCCCGCCCCCGCCGAAGATGGCCAGCACCACCACTGTCACCGCAGCCGAGATGAGGGACAGCGGCAGCCTGGACCTCACCACGTCAGCCATGGTCGCCTTTGCCGTGTAGGCCGAGCTAATCGTGGTGTCCGAAATCGGGGCGATGTTATCCCCGAACGCGCCGCCGGCGATGACCGCCACAGCCAACATGGTCGGATCCGCACCGAGGGCAACTCCAGTCGGATACAGCACGGGGATCAAGGCCAGGACCGCACCGACACTGCTTCCCGTTCCGGCCGAGAAGACGCAGGAGAGAAAGAATGCCAGCACGGTGAACAGTGCCCCTTGCAGACCGGCAGAGACTCCCAGCCATAACAGCCCGTTGACCAATCCGCCGCCCGCCAACAGACTGCCGAAAACGCCCGCGAAAATGTAGGCCGTAACGATGACCGCACCCGTGCTGTCCGACAGCCCGCGGATAAGAGATTCCGCAAAGGCCCGCGGTGTCCGGGTGAGGAGCAACCCCACGACGATGGCCGCGAAGCCTCCGACCCAGAAACTGGAAAGGTTAGCCCGCTCAGCGGCGGACAGCCAGACCAAAACCCCGACCAAAACCAGCGCCGGAACGAGCGCCATCTTCGGGCCCCCGAACATCCGGATCCGCGGCTCAGCAGCCCGGTTCAAGCTCTGCTCGGGCACATCAATACTGCTAGGGGGTGCAATTGCTACCCCATCACGCGAAGGATTGCTCATAGCCAAGTCCTATCCATGGATTCAAACTTTAGATTTTTGATTTTTGATTGAAAACAAGCCTTACATGCTTCACCCGGACGGTCAAGAGTGACAGGCTGAATCTTGTGAATAAGACTTTCGAGGGACGGGCTCGCCAGTGTGGATGCGGACGCTGTGCGCGGCGGCGAGCTGGTCAGCGTGGCGCACACGCAGATCCGTTAGTTGAGTCTCTCAGGCGACTTGGTGCCGGTGATACTGTCACGGCTCGGCCGCCGATCGCACGCCTGGGTCTCTCGGCCGCACCCATTCGGACAGCCTGCGCCTCTGTTGATTGCCCAGACCGGCTGGAATCCCACGACCACCGCGGATTCTTCGTTCCGTCACTGCCCGGCGGATCCCAGGGACCGTAGCATCGTCGCGGAACTGGGCAAGCCCATCCACGGTCAGCCGTGGGGTTCGGCGAAACCGGCTACAGGCGGTCCCCCGGCCCCTTCCACACGTCGCGCACAAGCAGGCCACGGCACTACGCCGCCAGCCCGGGCGGGGCAAAATCGCGGCGAATGATCAGCTCCGTGCGTTCATCCGGGGGCATTTGGATCTGCAGTGGAGCCCGCGGCAGATATACACCCGCAACGGTGGGGTTGGGGGCGATCGGCGGATGGATTTTCGTACCGGGCCTTCGGGGACTCAATAAATGTAACGGGGAGAAGATCCTGGCGCCCGGGTGAGGCCCGGAGCCTTGTTCAGGTCCCACTTGTTCACCGCCGGCGGCCGGCATTAGGGCCGGTATGAGGGCCGGGGAAGCGACCAACTTCCCCGGCCGGTGAAGAGCCCGGCCGTGGCAAGCGGGCCAGCCAGTAGGCTTTTGCATCGAAAGGGTGCTCCTTCGCCGGGCAAGATATTGGTCTCGGCAACCAAAGTTTCCCAGCTCAGAGCACCCTCTCCCGGCATAGAAACACGCCTTCCGTGCCAGTCCGATTAAAATCCCGACTAGTGGATGGCTTCGTGAACTTCCTGGCACAGCGCGTGGTATTCCGGCAAAGTTCGTATCTTCTCGGCGTCGATGTACTCGCCGGGCGGTGAGAACACGGACGATTTATCGAGCACCACGCGTCCGGGCCGCGGACTCATGACCATGACCCGGGTTCCAAGGAAGACCGCTTCCTCGACGCTGTGGGTTATGAAGACGATTGTCTTACCGGTACGCCGCCATATCCCGATGAGTTCATTTTGCAGGCGCTCCCTGGTCAATGCGTCCAACGCCCCGAAAGGCTCGTCCATCAGAACAATGTCGGGATCGTTGGTGAGCACGCGCGCAATCTGGCAGCGCTGCTGCATGCCGCCGGAGAGTTCATAGGGACGGAGGCCCGTAACATCACTGAGTCCGACCATTTCGATGTAGCGCTCAGCGTCGGCCCGACGTTTAGCCGGGTCGATCCGGCGCAGTTTTGGCCCAAGCTCCACGTTGCGCTGCACGTCCAGCCAGGGGTACAAGGTGGGCTGTTGGAAGACCATTCCGCGATCAGCGCCCGGGCGGTCCACGCGCTTACCGTTCATGGTGATTGAGCCGCTTGTCGGCTGCATGAACCCGGCGAGGAGGCGCAAAAAGGTGGTCTTGCCGCACCCTGAGGGTCCGGCCAGGCAGAGGAATTCCCCGGGCTCTATCGTCAGGTCGAGACGATCAATCGCCTTCACGCGCTGGCCGCCCTTGCCCGTGAAGGAGTGGGTCAGTCCTGTTATTTCGACAGCGTGGCTCATCGCGCCGTCTTGGCAAAGCTGCTGTCCACCGCGTCAGCGTAGACCTCTGGGGCGCTTACGGCCTGGATGGAGCCCTGTGTGAGAAGGAAGTCCGCTGTGGCTGCGAGGTCCTTACCCAGCTTTTTGCCCATCGCGTCATCGGCAATCTGCTCGGTTGCCCGCAGATACCTGAATCCGGTGAATTGCTTTACAGCATCCTTGGGGTTGATGCCCAATTCAACGGCAATGCTCTGCGCAGCCTTGTCGGGGTTTTCGCTGATCATCTTGACGGCGTAGTCCTGGGCCTTCGTCCACTGCCTCATGACCTCCGGGTTCTCCTTTACGAAGGCAGTGCGAGCGGTGCCCAGGTCATAGGTCGCCGTTCCGGCCGTGGCGACCTTCCCGTTGTCGGAGATCAAATGGCCGGTGGCACCGAGTTCGTCGAGAACGGGGCTCCATACCCAGGCGGCATCAATCTGGCCGCCTTGCCACGCCGCCGTCATCTGCGCCGGCGAAAGATTGACCAGCTTGACGTCGTTTCGGGAGTCAATCCCGGCTTGCTTGAGCGCCTGTAGCAGCGCGAAGTGTGACGTGGAGCTGAACGGTACAGCAATCGTTTTGCCTTTCAGCTCGCTCACAGACTTGATTGCGTCATCGTGCACGACCAGCGATTCGGCGTTGCCGATGACGTCGAACATCCACACGACCGAGATGGGCATCTTCAGCGGCTCAGAGAGCGCCATCGTCACCGGGGACGAGCCGATGTATCCAACGTCGATGCTGTTTGCCCCATACGCTTGGAGCACGTCGGCGCCGGAGGTGAAGACCGACCATTTGATCGTGGCGTTCGGCATGCATGCCTCCAGAATGCCCTGGTCCTTCACAATTGGATCACCATTGGGCACCTTCTGATAGGCGATTCGCACGGTGCCCTTCACAGAGTCGTCTGCTGTCCAGGGGCACTTGGAGTTTCCCGCGGCGGGGGCAGTAGTGCGGCCCGTCTCCACGCAGCCGGTGAGCGCGAGTATGAGCACAGTGCTCGATATCAGGATTTTTTTCGACCAAACGGTTTTCATGAACGGCTCCTCAAGATAATTATCGGTGGGTGGAATGGACAGGTCATACGTGGCCGCGCCAGGGAACCAGGAGGCGCTCGGTGAGTTTGAGGGCGCCGTCCAGTGCTACCGCTGTCACGCCGATGACGATGATGCATGCAATTGTCAAAGGAGTCTGGAGTTCGGTACCGGATAGATAAGCCAGTCCGCCGATGCCGGGGATCCCGTTGCTGAGTTCGGCGGCAACGACTGTCGTCCAGGCGAAGGCGACCGCGATGCGGATACCTGTCAGGACCTCTGGCAGGGCGGACGGGACGATTACATGGAACACCGACTGCCAGCGGGAGGCTCCGAGGGACAAGGCCGCATTGATTTGGTCCTCTTTGATGCCGCGCACCCCGCTGATCGTGGCCACTGCGATCGGTGGAAATGCGGCCAGGAACAGCAGCCAGTTTTTTGACGTGTCGCCGATGCCAAACCAAACGATCAGGATCCCGATGTAGCCAAGGGGTGGAAGAGCACGCAGATAGTTCAGGTATGGCTCGATGACGATGCTGATTTGCCGGACGGTCGACATGAGCAGGCCAAGCGCGATGCCGAACACGATGGCTGCACCCACGCCGATGCCAATGCGTTGCAAACTGGCAATCAGGTGTTCCCACAGGTAGTAGTTCTGCGCTCCGCGCACCATGCGGTCGATGCCGGGCGCAATATTGTGGTCCGTGTTGGCTTCGACAAAGGCGTTCCATACCGCACCGGGAGAGGGAAGGAACAGCGGACGAACAAGTTGCAGCGAAGTCACCAGCCACCACAGGAATACGCCCACCAACAAGGTGATACTGCGTATGACCCATGAACGGCCGAGAATAGCGCCAATCCGTTTCGAAGGGCTGGGAAGCCCCGGCGGCGTGGACAGGGCTGGTTCTCCGCCCAGTGCCGCCCCTGCTTTATCGTTGTGAATCACAGAGGCGGTCGCACTCGATACCGCGTCGCTCGAACGGTCGCTCATAGCCAACTCCTACCTGGATTCTGACCTAAAATTTTTGATTTTTGATTGAAAACAAGCCTCACATGCTTCAATCCGGGGGTCAAGAGTGATAGCTTGACTTTGTGAATAAGACTTTCGAGGACGGGCGTGCCAGCATGGATGTGGACGCTGTACGCGGCGACGGATTGGTCAGCGTGGCGCATACGGAGATTCGTAAGTTGATTCTCTCAGGCGACCTGTTGCCGGGCGACCGGGTTACTGTTCGGCCGCTGATCGAGCGCCTGGGGCTCTCGGCCACGCCGATTCGAACAGCTCTCGCCACTCTTGAGCGCCAGGGTCTGCTGGAATCCCACGACCACCGTGGATTCTTCGTTCCGTTGCTGAGTGTTGATGACCTGATGGAGATCTACGAACTCCGGGAGGCACTCGAAGTAATAGCGAGCCGCCGGGCCGCGCAATCCTCTTCGCGTCTTGAACTTGCCGACGACATGGACCAACTGCTGGAAGAACAGCGCGCGGCCGTCGCTGCCGGAGATTTATCCGGTTATGTGGAGCTGGATGTCAGATTCCACCAGCTGATGTGGCTTGGTTCCGGAAACAAACGGTTGGTAGGCGTGGCCGATAACCTCTTTGGCCAGATGCGCATAGGAAATAACATTTCTGCACGCGTACCGGGGCGTCCGGAAGCATCGCTCAGCGAGCATGAAGCCATCGTCGATGCGCTTCGGGCCGGGGACCCGCGCGCTGCTGAAAAAGCAGTTCGATTCCATATCCGCACGGCAGGAAAGGCCCTGTCTCAACTTATGGATCGTAACTCCTAAGCCCCCAGGGGCGAGATTACCCTCCTCATAACCCGGCACCGTGTGCGCGGTACCGGTGCCCCAGAGAGAGTTCATCCATTGTGAACAACGAAGAACTGACATGCATCGCGGCCGGCTTCGGGGTGGATGGAACCGGCCGTATGGACATTTGGCGTGAGCGCATCAGCCAAGACCATCCGGTGCTTGAAAGTGTCCGAGGGTTGGCGCCGGTCTCCACAAGCCCGCCAGACTACGTACGGCGTCCGTTAAGCAATGGAGATCGCGAAGGCGCACTGGAGCAAACCGGAGCCTCCCACACCTGGGACCGGGCCGAGGGAGAATCGATCGCTGAACGGGTAGAGGCGACGTTGGCTCGAATCGAGGTACACGCTGATCTCAACGCCTTCACCCGGATCTTTTTCAGGGAAGCTTTGGCCGATGCCCGTTTGCTGGACGCCAGCCTCGCCCGGGGACAAACCATCGGTCCTCTTGGCGGTGCGATAGTAGCCGTCAAGGACATCATGGGGGTCCGTGGTTCACGGATTTCCGCGGGGACAGCGGCCCTGCGGTCCGAGAACGGGAAGGATTCGCTCGTCGTGTCCCGCCTGCGCGCCGCTGGCGGGATCATCATCGGTGCCTCGAATCTCCATGCGCTGGCCTACGGCCCGTTCAGCACAAGCAGCGATTTCGGGCCCGTACGCAACCCGCTGAACGAGGCAGCAGTGGCCGGTGGCTCAAGCGGCGGATCCGCAGCAGCAGTGGCCGCAGGCTTGGCCGACATAGCCGTAGGAACCGATACGGCCGGGTCCATTCGCATGCCCGCCGCGCTGTGCGGTGTCGTAGGTGTGAAACCCACGTATTCGACAGTGCCCTCCAAAGGGACGCAGCCCCTGGCTCCCAGCCTCGACCACATCGGCCCGCTGACCCGGACAATCGCGGACGCACAAGCTGCCCTGAATGCCATGCGTGGCTTCGACGGAAAAGAAATCAAGGTCGCCGATGGCATTCAATTCAGCGAAAGTCCGCTCACGGGCGTAACGATCGGGCTCGCCGACTCCTACGTAGAGGGCTTGCTGACCCCACCGATCCGCGCAGCCTTCGAGCAGGCCAAGGGACTTGTGCGCGAACTGGGTGCACGTCTCACGCGGATCCACCTGCCCACTCTGGCAGCGGCGCCGGGGATCATGCTGTGCACCCTGGGACCCGAGGCTCTCCACACGTTCAAAGACCTGCTCAGAGAGCGGGCCAGCATGCTCCCCCAGGATGTCCGCCTGAGGCTGGAGGCGGGAATGTTCATCACAGCAGCAGACTACGCGCACTGCCAGCTGCTGCGTCAGGACCTTCACCACGAGGTCGAAACCGCTTTCGACCAAGTAGATGTCATTATGACTCCAACGATGCCCATTACAGCTCCGCTGCTTAGCGAGATAGACGGAAACTCGGACGACGAGGGCCCGAACCGCTTGCGTGGAAGTATGAACGCCCTTACCCTGCCGTTCAACCTCACGGGGAATCCGGCCCTCAGTCTTCCGTTCCTGCTTGATGAACGCGGGGCCGGCATCGGAATGCAACTCGTCGGCGCCCGGTACGCAGATTCTCGCCTACTGATGCTGGCTTCCATTATCGAAGCAAATATGGGCGCGCTCCGGAGCGCTCCATCCTATGGCTCCTAAACGCGCGCCTGTGGCATTCCGGGTCCTGCGCCGTAAACTATTCGCGCACATTTACGGCACTATCCGGGGCACGAGTACGGGCACGGGCGAGGTCTTTCGTGACCGGATCATCTTGATGGAGAAGAGCAAAGCCGTGGCACGGCTCACCCAGCCATCAGCCTGCGTCACAGAGTATGAGGCGCAGGAGCCAACGGCTCTGTGCCCTCCGGTAGGAGAAAGCGAGGAGTCCCGGGGCAACTCCGCCCGGCATGCGTCCTTGGCAGGGTTTCAAGGGCCATTCCACAAGTTGAGAGAGCAAGGAACCGTGGCAGAAGTTTATGGCAGCCCGAAGGCGGAGTCCGCAGGAGCTGCCCGCCTCGGATGCGGGTGCTTCGGACCTGAGCCTGGGCTCAGTCCTTGGGTACTCGAAAGGGACCCGGGAGGGACGGTGGCTGCTGCTATGTCCCGCCCCAAGTCCTCCATAAGGAAAACGTATGCTGTCCCAACTGAAATTACCTGCGAGAAAAAACCCAGGTACCCGCCGCGGCCTCAGAACTAATTCAACATCGGCCGCCTCTAAGCGGCATCATTTACTCGTAGCTGTTTGCCTGGCAACGTCCTTGCTAGGAGTTGATCCTCAACTGCACGTATTGGCTATGCTGATTATCAGCGAGGTCTTCCGGGTAGGTTCGGCCGACAAGGCCGTCCTACATTCACTGGCGACGGTGGTGCTGGCCGTCACGATGTTGGGGGCTGGCCGCTGGAGCCAACGTTGGGGCCTGCGCAGAGCCGCGGTGCTTGGCGCGGCGGCGCTGACCAGCTCCAGCCTGTTAAGCGCACTTGCCTGGGACATGCCGTCCCTGGCAACCGGCCGACTCGTAACAGGCGCGGCAACAGCCGTGCTCTTCGCGGCCGGATTAGCTGTGCTCGCGGGCAATTACAGGGGGCGGGCGCTGACGATCGCGTGCTCCATATAGCTCGCCTGGGATGCGGCCGCGATCCTTATGGGGTGGCTTGTGAAAAAGTAAAATATCCGACGCTAAGGTTTAGACGAGCGCCGCAGCGGCCTGTATTTACCGGCCTTGATCCGGTTGGCGCGTGGCCAGGTGTAGTCACCGGTGAGGTTGATGTGTTCCCATCCCAGGGGTGAGAGGAACCGCAACAGCTCAGGGTCAGTGGTGTTGCCCTCCTTATCCAAGGTCGCTATGGTGCGGTCGAGGTAGACCGTGTTCCAGAGAACGATGGCCGCGGTGAGAAGATTCAGCCCCGAAGCCCGGTAGCGCTGCTGCTCGAAGGACCGGTCACGGATCTCCCCGAGCCGGTTGAAGAACACCGCCGGGGCCAGGGTGTTCCGGGCCTCGCCCTTGTTCAGTTCGGCCGTCACCTTGCGGCGCAAGCCGGGATCCTGGAGCCAATCCAGCAGGAAGAGGGTCCGTTCCAGTTTTCCCAGTTCCCGGAGTGCAGTGGCGAGTCCGTTTTGGCGCGGGTAGGCGCCGAGCTTGCGCATCATCAAGGATGCGGTCACGGTGCCGGTCTTGATCGATGCGGCCAGCCGAAGGATCTCGTCCCAGTGTGCGGTGATAGTTTTCGTGTTGATGGTGCCGCCGATCAGCGGAGTCAACGTCGAGAGTTCGGCGTTGTTGGTGGATGTGTAGAGGCGGGTATCGCCGATGTTGCGGATCCGGGGCGCAAACCGGTAGCCGAGCAGCTGCATCAGGGCAAAGAGATGGTCGGTGAACCCGGCCGTATCGGTGTAATGCTCCTGGATCGCCAAGTCGGACTCGTGATACAGCAGCCCATCCAAGACGTACGTCGCGTCTCGGTCACCGACGTTGATGAGTTTGCTGTGGAAGGGTGAGTACTGGTCCGAGACATGTGTGTAGATGAGCCGTCCGGGCTCGGCCCCGTATTTGGGGTTCACATGCCCGGTGGATTCGGCGTGGCTTCCGGCACGGAAGCGCTGCCCGTCCGAGGATGAGGTGGTGCCATCGCCCCAGTGCGCTGCGAAGGGATGTGTGTGCTGGGCGTTGACCAGTTCCGCCAATGCGGCGCTGTAGGTTTCATCCCGGATATGGGATGCCTGCTGGCGGTCCAATTGGGCGTAGGTGACACCGGTGCATGACTCGGACATCTTCGTCAGTCCAAGGTTGATTCCATCGGCCAGGATCGCAGTGAGCAGGAGTTGCTTGTCCTTGGAGGGTTGGCCGGACTTGAGGTTGGTGAAGTGGCGGGTGAACCCTGTCCACCCATCAACTTCCATTAACAGGTCGGTGATCCGGATCCGCGGGAACATGGCACTGGCCTGGTCGATCAAGGGCTGGGCGTGTTCTGGCACGATCGTCTCGAGCGGGGTGATTTTCACGCCGTTGGCGGTGATCAGCACCCCGGGCAGTTCGTCGCGGGATGCCAGGCCGTTGACCTGGTGCAGCCGTTCACTGAGCAGGGCAAGACGATCCTGGAGATAGCGTTCGCCGCCGTCTGTCGTGACCAGGGGAAGGTTCCCGACGTCCTTCATGGCCGTGTAGTCAGGGCCGGCCAGAAGATAGTCATCGAAGTCGCGGAACTGGCGGGAACCGGTGACCCACATGTCTCCGGACCGAAGCGCATTCTTGAGTTCCGTGAGGGCGCAGAACTCGTAGAATCCCCGGTCGGTGCCGGTCCCGGTGAAGACCAGCGGCTTCCACCGGGACCGGATGAACGAAGTGGGTGCATCGTCCGGGATCTTTCGGGCGCCGGTGGCGTTCAGGGTTCGGATGACCTTGATGGCGGCCAGTAGGTCTTGTGCGGCGGGGGCTGCCTGGAGGTCAAGGACGGCAAGGAACGCCGGGGTGTAGCGGCGCAGCGTGGTGAAGTGGGCGCTGACGAGGGCGAGGTGGTCCTCATTGGCCGGGCGTGTCAGTTCCTTGGCTTGGGCGATGCTTTCGGCCAAGGAGTCCCAGCCGATGGCTGTGTCGATCGCGGCGAAGGGATCCTCGCCGGTTTCCCTGGCCTCAATCAGGGCATCACCGAGCTTGGAGTGCAGGCGCATCATGGCTGCGACGGTGGCGCGGGAGGCCAGGGTGTTCTGGTTTTGCTTGTTCTGGGCGGTACGGATGATCCGGCCAATGATCCGGTCGTGCAGCGCGATGATTTCGTCCGTGACGGCAGCCATGCTTTCCACGGACATGGCAAAGAGGGTTGCGTACCGGCGTCCGGGCTCGAACTTGGCAAGGTCTGCCGCGGTCATGGCTGCGCCCTCGCGGGCCAACTTCAGCAACCTGTTCCGGTGCACCAGTTTGCCGGCGGCCCAGGGAAGGCCAAGGGCGCGCCAGGTCGTGAGCCGGGTGATGTGCTCATTCATGGCCCTGGCGTTGGGGCGTAGCGGGGCCTGCCGCAGCCAGCCGATTTCAGTCAATGGACCATCTGGGCGGCGAAGCAGCAAACCGTCCAGACGCCGCCGGTGTTCCGATGAGAGTTGGCCGCATAAGGTGGCGTGGATTCGCCGGTTCGCCCGGGTCAGGGCCTGCGCGCAGGCCCTTTCAATGATCCCCACCCCGGGCGAGGCAACCCTCCTTGAGTGCAGGAAGTCCCGCGCTGCTTCGACCAGGAGCAGGCCCTTGTCTGTTTGCGCGGCCACCTCGGCCATGTGCTCCACGAGCTGGCGGAAGTCCGTGATTCCGAACGGGGACATGCCCAGATATGCACGGATTTCCCGTCCGTGTTCCTGCCGCGTTTCCTCACGTGTTCCATAGTCGCCCCAGGTCTCGGGCGGGATATCCAGCCGGGAGGCCAGCCAAGTAACCAGTTCCGGAGGTATCTCGGTGTCTTCGGCCAGCGTGATTCCCGGGTGCCTCAGCAGGCACAGTTGGATAACGAAACCCAGCCGGTTGGCATCTCCGCGTCGTTGCCGAACCAATGACATGTCCGCCTCGCTGAGTGTGTAGCGGGCTACCAAGTCCTCTTCATTGGTGGGCACTGTCAGGATCTGGCTGCGTTCGGCAGCGGTGAGCAAAGAACGCAGGGCCATTTATGAAGTCCTTCTTAGTTGGATGACTGTGACCTACGGACGTGCCGTAGCGCTGTGATGCGCAAGGTCTGCCCTCTATGGTTTGGCCAGATGCCGGTAGATGGTAGGCCTGGTGACGCCGAATTCCTGGGCGATGTGCTCGACGGTGTGGGCCCGTTTCCCGTCGGCGTCCTTTTCTTCATACATTTCGCGGGCCAGCTTGACCTGGCGCGGACCGAGTTTTGGTTTCTGCCCGCCGGTCCGTCCGCGAGCCCGGGCTGCGGCGAGCCCGTCACGGGTCCGTTCGGACATCAGTGCGTGTTCGAACTCGGCGATCGAGCCGATGATCTGGAAGAACATCCGCCCGGCGGGTGTGGATGTGTCGATGCCCTGGTCCAGGACCACCAGGTCCACGCCGCGCTCCTGCAGCGTCTTGGATAGCTCGATGAGGTTTTCCAGCGACCGCCCGAGCCGGTCGAGTTTGGTGACGACCAGCTGGTCGCCGGACCGGTTGGCCGAGAGCAGCGCCTTGTCGAGTTCGGGCCTGCGGGCGAGTTTTCCCGAGGCGGTGTCGAGGAACATCTGCTCGCAGCCGGCCGCGCGCAGGGCGTCGTGTTGTGCTTCGGGGTGCTGATCGCGTGTTGAGACACGCCCGTATCCGATTCGCATGACCAAAATGTATCACTAACCGGGTTGGACGTTACATTGCCGCGTACACGGGAATCGTTACAAAATAGACCGCATGGTTCCGCGGGTCCCAAAACCGGGCTGGAAGTGTCTCGCGAACGATCGTTACCGGCCGCGGGCCGAAGAAGAAATCCCCGGCGTGGGCGCGAGCCCCAGGGTCTGCTGCCTTGTCAGGCCGCTGACCATCCTCCGTCGGAGGGAAGGATCACTCCGATGGCCGCTGCAACCGCCGCATCGAGATCGGCGTTGGTGATCGCGGAGTCTCCCGCGATGCTGGTTTTCCGGTGGTCACCGCTGATGAATGAGCTCATTGAATCTCCTTGGAACTGGGCGAAAACAGGAAGTCCGGCTGGTGTCTGCGGTGGCCTCGACGAACGGGCAAGAATTTTGCTGGGTGTCGGCGAGTTCGCTGGTCACCGGTCAAGATCCTTCGGTCCGCCACTGTCCTACCGAACAGTTTTGCCGGCCTCTTGAGCGTTTATCCGGAATACATTGATCCTCTTCACCGGTGCGGCACTCTCCGTAGTGGCCAGGTCGGGACGCCCGCCGCGAACAATCCGGCCATAGCGGCCCCTGCGGTCGAACGTCGTAGTGCTGAGTCCGGCTGCGCGGCTGTTGTGGCGGTGATGGGATTTCCGAACGCGTGCGACGGCTCGCACTCAGGGCGGCGGCAAAAGGGTGCAGACCGGGCAAAATTCCCGGCCTGCACCCTTTCGTATCCTGATCCTTGTCAGATGCCGCGACGCTGGTTGGCGAGGCCTTCGTCCATGGCTGCCCGGGCGGCGGTTACCTGGGGACGGTCGCTGGTGGTCGGTACCCCCACCTCCCAGAAGGCGCCGCCGAGTGTCCAGTCGCTGGCCCGGACCTTGGTGACAATCACCGTGGTCCGGTCAGCCGCCCGGGCCGCCGCGAGGGCGTCACGGAACTCGGCCATGTCTTCGACCGTGAGTGTCAGGGCTCCCAGGGCCTGGGCGTGGGCGTGGAAGTCCACCCGGACGGACGACCCGGGGCCGCGGACATCGCTGAGCATGTTGTTGTACGACGCGCCGCCCTGCCCGACCTGCAGGCGTTCGATCACGGCGTAGCCCTCGTTGTCGCAGACCACCAGGATGAACTTCTTGCCGGAGAGAACGGAGGAGTAGATGTCCGAGTTCAGCATCAGGAACGAGCCGTCGCCGACCATCGAGTAAACCTGCCCGGAGGTCCGGGCAAATGCCGCACCCCAGGCTCCTGCGATTTCGTAGCCCATGCAGGAGAAGCCGTACTCGGTGTCCACCGAGGCGATCCCCTTGCTCGCCCAGTTGACGTTCACTTCGCCGGGCAGTCCGCCCGCCGCGGTGAGGATGTAGTCCTCGGCGGTGGCGCTTCCGTGCACTTCGGAGATGAGTTGGGCGTAGCTCGGCGGCCAGTGGCCGTCCGGCGCGGTGCGGCCGGCAACAAATGCCTCCACCCCGGCGCGTGCCTCGGAAGCCCGCGCCGTCCATTCGGTCGCCGCAGTCCACCCCTGCAGGGCTTTCTGGAGACTGAGCAGCGACTCCCGGGCGTCGCCAATGACCGGCAGCGCACGGTGTTTCAGAGCGTCGAACCTCGCGGCGTTGAGCGCGACGATCCTGGCATCCGAGGCGAACGCCGTCCAGGAACCGGTGGTGAAGTCCTCGAGCCTGGTCCCCACCGCGATGATGAGATCCGCGTCCCGGACCACGGCATTGGTGGCTTCGGTGCCTGCCACGCCGACCGGGCCTGCGTAGCAGGGATGGTCCGGCAGCAGCGCCGATTTACCGGCCACCGTCTCCACCACCGGAATGCCCAGGGCATCGGCGACTTCCCCGAGCTCGGCTTCCGCGAGGGAGTAGTGGACTCCTCCGCCGGAGATGATCACCGGCCGTTTGGCGTTCCGGATGGCCTCGGCGGCCAGCTCGATCTGGCCGAAGTCGGGCCTCGGGCGGGAGATCCTGTGCACGTGGGTGGTGAAGAACTCCACCGGGTAGTCGTAGGATTCCGCCGCCACGTCCTGGGGCAGGCCGAGGAAGACCGGTCCGCAGTCCGCAGGGTCCAGGAGCGTGCCCACCATCTGCGGCAGCGAGGAAAGCAGTTGTGCCGGGTGGGTGATCCGGTCCCAATACCGCACCACGGGCCGGAACCCGTCGTTAACCGTGGTCGATGGCGCTCCGAAGTGCTCCACCTGCTGGATGACCGGGTCCTGGAGCCGGGTGTTGAAGGTGTCGCCGGAGATGAAGAGCACGGGCAGCCGGTTGGCCATGGCGACGCCGGCGGCGGTGATGAAGTTGGTGGCACCGGGTCCGATTGAGGAGGAGCACACCATCACCTGCCGGCGGCGCATGGCTTTCGCGAATCCCGCTGCTGCCAGGCCCATGCCTTGTTCGTTCTGGCCCCGCCACACCGGGATTTCGTCCCGGTGGGTTTCCAGCGCGTGGCCGAGGCTGGTGACGTTGCCGTGGCCGAAGATCGCCAGCACTCCGGGGAACAGCGGGACTTCCTGCCCGTCCACGACGGTCCGCTGCGCGATCAGGTACCTGACGAGCGCCTCAGACGTGGTGATGCGTACGGTTTCGCCGCCCATCAGGATGCTCCTTCGTTCTCGGCCAGGTCCAGGACGGTCTGCCATGAGCGGGATTTCCATGAGTCGATAAGCGCCTGCTGGACGCTGACGACGTCGACTGCTTCCTTGAAGCTCGGCGAGAAGGGTGCCCCGGTCGCGAGGCTCTCCATGAAGTTGAAGTCCTCGATCGCCACGAGGTCTTCGAAGCCGATGGAGTTGGCCTGCCCGGGGACGAACGCGCCGTGGAAGGGGAACCGGTCCCCGCCGCGAACCGTGGTGTATCCGGTGTCATCGCCGGTCCCGAGCTTGTAGACTTCCAGCTCGTTGATGCGCTCGTGGTTCCACTTCAGCGACCCCTTGGTGCCGTAGACCTCGAAGGCGTTCTCTGACTCGGGGCCCACGATCGTCCGGCTGCTCTCGAAAGTGCCGGTGGCACCGTTGGAGAAGCGGCACAGCATCGAGGCGAAGTCCTCGTTCTCGACCTCGCCGGTCGGGTCCTCCGCCGAACCGCGGCCGTAGTGGCTCGCGGTTCCGGACGGCAGCGGGCGCCGGGTGATGGTGGTGTTCTGCATTCCGACAACTTCCTCGATGCCGCCCACCAGGAACTGTGCCATCGACACCGAGTGGCTGAGGATATCGCTCGTGACGCCGTACCCGGCCTGGGCGAGTTTGAACCGCCAGGTCAGCAGTCCCAGTTCGTCGCTGCCGTACATCGTCAGGAACCGGCCCCGGTAGTGGGTGATCTCGCCCAGCTCACCGGAGGCAATCAGGTCCCGGGCGTGGAGCACGAGGGGGCTCCACACATAGTTGTACCCGACGCCGGTGCGCACACCGGCGGCCTCAGCGGCGCGGAACGCCTGCACAGCCTGTTCAGGCTTTCCGCCGATCGGCTTTTCGCTGAAGACGGCTTTGCCTGCCGCGCAGGCGGCTTCGATCATGGGCAGGTGCAGCATGTTGGGGGCGGTCACCCAGACGGCGTCGACGTCGGGATCGTTGATGGCCTGGTTCCAGTCTTCCACGGCACGTTCAAAGCCGAAGTCGTTGACGGCGCGTTCCCGCAGGGCCGGCGCTGTGTCAGCGCAGACAACAAGCCGTGGCTCGAAGGAGCGGTTCGGGAAGAGCGACGGAATCCGGAGTGCGGACCGGCTGTGTGCCTGTCCCATCCATCCCAGCCCGAGTACCGCGATTCCAATGTTTCGTCGATTAGTCATGCGTTGATCACTCTTCCGTGTGCTGAGGTCAGGGGCAGGCGGGGGTCGGGTTCCTGGTTCTCCCACGCTTCGCGGATCCAGTGGTGCGTGGCGTCGTCGCAGAATGCCATGGTCCGGTCGTCGTTCGGTCCGGCAAGGACGTTCAGGAAGTACATCGGGTATTCCGGCGGGGCGACGGACGGGCCGTGGTAGCCGTGCGGGACAAGGTAGACGTCCCCGTCGTGGAGCGTCACGGTCTCGTCGACAGAACCGTCGACGGAATAGACGTGGAACAGCCCCTGGCCTTCCGGTGCGCCGTGCGGGGAGTCGCCGCGGCCAATCCGGAAGTAGTAAATCTCCTCGTTGTTGACCTTGCAGCCGTCCAGTCCGTCATGGCGGTGCGGCGGCCAGGAGGACCAGTTGCCGCCGGGCGTAATCACCTCGCACACGTTGATGCGGTGGGCGGCGTCGAAGGACCCCGGGGTAGCGATGTTGACGACCTGCCGGGTCGCCCGGCCGGCGCCGCGGACTTCGACGGCTACGTCTTCGGCGCGCACATGGGCCACCGGGAAGCGCTCTGAAGCACGTGCGGTACAGACGGCGACTTCGCCGGAAACTCCGCTGATGGTCAGTTTCGATCCGACCGGAGCGTACAGCCAGTCGGAGACCGCGGCGAACACGCCGTCGCGTCCTTCCAGCCGATAGGGCTCGCCGTCGACGGTGACGTCGATGTTGCGGGCGGACAGCGGCACAATAACGGCTTCGTCCTGAGTCAGGTCGAACTCCAGGGTCGCGCCTTCCTGCAGCGTCCTGACGTCCAGGCCACTGTAGGCCCAGCCGGCTTCTTCCGGGGTGACGGTCGCATCCTTGCCGGCAACTGCGGGCCAGTGCCAGCTCATCGGTTCGCCCCGTGGACGAGGTCCGACGCCTGCCGGACTGCTGCTTCAACGGTCCCGGCGTGCGGGTAGAGCAGGGCCCGTCCGGCCACCAGTCCCCTGACGTTTGGTACTTTCATGGCGTTCTCCCATCGTGCGAATGTTTGTGCAGTGTCTTTACCGGGGTCCCCGCCGAGCATCAGAACGGGCATCGACGTCGCGCCCGCGACTTCCGCCATCCGGTCCGTCGTGGGGAGCTTGAGCCAGGTGTGTGCCGAGGACGACCCGAGTCCGGAGGCAATGGCGACGACCTTGATGAGCCGTTCGTCCGACGGGTCGAGGACGGCGAGGCCGGCGTCGTTGAGGAGGTACGGCAGCGGCTCGAGCAGGCTCATGATGCCGCGGTCGGCCAGCTGGGTGATGGCGGCGGCGACGGTCTCAATCGTGCGGGCCACCCCCGGGTCGGTGTCTTCGATCCGGAGCAGCATCTTTCCGCCGTCGAGGCCGTAGGCGGCGACGTGGTCGGCGTCGTAGGCGCTCATGCGGTCATCGAGCTCCCACTGTGTGCCGATGACTCCGCCGCGGTTCATGGTGCCGATGGCCAGCCGGCCTTCGAGCACGCCGAGCCAGGCCAGTTCCTCGAGGATGTCCGCGCTGGCGAGGACACCGTCGACGTCGGGATTGGCCAGGGCCCGTACGATCCGGTCCAGCATCGTGTAGCGGTCGGCGATGGCGAGCGGGTCACCGCTGGCCGCGAGCTTTCCGCGTGCCGTGTGGTCCGCGGCCAGGATCAGGAGCCGGCCGTCTTTCCCGGCGAGGCTGCGCCGGGACCGGTTGACCAGAGCGGTCTGCAGTGATTTCGGTTCGAAGATTCGGGCCTCGATGAGGGCCCTGTAGCTGGTTTCGTCGAGGTGCGTCAGCACGATTACTTCTCCTTGGTCATGAACATTGATTCGAGCTCCTCGAGGGTCGGCATGGCTTCGGCGCAGGCCAGCCGGCTGGCAACCAGGGCCCCGGCGGCGTTGGCGAAATGCCCGATCCTCTCCGGGGTCCATCCGCTGAGCAGCCCGTGCGACAGTGCGCCGCCGAAGGCGTCGCCGGCGCCGAGTCCGGAGACCACTGTGACCGGAATCGGTGCGATGTTCCACCGCTCGGCGCCCGCCGCCAGGTACACGCCGTCGCCGCCGAGCTTGATCACCGCAAGTTCGACGCCGGCGCTCAGGAGCGCGGCGGCCGCCGTCTCAGGGTCACGGGTACCCAGTGCCATTTCGCATTCGTCCAGGTTGCCGATCACCACGGTGGACAGTCCGATGGCCTTTCGGCTCATCTGCCGGGAGGTTTCCAGGTCGGGCCAGAGAGCGGGCCGGTAGTCCAGGTCCAGGACGGTGTGGCCGGCCCGGCCGCGCTGCTCCAGCCAGGTCATGGCTGCCGACGCCGTTGTCCCCTGCGCCAGTGCGCCGTGGCTGATCCACAGGACCCCGCAGTTCCGTACTGTTTCCGGGTCCAGGTCGGCCGCGACCAAGGTGGTGTCCGGTGCGGGGTTGCCGCGGTAGAACGTCACCTGCGGTGTTTCGGCCGGGTCGAGGGCCGTCAAGGCCAGGGGTGTCTGGCCCTGCGGGTCGATTCCCACGTGGTCGACGGTGACCCCCCAGCCGGCCAGCTGGGTCCGCACATAGGTGCCGAATCCGTCGCCGCCGACTTTGGTAACGATCGCCGCCCGCCGCCCGAGCCGGGCCGCGGCGACGGCCACATTGGTCGGGCTCCCGCCCACGGACTTGGTGAATGACTGCGGCCCGTCAAAGCCGACGTTCTTTTCGACCGCATACAGATCGACGCTGATGCGTCCGACGCAGATGACCTCAGGGATGCTCATCCGATGACCCGGTGCCCGAGCGTCGGGGCGACAACGTCCTGCAGATACTTCAGTGATGCATGCACCTCTTGGCCGGGGCCTTCCCCGTCGGCCGGCACGGCCCCGGCGATCGCGGTGTCCTGCTCAATCACATAGGAGCCCCGGTAGTTCGCCGCCTCCAGTGCCTGGATGACGCCGGCAATATCGACGTCGCCGCGGCCCAACTGGGTGAACAGTCCGGCCTGGGTGGCTGCCTTCAGTGACACTTCGCGGTCCAGCACGGCCGGGACCATGTCCAGCCGGACGTCCTTGAGGTGGACATGCCCCACACGCTCGACGGCGTCTTTGGCGAACTGGACCGGGTCAACGCCGCCGATGGCCAGATGGCCCGTATCCAGGCACCAGTTGACGTTGCAGGTGTCAAGGATCCGGTTCACGTCATCGGCCGTTTCAACGAGCGTCTGCACATGGGGATGCAGGACCTGCACCAGGCCGTGTTCGGCACAGATCTCGTCCACCAGGGCCAGCGTCTCAACCATGTGGCGGTGTTCCTTGGCGGTCAGGGCGCGCGGGATGGACCAGTCGGCGTCCATGATCGCCGCCGAAATGAACAGCTTGGCCCCCGAGTCCGCCAGCAGCCGCGCCGTGGCGCGGGCATACGCCAATGTGGCATCGCGCCGGGATGCCTCGTGGGGTTCGATCGGCGTGAATCCGCCGGACAACGTCATCCCGAATTCGGCGAGCAGGGCCTTCACCGAGCCCGGTTCCTGCGGAAGGAAGCCCGGTGCGCCAAGCTCCGTGGCAGTGAACCCGAGGTCCGACATTTCCTGCAGGACACGGCGGGTGGGCAGCATGGCGCCCCACCCGGGAACCTCGCAGATCCCCCAGGAAATCGGCGCCGATGCGACGCGTGCGAGAAAATCACTCAATCTGTACCACCTCGTTGTGTTTGGATCGTTCCAAGTTATGCGATAACGATGTCATATAGATCCACCGGGCGCAAGCATTTTCCGGGAATTGCGGGATTTCAGGGGTCGCACCTTCATTAGGCGCGGGGAACCCCGGCACAGTGCGGCTGCCGGGGCTAGGGTGCGGGTGCGCCTTCCGGGCCGGGGTCCTCCGGCGCCGCGCTGCTGCGTCGAATCACCAGTTCGGGGGTTAGAAGGGTCTCGGTGCCTGGCGCCTCCGGGGAGGCGATACGGCGGACCAGCGCCTGGGCGGCGGCAACACCCGTTCCATACCCGGCAGCATCAACGGACGTGAGGTTAATATGGCCGATCCCGGCCAGATAGCTGTTGTCATAGCCGACGACAGACAGCTGTCCGGGAATCGAAATTCCCAGCTCGAAGGCCGCGTCCAGAACCCCTACGGCAGCCAGGTCGTTGACCGCGAAGACTGCTGTGGGCCGGTCCGACTGCCGGAGGAGCTGCAGTGCGGAGGCATGGCCCTGCTCCTCCGTATTGCCGCTGCGCTGCACGGCCGGCCGGAGGCCGTGGGCCCGCATGGTGGATCTGTAGCCCTCTTCCCTGAGCCGGGCCACGTGACCGCTGTCGCCCGCGACGTGGGCAATTCTGCGGTGTCCGAGGGAAATCAGGTGTTCGACGGCCATCCGCGCGCCGGCAGCATCGTCATTGGCAACGACATCGACCCCCGGCAGCGAGAAGTTCCTGCTGCTGAGGACCACGGTGGGCGCCTTCCTGGCGGCATCTTCCAGATCGGCGGTCTGGGGCATGGTGCCGGCGAGGATCAGCCCGTCCACGTTCCGGTCAAGGAACGTACTGACAATCGACTGCCCGCCGGCTCGTCCCAGGCGCTGTTCCCCCAACAGCATGTGGAGGCCATTCTCGGACAGGACATCGTTGATGCCGCGCAGCGATTCGAGAAACCAGGGGTTTCGAAGGTCATTGAGAATGACGCCGACAGCACGCGTGCGGACCTGGACCAGGGCCCGCGCCGCCGTATTGGGCCGGTAGTCGAGGGCTTCAATGGCCGTCAAAACCGCCTCCCGCTTGTCAGGACGGACCAGGGGCGAGTCGTTGAGGACCAGGGAGACCAGCGATTTGGAGACGCCCGCCTGCAGCGCCACATCCACGATGGTTGCCCGTCCCGGCCGCTTGCCTGCCATGATCCGCCCCTTCAGGTCCTGCCCGCCAACCCTTGACGGCGCAATCCAACCAATGTACGCTCATCTCGATTTGGAACGCTACAAACACCGTGGAATTCACTCCCGCCCACGTTACCTCTTTGCCTGTCTGTTCCCGAGCCTTCACCGGGAATACAGGTCTGAGGACGCCCTGTGCCGGGACGTCACTTCAACGATCAGGGAACACGGACCGCCGAACTACGGCGACGTCCGGCTCCATCCCACCATTCAAGGAGAAATTTACGATGACGAAAATTTCATGGCGGAAGGCAGCCCTCGTGGCAGCCGTAGTACCCATGCTGGCCCTGAGCGCATGTTCCAGCACCGGCGGCAAGCCGGCTGACTCGGGCAACGCCGGTGGAGCCGGCCAGGCCGTGAGCACACCGAAGATCAAGATTGCCATGGTCACCCATGCCGGGCCCGGGGACACCTTCTGGGATATTGTCCGCCGGGGCGCCGAAGAGGCTGCGGCGAAGGACAACGTGGAGCTGCTTTACACCTCGGATCCGGAAGGCGGCCGCCAGGCCCAGCTGATCCAGCAGGCCATCGACCAGAAGGTGGACGGCATCGCCGTGACCCTGGCGAAGCCGGACGCTCTCAAGGATGTGCTGAAGAAGGCCACAGACGCCGGCATCCCGGTAGTGAGTCTGAATGCCGGCGAATCCGTCTCCGCCCAGCTGGGGGCGTTTACGCACTTCGGCTCGGATGAGGGCCTGGCGGGTGCAGCCGTGGGTACCCGCCTGGCCGCTGAAGGTGTGACACATCCGATCTGCGTCATCCACGAGCAGGGGAACGTGTCGCTGGAAGCCCGCTGCGCCGGTGTGAAGTCCAAGGTGCCCGGATCCGAGATCCTGTACGTCACCGGTACCGACATGACCCAGGTGTCCTCCACCGTGACCGCCAAGCTGCAGAGCGCTGCGGGGGTCGACGCGGTCATCGGCCTGGGCGCGCCCTTCACCCTGACCATGGTCAAGGCCGTGGAATCCCTGAACCTGAAAGACAAAGTCAAGGTGGTGTCCTTCGACCTGAACGGTGAACTGAACCAGGCCATCATTGACGGCAAGGTCGTCTTCACCGTGGACCAGCAGCCATGGCTGCAGGGCTACGGCGCGATTGATGCCATCTGGCAGAACAAGCGCGGCGGCTTCAAGATCGGCGGCGGCCAGCCCGTCCTGACCGGCCCCGCGATCGTCGACAAATCAAACGCGGCCGATGTCCTCAAATTCGCCAAGGAAGGCATCCGCTAAGGATGCTTTGCGCCGGATCCGGGGCCGCAAGGCCCCGGAACCCGGCCCGAAGTAGGAGACGCACCATGACCCAGACCATTTCCAAGACCCCTCCCGCGGTCACTGATGAGCGAGTCGGCAAACGTAGTCCGTTCCAGAAACTTCTCGGACGTCCCGAGGTTGGTGCCCTCGTGGGCGCCATCGTCCTTTTCATCTTCTTCGCCCTGGTCTCGCCGACCTTTACCCAGCCCAATGCCTTCGCGACCGTGCTCTACGGCAGCTCCACGATCGGGATCATGGCGGTGGGGGTGTCCTTGCTGATGATCGGCGGGGAGTTCGACCTCTCGACCGGCGTCGCGGTGATTTCCTCGGCGCTGACGGCGTCGATGTTCAGCTGGTACTTCAGCACGAACGTCTGGGTCGGTGTGATCCTGGCGTTGCTGGTGTCCTTGTCTATCGGCTTCATCAACGGCTGGATCCTGATGAAGACCAAGCTGCCCAGCTTCATCGTGACCCTGGCGACGTTCCTGATGCTGACCGGCCTGAACCTGGGCCTGACCCGGCTGATCGGCGGCTCCGTGTCCTCCCCGTCGATCTCGACCATGGCCGGCTTCGCTTCCGCCCGGGCGGTGTTCGCCTCCTCCGTTACTATCGGCGGCGTCGACGTCAAAATCACGGTGTTCATCTGGTTCGGCCTGGTGGCGGTCGCCACCTGGGTGCTGATGCGGACCCGGGTCGGGAACTGGATCTTCGCCGTCGGCGGGGACGCAAACGCCGCCCGCGCCGTGGGTGTCCCGGTCAACAAAACCAAGATCGGACTGTTCATGGGCGTGGGTTTCTGCGGCTGGATCCTGGGCATGCACAACCTCTTCGCCTTCGACACGGTGCAGTCCGGTGAAGGGATCGGCAACGAATTCCTCTACATCATCGCCGCCGTCATCGGCGGCTGCCTCCTCACCGGCGGCTACGGTTCAGCCATCGGCGGGGCGATCGGCGCCTTCATCTTCGGCATGGCCAACAAAGGCATCGTCTACGCCCAGTGGAACCCGGACTGGTTCAAGTTCTTCCTGGGCCTGATGCTGCTCCTGGCCACCATCGTGAACCTCATCGTCAAGCGCCGCGCGGAACTCAAGTAAAGGGGCCGGAGAAATGAATGCCAACGACATCGACCAGCAGACCCTGCTCCAGAACGAAAAAGATCCCCTCACGCACACTCCCGTGCACCTGCTCTCCCTCGAGGGGGTGGGCAAGCACTACGGCAACATCCTCGCCCTGACCGATGTGACGATGGCCGTGGACAACGGCCGTGTCACGTGCGTGCTGGGCGACAACGGAGCCGGCAAATCCACGCTGATCAAGATCATCGCCGGACTCCACCGCCACGACGCCGGGGTCCTGACCATCATGGGCGAACCGCGGACGTTCGACTCACCCCCGGGACGCCCTGGACGCCGGCATCGCCACGGTCTACCAGGACCTCGCCGTCGTGCCGCTGATGCCGATCTGGCGGAACTTCTTCCTCGGCTCGGAACTGATTAGCGGCTTCGGGCCGTTCAAGAGCATGGACGTCCAGCAGATGAAGGACATCACCAAGCACGAACTCGCCGAGATGGGCATCGACCTGCGCGACGTCGAACAGCCCATCGGCCAGCTCTCCGGCGGTGAGCGCCAGTGCGTCGCGATCGCCCGGGCCGTGTACTTCGGAGCGAAGGTCCTGATCCTGGACGAGCCCACCGCGGCCCTGGGCGTGAAGCAGTCCGGCGTCGTGCTCCGCTACATCCTGCAGGCCCGCGACCGCGGCCTCGGCGTCATCTTCATCACCCACAACCCGCACCACGCCTTCCCCGTCGGAGACCGCTTCCTGCTGCTCAAACGCGGCAAGTCGATCGGCTACTACGACAAGAAGGACATCACCGTCGACGAGCTCACCGCCCAGATGGCCGGCGGCGCCGAACTCGCAGAACTCGCCCATGAACTCGAACAACTCGGCGGCCACGGCGACGTGGTCAAAGAGGTCAAGGCCGAAGTCGCCGGGACCTCAAGCCAGCTGCCGGGCTGACCAGGCCGCCCGGCGCCACAACGGCGCCGGCCGGGCACTGTCCGCTACGACAACACGGTCCGTGACGGGCCGGACAAGAGATTGGATTCAAGGAATGACCGTTCGGGTTGGCGTAATAGGCGCCGGAATCATGGGCATGGACCACATCACGAACCTGGCAACAGCCATCAGCGGGGCAGAAGTCAGCTTTGTGGCAGACATTGACGGTGCCCGGGCCGCCGAGGCGGCACAGAAGTTCGGTGCCCGTTCCACGACGGACCCGTTGCTGCTGATCAACTCCGCCGATGTGGATGCGGTGGTCATTGCCTCCCACGATTCCACCCATGCCGAACTCATCCTCGAGTGTCTGCAGGCGTCGAAACCTGTGCTCTGCGAGAAGCCCCTGGCTCCGACAGTGGACGAGTGCCGTGGGATTGTGGCCGCCGACGAGGAAATAATGGCAGCCACCGGCAGGTCGCTGCTGTCCCTGGGATTCATGCGGCGTTTCGACCCCGGGTACCAGGAACTGCTCCGTTTTGTCGAGTCCGCTGACGCCGGTGGACCGCTGATGGTGCACTGTGTGAGCCGGAATGTCGCCTCGGGCCCGCACACCACCACCGCGACGGCCATCACCAATTCGGCGATTCATGAATTGGACATCATCCCGTGGCTTCTGGGATCACCCATCGTCGAAGTTGCATGGCACGCCGGAAGAAGATCCGCAAGCGCCCCTGACGGACTGCACGATCCGGCGTTGATGCTGCTGCGAACGGCTGACGGCGTCCTCACCACTCTGGAACTGTTCCTCAACGCCCGGTACGGCTACAGCACCCGATGTGAGGTGGTGTCCGGGCGCGGCACTGCCAGCCTCGCGGAGCCTGCCCTCCTCAGCACCAACGAGTCCCTCCGGCAATCAACGACCTACCCGGAAGACTGGCGCCCGCGTTTCGCGGACGCCTACCGGATTGAACTGCAGGCCTGGCTCCGCTCCCTGCTGGACCAGACAGCATCGCCCCTGGCCACCGCCCGCGACGGACTACACGCAGCCCAGGTAGCGGAGGCCCTTATTACCGCTTCCAGCGATGCCCGGAACGCATTTACCAAGGTGGACTACTCATGACCGCACTGCACGCCCTGCCCGCTTCCCGGGTCCCCGATCCCATGGAGGCTCCCGCACTGCGCTGGGGAATTATGGGCCCCGGCTGGATTGCCGATCTCTTCACCAAATCCCTCCAGGCCCACACCCGGCAGGTCATCGCGGCGGTGGGATCCCGGTCGCTGGACCGCTCGCAGGCGTTCGCCGCACGGCACGGCATCCCCGCAGCCTACGGGAGCTATGAGGAACTGGCCGCTGCAGATGACGTCGACATCGTTTATGTGGCAACGCCGCACAACTTCCACCACGCCGCAGCGGTCCTGGCGCTGGCCGCAGGAAAACATGTCCTCATTGAAAAACCGATCGCCGTGAACGTTGCCGAGGCCCGCGACATCCGGGACCGGGCCGAGGCAGCGGGGCTGTTTGCGGCAGAAGCGCTCTGGAGTTTCTTTCTACCCAAGTTCGACGTGGCCCGGCAGGTCATCGAATCGGGTACCTTAGGCGAGCTGACCACCGTCATTACCGAATACGGCGAACACTACGATCCGGGCAACCGCATCTTTGACCCGGCCCTGGCCGGCGGCCCGCTGCTGGACCTGGGCACATATCCGCTCGCACTCATCACAACCCTGCTCGGCGAACCCATCCAGGTGAAAGCAATCGGAACGGACCACGACTCCGGGGTCAACGGCCAGATCTCCGCCATCATGTCCTTTCCCGGCGGGGCGCAGGCCATCGTCAACACACAACTGCATAATTTCACACCCACCACCGCCAGTCTGGTCGGCCGAAAGGCGACTCTGACCTTTGACGGAATGTTCAACCGGCCCGGCGGGTTCACTGTCCGCTACCCGGACGGAACAGTCCTGCGCTATGACGAACCGACAGGTTCGCACTTTGACGGCCTGCATTTCCAGGCTGCCGCAGCCGCCCGCAGCATCCACGCCGGTGACTGCGGGGTTCGGGAACGCCCGCTGTCGGAATCAATCACGACCATGGAGGTGGCGGACGAAATCCGCCGCCAGCTGGACATCGTCTTTCCGGGCGAACAAGGGCCGCCCGCGCGACGGACGCAGCGTCGCGGTGGCATGCTTTAACGATCCGCTCCTCACAGCCACTCGGCACCCCCGGGTCCAACTCAACGCCCCGGAATCCCACGCGGCCCGTCGCCAACCAGACAGGAAACCGATCCACTATGTCCCACGATTCGACCGGCCCGATTGCACCAGCAGAGACGGAATCGACCAGGACTCCCGGCTTGGCGCAGCCCGACTCCGGCGCTGAAATCACTGATCGAACACTGCAGCTGAGCTCCTTCAGCCAAGCCGATGCCCTCGCCCTGGGGTTGCTGCTGGTAGACCTCGCGACCGGGCGGAAGCTCCCCGTTGCCATCGATATCCGCAGAAACAAGCACGTTCTCTTTCATGCGTCCCTCCCCGGAGCGACTCCGGAAAATGAGACCTGGGTTGAGAAAAAGAGCAGGACAGCCGAGCGCTACGCCGACCCCTCTCTGCTGGTGGGTCTCCGGGGCCGGCTCGGCGGCGGCAGCCTGGAAGACAACGACTGGTTCGACCAGACCCGCTACGCCGCCCACGGCGGAGCCTTCCCGATCAATGTGGCGGGAACCGGCCAAGTCGCGACGGTGACGGTTTCCGGTCTGCCGCAAAAAGCCGATCACGACCTCGTCGTCGGGGCACTGACCGCATTCCGCAGCAGGGAGCCAGAAAGCCGCCACGGCTAGCAGGTCCTCAGCAGGATCGGCATGCGGATGCAGGCACTGCGCCCCAAACGACAAGCTAATCCGTGGGGTCGGGTGCGATTCCCCGGTCGTTGCCGCCGCCGGCGTCACCGAGGATGAGCTGGACTAGGACTGGCCCTGCCACGCACCGGCGATCCGCAGGTACACGGGGCGAAGCCGATCCGACTGAATCCGGCCTTGTGTAATACCCGTTGGGATGCCGCATTGTGCGGCAGGGTTTGCGCTTCGATCCGGTGCAGCCCGAGCCGGTCACGTGCGATACCGATCACCGCCTCCACCGCCGCAGTCATGAGGCCACCGCCGGCCCGGGTTTCGTCTATCCAGTAGCCGAGTCCCGCGCTTTGGAATGCGCCATGGGTGATGCCGGCCAGGTTAAGCCTGCCGATAATCTCGGTGCCGCTTGTTAGGACGAGCGGAAGGAAGGTTCCGGCGGAACAGCCCGCGAGCTGCTCATCGATCAGCCTCTGTTGCGCGGCGGCCGTGTAGAACTCTTCGCCCCGCTCGGGGTCCCACGGTGCCAGGTGCGTCCGGTTCCGCTGGTAGGCGAGGGCCATCGCTCTACCTGGCCACCGTCATCGACCTGTGCACCTGCGAAGCCGGATAGTTTCTCCGCTGCCGGACCTCAACGTGGCTCGTGCCATCATCCGTGCGGAATGTTGAAGGGCGTTACCACCTCGATCTGCGAGGCGTAGCCGCCGGCATCGGGCAGGGCGCCGTGGGCGTGCATGATGGCCCGGCAGCATTGTTGGACGTCCTTCTTGAGGTCATGGTGCAGCAAAGCCGTCATGGTCCCGGCCCGCAGCAGAGCCACGTTGTCGGGGACCACGTCGTGGCCAATGAACACGTAAGGCTTCCGGCCGGCCGCTTTGAACGCTTCAGCGATGCCTGCGTTGCCGCCGCCGATTGAATAGACGGCGCGCAGGTCGTCGCGGGCCGCCAGGGTTTCGCTCATCAGGCGCCGCGTCGTCTGGTCCAGCCCGTCGCTGCCTGGCAGATAAAGGACGTCCCGCCCAGGGTCCATGTCGCGGATGGCCACCCGGAAGCCCATCTCCCGCTCCTCTTCCCCACGGAAAAAGTCGTTGCTGACCGTCACGGCGACCGTTCCGGCGTCGGCCCCCATCCACTGGTGAATCAGGTACGCCGCGGTCGCCCCCGCGGACCGGTTGTCCATGCCCGCGTAGGCCACCCTGCGGCTGGCGGGCAGATCGGTGACCAGCGTGACCACGGGGATTCCGGCCTCGGCAAGCCGGTCGACGGCGGCCGTCACCAGGGGCACGTCCGGGGCCTTGAGGATGACCCCGTGGCTGCCCCGTTTGCCGATCCGGTCCAGTTCGGCCGCGCAGTCCTGGGCGTTCCATTGCTCGTGCAGGTGGAAGCGTGCCCTGAACACCGCGGGCCTTAGCAGCGGCAGCACCGATTCCAGTGAGTTTTTGACGGAGGTGGTGAACCGGCCGGGGGCGTCGGCGACGACGTCAATCATGAACCTCCGGCCGGTCAGCTCCAGCTGGAGCCGCTGGGCCTCAAGGTCCCTGATGGCCTGGCGCACCTGGCCGACGGTGCTCTGCCGCACTCCGGGACGGTTGTGCAGGACGCGGTCCACCGTCGCGTCACTCACGCCTGCCTGGCGGGCGATTTCCCTGACCGAATAAGGGTGGGCCATTGGACTCCTCGCGGTCTCTGAATGATGTTTTTCTGATGGGTTTCAGGTCTAACAAAGACTCTCGCACCGGTTCAGGCTGGATGGCAAGAGATCACTCCAGAAAGGCCCATTCAATGCCTGAATCCAACAGCCTGCCAGCTCCCGGCGCGTGCGCCAAATGCACGGAATGCCGAGTCTCCCGCACCACCGCGGGCGTGCCGGCCACCATCAGCCTGGCAGCCTTGCCGGCCGGTTCCCTCCGCCGGACCACGAATGATGGTTTCCTGATGGATTTCGGCATTGTGCCGGACTGTCCGGATGAAAGAAGCTGGAATCCGCACCGGCACTCATCCGGATCACTGTTTCAAGGAGGAAACGCCATGACCACCACCGAATCACACGCGCCCGGAACCCACACCCCGCAGTGGTTCAGCGAGGACAGCGGCCGGCTCGAGGACTTCATTGCCGTTGTCGGCGAAAAGACGAAGCTTGAGGATTATGCCTACGCTGACGCCGTCGAGCAGAACGTGCTCATCTACGGCCAGCGCCTGCACAACTACATGGACTCTCCGGAAGAACGCGCCGATGTGCAGGCCGAACTGATCCGCGCCCTGGCCGCAGGGCCGGGCATCGTTGTCTTCAAGGGCGCCTTCGCCGACACCGCCGTCGTCGACCGCGCCATCGACTCCTTCAACAGCATCATCGCCGACCAAAAAGCCTCCGGCGCCGCTGCCGGTGATCACTTCGCCAAGCCGGGCGCCAATGACCGCATCTGGGGCGCGCTGGACAAGCTGGCCGTCCGTGACCCCGAGGTGTTCGCCGACTACTACGCCAACGACATCCTGGCCCTCATCTCCGAAGCGTGGCTGGGCCCCCACTACCAGGTCACCTCGCAGGTCAATGTCGTGAACCCCGGCGGTGCCGCCCAGACCGCCCACCGCGACTATCACCTCGGCTTCATGTCCAGCCAGCAGGCTGCACGCTACCCGGCCCACATCCACCTGCTCTCCCCTGCGCTGACGCTGCAGGGCGCCGTCGCACACTGCGACATGCCCGTGGAGTCCGGCCCCACCCTCTACCTGCCGCACTCCCACAAGTACGACCCCGGATATCTCGCCTTCCACCGTCCGGAATTCACCCGCTACTTCGAGGAAAACTACGTGCAGCTGCCCCTGGAGAAGGGCGATGCAGCCTTCTTCAACCCTGCCCTGTTCCACGGCGCCGGCCACAACAAGTCCACGGATATCCGCCGGATGGCAAACCTCCTGCAGGTTTCCTCAGCATTCGGCCGGGCCATGGAATCAGTGGACCGCACCGCGATGTCGGCTGCCCTGTACCCGACCCTGCGGCAGCTCAAGGCCGGCGGCGCCAGCGACAGGTTCCTGCGCAACGTCATCGCCGCGTCCGCTGAGGGTTACGGATTCCCCACCAATCTGGACCGCGACCAGCCCGTGGGCGGAATCGCCCCTGAATCCCAGGCGGAGCTGGTCTGGCGAAGCCTGCAGGGAGACGCCCCCGTAGACGCCGTCGACCGGGATCTGAACGCCGCCGCCGGGCGCCGTCTCACCGACGGTCAGTAAGGCGGCCGGGACAACGTGAAGAAACTGAATGTCGCCCTGTGCGGCCCAGGCCGCATCGGCAGAGTGCACGCGGTGAACATCGCCGCCCACCCGGGTATCAACCTGGCCTGGGTTGCCGACCCGATGCCCGAAAGCGCGGGCGAAGTCGCCGCGCAGTACGGAGCCCGCCCTACCAGGTCAACTACCGGCGTCTTCGCCGACCCGTCGCTGAACGCCGTCGTAAACTGTTCGCCAACCCCACCCACGTCGGGCTGATTGAGGCTGCCGCCGCCAGAGGACTCGCGGTCCTTTGCGAAAAGCCGATCGATCTCGATATCGCGCGGGTCCAGAGCTGCCAGGAGAACCTGGCCGCAGCCGGTGTCCCGCTCCTGACGGGCTTCAACCGGCGGTTTGGTCCTGCCTTCGCGGCAGTCCAGCAGCGAGTGGCGGCGGGCGAGATCGGACGGCTGGAACATCTGTCCATCATCGGCCGGGACCCGGCGCCCTACATCGCCGCGTCCGGAGGGATCTTCCGCGACATGACCATCCACGACCTGGACATGGCCCGGTTCTTCACCCCGGACATCATGGAGGTCACTGCCCACGGCGCGAACGCCTTCAGCGACTACATCGCCGACGCGGGAGATTTCGATTCGGCCGTCGTGACCCTGCGCGGCCGGAACGGCGACCCATTATCCACCCAACGGTCCGACCCCCTGTCCCAAACGCGAGCACTACCGTTGCTGAAGGACGTTAGCGTCGGATATTCCACTAATTCACAAGTCACCCCTACAAATGCGATATGCAGAAGCACAGGGATCCCGAACACCTGGAACCGAAGAAAGCCCCGGAGGGATGGTTCCTTGACTTGCGGACGCAGGGAGCTTAGAGAAGCCCCTCACACAAAAAGGGAAGAGACGCCCGTTGGCAATCCAATGCGCTGGAGGCCCACTTTAAACACCTTCGCCATCACTTTCGGCGACCGGTTCCCGGCAGCTGAAAAGCTTCTAAAAGAAACCGCCGGATACACCCTGTATGAGATGGTCCCGAGAAGCACGGTAGTTGCCCGTCGGTCCGACCGACCGCAGGTTTGCTCCTCCGCCGGCAGGCTCATGATGGGCTCCTAACCGTGCTTGACGAAGCGGATGGTCATGGCTTTGAATCCGGGGGTGTTGGATTCGCGTGCCACGAGTTCCCGGTGGACCAGCGCGTTGGCCTCGGGGAAGTAGGCGGCGGCGCAGCCCTTGGCGGTGGGGTAGGCCACCAGTTGGAACCTGTCCGCGCGTCGTTCGCTGGAGTGGCCGTCGGCGCCGCGGAAGGTGGAGATGACATCGACCAGGTCCCGGTCCGTGAAGCCCAGTTCGTGAAGGTCGTCGTTATGGACCAGGATTACGCGGCGGCCTTCGGAGATGCCCCGGTAGCGGTCGTCGAGCCCGTAGATGGTGGTGTTGTACTGGTCGTGGCTGCGGATGGTCTGGAGGATGAGGTGGCCGGCCGGGGGTGCCAGGTATTCCAGCGGGCTGACGGTGAAGCTGGCTTTGCCGGTGGCGGTGTCGAAGGTCCTGGTGTCGCGGGGCGGGTTGGGCAGCACGAAGCCGTTCTTGTTCCGGATGCGGGTGTTGAAGTCCTCGAACCCGGGGATGACGCGTGAGATGTGGTCTCTGATGACGTCGTAGTCCTCGGCCATGGCCCGCCAGTTAACCGCGTGGTCATCGCCTAGGGCGGCCTGCGCCAGCCGGGCGATGATCACCGGTTCGCTGAGCAGGTGCCCGGAGACGGGTTGCAGGCGACCCTGCGTGGAGTGGACCACGGACATCGAGTCCTCCACGGAGAGGAACTGGCGCCCGCCCGGGTGCTTGTCATCGGTATCGGTCCGGCCGAGCGTGGGGAGGATGAGGGACGTCCGGCCGTGGACGACATGTGACCGGTTGGGCTTGGTGGAGATGTGCACCGTCAGCCCGGCACGCTTCATTCCTGCTTCGAGCGGTCCCGTGTCTGAATTCGCCGCCGCGAAATTGCCGCCCATGGCAACAAATACGTCCACGTTGTCCAGCTCGAAGGCCAGCAGGGTTTCCGTTGAATCGTGGCCATGCTCTCGTGGTGTGCTGATCCCGAACTCCTGGTCCAGGGCGGCCAGGAGGGCTTCCTTTGGTTTCTCCCATATCCCCATGGTGCGGTCACCCTGGACGTTCGAATGCCCGCGCACGGGGCAGGCCCCGGCACCGCGTTTGCCGAAGTTTCCCTGCAGCAGCAGCAGGTTGATGATCTCTTTTAGCGTGTCCACCGAGTGCGGCTGCTGCGTCAGCCCCAGCGCCCAGCAAATGATCGTGGCCTTGGAAGCCGCCATCATCCCGGCGATCCTGGTGATTTCGTCCCTGCCCAGGCCGGTGGCCTTCGTCGTCTCGGCCCAGTCAACGGTGCTGCGCGCGGTCACATATGCTTCGAACCCTTCGGTCTGTGCCCGGATGAACGCGTGGTCCACCACTGTGCCCGGACTCTCTTTCTCGGCCTCCAGCAGGAGATGGCCCAGGGCCTGGAACAGGGCCAGATCGCCGCCGACCTTGATCTGGAGGTATTCGTCGGCGATGGCCGTTCCGTGCCCCACCACTCCGGTGAGCGACTGCGGGTCTTTGAAGTTCATCAGCCCTGCCTCGGGCAGCGGATTGACGCCCACGACCTTGCCGCCGTTGTTCTTGCAGTCCTTCAGGGCCGAAAGCATCCGGGGGTGGTTGGTGCCGGGATTCTGCCCTACCACGACCACCAGCTCGGCGTCGTGGATGTCTTCCAGGGAGACCGTTCCCTTGCCGATGCCGATGGTGGGGTTCATGGCGGAGCCGGAGGATTCGTGGCACATGTTGGAGCAGTCGGGCAGGTTATTGGTCCCGACGCTGCGGGCAAACAGCTGGAACATGAAGGCGGTTTCGTTCGCCGTCCGCCCCGAGGTGTAGAAGACGCAGCGCTCCGGGGTGGTGGCCCGGATATGCTCTGCGGCCAGGTCGAAGGCATCTGCCCAGCTGATGGGGGAGTAGTGGGTGTCTCCGGGCCGGATCACCACAGGCTCGGTGATGCGACCCTGGTTGCCCAGCCAGTGGTCGGTCCTGGTCGCCATCTCCGCGATGGAATGGGCAGCCCAGAACTCCGGAGTCACGGTCCGGGTGGTGTTCTCCTCCGCGATGGCCTTGGCCCCGTTCTCGCAGAACTCCGCGCGGCTCCGCTTGCCCGTGATGGACTCCGGCCAGGCACATCCCGGGCAATCGAAGCCGTTGTGCTGATTGACGCGGAGCATCGAACGAACCGTCCGGGCAACACCGGCCTGGGCAAGTCCGCGTTCCAGCGCCACCGTCACCGCTTTGACGCCGGCAGCGCCCTTCTTGGGTGGGTGGACTTCGAGGTCATCTTCGTTGATGTCTTCGGCGGGCGCAGGACGGGTCATTTTCAAGGGGATTCCTCACCGGTTCGGGCTTTTCAATGTTGCGGGTAGTGCGCGGGTTCAGGAGACGCGGGGCCGGCCTGCCGCGTTCTGGCTCGACGCAGTTCGTTCCCGGGTCTGGTCGAACGAAACGAGGTCGCTGAGTGCAAACGTGTAGCGCCGGTGGGAGTGCCTGGTCAGGAGGATTCCTTTTGTCCCTTCCAGCATTGCAGTGCGACCATCAGGGACCAGGACGGAGTGAAAGCATCGGGGCCCTATCGACCGGCGTAGGGGTCGTTGATGCCGATGTACTGGGTGTAGAGGTATTCCTCGATGCCCTCGAGGCCGCCCTCGCGGCCCAGGCCGGACTGCTTGACGCCGCCGAACGGGGCGGCCGCGTTGGAGACCACGCCGGCGTTCAGGCCGAGCATGCCGGTCTCGAGGCGTTCGCCCATCCGGATGCCCCGGTTGAGGTCCTTCGTGAAGACGTAGGCCACGAGCCCGTAGTCGGTGTTGTTCGCGAGCCTGACGGCCTCGTCCTCGGTGTCGAAGGTGATGATCGGGGCGACGGGGCCAAAGATTTCCTCGGCCAGGATCCGGGTGCCCTCGGTGACGCCCTTGAGGAGGGTCGGCTGGTAGAAGTAGCCCGGGCCGTCCACGGGCGCGCCGCCGGTTACCGCGACCGCACCGGCGGCGACGGCGTCGGTGACGAGTTCGTGGACCTTGTCCCGGCTCTTGGCATCGATCAGCGGGCCGACCTTGGACTCGGCCTCGGTGCCGCGGGCCGTGGTCATGTCCGCCATCTTCGCGGCGAACTTCTCCGCGAACTCGTCCGCGACGGACTCGTGGACGATGAACCGGTTCGCCGCGGTGCAGGCCTCGCCCATGTTCCGCAGCTTCGCCAGCATTGCCCCGGCGACGGCGGCATCGACGTCGGCGTCCTCGAACACGACGAACGGTGCGTTGCCGCCTAGCTCCATCGAGGTCCGCAGCACCGTCTCGGACGCATCCGAGAGCAGCCGGCGGCCAACCTCGGTGGAACCGGTGAAGGAGAGCTTCCGGAGCCGGGAGTCCTTGATCAGCGGCCCCGTGGTCGCCCCCGCGGTGGAGGTGGGGATGACGTTCAGGACACCGGCGGGCAACCCGGCCTCCTGCATCACGGCGGCGAACAGTTGGGAGGTCAGCGGGGTCAGGTTAGCTGACTTGAGCACCATCGTGCAGCCGGCGGCAACGGCCGGGGCAATCTTGCGGGTGGCCATGGCGAGGGGGAAGTTCCAGGGCGTGATCAGCAGGCACGGGCCAACCGGCTTCTTCGTGACCAGCAGCCGGGACTTCCCGTCAGGGGAGACGGAGTAGCGGCCGAACGCGCGGACGGCTTCCTCGGAGAACCAGCGCAGGAACTCCGCGCCGTAGGTGACCTCGCCGCGTGCCTCGGCCAGCGGCTTGCCCATTTCGAGGGTCATCAGCAGTGCGAAGTCCTCCGCCCGCTCGGTGACCAGTTCAAAGGCACGGCGCAGGATTTCCCCGCGCTCCCGGGCCGGGACCTTGGCCCAGGACTCCTGCGCGGCAGCGGCCGCGTCCAGGGCGGCCTTGCCGTCCTCGGGACCGGCGTCGGCAATGCTGAGAAGCACCTTCCCGGTGGCGGGGTCCTCGACCTCGAACGTCTTCCCGGACGCGGCCGGACGCCACTCGCCGTTGATCAGCAGGCCCGTCGGAACCGAGGCCAGCAAGGTATTTTCTTCGTCGAGTGAGACGGACATTCGTTTTCCATTCGTCAGGTGAAGCTGGGGAGCTACGGGCGGCGCGCTGTTTGGCGGGCCGTATCAAGTCGGCGCGGGCGTGGGATCTCCGGGGGCAACGGACACTTGCGGGGATGTTCAAGAAGATGGGGCGGGACGGACGCCCTTGCCGGCTGCTGTCGATGTCCCGGCGGCGCGTGAGGTGGTGTGGCTGGTGGAAGTGTTCGTTTAGTAGGCCTTGACGCGTTGTTCGACGACGAGGTGGATGAGTGCGAAGACCTTGTCCTCGTCGATGGCCTTCAGTGCCGCCGTGATGGCGGCAGGGATGTCGGCGTCGCGTTCTACCTTGATGCCGTAGCCGCCGAAAGCTTGGGCCATTAGCGCGAATTCCGGGTTTTTCAGCTGCGTTCCGGAGACCCGGTCCGGATAGTGGCGTTCCTGATGGGTGCGGATTGTCCCGTATTCCTGGTTGTCCATGACGATGACCAGGGGTGTGGCGCCGTACTGTGCGGCGGTGGCGAGTTCCTGGCCGTTCATGAGGAATTCACCGTCGCCGGCGATGGTGACCACGCGGCGGCCGGGGTGGGCCAGGGACGCTGCAATGGCTGAAGGGATGGAGTAGCCCATCGAGCCGTTCCGGGCGCTGATCATCGAGGCGTAGCCCCGGGTGGGGAAGTATCGGTGGGCCCAGTTAGTGTGTTCGCCGGCGCCGAAGGTCACGATCGCGTCGTTGGGAAGTGTGGGAACGAGGTTGGCCATGAGGGTGTCCATCCGGGCCGGTCCCGTGCCCGGGGCGGCCAGCGGGAGTGCGGCGAAGGATTCCTGTTCGGCGCGCATTCGTGCGGTCCAGGTCTTCCATTCTGGGTTGACCTCGGGCTCGATCCTGGCCAGGTCCCGGACGAATCCGTCCGGTTTGGCGACGATTTGCCGTGAGACAGGTCCGGAGCGTCCGCGGAGGGAAGGGTCGATGGTGACGAGGAAGTTCTTTTTCTTCCAGTCCTGGCGGCAGAGGAAACCGTCGGTGATGACGTCGCCGGGGACGGTGCCGACGAAGATGAGAAGGTCGGTCTCTTCCAACAGATCGTAGGTCGGGCGGGGGCGGCCGTAGCCGATTGGACCGACGTAGCAGGGGGAATCGAACGGGACGGTTCCCTGCGTGCGCCATTCCGCCGCGGCCGGGATGTGGTGCTTTTCCAGCCACCGAGTGAACTGGTCCGCACCGTCCTGGGTCCAGTCATTCCCGCCGGTCACGAATAAAGGCTTGCGGGAGGCTGACAGGGCGGCGGCGAGTGCTTCGGAGTCCGCGGTTGTCATTCCCCCCGTGGCGACGGGGATGGGCGGGTGCAGTTCCGGGTCGATCTGCTCGCGGATGACGTCTTCCGGCAGGCCAACCACCACGGGCCCGGGGCGCCCGCTCATCGCGGCGAAGAAGGCTTCTGCCACGATCTCGGAGGCACGCTCAGGGTGGTCGAGGACCATCACGCGTTTGGCGCCGGTGTCGAACCAGGCCTTGATGTCGAATTCCTGGAAGGCCTCTCGGTCCCGGTGCGCGAAGGGAATGAGGCCGACGAAGAGCACCATCGGAGTGGAGTCCTGCCAGGCCGTGTGCAGTCCGACGTGGGCGTTTGCGGCACCGGGCCCCCGGGTCACCATGGCGACGCCTGGAAGAGGGTTCAGCTTTCCATCCGCTTCCGCCATGTAGCTCGCGCCGCCCTCGTGGCGGCAGACGATGGTCTCGATGTCAGAGGTGTGCAGCCCGTCCAGGACGTCGAGATAGCTCTCGCCGGGTACCACGTGGGCGCGCCGAACGCCGTGGGCAACGAGGGAGTCGACGATGACGTGACCTGCGGATTTCGGGGCGGGGGCGCCACCGGAGGCGGAGACGGGCTGTGATGCGATGACGGTCTGGGTCATCGTCCGCCGTCTTTCGGGTCGAGAGGCCCGACTGGCACGTCCTGATGACTGCCGGCGCGTCGGGCGTGGCCGGCTCTCGGATGGTCGGTGTTGCCGGCTAACTTCATTGATGCTTCCTTAGTCTTGCGATCTATTGGTTCTGGGGGTGGCTGCGCAGGGCACGGCTGCCTGGATTTGTGTTGGGGCGCGGGCTCTGGCGCGGAACCCATTTCCAAGAGGCGCGGATGGGGCGGCCGGTGGATGGGCCGGTCCCGTGGCGTCGTGGACGAGTAAACGGTCTGCAGCCGGGACTGTCGTGTTGGTTTCCCAGTGGCGGATCGGCTTTCCCGGTTGGGTTGGTTTCCCGGTGGGGTTGCCTATCCGGGGGTGTTGCCGAGCCGTCGTTCCTCGCGTGTTTGGCCGAACGGCACGTCGGGGTGGACGGTGACGGTGAAGTCGTTGTAGGCGTGCTGGGTGACCATGATCCCGTGACAGTGGCCCATTGCCATGGCCTGCGTGATGGCCGTGTCGACGGCGGCGGTCAGGTTGGTTTGGATCGTGTCGGGGTCTTCGCCGCTGACGTCCAGGGTCAGGGTTGTCGGGCGCATGGTTCCTGCTTTCTTCCGGTCGCGGAAGCGGACGCGGAGGTGGTGGGGTCGCGTGGCGCGCTGCGGGAGCGGCCTGACCCCGGAAGGACAGCCGCTCCCGTTCCGCTGCGGTTGGTGGGTAGTGGGTGTCAGGCGTGGAGGGCGGCTGCTTCTTCGAGGTTCTGGCCCTTGGTTTCGGGGGCCATGAAGAAGCTGACGGCCGCGCCGAGCAGTGCGATGCCGGCGGCGATCCACATGGTGCCGGAGAGCCCGAGGTGGGTCAGGGCCAGCGGGGTGGCGAAGGTGCCGATGGCGGCGCCGATGCGGCTGGTCCCGGTGCACAGCCCGACCGCGGTGGCCCGGACTTTGGTCGGGAACAGTTCATTGGGGTAGATCCATTCCAGGATCGAGGGGCCGCCGTTGAAGATGGCGTAGAAGGCGAAAGCCAGGGCGATCAGGCCCAGGGGTGCGGTGGGGAAGAGCGCGAGGAACAGCAGGCCGACGCCGGAGAGGATGAAGCCCCAGATCAGGACGGGCCGGCGGCCGAGCTTGTCCACGACCAGGAGGGCGACGACGTTGCCGACGAGGAAGAAGAGGTTGATCAGGCCGTAGCCGATGTTGGCTTCGTCGCCGGACTGGAGGTTGAACAGGGCCAGGATCTGGGGTCCGAACGCGTAGATGGAGAACAGCGTGACGATGGTGCAGGTCCAGAAGATGGAGATGAAGATAACCCGGTGCAGGTAGCCGCCGGTCAGGACGAGTTTGAAGGCCTGACCGGTGCTGAGCTTTGCGGCGTTGGGGTCGTGGGCGGTGATGCCGTCCAGGGTGGCGCCTTCGCCGATGGTTTTCTTCAGGATGGCCAGGGCTTCCTGGTGGCGGCCTTTGCCCACGAGCCAGTGGGGGGATTCGGGGATGGTGGCCCGGGCGATGAGGATCAGGACGGCGGGCACCGCGGAGGAGAGCAGCATCCAGCGCCAGCCGTCTTCAAAGGAGAGGAGCCAGTAGCCGACGAACGCGGCGACGGTGGCGCCGACGAACCACATGGCGTTCAGCCCTCCCAGGAGCCGGGCGCGCCAGTTCTTGGGCACGAATTCTGCCACCAGGGAGGTCGCGATGGGGTAGTCGGCGCCGACGGCAATGCCGATGAGCAGCCGCAGGGCGAACAGTTGCCAGGCTTCCTGGACGAAGAACTGTGCCACCGAGAACACGATGATGGCCATGAGGTCGATCGTGTACATGAGCTTGCGCCCGATTTTGTCGGTGATGTTGCCGAAGATCAGGCCGCCGAGGAAGACACCGATCAGGGCGGAGGCGCCGATAAGACCGTTCCACCAGTCATTCATCTGCCAGGCCGGGATGATCTGGACCAGGGCGATGCCGATGATGGCCAGGATGTATCCGTCCAGGAACGGGCCCCCTGAGCTGAAGAGGGTGAGGCGTTTATGGAAGGAGTTCAGCGGCGCTGAATCGATAGTCATTTGAGGCGCAGGTGCTGGTGCGTGGGAGAGCATGGTGGTTCCGATCTGGGATGAGGGAAAACGACGTTGGTAACCCAACAGATCCGTGGCCGTGGTCCGGTCAGGCTGTTACGGCTGCGACCGCATCGATCTCGATGCGTTTTTCGCCCCTGAACCGGGCCACCTGCACGGTGGTCCTGGGAGGCAGGGGGTGGCCGCTGAGCCTGGTGAGGTAGGCGGCGTTGTAGTCATCAAATTCGTCAAGGTCGGCCAGGAAGACCGTGAGCTTGAGCAGGCCGGACAGGCTGGACCCTGCCTGCGTGAGGGCGGCTTCGAGGTTGTCGAAGGCCTGGGCGACCTGGCCTTCGATGTCGGCCGGGACGGTGCCGTCTGCCCGGGCCGGTATCTGCCCGCACAGGTAGATGATGCCGCCGGTGGCGGCGGAGGCGGAGTACGGCCGGGGTTTGCCGTCGGTGAACTGGGTCCGGGTGATCGCGCTCATGCGTCCGGCACCAGGTACTTCCGGGACAGCTGGTACATGCTCTGCCATTCTTCTGCACACACTTTCAGGGGTTTGGGCGGGACGAACGTTGTGTCCGGATCCGTGTGGACCGGTTCGGGGAGGACCATGACGAGGGTGCTGTCCCCGCTGTTTTGCGCCAGGAGGGCCGTGACCGCCTCCGATGCCAGGGTCCGGGTGGTCGAAAGTTCCCCGTCCCGGACGGTGAGGTAATCGGTGGCGCCCTCTTTATCCGGTGCCGCACCGTCATGGGCGGTGGCGATGACGATCCGGCGGCCCAGGGAGGCGGTGCGCCTGAGGACCAGGTCGTTCCAGAGCAGTCCCGGGATGCGGGCGTGCTGTGTGCGGGTCACGGATACTTCCTCGTCCGGGGCGTCGGCGGCGAGGTCGAGGAGCTGGAGGGCGGTCCGCAGGGGCGGTTGTCCGGCCCGGTCCAGCTCGCGCAGGGTGCCTCCCGCCCAGGTGGTGTCCCTGGCCGGTGCCGGCCGGAGGGGTGTGGCCCAGTCCGCGTCCAGGAGTTGTTCGAGGAGGCGGAGGCCGGCGTGTGCTTCGGCTTCGGCGCGGAGGACTGCGAGGGCTCCTTCCTGGGCTTCGAGCGGGTCCGCGCCGGCCGCGCAGAGCGACCGGAAGGCCGCTTCTTTGATTTCGCGGGGCTGGACGGCGATGGTGCGGTCAGTCTGCTGCCCGTCGGGGGCTGGGCCGGTGATGGTGTCAGACATGCGCGTGTTCCTTTGTGGTGTCCATGACGTGGGTGAAGAGCCGGGCCCAGTTGGCGCCCATGACGCCGGCGATGGTGTGGTCGGTGAGGCCTGCTGCGGCGAGGCCGTCGGTGAGCCGGGGGAAGTCCTGGGGGCCGGTGAACCAGTCCGGCCAGAGGGGCCAGGTGGGGGCATTTTCGGGGGCGGTCGGTTGCCAGCGGCCGTTGCGGAGCCAGCCGACGAATTCCTGGTCCCAGCCGCGGGTGCAGTCGCTGCCGATGCCGATACTGGTGGGACCGTATTGGTCCACCATGCGGGCCACCATGGTGCAGAAGCTCTCGATGGTGACGTGTTCACCGCCGCTGACGGTGGGGTAAAGGCAGCAGCCGATGACCCCGCCGCGGTCCACGAGGGGCTGGATGACGTCGTCGGGTTTGTTCCGGGGCGTGTCAAAGAACCAGAGCGGGTTGGAGTGGGTGACGGAGACCGGCACCGAGGACGCTTCGATGGCGTCGCGGCTGGTCCGGTATCCGACGTGGGAGAGGTCGATGAGCATGCCCACCCGGTTCATCTCTTCCACTATCACCCGCCCGTAGCGGGTCAGGCCGGCGTCGTCGGCTTCGAAGCAGCCGCTGCCGATCAGATTCTGGTTGTTGTAGGTCAGTTGGGCGATCCGGACGCCGAGCCGGTGGAAGAGCTCTACGTAGCGGTAGTCGTCTTCGAAGGGGCTGGCGTTCTGGAAGCCCAGGAACACGGCGATCCTGTTTTGCTGCTTCGCGGTTTCGATGTCTGCCCCGGTTGAGGCGAGGAACATCAGGTCCGGGTTGCGGTTGGCGAGGTCCAGCCACTGACCGACGGACCGGAGCGTGTCCGCGGCGTTTTCCCAGACGGCGCACGTGGCGTTGACCGCGCTGACGCCGCCGGTGCGCAGTTCTTCCAGGACGGGGCGGCTCCAGTTGCTGATCTGCAGCCCGTCCACGACGGTCAGCTGCTCGTGCAGGCTCATTGTTCCGGCCCCTTCGGCGCTGTCGGGAAGAGCCAGTCGTCCTCGTCCGTGCCGTGGTTGATGTCCACCGCGCGGGGGGCTCCGCTGAACAACGTCACCCGCAGCCAGTCCGTGGACTGCGGGCTGAAGTTGTTCATCCCGTAACTGGCCAGCTGGAAGCGTTGGGTGCTCAGGGGCAGGAATTCGCCGTCGATGAGGTTGTCCTGCAGCTCCCCGTAGAGATAGGGCCGGGTCTGCTGGACCCGGGCGGCGGCGAAGCGGTGGCCGGGGTGTGCCAGGAGGAATTCCGCGATGCTCTGATGGGCCGGAAACTGCTCGAGGTCCGTGGCGAGGGCATTGATGCGGCGGGCGATGTCTGTGCCGTGTTCGGCGGTGCCGGCGGGCCGGGAGGTGCGCAGGGCACGGCGGGGTTCTTCGTTGGCTGCGGAGGAGAACCAGTAATACCGCGTCCGCTCGGGATCGGTGAAGTCGTAGCCGCGGGACCAGGCGTAGTTGGTCTCCAGCAGCTGCTGCAGTTCCCAGCAGCGCATGGCCGGCTCGAACGGTGTGGTGCCGTTAACTCTGAGCAGGGATTCGGCGTCCTCGTCGAAGTCGGCACGGAGTTCGATCACGATGGAGGCGAAGATGCCCCGGGCCTCCGGGCTGAGACGTGCGGCCGTGTCGTGGAGGCGTGCCAGAACCGGTGCCGGTTCCGTCGCGGTGGCCTGGTGGGTCTGCAGCTCGTTCAGGAGTTGCTGCAGCTGGGGCCTGATCGCGTCGGTGGGCAGGAACGGGGCGGTGTGGAGTGCGTGTTTCTCTTCCAGGTGGCGGTCCGCCTGGGCGAGGAGGTCCGCGACGCGGGCAAGGTCCGGGTGCCCGGGTGCGTAGTCCCGGCCGAGGCCGGCGGCGAGGGGAGTTTCCCTCAGCCGGCACCAGGCGTCCAGGTAGTCCGGGTGGTTGATCACGAAAGGGACCATGCCCAGGCCGGTGGCGTTGCCCAGTCCGAGGTATTTACCCCATTCCGGGTCCAGGGGGACCGCGGTGGTGCCGGCCGCCGTGGCTTTAGCGGCGGCGACGTGTTCCACCATGTCCATGCTCAGTTCCCGCAACAGCCAGGCAGTGAGCATCTGGGACCGGTAGGGGACGGCCAGGGGGTGGTCGGCGGGGATGTCCGCGAATTCCTTGAGCCCGAATTTTCCGTTGCCATAGAACGCAGTGCTACGGATCAGGTAGGGGCTGGGTCCGATGGTCTCGACGTCGGGCTGGGACCCGGCGGCCAAACAGCCGCTGACGTAGTCAAAGAAGCGTGCGCTGCGGTTCGCCCGGGTCAGGACGATGGTGTCCGGATCGACACGGCCGCGTTCCTGGACGGGGACATTGCGCCGAAGCTCTGCTTCGCGTTCGGGCGTGAGGTCCCCTTCGATGAGCGCCGCGGTCACGTCCCAGGCATCGGCGATGACCCGGTCGGTGCGTTCGCTTTCCTCCAGGGTGCGGCAGAAAGCGATGAAACTCAGCTGCCGGCCTTCGGCGTCCACGGTGTAGACGGCAGTGCCCCGGGCGTCTGCGTCCAGATCGAGGCGGGTCCTGGACACGGACCATCCCTGGGCCGCGGCGCGGCGGAGCATGGTGCGGGCAAAGCTGTGGCGGGTGGCCCAGGCGCCGTTCATGTCGGCGCCGGAGAGCACTTCCTCCGGGGACCGGAGCCCGTGTGCGGTTCGTTCATCCTGAAGTGTCATGATCATGCCTTCTCGGGCGCCAGACGGAGATATGCGGTCTTTTCGTGGGTAAAGAAGGCCGCGGCAACGGCACTGTTCTGTTCCCGGGGGCCGGCAAAGGTTGAATCCTTCATCCCGCCGAACGGGGCGTGAAGTTCGGACCCGGTCGAGGGAGCGTTGACCTTGACGAGGCCGGCGTCCAGATAGGTCACGCACTGCCGGGCGGCGCGCTCATCGCTGGTGAACACCGCGGCGGTGAGTCCGAAGTCGGTGTTGTTCGCCAACGCAATGGCTTCATCAAGGGTGGCTGCGCGGAGAACAGTGACCACAGGGCCGAAGACCTCTTCGCGGCAGATCGTCATCGACGCCGGCCCGGTCAGCACGGTCGGCCGGACATAGTGCCCCTCCGCGGCGGGCGCGGGGGCCTGGGCGAGGATTTCCCCGCCTTCGGTGAGGGCCGTCTCGATCGCGGCATTGATTTCGTCGCGGGCGGAGCCGGAAACCACGGGGCCGATCTGCACCGACGGGTCAGTGCCGGGGCCCAGGACAAGTGCTGCGACCTTCTCCTTCACCTTCGCCAGGAACGCCTCGTGCCCGTCGCCGACAAGGATGATCCGCCGGGTGGCCGTGCACTTCTGCCCACTGGAACCCATCGCGGCGTTGACGGCGCTGGACGCGGCCAGCTCCACGTCGGCATCGGGCAGAACCAGGGTCGCGTTGTGTCCGCCGAGTTCCATCTGCAGTTTCGCGCCCCGGCCACAGACGATCCCGCGGATGTGGTGGCCCACCGGAACGGAGCCGGTAAACGTCACGCCCGCCACGGACGGATGGGAAACGAGTTCAGAGCCCAGCGGACCAGGGCCAAGGAGCAGGTTCGCGACGCCGGCCGGAACACCGGCCGCAGCCAGGATGTCCATCAGCAGGACCGACACTCCGGGGGTGTGGCTGGCGGACTTCCAGACCACCGTGTTGCCGTGCAGCAGTGCCGGGGCGATCTTCCACGCCGGGATCTGCAGCGGGAAGTTCCACGGGGTGATCACCCCGACGATGCCCAGCGGGCGCCGCACGGTCAGGATCCGCTCATCGGGGTGGCTGGACGGGTATTCGGTGCCGACCGGGTTCCGGGCCGAGCCCGCGTGGTACTCGAACGTGTCGGCGGACGCGTCGACCTCCAGCCTGGACTCCGCCAGGGTCTTGCCGTGCTCCGCCGTCATGACCCGGGCTATCTCCTCGGCCCGTTCCCGGATCAGTGCGGCCGCAGCGGACAGGATCCGGCCCCGGGCCAGAATCCCCAGCCGGTCCCACGCCGGTGCGGCGTCGGTAGCGGCCTGGATCGCCTGCGCCAGCTCTTCGGAACCGGCCCGGTGATAGGTGGTGACCGCTTCCTCCGGTGCCGACGGGTTGAACCGGGACGTCGTGTCCCCGGCCCCTTCGACCCACCGTCCGTTGATGAAGCTGCTGACTGGCTGGGTCATGACGGGCATTCTCGAACCTCTTAAATGTTTGTTGATCTGTGACTGTCCTCACGATCAACGGTAGACCCGAAACGCACTCCACTGAAGTATCTATTTGACGCTCATCAATATGCGTTTAGTCTTGTTCTTATGAATCTTCGTCGCCTGGAGCTTTTCGTCGCAGTGGCCGAAGAACTGCACTTCAACCGCGCCGCCGAGCGGCTGCACATGGCCCAGCCACCGCTGAGCCAGCAGATCCGCAAACTCGAAGAGGAATGCAAGACCCAGCTGTTCGTACGCAACTCCCGCAACGTCCAGCTCACCGCCGACGGCGAAATGCTCCTGAAGCACGCACGTAAAGTCCTCAGCCAGTACGGGGCCATGACCGCGGCCCTCCGGCAGGCCCGCGACGGCGAAATCGGCAAGCTGCGTCTCGGCTTCGTCTCCTCGGCGGCCATTTCGGCGCTCCCGCCCGTGGTGCGGGAACTCCGGTCCCACTGGCCCGGCATCGACCTCGAGCTCCGCGAGGAAACCACCGACGCCCAGATCGAGCTCATAACCGCCGGAGCCCTGGACGCCGGAATCGCCCGGGAAGTCCGGACCGTGCCGGGCCTGAGCACCACACTCCTGCAAAACGAACGCCTCGTGGTGGCCGTCCCGACAGACCACCCCCTAGCGCCCCGCACCTCAGTCGGGCTTAGTGAACTGAAGGGCGAGAGGTTCATTGCCTTCCCCAGGGACAGGATCTCGCGGCTCTTCGACCACATCGCCGCTTTGTTGCACGCCGCCGACGTCGACTTCGACCTCGCCCAGCAGGCCGTCCAGTTCCCCACCATCCTCGGGCTGGTCGCCGCCCACCTCGGCATCGCAGTCGTCCCGGAATCCCTCCGTGCCTTCGCCATCCCCGGCCTTGCCTACCTGGACATCAAGGACGCCAGCGCCATCTCCCGCGTCAGCCTGATCTACAGCAACGACATGACAGACTCACCCCTCGTCGCCAAAGTCAGGGACGCCTGCCGGCATACGATGGGAGACCCGGGGCCCGCCTAGCAGAACGCTGGTTACATGAACTGCTGGAACTTCCCGGTGACCACGCGATCAGACGATCCCGGCCAGGCGGGTGATCCCTCGAAAGTTCCTGAAAGAGGCGTTGACAGTGGCCAGGATCGGCAACGGCCAAGGCCCGTTCCCGTCCGGACCGGGCCGTGGCCGATAAAGCGTGCTTCTCCCGGGCGAACAGGGAAATTCTTCGTCGGCGCGGAATCCAGGCAATCGTTGACGAGCGATCCGGACAGGAAGCCAATCGTGGGCGACGAGGCAGCAATGGCAGCACGCCCGTCGGCCTGGACAAGGATGGCTACGCACGCCGAAACGTCGTCGAGCGGATTCTCAGCGTAGTTGAGCCGGGGCCCGCGCCAGTCACCCGAAACGACAAGCTCACTCTCACCTGCCGCAGCGGCGTCGTCCCTCGTGCCAGAAGATACGGCCTAATCGTCTCGTCGCTCTATCGTCGAACTTCGTCGAGCGGTTTTGAAGCGGATGTTGCGACCCAAAAATCTGCACCGTTGATTTTGGTTGCGGCCGAATCGAACACGGGATCAAGACCAGTCCTGCGCTGCTTTTCGTAATCTCGCAACACTTTCAAGGCGGGTTTGGTCAGGAGGACGATGACAACTACGTTGATCCATGCCATGGCGCCGTACCCCAAGTCCCCGAGGGACCAGGCGAAGGAGGCGGAGGTGATACTTCCGAGGTATACGAAGGCCAGGAACCCCAACTTCAGCAGTATGTCGGGCCATTTCCAGGTGATGCCGAAACTGCGTTTGATGTATGCGAGGCCAGTGTCAGCCATGTACATGTAGAACATCACGCTGGTGAAGGCGAAGAAGAGAATCGCAATCGAAAGGATCTGGGAGCCCCATCCGGGGAGGACTGAATTTATGGCCGCCTGGGTGTACAGGGGGCCCGGTTCCACGCCGCCGAGGTGGTTGGCCAGCGGAGCGCCGTCTCCGGGGATGACGTTGTACGACTTGGTGATGAGGATCATGAAGGCGGTAATCGAGCAGACGACCAGCGTATCTATGAACGTCGCAAATGATTGGACGAGGCCCTGTTTGGCCGGGTGTGAGACCTCCGCCGCGGCAGGGGCGTATGTCTCGCTTCCGAACCCGGCGCCGTTGGAGAAGGCCCCGCGCTTTACCCCCCAGGCAACCGCGGCACCGATGATGCCCCCGAACGTGGCATTCGTGCCGAAGGCGCTCGTGATGATCAAGGAGATCAGGCCGGGGATCTCTCCTGCATTCACCACCATGATCAGCAGGCCTACCAGGATATAGCCGGCGGCCATGAAGGGAACCACGTACTCGGCCGTGCGGGCGATGCGCTTGATGCCACCGAAGATGATGAGCGCCAGAACCGCCATCAGGGCCAGCCCTGTCACGTGGGTATTGACGGAAAACGCCGCATTCAATGAGGCAGAGATGGCGTTGACTTGAACGTTTGGCAGCAGGAATGCGCCGGTGATCATGGTCATGACCGCAAAGATAATGGCGAGCGGGCGCAGTTTCAGGGCTTTTTCGATGTAGTAAGGGGTTCCACCCCGATATTCGCCGTCCTGCTTGCTTTTGTAGACCTGAGCCAGTGTGGTCTCGATGAATGAGGTGGCCATTCCGAGGAAGCCGGTGACCCACATCCAGAAAACGGCTCCGGGACCGCCGTAGGCTATTGCGGTGGCCACGCCGGCTATGTTCCCTACCCCGATCTTGTCGCCTAGGGACAGCGCCAGGGATTGGAACGATGAGATGCCGGAAGCTGAACTTTTGCTTTCGAAGGTCAGGCGCACCATCTCGAGGGCGTGCCTGACTTGGACGAAACGTGTGGATACGGTGAAAAAGAGGCCGGCGCCAAGGAGCATGACGACAAGGACCGGGCTCCAGACGAGCCCGTTGAGCCACGTGACAAAATCTTCCATGTGCTAAGCACCCTTCAGCGCAGTAGTAGGGCCGGTACTGACGGCTTCGGCGTTGGAGTCGAGCCCCAGTCGCAGCAGCTGTCCATATCCGGGAATTGAGTCATTGATGCCTGAGAGGCGCAGCATGTGCCAGGCCAGGGCCTGGTTGCTGCTGATAACCGGCTTCCCGAGAGTGGCCTCTGCGCGTTCAAGGATGTCCAGTGTCCTGACGTTGGTGCAGGAGACGAACACTGCGTCGCACGGTGAGGACTGCCCTACTTGCAGGATCGCCTGGTAAACCGACTCGGGACGGATGCGCGCAACCTTGCACTCCTCGGATTCCTCAAAGGAGCCGAAACCGGTGATGGCTGGACCGTCTGCTTCCAACGCCAAGCGGAGGTGTTCGGAGACTTCGGCCACGTATGGGCTGACAAACCCCAGCCGGCGGATGCCCAGGACCCGGCAGGCTGCCCCCACCGCGGTCAAAGGATCAGTGACGGCCGGTAGGCCGGAAGCGTTCTGCGACGCGGCGGGGTAGGCGGAACGGACGGCTCCTGCCACGTTTGCCGGGCCGATGACGCTGGCACCGGACGTGCACGCGTAGCCAATGGTGTCAAAGGATCCCCCGGTGGGAAGGAGACCGACCGCGAGGGGGATATGTTGCTCCATGGCCGCCAAAGTTTCTTCGGTGACGTCCAGCCCACTGGGCACACGAGTGTGGTGGAGTGCGACGCCGGGAAGATTCAACAGCGTCCGGAACTCGTATTCAAGTGTTTCATCAACCTGCAGGACGATGACACCCAGACGGGCGCGCTGCGCCGCGCCGGAATCTGATTCGTAGGACAACTTCATCTCAACGCACCTCAGGGAGCTGTTCGGGAGCGCGGCGGCTCAAGAGCTGGGGCCCGTTTTCGCGGAGCACGAAGTTTTCCTCATGCACCATGCCCTGGCCGGGCTTCATGTCCAGCGAGGGTTCAAGGGTAAGGACCATGCCGGGAACGAGGACGGTCTCATCCGTGTCGGTGTGCGAGGGCCATTCGGTCAGTTGCATGCCCAGCCCATGGCCTAAACGCCCAACATTTCCGCAGGCATAGCCGTTGTCGACAATGACTTTTTGCATCGCCCGGAAGAGGTCGCCTGACGTTACGCCAGGCCGGGCGATGTCCAGGGCTGCATTGGTGGCCTCGAAAAGTGTGGCGTACCCGTGGGCCGCTGCCCGGTCCGCGGAGCCGATGGCATAGTTGCGGTCAAAGTCGCAGAAGTAGCCGTCGTAGACCGTGCCCGTGTCAATCATCAGCACGTCACCGTCGGTCAGTGCACGATTCCCCGGAGGGGAGATGACATTGTCGTATCCGCCGGGGGCGGCCGCGCCAACAAGGTATGGAACATCGTCAGCGCCGCGCTTGAGCAGCTCGATCTTGACTGCACGAAAGGTTTCGATGAGTGGCTGGCCGGCGGCGGCTATGCCGGGAACCAGGTCGAAGACATCGGAAGCGATGCGGCAGACGTGCGCGATCTTTTCGATTTCCGCCTCCGATTTGACCATGCGCAGAGACTTCACGACCCCGGTAGCATCGTGGAAGCTGAAGCCCTGCAGCATGCCCCGGAGCCGGCTATAGTCCTTCAGCGGCATGCGCAGTGTGGTCTCTGGGCCCATCGGCACCCCCACTCGGGCGTGGTCTCCCAGAACTTCACGCATAGTCTCGGCCAGCAGCGAGACCCCTTCGTCCTCGGGCTGCGGCGAAGTCCAGGAGCGGATGTCATCGATCCAGGTCTGCGCTATCGGGGGGTACCCGATGCCCGGAACCACTGCCGTTGGCCGCCCGTTGGCTGGTACCAGAAGGAACCACGGCCGTGTCGGGCTTTGCCAGAACTGGGTGAGGAACCCCGTGAAATAGCGGAATTCGGGCTCGGTGGTCAGGAACAGAGCATCCAGCCCGGCCTCGGCCATGAGATGTTGGGCCCGCACTAGCCGGGATTCAAATTCGTTGTCATCGAAGCCTCGGCGCGGAGCGGTCAGCGGCGGGGTTCCTTCCAGCCCGGTCTGGGGCGTGTTACTGGTGCGGTCGGTCGGTTCGCTGGTGATATTCACGGTTGGTGACTCCTTGGTGCGGGTGACTACCCAGGTTGTTGAGGGGGTGCTGGAAGTTCAAGCCACGGGACGAAAGGTCGACCGTCGGTTTTCGGCGTCCGTGCGGTTTGTGTCGACGTACTTGAGTTTGGGGAAGCCGAGCGATGCCGGGTCGCCGGGCAATTCTTCACCGCGGAGCGTGGCCTGTGCGGTTTCCCGCATGCAGAGGATGCTGATGAAGCCGATCACACCGGCAATCGCCATGTACCAGCCGGGAATCAGTTGGTTCCCGGTGGTTTCGATCAGCTGGTTGGCCACCGTCTGGGACGGCCCGGCGAAGAATGCCGTGGAAAAGTTGTAGCCGATCGCAAAACCGCTGTAGCGCACGGCGGTGGGGAACAGGGCCGGGAGGGTGGAGGATACCGCTGCCGTCAGGATCACCAGCAGCAGGCCCAGTACGGCCAGTCCGAGAAATTGAAGGAGTGGGTTCGGCAGTCCGAGCATCATAACGGCCGGGACGGAGAGCACCGCGTAGCCTGTGGCGGCGAGCAGGAGCAGGGGCTTGCGGCCCACCCGGTCTGACAAGGCTCCCACAGGAGGGATGGCGAGCAGCATCAGGGCCATCATCCCGACCAGCATCCAGTTGCCCTGGGCGGTGTCGTGTCCGAGCTGGCTGCTGAGATAGGTGGGCATGTACCCCAGGACCATGTAAAAAGCCACGTTGAGCAGGACCACGAAACCCGAGAGGACCAGGATCTGCTTCCAGTGATGCTTCAGGACCTGGCGCACCGGCGCCTTTGTGCCTTCCTTGTGTGCGGAGGCCTCCGAGAAGACCGGGGCCTCGTCCAGCCGGGTCCGGATCCACAGCGCAATGATTCCCATCGGGATCGTGGCCAGGTACGGGAGCCGCCACCAGCCCTCAAGCATCCCTTGTTCGCCGACGATGCTGACGAGGCCGGTACACAGAATGCCCGCGAGAATGAATCCCACGGTGGTTCCGAATTCGAGGAAGGAGCCGAAGAAACCGCGGCGGCGGTCCGGAGCCGATTCCGCCATGTAGACGGCCGCGCCGCCGTACTCTCCGCCGGCTGAGAAGCCTTGAAGCAGCCGGCAGATCAGGAGCAGGACGGGTGCCAGAACCCCGACGGTGTCCGTCGTGGGCAGCAAGCCGATGCAGCCTGATGCCAGGGTCATCAGGATCACAGTGAGAACCATGACCTTCTGTCGGCCTACCTTGTCGCCCAGCGGACCCAAGATGATGCCGCCCAGCGGCCGGATGAGGAAGGATAATGCCAGGGTGGCCAGCGTCAACGTAACGCCCACACCGCCGTCGCCCGCCTTTGACCCAAAGAAATTGGTTGCCATGTAGATGGTGAGGTAGCCATAGACGGCGTAGTCGTACCACTCAACTGCGTTCCCCAGCGCGGAGCCGGTGATGGAGCGTCGGAGTGTTTGCCTGGCCTCCGGGCTATCGGGCTCGGACCCCGGCGCCATGAGCATCGGTTTCTTGCTAACTAGCGGCTGCATACTGGTCACAGGCTTTGTCCTTCGAGGTGATGGTGTTCAGGAAAACATCCGACTTTGGTGCGCAATGTCGGGGGGCGGAAATCCTCCGGCCCTGAGCCGGATGACGCGTCTGAAGATCGTCTTCGCCGTTTCCAAGGGGAATGTGGCGACAGTCACGGGTGGGTTGGGTTCCATCATGACGGTCCAGCGCTGAAAGTAAAAGCGGATTTTCGTGGCCGGTAAGATCCACAAAAACAGGACGTTTCACGAAACGGTGAACTAAATGCTATTTGAAGGAAAAGTAAAAATAACAACGCAGTAACCATCGCTTTTGCTTTAGCCCAAAGTGTCGGAACATGGTGGCATGCCTTCAATAGACACCGCCTACTGGTACGCCCATCCCGCCGCCCGGACCTGGCAGACCGCGGCCCCGGACTCCGCAGCGTCCTTCCACCGGACACTGACCGGCTACGCTCCCACCCCGCTGACCGAACTTCCAAGTCTGGCTGCCGAACTCGGGGTGGGCCGGGTATTCCTCAAAGATGAGTCCAACCGGCTCGGACTGCCCGCCTTCAAGATTCTCGGCGCGTCCTGGGCCGTGTGCCGGGCCTTGTGCGCCCGTTACGGGTTGGACGCCGAGACCATGACCGTTCCAGCGCTCCGGGATTACCTCCGGGCCGGCACCACGCCCCACGAACGGCCTGTGCTGGTCACTGCCACCGATGGAAATCACGGGCGCGCCGTGTCACGCATGGCCGCCTTGCTCGAGATCCAGGCCCGGATCTACGTTCCCAATGGCCTTAGCCCGGCCGCGGTCGACGCCATCCGGGGCGAAGGTGCAGAACTTCACCATGTGGACGCAATCTACGACGACGTGGTCGCCGTCGCCGCAGCGTCAACGGAAGGCAGCAACTGCGACCTGCTGATCCAGGACACCTCGTGGGCCGGCTACAGCGACGTCCCACGCTGGATCGTTGACGGCTACGCGACGCTCTTTGACGAAATTGACGAGGCTCTGACGCAGTCCGGCTATGCCGGGCCAGACCTGGTGGCCTGCCCGGTCGGCGTCGGCTCACTGGCGCACGCACTGGTGGATCACTATCGGACACCCGGTAACGCCGCACCGTCGCTAATCAGCGTGGAACCGGAAACTGCCGCCTGCGTCGCCCAGTCGCTGCTCGCCGGCCGTCCTGTCGTGGTCGACACTTCCTACCCGTCCATCATGTCCGGGCTGAACTGCGGGACGCCCTCCGAGATGGGATGGCCCACCCTGCTGGCAGGGATGGACGCAGCTGTCAGTGTCACCGAAGAAAACTGCCGGCAGGCCGTCATGGACCTGACTGAACTTGGCCAGGATGTGGGCCCCTGCGGGGCTGCGTCCCTGGCCGGGGTGCGGGCCGCCCTCTCCAGCCCGGAACGGCGACAGCAGATGGGCCTCGACGAAACCTCGGTGATCGTCCTGGTCAGCACCGAAGGCCTGGCGGCCAACCCGCTCCGATGAAAGACTCATTCCCCATGGAAACCAGCGAAAACGTCAGTCCAGAAACTGTGCCCGGCGTGCTGGAGGACCCGGTAGCGCTCCTGCAGGACCTCGTCCGGATTAATTCCGTCAACCCGGGCCTGGTTCCCGGCGCGCCTGGAGAAACAGCCCTTGCAGACTTCACGGCCGCCTGGCTACAGACACGGGGCTTCACCGTGACCCGGCTCGAAGCCGTGCCCGGGCGCCCCTCGATCGTTGCCGTCGCGGCCGGCATTGGCCAAGGTAAGAGCCTGATGTTTAACGGCCACCTCGATACCGTCACGCTTGCCGGCTATGACGGGGAGCCTCTTGAGCCCCGCATGGAGGACGGCCGCATGTATGGCCGCGGGACTTTCGATATGAAGGCCGGCATCGCCGCGATGATGGTCGCCGCGGCGGCCGCAGCATCCCGGCCGCATAGGGGCGACATCATCGTTGCCCTCGTCGCGGATGAGGAGTTCGCCAGCGCCGGCACCGAGGAAGTCCTGCGGCATTTCACGGCCGACGCCGCCATCGTCTCAGAACCCACGCACGAGGACATCGTGATCGCCCACCGCGGTTTCGTGTGGTTCGACGTCACCATCCACGGCACCGCCGCGCACGGCTCCCGCCCTGATCTGGGTATCGACGCGATTGCTAAAACCGGCAGATTCCTCACCGGCCTCGAGGAGCTCAGCCGGTCGCTACTGGGCGGCCGTGCCCACCCGATGCTGGGCACGGGGAGCATCCATGCCTCGCTCATCCGCGGCGGGGAGGAACTTTCCAGCTACCCCGCGGCCTGTGCCGTCTCGCTCGAACGACGCACGGTACCAGGGGAGAGCGCCGCAACGGTGGAGGCCGAACTGCGGCAAATCCTCGACGCCATAGCCGCTTCCGACCCCAACTTCAGCTACAGCCTTGCCGCGGGTCTGGAACGCCACGCGTTCGAGGTCCCCGCCGACGCCCCGATTGTCCGTGCTGTAGCGGCCGCCGCGGGGGCGGCCACGGGGCAGGCCGCCACCGTCCGTGGCGAAGCGTTCTGGACCGATGCTTCCCTCATGCTCGAAGCCGGGATACCCGGGCTGCTCTTCGGCGTTGACGGCGGGGGAGCCCACGCCGCGACCGAATGGGTCGACCTCGACTCGCTGACAAGGGTCAGCCAAATCCTTGCCGCCACCGCCACCGAATTCTGCCACTAACCACACCCTTGAAGGACAAAAATGACTGACCAGACCACCACCCTGTCCCACCGGGCCCTCCGGGGAAGACTCGCCAAACTCGGGTTGGAACTCCCTGACATCCCCAAAACCGTCGCCGCCTACGTACCGGCCGTCCGGGTCGGAAATACCGTCTACACCTCGGGGCAGCTCCCCCTCCGGGAAGGCAAAATGTCTGCTGTGGGCAAGGTCGGGTCCGACGTCTCTGTCGAGACGGCGGCCGACCTGGCCAGGACGTGCGTTCTGAACGCGCTGGCCGCCGCAGGGGCCTTGGGCGACCTGGACCAGGCGAGAATCCTCAAGGTCACCGGTTTCGTCGCCTCCGCCGCCGGCTTCAATGGTCAGCCGGCGGTGGTCAACGGCGCCAGCGAGCTGCTGCTGGAGCTCTTCGGCGCCCGTGGGGAGCACGCCCGCTCGGCAGTCGGGGTGGCCGAACTGCCCATGGATGCCCCCGTCGAGGTGGAGATTATCGTAGAGTTTTCCTGACCGGCGCGCCAGGCTCCGAATCGATGCGGCAGAGGGGACAGATGTGCTGAATGTCGTCCGGCTCAGGGTCTTGCGGGAGCTGCATCACCGCAAGACCCTGACAGCGGTGGCCGCCGCATTGTCCTACAGCACGTCAGCGGTGTCGCAGCAGATCCGGCTGCTGGAAAAGGAAATCGGCGTCCCCCTCGTCGAGCCCACCGGGCGCCGCCTGCAGCTGACCCCCCAGGGCCTGATCCTGGTCGCCCACGCCGAGCAGATCCTCGACTTGCTTGAACGTGCAGAGGCGGACGTCTCCACCTCCATGTCCCAGCCCCGAGGCGTGGTCAAGATCGCGGCCTTCCAGTCCGCAGCGCTAACGATCATTCCCGACGCCCTGAACGAACTGCGCCGCCTGCACCCGCAGCTGACGGTCGAGTTCGAACAGGGCGAACCGGAAGCCACGCTGCCATCTCTGGCCTCCTCCGAATACGATCTTGTGATCGCCGAGTCATTCCCCGGACTGCCACTGCAGTCACTGCCGGGGATCACGGTCACCACGATCATGGACGATCCACTATGGCTCGTCATGGACGCGACCATCGCCGACGGGCTGGACCCGGGCCAGGACCTGATCGCGCAGCTCGCGGACGCCCGCTGGGCGGTAGAGACCGCAGACTCAGCGTCCCGGACCTGGCTAACCAACCAGTGCCGGAAGGCAGGCTTCGAACCCAAAGTCATCTGCTCCTCTGAAGATGTTTCGGTGCACTTGCGGTTCGTCGAAGCTGGGCTGGCCGTCGCCGTCCTTCCCGGCCTCGCGCTCGTTGGTGCATCGACGAACCTTCGCCGGTTTCCCACGGCCGCGGGTATGCAGAGCCGTCAAATCCTTCTCGTAGCCAGAGAAGCTTCCAGCACCCGCCCCGCCATAGCGGCCGTTTCCGCTGCCCTGCACCGTGCCTCCGCGGCCTATGCAACCGGTAGAACCAGCGAAAGATAACATCGGAGCAGGGTACCTTAACTGCGCGTTGCCGCGGCACCGCAGTCGGTCGCCCGTATATGGAACCACCGGCTTCCAAGCGGTGGCGTCGCTTTTCCGGCCATGGGACGGACATGCAACAGGTGACCCAGAGCTTGTGGAACACTCGCCTGCCCCGCCCCTTTGGTCCCAGCGTCGGAATGGACGAGGGGCCTGCCGGACGAGGCTCTTGTCGGGGGAGGGGAGCGCAGTAAAATGTGAAGTGTTGTCCTGTCAAACTGACTACCTTACATAATCACGGTTATCGGTGTTTCAGGGTGTGATCTAGGATGTGTTTTAGACCTTGATTCAATGAGCCTTTTCGTGGGACCATGAACTATGACTGCAGTGACAGGCGCCCGCGGCGGGCTGAAGGCACACCAGGATTCCATCCGGCTGGCCGACGACGTGCTGGTCCGGGATCTGAGGGACTTGCTCGGAGCAAAGCTCGTCGCCTACATCGGTTCCGTGAAAGAAACCCGGGCCGTCCGGCAGTGGGCCGACGGGGAACGGAAACCTTCCGCCGAGGTGATGCACCGGCTCCGCACCGCCTACCACGTCGCCGCCCTGCTCGCGGAGCGAGATTCCCGGGCCGCAGTGCAGGCCTGGTTCCAAGGCATGAACCCGCAGCTGGACGATGTCCCCCCGGCGCGCCTGCTCCGCGAAGGCCAGCTGGACGACGCCGGCCCGCAGGTGCTGGCCGCCGCACGCGCCTTCGCAGCCGCAGGCTAATCGGTGGTTTCTGCGCAACTAACCGCGGCCGAGGCCGCCGGCAGGGTCTGGCGTGTCGGCTTCCGCCCGGAACCGTGGGCCTGGAGCGGCTGGGAATGGGCCACCGACGGGCGGTTCCCGGGACGGTGGGATGACCTTCACGGCAACTTCCGCACCATCTACGCCGGCTCGTCCCTCCTGGCGTGCCTGCTCGAGGTTCTGGCGCACTTCCGCGAGGATGCACGGCTGAGCGTGGAGCTGGACGAGATCGTTGAGGACGACGAGGATAGGGTTCTGCATCCCACCATCGCCCCGGGGCAGGTCCCCCGGGAGTGGCTGGAAGTGCGCGCTGCCGCGTCCGCCGAGCTGTCCGGCCGGTACTGTGCCGTGACCGCCTCGGGCAGCATCGCGGCCCTGTACCCGTACTTCATCGGTATGGCCCTGAGCCTGGGTCTGGCTGACTTTGACGGCTCCGCATTGAAAGACGCCAGGCCCCGGCGCCTGACCCAGGCTGTCGCGGCCTGGCTCTACGAGATGACAGACTTTGATGGCGTCACTTTTGCCTCCCGTCACGGTGACGATCTCCAGCTCTGGGCCATTTTCGAGCGCCCCGGCGATCCACCGATCACTCCGAACATCCAAGATGTGATGGTCGAAGAACTGCTGCAACACGACAGCCCCGAAATCAGCGACGCCTTCCAGCTTCTCGGGCTGCAATGGGAGAAGGACTAGTGCGCGTCTCCTAAATTGGTGGCGTGCCGGCTGGAGTGCTGAACGGGATCCCGATCGTCGTCACTTGTAGCGGGCCTATTGCGCAGCCCTCGTGCACCCAACAGCTTGCAATTGAGATTGCCCATCCCCCGGGCATCGTTCGGCACCTGACCAAAATTTCACGCTCTACGAGTCAGGCTCACGTGGGTGGTCTTTGCCTCCCAAAAAGTTGCTCGTAGACCTGGATCATGTTGCCAAGAAGTTGTACGTCCCCCACTGATTCTGGAAACTTGTGGGCTATCTGCTGGACGAGGGCGAGGTTGTATTCCACGGCCAGATGCGCACCTTGGGGTGTGACGACCGAGAAGTCCAACTTATGCGCTACAGCATTACGAAGCCGTCTGGAGCTTGCTGCCCACGCTTCGAGAACGGTTCCGGCGTCAAGTCCGAGGACGGGTGCCAGGCTGCTGAGCAAGGTGCTCACCCTCGGGTTCGTGCTGTAGACGCTAGTGAGTCTCCCAAGCTTGTCGTCAGGCAGGTCGGGATGTCTAAGGTAACAAAGTCGCAAGGCCAGCTCCATGAACCTGTCCGAGTTGAGGACGGCCGATTCGAACTGCCCCAGACACAAATCGTCGATGGAAGTTATGGCCAGGTTTAGGAGATAGCGAACCTCGGGGCTGAATACGAGCCCCTCGCAGTAATCCAAGAACTCCTTGTACTCAACGGGGAGGAGTGAACGCTTGGCCCAGACGTCCATTTTGTCGTTGTAGTGGATCGTGACCGGCTGGGGAGCTGAAATTTCCGGTTCTTCTGCAAACGTAATCGGATAGCAGTCGAATACACCCGGCAGCTGTCTGGCGGAAATAGGTTGGACGCCGTGATCGTGGCGAACGATCCGATAGGACGTGAGCACGTCATTCAGATAGCGCAACCCCGTATCCAGCGAGACACGCCGGTCGAGGATGGTCTGGCCGAGGACTCCAAAGATAAGAATCGATCCTCCTGCGCGACTCTCGGTCGCCCCGAAGGAGACCTTGACTGGGAAACTTCCCGATACAGCGAAAATGACCTCGCCTGCGGACTTGCTGTACCGGCTCGCGGTGTACCCAGGAGGGAGTGGGATAACGGACGTCGTTGCGGCAACAAACGCATAGCCATGTTCAGCACAGAACTCGGGTACGCGGGCCAGTACTCCCCTCAATGCATTGCCGAGAAGCTCTTCCACATTGATTTCAGATCGAAGGGCATACACCGCCTCGGCGAAGCTACCCAGGACCAAATTCCCGTCGTCATGCAAGTACGGCATGTACTCGGACGTGAAGTTCTCGTCGGCCATCAAACCAAAAATGGTGCCCATCGGATCACTCAGCGGACCATCTTTCAAGGAAATCCCCCAGTCTAGGACTCAACAGTATTAAGCCTACGGTCACGGCATTTCGTGAGTCGCACGTATCAGTCCCTAGGATGCCAGACTCCCCTGCACGGATCCTTTTCATTGCCTTAGCCGTGGCAGTCTTCGAGGCAGCCGGAACAGTTCAAGCCCATCCGAAGACTTACGCCTAAACTCTCTGGGAGAGACGCTCAGTAGAGATGTCCAACAAGGACCTTCAGGGGGAACGCTTGCCTTCATCCTGGCGCTCACGGAAGCGCCGCGAACTTAGTCTTTGGCTGCTTGCTTCCGCCGCCATTGTCGGAGCCGCCAATGCTTTTCTCAGCCGCGTCGGATGGGATCCATGGATCTTAGGGACCCTCGTGATTGCATGCGTCGTTTTGGCCGTCGTTTTCGCTTTCGTGAAGGAAAAGGGCAAAGCTGCGGATGCCGTAGTAGCTGTCCGCCAGCAAAACATGCGAACCAGTGGGCCGGAATCGATGCTCGGTTTGGCGGCAAGGAACATCCCCCTCAGCACGTGGGGTGTCCACAAGGCCCAAGTCAAAATCCCCTATCTCCACCGGGATGCGGAAGGCGAGGTCAAGAAGGCCATCGGGCTCCTGCAGCCGGTCCTCATTCTGGGCTCCTCGATGGCGGGTAAAACTCGGATGGCCGCCGAACTCGTGCAAGATCTTTTTCCTGACAAACATGTGTTCATGCCGGATCCCCCCGATGGCGTCGCAAACATCATGAACGCTGGCGAAATGCCCACGCAGCATGTGGTCTGGCTCGATGATCTCGAAAGATATCTCCAGGATTCAAAGAATCTGAAGGGGAGGTGGATTGAGGATCTTCAGAAGAACGAGAACGTCGTCATAGCCACCATGCGTGCGACCTCCTATGAAGCGCTCATGCCGAGTGACGATCGGCCCAGAACCCAGTGGGAGACCCTGCAATATTTCACGAAGGTGCATCTCACCGATCAATCATCTGAAAACCAGAGGCTAGCTGCCCTTAGCGGCAACCCGAATGTGAGTAAGGGCGTACTTGACTACGGTTTGGGGACCTATCTGGGTGGAGGATTCCTGGCAGTAGAGCTGTTGGACGCCGGTCGCTCCACCAACCCCGTTGGAAGAGCTCTCGTGCTGGCTGCAATTGACTGGCAGCGTTCGGGAATCGGCGAGCTAGTCCCCGAGGCGACCGTTCGGGATCTTGCTTCCTCCTACATGGATGGACTCAAACCTCTGCCATCGGACGAAGACATAGAAGCGGGCTTGAAGTGGGCCACTGCGAAGACAGTTGGGGGTAATCTCTTCGCTCTCCTAGCAAGGACCGAGGATGGATCTCTCCAGCCCTTCGACTACCTGGTTGATCACATCGCCGCCTCTGGTGAGCCGATTCCTAGGCAGTTGTGGCAGACAGCCGCGCAGTCTGACGTCCGAGCTGGGTTGTTGAACAACGCAGGTATCACAGCGCAGTTCACTGGCCAAGATGACATCGCCTCCGTGTTCTTCGAAAGAGCTGCCCACATGGGGGATCCGGACGCGATGGTCAATTATGCAATCGCACTTGAACGCCAAGACCGCATCTCCGAAGCAAAGGCTTGGGATACTAAGGCAGCTGAGGCCGGCTACCCTCGCGGGTTGACCGGACTGGGAGTCAACTTGCTCAGGGAAGGAAAAACAGAAGACGCTGAGAAGCTTTTTCGGCAGGCCGCAACTGTCGGGGACGGATCGGCAATGACGAACCTCGGCCACATACTCATTGGCCGTGGTGAAACCGCTGAGGGAATTGAGTGGCACAAACGCGCCGCAGAGGCAGGGAGTGCCCTCGGCATGACGAACTACGGCCTGCAGCTGGAGCTCCAAGGCGACTCAGCCGCGGCTGAGGTTTGGTATCGGAGGGCCGAGAGCAAAGGCGACGGCGCGGCCCTATTCCAGCTGGCGATGCTGGCCAACAAACAAGGCAAGACCAACGAAGTGGAACCCCTCCTGCGCAAAGCTGTGAAGCGGGGGAATCCCTCGGCCATGGGTTGGCTGGGTTCGATCATGGCCGCCAAAGGTGAGAAGCAAGAAGCAGACAAATTATTCGAGAGAGCTGCCGATCGCGGAGGAGCAGTCGGTCTTGCAATGGTCGGAAGGAAACTGGCAGAGGAAGGGAACTACGACGAAGCGGAAAAACTGTTCAGGAGAGCAGCCGAGGCGAAGCTTCCCTGGGCGATAACTGGCCTAGGCGTGATTTACGCGCGCACCGGCCGTACAGAAGAGGCTAAGGCTCAATATGTGTTGGGCATTGCGGCTCGCGATGACCAAGCCAGGCTTAATCTTGGCCGACTTCTCATCGATGAAGGCGAGCTGAGCGCCGGTCAAGCCTTGCTTCGCACAGCAGCCAATCTTGGATCCGCGTCCGGAATGTACCTGCTGTCGCAGTCTCTATTACTGGGCGGAAAGACCAAGGATGCGGCGGAAGCGGCCATACTCCTTGAGAAAGCAGCGATTTTAGGGAATCTCGACGCGCTCTGTGAATCCGGAAAGAGAGCTGCTGATCAAGGTGACAACGACACAGCATTCCAACGCCTGAAGCAGGCTGCGGACGGGGGGAACACCCACGCTGCCGAGTGTCTGGCTCTGATGAAGACACAAACTGGCGGGATTGATACGCCGAAATAAGTATCGGCATAGTAGAGGACAAACGCTGGCGCTCCCTCTCCGATGCGTTAGCGTTCCATTCCGCCGCGTTTCAATGTTTTCCCCTTGACGCCCTGTCTGGCCGTCGGATCTCTCAGCCTGCTTTTCGACCGACGCCGACCGTGAGCGGCGCAGCCACTTGGAGGTCGAACTGCGGGCGAAGCTCTCCCCTCTTTACGTGGTAGGTGGTTCAAGTCTTTGCGTGGGTAAGTGGTTCTAGCGGGTCAGGCCGTTCTTGCCTCTCTCAGAACCCATTGCTGCCCCTGTTCGCGATTTTCTCGCTTTGGCGGCGCCCTTGCCCATGGTCACTGCTGCGCTCGGGTGGGTTCCTTCGCTGCGTGCGGCCGCGAGGCGCCCACGAATCTGGGTCTCATTCGCTCCGGTGTTTGCCAGGGACTCAGCGAACTTTTCGTGATGTTCGGCCGACCCGTAGCCGGCGGTCGACGTGCTCTCTGTTTTGAGGCCTAGGTCTTTGAGCCGGCTGCTGTCTTTGCCGGTGACGTGGTTTTCGATGTCGCGGCCGAGGCCTTCCATGCGGGTGAAGAGTTCCTTCTCGGCTAATTCGTACCGCTGGTCCAGGTACTCCCACTGTTCGCCCTTGACACCGGCCGCGGCCAGAAGCCTGGCCTCGTGCATATTCTTGGCTGCTTTGACGAACGCGGGATCCTCGAAGTGCGCGTCGCCGGCGCCGTTGATGTTCGCGGTGGTCTCCTTGCGCAGCTGGTCGATGTCGGGACCGTTGATGCCGTCCTTGCCGATGAGGAATATGCGTTCCTGCACGGTGGCGTCCGCTGCCGCCACTGCCTTGGGGGTCTTGGCGCTGTGGGCGGTCCGCAAGGCCTGGGCCAGTTCGGGGTTGGCCAGGTATTCCGCGGGTACCTGGTGGCGTTCCATTTCCGGGGCCAGTGTCGCGGCCTGTGCGCGGAGTTCTTCGGTGCGGGCTGCTGCGAGCAGTTGCATGGACTTCTCGTGTTCGGCGGCGGCCTTGCGTGTCTCTTCCTCGCTGCGGGCCTGCTCGTTCTGCCGGGCCTTCTCGGTGGTGGCGGTGGCAATCCCTGATTCCAGATAGGCGGCGTCTGTGCCGACGTCGTGGGTGTCGATGCCGTAGCGGGTGAAGACTTCCTGACGGATCTTTTCCGAGGCGGCCAGTGCGGTCGCATCGTGGTCTTTCCAGCCTTCAGCGACGGCGTGTGCCGTGCCGTGGCAATGTCGTGGGGCTGGGCCTTGTCCCACCACTGGTCCTTCTCCACGGGCGTCAGCGCCGCGTGGGCGGCGCTACGTTCGGCGGAGAGCATTGCCTGCGCTTCGTGCGCCACCTGAGCATCCTGGTGTTCCTGTTGCCGCTGGGATTCCTGCCGGCGACGGGCCAGGGTCTCGGCAATGCGTGAGGCGATCATCAGCGACTGCCGTAGCCCGCCGTCCACAACGTCATCCATTCCATCTGATTCACTCATCGTGTTCCCCTTGCACTAGTGGTGTGAGTCTTATCGGTCCAGGCCCGGCCCGGAATCGCTTCGGCTGGGCTGGTAAGTCTTGGCAGGTGTCGCCGGTGTCGGCGTTGCGGGGACTACTGATCCCGGGCGGATGGGGACCATGCCGCGCCGGGCGATGTCGATGGCCCTGGGCGGCGCTCCTGCCTCCGTTGCAGACTGTTGTTTCTCACCGACCAGCACGGCCTTGGGCATGGTGCCAGTGAACGGGGCAAGCTGCTGCTCGACCACTGCACGGATTCGCTGCGCCTCACGGGTCCGTCCGGACTGCTGATGCATTTCATAGACTGCAAAGGCGGTGTTGATCAGCTGCACCATGAGTGCTGTTTGAGCGGCCGTCTTGTTCTTGCTGGACGCGGCCATGAACAACATGGCAGTCCCGGCAATCGACGGCAACGCGACGGGCTTGCTGTGCTGTCGTGGTGCCCGGAGCTGGGCGGTGCGGGACAGTTCAGCGGCGGTGGCCGCCAACGGACCCGGCGTCGGTTCCAGCCGGTAGGACCATGCCGCGAACGCGCCGGATACTTCCCTCGCTGCTTTCGCCCAGGTCGCGTGATCGTCACGCGGAATGGTCCGCAGCTGATCCGCCAGAGCGGTTGCGTTACGGGTGTACTCCACCCACATTTCCGCCGGGGGTGTTCCATTCTCGGGGCCCGTCTTGGACACGGTGCGCCTGTTGCGGGCCGCCGCGTTCCACTCTGCTGCGGCTTCGGTTGCCAGGTGCGGTGAGTCCATCCATTCTTCACGCAAAGCACCCAGCTTTAGATCGGACGCCAGTGTCCCGCCGCCAAACCAGATGGGCCGCTCGCCCTGTTTGGGGCGTTCGGCCACGGAGTACCCAACGATGACGTCGGTGGTGTTCTTCGCGTAGCGCGGCCGGACCAACAGGCCCGTGTCACGGGCACGGCGGACGAACTCCCCCTCGGTAGCCGAGGCGCTGGCGCTGGCGCGGACTTTCCGCGCCAGGGATGAGCGGTGCATCTCACGCTCGTCGCGGACAGCAGTGGCCTTCTCGGCGCGGTCGTAGCCGCGGGTGGCGTGCACGGTGGAGAGCTGCTCCAGACCGTACTTGACCTCGAGTTCGCGGCAGGTCTGCTGCGCCCGCTTGTAGTCGCCGTGGGTGGACGCCTTGGTGCCGTCCTCGCGGACGAGGGACACGGCGAGGTGAATGTGGTGGTTGCCGTTCTCACTCGTACCGTGGTTGACCGCAACCCACCGGCAGCGGGCCTTACCGCTGGTTTCGGTGAAGCCCATGGAGTCCACGAAGTCGTTGGCGATGTCGCCCCACTGCTGGTCCGTCAGCGCGCCCTCTTCGGCGCGCAAACTTAGCGAGCAGTGCCACACGGACGCGTCCTTGTACCCGACGTGAACGCGCTCCTTCTTGGCCGCGTCCCACTGCATGTCCTTGATCTGCACCGAGACACCGAACATCTTCCGTGGACGGTCCAGGTGCTTGGCAATTGCCAGGGCATCGTCCCGGTCCAGGACACCGTCGTCGTACCACGACATGATCGCCGCATCCCCGGCCACCAGATGCGGATCGGTGTGAGCGTTCTTCGTCCTATCCGCGTCAGTCGAGGCCAGGTAAACCATGAGCCCGCCCATGCGCGAACCGCGGGTGATGTTTGGAATCATCTCTACATCAGCCCGTCGATGGCATCGTCGATTCGCATGGCCACCGAGCGGATGTGCTTCAGTGCTTCGCGCGCTTCGGCGGGAAACTCGTTCGTGGCGTTTGCCTGACGTGCGAGCTGGTTGATGTTGCTCGAGGAACGGGCCAGCAAATTATGCAGGGACATCAGTTCCGCGGCAATGGCACGGCGTTCCGTCGTCGTCTCCTGGGTCTCGGACAGCGCCGAAGAAATCAGCAGGTTCGGGACGGTGATCTTCTCCCGCTCAGCCCTCGCGACAAGCGCCGCTTCCTCCTCAACAGTGACCCACAGGTCACGGCGCTTCTTCGTCCCGGCCGGAGTGTTCTCCCGACGGCGACGCGACAGATTGAAACGGTGAGCAAATCCCTCATCCGACATTCAATCCACCCCTCCAAAGGCCCAGCGCAGCAACCCCGAAACCGGGGACCACACTGACCAGTGTGCCGCACACGACCACCAGTGTCGAGCGAGACAAGCCACTTACACCCGTGTAAGTGTATAGCTTGCTCCGCACGGTTGGCTTAGGACGTTTTTGACCCCCGTGTGCGGGGGTCAAAAACGTCCTTCCGACTGTCAGCGGTGGCCGGTAGGGTTTGGGTATGGATATCAAGGACATCGCCGCAAAAGCCGCCGCCAAGATCGACGCCGCCCGGGACGCCAAAGTAAACGCCGTCAAACAGGCTGCTGCCAGCGGTGTCGAGGTCCAGGAAACTGCTCAGCTGCTCGCCGCAGCAGAACAGAAATACGCCAAGGACTACCAGGCCGCCCTGCGCGCAGACTGGACCGAATCCGACTTGCGCGGCTTCGGTCTGGACGCTCCGGCCAGGAAAGCCGGCGGGCGGCCGCGCGGCCGGAAGACCACGCGGGAGTCGGCTCCGGTGGCTGGCGTGTCGGAGTAGTAACCCCTCGCCCACGGTACGGCAAAAGCTATTTCCTCCGGGCTTTTCCCGCACACATCTGGACGACGGGACCCAACCTGACCGGCTGCACACAACCACCACGTCACCCTCCCAAACGCACGTCACCCTGGGTATGCGGTGGCCGTGCACAGTCTCCGTATCGAGCGGGCCGGGTCGCAGAGATTTGAAGACCGGACGTCCGCGTTGCCGTCCGCGTGTGCGGATAAACAGAAAAGGACCGGCCTGGTGGCCGGTCCTTTTCTGCTCCTCGGACAAAGGAAATCTGTGATCCAGGCTAGCTGAAGGTTGCGCCGTACCTGAACGGCTAACGGGTCATCGAATTGTGCGCGTGGTGCCACCGCGTGGGGTCGTGTGGTCTGCCGATAGGAGCCGCGGCACTTTGATGGTTCCTGGTGGTCGCGTCAAACGGCGGTCCGCCGCTGATGAGCAGCTTCATTGGTTCGCACAGGGCGGCGGACCGCCCAACCTCTGGAAGGTTCCTGATCCTCATGTGGTGGGTGGCCGGGGTCCTTGCCGGGCGGTGAGGGGTTCCGCCCGGCTAGGGGTCCTACTCGGCTACATGTTCCTGTGCGGGTGCGGCGCTGTCGAGGATGATCTGCTCGACCGGGCTGGCCTTATACCCCCAGGCAATGAGCCGGGTCAGGTAGTCGACGTGGCGGACGCTCGGGGACCGCCAGGAGTCCTTGGCGATGGTCTTCTCATACCCAGCGCAGACCAGCGCGATGAGGGAGAACTCGGGCCGGGCCGTGGACCTGGCCACGTGGTCCCGCAACGGGTTCCAACCCCACCGGTCCGGGCTCTCCTCCGCCTTGGCCCCGGCCATCTCAGCGGCGACGGTTGCCTCGTAGCCGCTGGCCGTCTCGGGGTGGTGGGTGATGGCGTGGACGGTGAAGTGCTGCCAGCCCTTGGGCGGCTGTTTCTTCGCCAGCAGCGACTTCACGAAGTCGCGGCGGACCACAGGACTTCTCTGCACTTTTCAAGTCCGGACTACGGGCTGAGAGCTTTTATCAGTCTTCGATGTTCTCGCCTCGGAAATCTGACCGGAGGCGTTCCGCTCGGCCGTCCTCTCAAATGCGGCGTCGATGTACGCAGCAAGGTCATCCTCCAGCACGCCCGGGTCAGGGTCGGGTATAGCGTCCGGATGCTAACGGTGAGCCAGGAAGAACCACACAACAATGACTCCGATGAGTGCGGCGGCGTAGATCACGAACTCCACCAATCTATCCGTGCTGTTTCTGCGCGCCATACCGGCACCCCAGCCAGATGCTGACTTGTCCGCAAGAAGTTCCCACGCCAGCCTGCGGGTTTCGGGGTCATTCGCTGCCGTGGCCACCTCGGAATCGTTCCACTTGATTGGAGTCCATCCAGAGCGGCCGTCTCCCGTCAGCACCTCTCTGAGGAGCATCCGAAATGCGTCGTCTCGGACGCTTCCAGGCCGTTGCATGAACCACGATTCGTACCGCCGATGCCGCTGAAGCACATAGTCGTATAGCTCTGCGGCTGCGGGAGTGAGCAGTCCACGTAGGCGCGTGCCGGATTCTTCCTTCATGGTTATCTAGGTCCTATGTCACAGCGGTAGTGTGCTGGGCCCCGCCGGCCGATTCCGTTCGAGCCTGTTTTCCTCGAGATGACCGGCCGCGGCAAACGCAGCTCGCAACTGGTCGGCATCCGCTTCAGTGAAGTACGTCGAGAAGGATTTGAGCTTCTTAGCCGCCGGCATTCTTCGTCTCCGGGGAAACACGCTGCAGCAGGGCATTGTTCACCTGCTCCAGGGTGGTGGCGCGTACTTCGGCCGTGGCCAGCTTCCGGACCGCGTCCGCGGCCTCCTTGGCCGCGGCCCGTTCGGATTCCCGGGATTCCTCCAACTGCTTGCCGGTAGCCGCAAGCTGTCGCTCCAACGCCGCGCTCTGCGCCTCCAGCCGTGCCATGTCCTTGCCATGCTCGGCGGCGGCAGCATCACTCTCGGCGTTTGCCTTGTCCAGGTCGGCGACGAGCTCGGCGATTTCAAGGTCCTTTTCTTTTCGTTCCTGCGCCCAGGCGGCTTCAATGGCGGCGTGACGCTCAGTTGCCACGGTGGATGCCTCTGCCCAGCAGGCGCCGGCAAGACGGGCAGCCTGCTCGAGCAGAGCCGCTGGCGTCGCGGCGACCTGTCCGCCCGCGGCCTGCTTTTCCTCAGCCCATTCCTTCAAGTACCGGGTAGCGTCGGCGTTGCTCACGCCGGCGGCCGCACGGACTGTCGACACGGTCGGTCGGCGGTCGGCACTTATCTCCGCGGCCGCGGCATAGACACGGTCCTTCACGCTTACCGTCATCAAGAGCACCTTTTCGATTTAGTTTGGGTAGTAGTAGTATCAATACTACTACTGGGCTTTGGGATGAAATGCCGATTCGGATGCGGTGCCAGTGCCCAGACAATTACCCTTCCCGCCCCCGGCCGGTGCTCGGAGCTTGGTGCTTCTGTGACCCTTCAAGCGCGGATAGCCGGAATGCCGAGATTGGTTGGGCCGAGCCGGTGTGCGTCGGCGCGCTTGTCCTGGAGGAATCGGAGGGTGAGGTCGATGCCTTCGAGCTCGCCGAGCCATCCTTTTGTTTCGGCGAGCTCGCGTCGGGCGATGAGGTCGGTGTTGATCTCGTCGAGGCGCTGGATCATGACTGGGTCAACCTGAAGGAGGGGGCAGCGGATGCAGGCGTGTTCGTGCTCGCAGGGGGTGGCGTAGGGTCGCCCGCAGGTGCCGAGTTCGACCTTGCGTCTATCGAAGTGTTCCTCGAATTCTTCCCATTCCGTGCCGGTCGCCGCACGATATTCCCGGGCAGGCCGGGCCGCCCGCCTGCGGGCGAGGTGGGTCTGGTAGTGGCGGATGACGTCTTCCTGGAAGACGGTCACGTAGCCGTGGGTGGTCTGCACATCGAGATGTCCGAGGAGGGCTGCTCCGATGTGGATCGGCAGGCCGTGGTTGACGAGGTCGGTGGCGAACAGGCGGCGGAAGTCGTGCGGGGTAAACCGGCATCCGGCCAGCTCAGGGTGCTCTACTGCCAGGGCATCGCTGAGTTTGCCGAGTTCTGCGCGCAGTGTCCCGGGATTGATGACCTCGGTGCGTTGCCCGATCGTGCGCTGGAACAGAAACGGCTGCGGCTCACTCGTGATGCGCTCATACGGGTCAAAGCGGGTCGCCAGAGGCACGCCCCGCCGGTTCCGGGTGAGGCGGCGGATGATGGTCGCGACCACATGGAACAGCTCGGCGGTCATCGGGATCACGCGCTCACGGTCGGTCTTGGAAGGGGCGACCACCAACAGGGCCACAACTTCCCCGTTGGGCCGGGCATACTGGCGGATGCTCACTTGGGATAGCCAGAAGTTCCTCGCAACGCAGCCCGGTGTGCCGCAAGGTCTCAACGGTTGCCCACTGCCAGAACGCGGCGTCCTCAGTGAACGTGACGTTAAGCTTCCGTCCGGTCGACTCATCGAGCACCCGGATGTTGGCATGGCCATGACGCTCGGCGTGCCGGGCGTCACCGACGGTGAACAGCCTTCGATAGTTCTTCGCTCCGACCGTCAGCGCCTGGTCGGGTTCGGCATCGGTCGCTGCGTTCAGGAGGTCGTGCAGGTGGTCCCGGCGGGCTGTCACAGCGGCCACGAAGGCAGGAAGGAGCGGTTGAAGCAGGCGTATGCGGCCATCCATGCGTTCCTTGGCTCGGCGTTTCGTTTTCGCCTGTGACCTGGTCTCCCTGCTGCCAATGGGGCAGGGCGCAACCCATCGGGCCCAGCGTTCGGGTTCCTGGGCTGCCCAGCCCTGGATATCGAGGTAGAAGGCCCGGATCGTGGTCAGAACCGCGTCCGCGCTCAGACGCGGCTGCCCGTCGCCGCGGATCTCCAGGACTGCCCGCCAGCTCTCATAATCTTCCGGCGCGAGGGCGAGATCCGCCTGGGCGGGGTTGACCTTCCTGACCCCGGTCCAGAACTTTCCGCAAAGGTCCGCTGCGATATCCCGCAGAGTCGAATAGTCGATGTCATGGCTGCGGCGCGTCAGGTAAGCCACGAACAGTGCGTGAATGTCCGGGTCGGTGATGTTGTGTCGGTCAACGAGCTCTGCAGGCGTCATCGCCGGGGCACGCTTCGCTCCGCGCAACGTGGCGGGAACGTGCGCGGGGAAGTGACCGGACTCGGCCATCACCCGCCAGGCGAGGTGACCGACGTAGGACTCGTAGCCGGCGCCCCAGCGGCCCTCGCGGGTGGCGATCGCATAATGAAGCAGCGCCTCCGCGCTCAGATCGGCGAAAGCGATGCCCTGGGTCGTCAGCGCGGCGGCAACATCGAAACGGGCGCACCGCTTGAAATGCGCCGAGGCTTCGTGCCCGTCGACCAACGCCAGAAACCGCTCCACGGCGGACAGGAAATCCTGCTTTTGCGTAGGGGTATGGGACTGCTGACGACGCTTCACCGACGCACCGGCGACAGCCGATTGTTCCACCGTTGAAGGAGATTTTTTCTTTAAGGACGAACTATTTTTCGATGATGATTCCATGGGTGTTGCAACTCCCGATTTTCGGGGGTGTTGCAACGATCGCTAGAACTCGCCCTCCCCGTCCAGACGACGATCCCCTGTGGTCAGTTCCCGGATCCGGCGGTCCCCGTCGTTCAGGCCCGATGCCACCCATCGTTGCTGCCATGTCCGGCCCGGGTGCCCCTCGAGGTAGCCAAGCAGCCACCTCAAACCCGCGCGGCGCAGCGAGCACCTCGGTTGAGACCGCGGCCAGATCTTATCGACCAGACCGTTGATCATCTCGAGAGTCGCCGTGTCCAGGTTCCCTTGCGGGCGCGGCGGGACCGCTGGCGGTGTTGCCGGGGCGGCCATGATGACGCTGCGGGTCCGCGGTCTTCCGGCCGAGGCAGGCTCGAGGCGCCGCTGTTCCGGATGCTTGAGTCCTTTAACCACCGAACACGACCGTGAAGTCGTCCGCGTCATACCCTGGCGTCAGCGTCGGCTCCGGCCGCGGTGCGGCAAAGTGCTCCTGTACCTTTTGAAAGACCTCGTCAATCCGCGGCCGCAGATACGGTGCCATTGACGACACCCGCCGGTGGCGGGTCACGGCCATCACCTCGGGCAGTGTCAGATTCGGGTCCGACACCATCCGGTCGATCGTCGTGTGCCGCAGATCATGCAGCGACCAATCCGTTCCCAGCGCAGTGTTCGCGCGCTGAAGTACCCTGCGGGCCGCGTGATAATTCAGCGGTCGAGGCTTCCCGTGCAGGGCACGCCAGATCAATTCGTCTGGTCCCGGGCTGCCATGCTCATGGAAGTACGCTGCCAAATGCCGCAAGGACTCCGGAGACGCGGGAACCGGTTCCAAGATCCGGGACCCTTTTGAAACAACCCAGACGCGCTGCCCGGACCAGTCCACCTGGCCACCCCGGACTCCGAGAAGCTCGCTCGCCCGGGCACCCGATGACAAATACAAGCTCACGAGCGCCCTGTCACGGCTCGTCCGTAATGCACCGATCAGCTCATCAACAAGATCATCCGGAATCGACCGCGGCGCCAGCACGGCCGCCTTCTGCCTCAACGGCGCACGACGCATTCCCGGTGTCTCCTCCAAAGGGTTGCGGTGCGCCATCCGCGCCCGACGGCCAGGACTCTCCGGCACCGGGTTCACCACCGGCCCGCGGCCAAAGCGGGCATGAAAGGCATAGAACGAAGCAAGAACAGCCAGCGCGTGATTGATCGTCGCCGGCGCATACCCCGCAGCCAGCGGCCGCTTCCCGGTCCGCGGATTCATCAACCGGGCCCCGCTCCCCCGCCGCTGAGGATTCACGGCCGAGCGCATCCAGCCGACCAGGACCTCAACCTCCAGACGGCCCGCCTGGTCCCACGGAACGCCGATCAGTTGCAACACCCGCCACCAGCGCATCAGGTCATTCCCATACGAACGCACCGTCAAAGGGCTCATGTCCGTCAACACGAGATCGCGAAGAAACACCGAGAACACCTCGATCTCCCGCCCGGCCTCATCGACCACGGCATACGGCAGCAGGCCCGCCGCGTTTTGCCGGACAGCGCCAATGCCAGGCAACCCGATCTGACCCTCGAGCAGCTTCAACCGCATTTCGTCCACGATGACCACCTCTCCGGAGCGCCTCGGATCAGTCTCCCCTGAAGTTCAGTCAACAGGACCGACTGCATCAGCTTGTTATTTTCGATCAGGGTTTTCCGCTCGGCCTTCTGCTCCTCCGTCAGCGGACCCTTGTTCGCCGCTGAAGTCCCGTAGCCGCTGTACCGGAGCGTGAAACCCAGCTCCCTCCATCCGGCCACGACCGGGACGGTGGAGTGATGGCCGTTGTAGGAGGTTAGAATGTGCACGGCGTTGGCGTCCTCCTCGGTGGCCGGTTCCCCGTCGGCCCGGTTCAGCGAGGACACCCGGACGTTCTCACTGTCCCCGTCGTATCCGGCGCGTTCCACCACCGTGGTCCCGGCGGCTTCCAGCTCGGCAGTCAGTGCCGCGAGTGCGGCCGCGCGGTCACGGCGGTCCCGCAACTGCTGGGTGACATGGGCGAGCATGTCCGGCTCATCGGCAATGACCGATTCCAACTCCTCCACCGCTTCCCCATCAGAACCAAACTCGGCCAGAATCAGGGCCGCCTCAATCGTGTACCCCTTGCCCAGGGCGGCCGATCCGGTGTCGGTGGACTTCGCTTTCAGCGCGCTCTCCACGGTCGTCTTCGTCCGCCCGGTCTTCTTCGCGATCGCGGCAGCTGAAACGCCGATCAGCGACAGCTGGTGATAGGCGTCCGCCTCGTCCGCTTCGGTCAATTCAGCACGCTGGATGTTCTCCACCACCTGCGTCACGATGCGTTCGGCTTCCTCGGGGGACTCGATGATCATCACCGGAATGCTGGTGCGTCCGGCCTCGACGGCGGCACGGGTACGGCGCTGTCCCATCAGAACGTGCACGACACCGTCGTCCTTGCGGTGGGCGATGACAGGTTCCATCACGCCGTGTTCCCTGATGCTGGCAATGAAATCCGGTGTCAGGGCCGCGTCTTTGCGGACGTTGATATCCACAGTCAGGGTTGCCGGCTCGAGCATTTCGAGGATCGGTGTGGTGTTCATGGTGTTGCTCCTTCTTGTCCGAGAAGTCTTAGGTGAGTGGGGCGGCCGACGTGACCGGCCAGCGTCCCTGCCCCCCGTTGTTTTTTGGTTGCTGGCAAGCTCGCTTGCTCGGCGGCCGACGGAGGCCTATCTACCGCAGGCAAGGGGCAGGAAATTCCTGGAGGAAATCAGCGACGAAGGAGCCCCGGAGGGACATTTCCTGCACCGCAGGCCCCGACGAAGGAGGGGCTCGACGGGCTGGAGCGGACGCCTAGAATCCGCAGGACAGCAACAAAAAACGCCGTTAGGCAAGACAGGGCCAGGGTCTCCGGAGCTCTGCGACGGAGCGCCCTGGACCCAACAGCCGGCCGCGCCAGCGGACGCCCTTTTCGGGTGCGAGCCCTGCGAGTATGCCTTTCCTGCTGAGTAGGGTGAGGCTATGAGTGATCGAGCACCGCGTTCCGGCCGCCCACACCGTGCGCCGCACGGTGCCGGGTTGGAGTCTCCGCGGGTCCTGAGGTTCCTGGCTGTGGTGTTCACGGTCGCCGCAGCAGGTTCGCTGGTGCTGGTGGTCCTCGATCGCGCCATCGGCCGGCCGGCGGGCGGCGATGTCTTCATCACGGTCCTGAATGCCCTGGCGGCTTTCGTGTTGTGGCGCAAGATTTCCGAACAAGCGCGGACATGAGAAAGGGCCGGCACGTGGCCGGGCCTACCTGGCGGGCAGGCCCAGCCGGACCGGCTTAGGTGCTGTGGCTGCGCCGGGTCGTGGAAACGGCGCGGTAGGTGGTGATGAAGGGCCTCGAACGGTCCGGGAGCTCAGGTAAGGCCCTGCAGCGCAGCTCAACGCCGGGGGGGGTTCGCTACTGGTTCGCTTGGCCCCGGTCATCCTTGTCCGGGGTTTCCGGCACGATGCGCTGCAGGAGAGCGTCGTGGGCCTTTTGCAGGGTCTCTGCCCGGGCCTCGGCCGCGGCCACCCTGGCCACCGCGTCGGCTGCGGCGCTGCTGGCCTGCTGTTCGGCGACGCGTGCCTGCTCCAGCTGCGCCTCCATCGCCGCGGCCTGGGTATCGAGTGCGGCGACCCGGGCGGTGAGTTCCGTGACGGCGGCGTCTTTCTCGGCGGTGACCTTGTCCAGGTCAGCGACGAGTTCGGAGATCTCCAGCCCCAGATCCTTCTTCTCCTGCGCCCAGACCGCTTCCGCCGCGGCGTGCCGCTCATTCGCCAACGTAGATGCTTCGGCCCAGCAGGCCCCGGCCAGGCGCGCCGCCTGTTCCAGCACCGCTGCCGGCGTCGCGGCGACCTGACCACCCGCGGCCTGCTTCTCCTCCACCCACTCCTTCAGGTACCGGGCGGCGTCGGCGTTGCTCACACCCGCCGCCGCCCGGACCGTCGAGACGGTCGGCCGGCGCTCGGCACTGATCTGCTCCGCAGCCGCAAACACACGGTCTTTCACACTCAACGCCACGGCGACAACCTCAAAAGTAGTAGGAGTAGTAGTAGTAGTAGTAGTAGTAACAAAACTACTACTCCTACTACTTGGTAGCAATACCGCCGCCGAATTAGCCTGCCCCGTCGGCCCTTTCCGCCACCCGGGAGCTGGGGCCGCGGCGGGCCGGGCGCCCGCGTCGCTGGCCCCCACGCCGCCGGCCCGCCCTGAGGGGAGGCCGTGGCAGGATGGGCTCCATCATGGACAGGCGGTTACGGCGCGCTCCGGACGCGGAATGGGTGTTGATGTACCGGCTCGGACTGAGCCGGCAACGCATCGCCGACCTGGTGCGCGCCGAGCCGGCCACCGTCGGATACCACCTGGTCATCGCCCGCCGCCAGGACCCGGGCCTCGAACCCGCACACCACGCCGCCGCCGCCGGCGCCAAACCCGCCCTCTCCCCCACGGACCTTGCCCGGATGGATGAGATCACCGCCTGGATCACGGCCGAGGGCCGGTTCCCCCGTGACCGCTCCGAGGACAAGGGTGAACGGTCGATGGCGCGGTGGCTGTCCGAGCGCCGGCGCGAAGCAACCGACGGCATCTTGGACCCGGCCTACCGGGACGGCCTCGCCCAGGTCCCCGGGTGGGAGGAGAACCCCAGGGCAGCCGCGGACGAAGCCCGGTGGCATGACCGCCTCGCCCAGCTGGCGGACTTCCGCGCCGAAGGCAACGACTGGCCCCCGCCACCACCACTACACCTCAGAACGGGAACACACCCTCGGGGTGTGGATCCACACCCAGCGATACAAACACCACCGCGCCGACCTCGACCCTGGGAAGGTCAAGCTTCTGGACGGCGCCGTTCCCGGTTGGCAGACCGGGCGGACCCGGGGCCGCCCGCCCCGCCGGTGACCGCAGGTTCAGCGCCGTGCCGGCAGACCCACCCGTGAATGTTCTGCCGGCCCGTTAGACTCGTTGAGGCTCTCCTGTCCCCCAGCTTGGAGAGTCGGGAGCCTCCACGCTTGAGTCCTTGATTCGCGCGGAGGCTTCCTCATACCCCCAACAAAGGCCCGCGGCCGGACATGCGGTCAGTACAGCGTGCCGTTCTGCCGGGTTGTGCCCATTGGGGGTCAGGTGGAGCCCTCCGCACAGCTCAAAGCTGTCCCCACTGGCGTGCAACCCGTTCTTTGTCGGTGCCCTCGCCTATCCTGAAAACCTGCGGCCCGGGTGGCCGCATTTTCGTGGAGTCTTAAGCGTATATATCTTCTAAGGTTGTTTTATGGGACCCGAACAAGCCTACGAACTGCAGAGGCAGTACGCGAGGCGGGCCGGCCCGATTGGGCTGACGGTGGAAGAGCTCGATTTCGAGCACTTCCCCGCCAAGAACGGCTTCCCCGGGATCCCGGTGAAGGCGTGGATCAGGTTCCTGAACTGCGCCGAGCTGGTCGACGGTGAGGTGTACGCCTGGACGGCCAAGGCCGTCGAAGTGACATGGAAAGACGGTCCGGTAACCTACCGGACCTGGGTGTGGAGTTCGGCGGTCACCCGCCGGGAAGAAATGATGACCAGGAACTTGGGAGAACGCGTAACCCGTGACAGCAGTAGCGAATGAAACAACCCTGGGCGTTGACGTTGACGTCCGGTTCACCCCGGCCGGCACTCCCCTGGCCGTCCGGCACGAGGGCCGCATCTGGGCCGTAGCCGCCGCCCCAGTGCACTGGTTCACCCGGGACGCCTGGTGGGACACCCAACGCACGGCCGCCGTGGGCAGCGGCGACCTGGTGAGCATCGAGTACTGGCGGGTGCAGGTACGCCTCAATACCAACTCCGCGCTGCGGACCTTCACGCTGCGACGGAACCCCCTCTCCACCCAGTGGCTGCTCGAAGACATCAGCGACGGCGGCTAGGCGGCGGTGACAGTGAACCCCAAGCCAATCAGCGATCAGACCTGGGCAGGGATACGGGCAGAATTCAGCCTGCCGACCCTGGAACAGGTGCGGCGCCGGCTCTCCGAGCTGATGGAAGACCCCGAACCCGTGATGCAGCGACTCGTGCGTGTCTTCATCGACGACGGCACCTTCTGCCCGGGATTCCAGTTCCTCCCCGGCGGACAACTCCACCCAACCGTCCTCGGGCTCTTTGAACGTGCGCGGGAGCTGCAGATCCCGCACAACTACTTCACCCTCTGGATGATCACCCCCTCCGGGGACCTCGCCGGGGCCCGCCCCGTTGACCACCTGAAAGGTGACCCCATGCCCCTGCTACGCGCGCTGGACGCCTACAGTCGGCGCTAGGTCCGGCACTTGCCGGGCTACGTGGGCGTCTGATCCGAGGACCCTGACCTCTTTTGATTACGGAAACGAGTTCTGACCTGCCAGGCACCGGCTATTTTGCCGGGCAACCGGGACAGCAAGCAGACCTTCAAAAAGGGTCGTTTTTGACAGCACCTATCGGCGGTATGATCTGGCGAGCACTCCCTTGTTGAAGTGCATACGAGCGTCTTCA
>NZ_JBSSBW010000004.1:0-290287 GCF_054059215.1 Arthrobacter sp. UYCu723
AACATTGCTGAGGAAGTTGTCTTCGCCGAAGATCTGATCCATGAGCATCCGCAGCCGGTGGTGTTCCTCGTCGCCGATGGCCACGATGATGACGCCGGTGGGCTTCAGGAGTTTCTTGGCCAGAGTCAACCGGCGTTCCATGAAGCTCAGCCACTTCGAGTGTCGGAAGCTGTCCTGCTCACCGACGTAATGGTCGTTGTACTGCCATGTCTTGTTGCCCGTGTTGTATGGCGGGTCGATATAGATCAGATCCACTGATTCGCGGTGAGTGTATCCGAGCATTTCGAGGGCGTGGAAGTTCTCTCCGTTGATCACCACCTGGGCGGGAGACTCCGGGTTGCCGGTGCGCACGGAACCCACGGCCTTCAGACCAGGGAAGACCACTTCGCCGAATTGCCGGGCAGCGGTAACGTTCGTGACCTTTTCTTCGGTCACGTTCCCGTGCTCATCTGAAAGAGTCAGAGAGTCACCGCTAATGGCACGGACTTTGTGGAATGTGCCGTCGGCTTCACGGATGACGGTGCGGCCGCGGCGGACCTGAGCCTGGGGCATCCGGATGCCTTCGGGAGAGTGCCTTTCAAAGACAAGCCCGAACTTCTTGGTGGTGCGCTCGTATTCGGCCTTCAACTTCGCCCTCAGAGCTCCGTCCGTCACCTCGCTCAAGTAGACCTCGAACATGCTTTTGGACATGAAAACTCCTTGAAAATCGCCGCGCACACGGACACCCAGCCTCATGTCTATCAGCAAATGAGTAGGGCACCGGTCAATCGCGGTCTTTCAGCTTCGTCCGTGGCACAGAGCCGGCGCCAAAGTCTTCACCACTCATATCCACTAACCGGAAACCCCGGTGGCATATGCGAAGGTAAGTGGACCATCTATCTGGGGGAGATACACCATGACAGCTGTGCCCGATGACCTGCAAAGAAGATTCCAGAAGTGGGACGCGAAGGGCCGTCCATCGCAGGAGGCCTTCGAGTGGGAGAAGAAGAACTGGCAAAAGTACCTCGGCAACAGCAGCATTTTGGAAGCTCTTCCGAATCCCATTGACCGCGCTGGCGTCCTGGAGACGTTCAAGCTCGTCCATGACCCCGACTCGGCTCTCGACGCATACATCGCCAGCTACCTCTGGGGCTACGCTAAGGCCGGTTTTGGCCCGTACCGTGCCGAACGGGTCATCCGTCTGAACACGGACCCTGAAAAGGGAAAGTACTTCGCGGTCGAACTGCATACCCTCTCTCAGATCGCGATGGCCGATGGCGGGACCGCTGCGTTCGAGCACGTCGTAGACAAACGACAAGCCGATAGGAAGTTCTTCGCTCAGTGGGGACCCGCCTTCGCGACAAAGTTCATCAGCTTCGCCACTAAGGCTTCAGACCAAGTGGCTACCACCCCGATCATGGACAGCATCGTCGCTGGATGGTTCACGAACCACTGCCAAGAGATCGGCCCCCTGTGGCTTACCTGGCACAGCACCAGTAGCTACCTCCGATACACCGAATGCATGGCCGAATGGGCAGAAGACCTCGGTATTGAACCCGAGCAGGTCGAACAGCTCATCTTTAGGCGGGACTGAGCGCGGAGGGGACTTGAGCCCCCGGAGGGAAATCCTTCGTCGCGTCTCTAGCCGAACCCAGGATGCGTTCGATTCAGGACGGCTGTAAACGACCCGTCTTCATCTCTTGCCAGCTCTGGTATGCGTAGCCCTTGGGTACCCAAGAAACCACGGAATTCAAGCCATTGCTGTAGAAGGTGCCCGCCCCCTTCCAGGAGATCGGTCCCTTTTCCTCAGCATCGACCTGGTCATCAGTGGATCGCACCCACCAATGCCATTCAGTGGTGTCCCACTTCCTTGCAAGGGCACCTCCCTTTTTGAGACGACACAGGACGCTATGCTCTCACCATGAACAGCCCGGCACTTGCGCCTGTTAACGATCAAGGTCTGACGACTGCGGATTTAGAAGAGATCCGGGAAGGTTTGGAAACTACGCTCTCTGAGCGGGGCCTGAAGCTAAGTCCTGTGCCGGTCACGCTGGCCCGTCGAGCGGACATGCACTTCATGGCACCGGATGCCCCACTCGACAAAACCATTGAAATGATCGCTGCTTCCGGCACTGTTCTCGTGATTCCTGATTATCAAGAGTTCGACCCATCCGAGTTGGTAGATGATGACGATTCCTCGGACGTTGAGCCACACCATGCAGTTTTGCAGACATTGGATACTGCAAGGCAGTATGAAGGGCAGTTATGTCGAGTTGCTCTCTATTGGTCCATGGACGGAATTCTGTGCTGCTGGTTCGCGTCTGCGTCTTGGACAGAGGAGTTGCAACGGGACTACGACAGAGCAACTCTCGCAGCTGGTGACGAGGAATCTTCAAACGATGAAGCACGGCGTGAAGCTACCGCAAGCGAGGTTCGACGCATCGTGGCGGAACTGATGGAGAACCCAACGTATAGGTCAGCACCTCGAAACAAGAGGGCAGCCGTCGCCCGGAACCTCATTCCGGAGCCAAATAGTGAAGCCGGCTATTATGCCCTCAGTGCACTCTCCAGACGCGACACCGACGAAGCCGCGCGCCTGACCCTGGACATACGATCGCGGTTCGATGAGATCGCGCTCTCGTTGATGCAGCACCGACGATGGGTAATGGCATGCACTGCCGCGGAACGTAAGCAGGCAGCCCAGAGTTACCTGTCCGAGGTGGCCGATGGATGGTGTATGCCGGCAACGCTTGCAACAGAGCTGCGAGACCGAGCGATGGAACTCGGCCGGAAGCCCCAAAGATAGGCTTGATTCCCAGGGAATTGTGAACCAGGGTGCGGCCGGACAGCCTACCCCCGCTGACCGGGCACACCCGCAGACCTCACCAGTCCCCCGGGGACAAGTGGCAGAGATCTGGCTGGGGCCTACCTGCCTTCAAGCTCCGGCCCCTAGTCCACTTGCTTACCTAATAGCGGCCGACTATCGTAATAACTGCCCGCCATTGCGATGGATTGGGAAGAAGGCCCTTGAACCCCAGCCGGACGACTGGATCTAGGGCCTTTCGCATTTAAGCCGACTCTGGGGTTTTACGCTCAAGTATCAGGAGATCCTTCAACGCTTCGTAGTAGGCGTCCTGTCCCAGATGCTTGGCGTTGATGGCGCCCAGGAATATGTCAGGTATCCACAGAAGCGGATCGTCGCCGCCGCGGCAATGACTGATGCTGAAGTCGCGATCGACAACTTTCTGACCCCTGAGCGCCACAATATGGGCGATGTCCTTTTGGTTCTGGGCAGGCATCCGCGCTTCGCAGATGACGGTCAAGTCCAAATGCGTGGTGTAACGCGGTTGCCGCGTGATCCTTGGTTTGTTTAGGCGCTGAGCGCCAGTTCTGGGGTGTTCCCTGCCTCCTCTGTGGTCGGGGTGCCGACGGCCTGGGCCTGTTGGATGAGGTCGAGGCTGAGGTAGCGGCGGGCTTCGATCCAGTCGTCGTGTTGTTCGGCCAGGACGGCGCCGACGAGGCGGATGAGGGAGTTCCGGTCGGGGAAGATCCCGACCACGTCGGTGCGGCGGCGGATCTCCCGGTTGAGGCGTTCCTGCGGGTTATTGGACCACACCTGGCGCCAGAGGCCCTTCGGGAAGGGCGTGAACGCGAGCACGTCGGCGCGGGCGGCTTCGAGGTGGTCCGCGGCCTTGGGCAGCTTCTCTTCCAGTGCGTTGATGACGCGGTCGAACTGGGCGTGCACGGCGTCCGCGTCGGGCTGGTCGTAAACACTGTGGAGCAGGGTTTTCACCCAGGGCCAGGAGGTCTTGGGTGTGAGGGACATCAGATTCGCCGCGTAATGGGTTCGGCAGCGCTGCCAGGACGCGCCGGGAAGGGTCGCCCCGATCGCCGCGACGAGGCCGGCGTGCGCGTCGGAGGTCACCAGCTTCACCCCGGAGAGTCCGCGGGCGGTGAGGTCGCGGAAGAAGCCCAGCCAGCCGGCCCCGTCCTCGGACGAGGTCACCTGGATCCCCAGGACTTCCCGGTGCCCGTCGGCGTTCACGCCGGTCGCGACCAGGGCATGGACGTTCGCGACCCGCCCGCCCTCGCGGACCTTCAACACCAGCGCATCGGCGGCGACGAACGTGTACGGGCCCGCGTCCAGGGGCCGGGTCCGGAACGCCTCGACCTGTTCGTCGAGGTCCCGGGCCATGATGGAGACCTGGGACTTGGACAGGCGCGTGATGCCCAGGGATTCGACGAGTTTCTCCATCCGCCGGGTGCTCACCCCGAGCAGGTAGCAGGTTGCCACGACGGAGGTCAGGGCGGCTTCGGCCCGGCGCCGGCGCTCCAGCAGCCAGTCGGGGAAATACGTGCCCTGGCGCAGCTTCGGGATGGCGACGTCAAGGGTCCCGGCACGGGTGTCGAAGTCCCGGTGCCGGTACCCGTTGCGGGAGTTCACCCGCTCCGCCGAGGCCATGCCGTATTCGGCGCCGCAGACGGCGTCGGCCTCGGCGCCCATCAGGGCGGTGATGAAGGTCTGGAGCATCTGACGGAGCAGGTCCGGGGAGGCCTGCTCGAGCTGCTCCGACAGGAAACGGCTCGGATCGATAGAATAAGGTGCGGTCATCGCGGAGTTCTCCTTCAGGAAAGACATTGGACTGTCATTTCCAAGGATCACGCGGTGACCGCCTTCGCATCTGGCAACACGCCCGAGGTGGGCCGTTACACCACGCTAATGGACGTAACCCAGATGACTTCCCGGACACCCATGGAGGCAAGCTCGTAGTAGATCGTTTCCAAGCACTTCCGCCTGAAACGTTCAGTCTTGTTCTGACGCCTGCTCACATGAGTCACGACCGCGGACATGGGCGTCAGCTCACTCACAGCAGCAACGATCTTCTTCCGGCGCGCTTCACTTTCGTCCGTCCAGTGCAGTTTGATTTGCCCCCTCAGGCGCAAAGCCAGCAACTGCTCCCGAAGCTCTTCAGCGGAGTCATCAGGAACTACGGCAGCGCACACAAGGTACTCCTGGGAGTCCTCTGAGCGGTTAGCAGAGGACTCATCGAGGTAGGCGCGAAGTTCTGAAGGCATAAGTGGCACATATCTGAGTAGAGGCAAACTGGTGAACACGTAGAACTGTATGGGCGATCGTGGCGTGTATCCACTAGAATGATCTGACGGGTAAAGCCGCAAGTGGGACAGTCCATTAAGAAGACGTCTAGAAGGTTATCATGCGGCTTTAGACGTTCAATACTAGAAGTAGAAAGGCGTCGAAAATGAGCATCGTGAACCTAGAATTTTCCCGCCTCCCCACGCCCAAGGACCGTCAGGCATACGAAGCCAGACTCGCCAGGCTAAGCGGCAACTACGGGGCATCGGTCAAACGCTCGGCCAGGACACTTGACGCTCTTCAGGGAAAAGGACCCCTGCTCATGCATGGGTTCCGCCTCCGCGACGAATTCATCTACCTGCAAGAAGCGCCGGCAGGGGATTTCTCGGACAGAAAGGTTCCTCCGCGCGAACTCCGCCCACCTTGCACCGAGATTTCATCAAGCCGTGGTTCAACTCTCCGGATCTATCTCACAGCCCTGGCAATTGCTCAAAAGACCATGAGAGCTGGAGGACATCCCCAGTGGCTGCCCATCGTGGCGAACACCGACCGCCCTGGCTGGACCGATCTGGTCGCAACTGACGCAGAGCGAGCGGGCCACGGACTGACAACGCTCGAAGCAAAGGACAAGAGAGCCCGATCCGTCAGGGCAAGCTTCAAGCGGTTGGAGACAGCAGAACTCATTCAGTTTCCGAGATCCGAGGGCAAGCGAGGCGACTTCGAAAATTACGACCTATTGGATGAGAGAGGTTCCAGCAGGGAGCGACAACTCTACAAAGTGCCCGGCCCCAAGGAGTCCCTGACCACCTTGCCATCCGGGTTCATTGTGAATTCCTGGGTCCACGTATTGGAGGACTCCGAACTCGCCCTCCTACTCATGGTCGCTTGTGGCAAAGGGAGTCTGGCCGGTCCCTTTGTAAGCATCCCAGCCGAAACCAGACTCCTCCACTACGGCATAGGCCGCGATCCCTACTCACGCGCCCGCAAAACCTTGGAATTGTTCGGCTTGCTAAAGGTCGAAGAAGTAAGGCGTCACCGCGATGGCAAAACGGAAGGAGGAGAGAATCATTTCCTCCACAGATTTGAACGCAGAACAGAAGGCTTCGATGAAGATGCTCTGTCGACCGTCATTACGGTCCTAAAGGAGCAGCTCGCAAGAACATAGGCATCCAGCAAAAGGAAGTCCAGATCCGGGCCGTCAGTGCCGGGTTCCTGGCACTGTTCCTTAGCCTCGCTGTCAGTATCGGCGTTACCGCTCATGCAACTCGCTGCCACGCCGCCCGGACGCCCATTCTCTATCTGACTGAAATTAAGCTGTGCACTGGGCCTTGCACCCCTGTAACGACGACTGTCCCACTTCCTTGGAACCGAAACACCTTGGTGGGGGCTATAGCCACAATGGGACTGAGTCAGGGAGAGCCGGCCTCGTGGTGCACGGCGTGTTCCTGAGCTGTCATGCCGGTATCAATCCAAATTTCGTCGGGCAAGAATCCGGCTCCCACCCGATTTCCTCCGATGTTTAGTCGCTTCCAAGTCAGCTCGTTGGCAATGTCTCCTGCAAACTTACTCACTCCCCGGAGGGCTACGGCCAGCTGTTTCGAATTAGATCCCAGCCCGGCCCGCACCAAGGGATGTGCATCGCCTTGGGTATAAAGTTCCTTGACGAGTCGCTCGGCGACTGGGACATGCCAGCGTTCGTTTAGTCGTCTGTCGACTGCGTAAAGGTGAACGTTCCAAAGATCCGCAAGCCTGCCAATCCACATCAGTCTTTCGTCTCGCTCCCTCAACATCTGTGTTCGTGCCCCGTCGAGCTTGTCACCGCTAGAGCCTTCGGCACCGATCCTGTGCTCTAGGTCAAGATCGCTCTCTGCGTCCGAGAAAGCTTCCCAAGCATCAGGGAAATTCTTGTGGACCATTGCTATTTTCGCGTTTCGAAGGACCTCAAACTGCTGCCACGCATCCTCCAGCGCTTCGGAGCTGATAGAGAGAGCTTCAGAAAGTACAGGGCGGAGAAAACCGTAGAGCCGGGGAGACTCGTTTTCCAGAGCCCGGTCCGTGCCGAAGATGCACGCCAGCAGCTCATCCTCATCCCTGTGCCCGCTTGGCGCCTCCCGTGATAATAAGCGGCGCAGCAGGGGGTAGCGCTTGGAGGCGACGGCGGCGATACCGGCAGCGTAGAACAGAATAGAGCCGGCTATATGGTTCATCCGAAGAAGTTTCACGAGGCCAGAGGCCCTCAGCTGATGTGAGAATCGATCGAGCTCTTCTATCCACCAGCCGTCCGTGTCATCGCTTCCCCAGTACGCAAGGGTTGAGACCAAAGTGGCCGGTACCCTGCATGCCTCTTCTACTCTGCCGACCATCGCCAAGTAGCCGTCTTCCGCTTCGGTTAGGTTTTCCCCTAAGTTCAGCTCGGGGACGCGGCGAAGCCGGTCGAATTCCCGAGACAGTGTGTCGTGTAAACGGATGGCAACCCACCGTCCGGACAGTTCTCTCTTGGCAGTCTCCGCAGCTGCCGAGACTGTTAGGGGATGACGCGCTGCACGGTTCACCAGGGCGGCCAAGGAGTCTGCGAGGCGGCCAAAAGCAGTATCTGCATCTAGGGGCACTAGGTAGCCGTTCATGAGCTGCCTGAATTCTGCCGCCAACGTGGATTGAAAGCCGGGTTCAATCCACATCATTGTGTACCGGGAAGGATAGTTCGCTTTGATTGCACTCACTAGAGCAGGATCGTAGGTCGCCGACCAGCCGGCGATGATCAAGCCATAGTCGCGAAGGATATGCCGCAGAAGCTCCAACATCTCTGGTTCATAGACATCAAGTTCTGCCGTCGTATTCAGCATGGAACTCGGGTTGAGGTAGTCCCCATGTAGATGGACGATGCAGCATTCCAAAGTATGAAGCGGAGCCAATCCCGCCACGTCGCCCGCCGACGCAACGATTGTCGGCTCAATGCCTTCATCCCTGATTGCCTGCTCCAAAAGCCTGTCGAAGTTAAGCGTGACCAGAACCCGCAAGGCCCCGGCTTTGACCAGCTTGGCGATCGACCTATGCGCCAACGTAGGCTTTCTCGCCTCGGATTCATCGTCAGGATCGGCCGGTTCGAAGTATTCACGCAAGAGCCGTTGTCGCTCAAGCTGGGACGGCGCCAGCTTCTCCAGCAAATTTTCGTACCTGGCTTCCTCGCCAAAACGTGCTTCGTACCACGCCGCAGGATCCTCAGGTTCGTCTTCTCCGACAAGCACGGCAACCCGGGAGATCAGATCGGTCACTACACCCCAGGCAGTCAGGATTCCGCTCGGGGCAGAAACGCCAGCGCCAAGGAGTACTGCGTATGCCCCTGGGTTTGCCCGCAGAGAAAAGGCAAGTGATAACAGTGTGTCCTCGTCAAGGGTGGCAGTCGTCATGGAATCACGATAACGAGGCTGAGACAGCGGGCATCACACTAATGGAACGTGTCCCACTTCCTAGGAAACGGGACAGGATTGGCCTGCACTCCCCGGTCATGCCTCTGCTCGGTAGGTTTCGAGCTCGGCTTGGTCAACCCAGCGGGCAAGAATGCTGAACGCAGCCAGCTGTTCCAGCGCCAAATGCTCATCCGTTGGCCCTGCAGGCTGGTGCATGCCAGGGTTACGAATAGCGGCGTAAAGTCCCTCTGCCAGCGCACGGGCACCCCTGTGAAGATTTTTATAGGTATCGCTTGAGTCATCCTTCATTAGACGCAAACGGGGCGCGCCAACTTTGGGGGATTCGAGGCTGAGAACTTCGTTGAATAGCTTGGTTTCAGAAACGTTTTTGCGTCCAACTTTGTTTTGCGTTTCTGCGTTCACTCGGATAGCCGCCTGCATTACAGCTTGGTGGAAATGACCCGTGTTCCAGAACGCTTTGCCACTGCCCCAGGCCCATTCATGTAGTGCGCTTGCGTTCATCTCCGGCGCACCGCCCCCAAGACGCTGGGCGATCTCATCAGCCCTCTTCAGCAAGGCTTTCGCTCTCGAAGCTTGGTCTCGCAGCCACCTATATTTGGTGTCCGGGTTCGGCCGACCACTGGCCCAGCCTGCCGGCAACACGCGATCCAGAATCTGCTCGACCACAACGGCTGCTTCGCTCGCTGCACTCTGCGAGCCGCGCATAACCGTTCCCATGTAATAGACACCCGAACCCGACTGGTTAGGGCTGACCTGAGCCGTCACCTGCAGAAACTGGTCAATTTCTTGTTCAGCCCACTGAGCGTCCAGTCCAGCCACCAATTCTCCTCTATAAAAATCATCGGAACTGGGAGCCATCCTCGCATGCGGAGACGTCCAGACCGTTACAGCGAAATAGCGCCGTCAAGTTCCAGACGGGGAACTTCATCGCCATCGCTGGCGCATTCCACTTCCTTGAGACTGGGACGATGACGTGGCTCCCTCGCATCCACAATTCTGTCAGTGGCAGGTGTCACACTGTCTGCAATTAGGTTGGCCAGCCAGTCGTTCACGCCGGAATCCATAGAAGGCTGGACGATCTGGCCAAGTTGTGGGGGAAAACATTATGCCGCTCGTTGCACATCTCAATGGTTCGAGGACCGAGGCCCATCAGCTTTCAGCAGATGAATGGGCCGTTCTCAAGTCGGTCTATAAGCAACGAACTCTTACGATGACCTGCGGTCAACCTGGTGTCCCCAAGACATCCAAACTCGGTTTTCAGTACTTCGCACACAAGCCTGGCGCTGATTGCACACTTCATGCAGGTGGGCCGGAAAGTCCTGAACATCTGGCGCTTAAGGCCGCGGTGGAAGCTGCGGTAAAAGTGTGCGGATGGACTGCCACTCTCGAATACGCTGGTCCCCAGCGCAGCTGGATTGCGGACGTATTAGCGGAAAAGGAGGGACGACGAGTCGCCATAGAGATACAGCTTTCCCCGCAACAACCGGCAGAATTCGTCCGGAGGCAAGAACGCTACAAAGCGTCTGGCCTCGAATGTATTTGGCTTGTCGCACCACTCAACAGGCAGAATGCAGCACGAGTCCCGTCTTATGTGATCGTAGATTCCGCAGATAAAGTCATCATCGAAACCCCGACAACCAACCTCGGTGAACCGGGCGGAGATGTAGATCTAACTTCAGCTATCCGCAGCGCTCTGACCGGACACCATCTGCAATTCATTGACGCCACCGTCACCGCATTCAGCATCTCAACCGGCATGAAGAAGTGCTTCCGCAGCGAATGCCGAGCATGGATGACGATCTGCCGTCTTGAGCGCGTCCAGGTCGAAACACGGTGCGGCCTAAAGGGCACCGTAGGAGCAGAGTACTTCGGCAGACTGCACCTGGAAGACCGCGCTGAGAAGGCCGCCTGGCCGGTCATCCTCAAAGCCCTCTATGCCGAAAGCGACTTGGCCAGACCAGCACCACTTCGCATGAAGAACAGCAATGCAGCCGGGCACGCCTACCTCGGCTACACCTGCCCTTCTTGCGGCTACCTCCAGGGCGACATTCCCATGACGGAGGAAATCCGGAACTGGCACGAGTATGTCATGCCAGAGCCTGCTCCCATCCCGCTGAAGGCCTCGGCCTTACGGGCCACACATATGTGTAGAGATCAGGGCATCGGATTCTGTAGCCAGTCACCCAAAGACCCAACTGCCGCATCATTTCCTGATGGTCAGGTCGCACGAGTCTGGCACAGCCGGGAACTCCTCACTGACGTGCTTTCTCCCATTCCTCCGAAAGGGACAAGGGCGGCGGCAAGGGCAACGACCGGGCCGCAGTCGCATGATTCAGGAAGTGCGGCAAATAGCAAGCGCCTGCAGAGGTCAGCCGACGCGGCACAAAGGCAGCTACGCCCCAAGCAGTCGCCACCTGTAACGATGGCCCCAACCACCGGAGGACCCGCACCAGAATCACGCCCTGCAATCCCACCTAATAGCGAGGTGGACAAGGCTCCCAGGCAGCCGGCACAGCAGGAAAGCTGGTCGGAAGCCCGCCTCCGAGTGCTGGCCGCTAGGAGTCACTCCCCCAACAAAGTGACGGAAATGCCTGGAGTGAAGCCGGTGGAATACATGACGCTGAAGGAGTTAGCCAATGCCCTATTCATTGCAGTGAGCCTCCTCGACAACGGCCATGTTCTAGACGTTTCAGCTGCCCGTCGGAGACAGGGGCTCCATGACAATCTCCCGGAGCTGTTGGGAGAGCGCTACCCAAGGGAAACAGGTTAGGTTTTGCAAACCCGATTCAAGGAGTCCCATTTCCTTGGACCCGGTACACCCCTGTGGGACGCTCCCCCACTAACCGGAATCCCGCGGAATTCCTCGTAACCTGGTTGTCCCGCAGGTTGTCCCACAAGTCCCACGCCAATGATCCGTCACAGCTGGATCTTTCAGGACGCTCCACCGTCGTCCGGAGTGGTTACGTCCATAGAGGCACTCGGTGAACGCCCCCGCCATCTTGGCCTTAGGCCTCGGGCTGCTCCTCCTGTGTGGCATGCCGGGGAGTTTCTGGTGTGATGCGCTGGAGCAGAGCATCGTGGGCTTCCTGGAGAGCTCCCGCCCGGGCCTCGGCCGCGGCCGCCCGGGTCACAGCGGAGGCTGCAGCGGCCGCCGCGTCACTCTCCGCGGACCGCGCGGCCTTCAGCTGCTCCGCCATCGCCGCGCCCTGACTTTCAAGCTCGGCGATCCGGGCCTGGAAGTCCCTAACAGCTGTTTCATTTTCAGTCGATGCCGTGTCCAGGTCTTTGACCAGCTCGGCGACCTCCTGGTTCAAGTCCTTCTTCTCCTGAACCCAGATCGCTTCCGCCGCGGCATGGCGCTCGTTCGCCACACCGGACGCTTCCGCCCAGACCGCACCGGCCAGACGGGCCGCCTGTTCCAGCAGCACCGCCGGCGTCGCCGCGACCTGCCCGCCGGCGGACTGCTTTTCCTCCGCCCATTCCTTCAGATAGCGCGTCGCATCAGCGTTGCTCACACCCGCCGCCGCACGCACGGTGGACACCGTAGGCCGGCGCTCGTCACTGATCTGCTCCGCAGCAGCAAACACACGGTCTTTAACGCTCAACGTCACGGCGATAACCCTTCAAATAGTAGTAGGAGTAGTAGCAAAACTACTACTCCTACTACCATCCTACAACCACGTTGCGTCTCCCCGCGGTCCCGGCGCCAACCTCACGGGATCGCCGGAGGGGTGGGCCAGCGGGCCGCCAGGGTGGGCCGGCCCGCTGGCCCGGCCCAGGTTGGTTGGGCTTGAATAGCCAAGCGGGAGGCCCCCGCTCACCGAAATTGAGACGGAGCCCCCAGCGGGCGCCGCTCCCCCACCAGGGGTCTTCGCCACTTCAAGGACGCTGGCGACACGGCCTAGTTTGTGAGTGCCCGCGACCGTCTATAGAACGTTGCTCTGGACATTCCGAGATCGCGGGCAACCTGCGCAGCGGGGTCCCCGCCTTCAACCAGGCGGACAGCGCTTCTAATCTGACTGTCAGTAACCCGGCGGGGTCGGCCGCCAAGATCCTTCCCGGCTTCACGCCGTTTGCTAATGGAATCGGTAACGCGTTCGCGCTTGATCTCGTGTTCCATCTGCGCGAGAGCGGCCATGATCGTGAACAACATCGAGCCCATGGGTGTCGCGGTGTCGACGTCGCCACCCCCGAGGTTCAGGACGCGCAAGCCCGCGCCTCTACCCCGGAGTTCGTCGGCGAAGGCAAGCAGGTTCTGGGTGGATCGTCCAAGCCGGTCCAATGTCGTGATGACGAGGGTGTCGCCAGCGATCAGCGCGCCCAGGGCCAGATCGAACTCGGGTCGTGAAGCTCGCGCCCCAGACACGCCGTGATCAACGTAAAGGTCATCGCGTCGGACGCCGGCGGCCAGAAGATCCACCTGCTGCCGGTCGGTGGACTGCTGCCGCGTCGAAACACGCGCGTAGCCGATCAGTTTCGTCATGGGGCTGCTCCGGGACGTGTCTCGTAACTAACGGTGAATACACCGATCCAACCACAAGGTTTCGAGACATAGTTACGAGAATCGCCAGGTGCGGACGAACTCATACGATCCCACGTAAATTCGGGACCGCCGTTACCCGCCGTCGTTCAGTCGGCGAGACGCCTCATAACCCAAGGGTTTCGAGACAATCTGGTGTGTAGCGTTTAGGGCACCTTCATCGTGCGGGGTAAACGTGCGTATCGAGGTTGGCAGCGGCACTGATGCAAGAAAACATGCCTGGCTGCGCCGCTTGACGACCGTCCTACGGGCTGCACGCACAGGCGGTGCGGAGGTCGCGGAAGGGCGGTCTACGCCGGTTAGTCGCGATGTGGTTATAGCGGAGTGTGGTCCTCTACGAGTTGACGTTGAGTGTGGTCCTCTACGAGTTGACGTTGAGTGTGGGCAGCATCGTTCCTCTAAACGTGACTGCGCACTGGAAGGCGGCGCGCAGACATGTCGTCACTGTGGCATCGGATCCAGACGTAACCGCTCGCGCTGCCTGTAAGCAATGTTTTCTTACTCCTCCACACCCTGGCGCTCGGCTAACCCAAGGCAACGGGATCCGTCGTCGCGACGACGACGCTCTCATCGAGGGGTAACACCTCGCGCGGAAGCCGAACGGGTAATAGTTTATACATAAATAGGCTTTAGGGGTAAACTATTACCCATGGGACGTCGAGAACTTGGTCTAACCCGCGCTTCCGAGGACGCGATTGTCGTGCTCGGGCAGCAAATTCGGATGGCGCGCGCTGCGCGAGGGATGACCGCCGAGCATCTCGCTGGCACAGCCGGCATTACGCGGAAAACCTTGGCGGCCATCGAGCACGGAAGCGCCGCGAGCAGTATCGGCAACGTGTTCAACGTTGCGTCGATCGTTGGTGTCCCCCTGTTCGGGGTCGACGACCCCAGTGAACTCATCGCGCTCCGCCGACGAGGCGAGGAACGACTCGCACTGCTTCCCACACGTGTCGACAAGAAGCGAAAGGACAACGACGATGGCCTCGACTTCTGACATCTATGTGTGGGCGTGGCTGCCCGAGGCGACCGAACCGGTGCCCGCTGGCCGTCTTCGGGAGGGTGCGCCCGGCCAGTTCTCCTTCGACTACGGTCGGCGGTACCTGGAGCGCCGCAACGCCATCTCCCTAGCTCCAACCCTCCCGCTATCCGAGCGAACGTTCGGGCCCACTGGGTCAATGGGGCTACCTGGTGCTCTGCGCGACGCTTCACCAGATGCATGGGGGCGGCGCGTCGTTCAGTACCAAGTCACCGGTGACCGAGGTGACGACGCCGACACGGGTGACCTTGACGAACGCACATATCTCTTGAACTCCGGCTCCAACCGCTTCGGCGCTATCGATTTCCAGAGGTCAGTCACCGACTACGTCCCGCGTGCTACGGCGCCCGCCCCGCTGGAAACTCTCCTGAACGCCGCAGACCTCGTTGAAGCCGGAGGCGATCTGCCGTTCGAACTCGAGCGAGCTCTCCTGAGCGGTACAGCGATGGGTGGGGCGCGCCCGAAGTCCGTCATCCACGACTCTGGTCGCGAGTACATAGCGAAGTTCACCGCGTCCAATGACCACTTCCCTGTGGTCGGGGCAGAGGCAGCGAGCATGTTTCTCGCCGAGAAGGCGGGGCTCAACGTCGCTCGAACTCGCGTCGAGAGCGTCCTCGGTCGGGGTGTCTTGCTGGTTGAGCGATTCGACCGAACGAACGACGGCGGGCGCATCCTTGCGACGAGCGCCCTGACCCTGACCGGCTTAGACGAGCTGCAGGCGCGCAGCGGCAGCTATGTCGAGTTTCTGGACGCTCTTCGCAGCAACGGCGCGCCCGAGGGTACTGCCTCCGAACTCTTCGCACGCATCGCATTCAGCATGTCAATCTCCAACTCCGACGACCACCTTCGGAACCACGCGGCGCTCTGGGACGGATCTGTAGCGATACTCAGCCCCGCCTATGACCTTTCGCCCATGCGGCGTAGCGGAGAGACGGCTTCGCAGGCCATCGCATATGACAGGAACGGGACAAGGCGGAACAACTTATCTGACCTCATCGCCGCCCGTAGTCTCTATGACCTGACCAGAGACGAGGCCAACAACATCGTTGCCCGAATCGAAGACGCTATTCGTGAGCACTGGGCGGAGGCTGCGGACTTTGGAATGCTGACCAGCGCCGACAGGCGCCTCCTGTGGGGGCGGCAGTTTCTCAATCCCGGCACCCTCTACGGTTTCCGCGATCGGTGAAGTTCGACCATGGGCAAAATCGCCCAGGCGATTGTTTCGATCAGCACTCAGGAACCGCCGGCACGCCGCCCGCCCAGGGACCCTAGTGCCCGAGCGACGCCGAGATCTATCCACCCACTAACTGACAGCACCGCACTGCCCTAATGCAATCTCTCTAACCCGCCCGTTGAAGGATCCCTCAACGGACGGTCCATGAGCGAATGGATCAGGGGTTGAGCGTGGACAGCACTCTTGTGCGAAGCAGCTGGTACTCGCTGACGTACGCTCGGGGTCCTCCTGGGGGTCGGACGACAACGCGGGGTTCCCCGATGATGCGGTGTCTTTTGAATTGCTCTCGGGTGAGGTCGATCTCGAGGCCACCGGGGAACCGGTTCCAGTAATGGACTTCGTCCTCCTCGTTGCCGCCGCTGACGTCTGCGATAAGGAGATCACCGCCGAGCAGGTCTTGAACGATGAGAGCGGTGGGTCCGCACTGGCCGTGTGCCGCATTGTCGGGGTGCCACTTCGCGAGGCTCTTGGCGTCGAGACAGGTCGTATCTGCACCCCAAGACAGACGGAATGCGCGTTCGAGCTCGAGCAACGTATGGGTCATGGCGACAGCGTAGCAAGGGACCTACTGAACGGTGAGGGATCCACAAACCAACGCTGATGTGATGACAGCTCCCATATCGATTGGAATGGCTTGTTGTGTTGGGTGCAGCCTCAGGACTCTGGACTTAGCGATTTAGTTTGTGAGTGACGTTTCTTTGTTTTTGATCTCGAATCGTAGGATTCGGTCGGTGCCGGGGTAGCGGGTTTCGGTGGCGGTGAGGTGTATGCAAAGTTCGCTTATCGCGGTGGTTGCCCGTTGGGTGGGGAGCGGGTCGAGACGGATGGTGAGGTAGCCATCGACGCGGGGGTCGATGTCTCCGCTGCCGGTGAGGGCTTGCCGGACCAGGGTGTGGGCTTCGTCCTCGCCGCGGGCGTAGCCGGTGTTGGTCCGGACCTCCCTCGCCAGCGTTGATGCGGTGTTGAACGCGGCCATCCGGATCGCATGGCTGAGCAGTTTCGTTTCGGTCTCCAGGACCTGCTGTCCCGCGGCGATCTCGCCCAGCGGAACCCGGGCGGGGATCTCCCGGTGCGCTGCCTGCGCGGCCTCGAGAGCGGTTTCAGCGGTCAGTAGGTCCGCGGTGATCTTGTTGTGCATGGTGTTCGTGATCAGGACCGTGGATGTTCCCGGCGGCGGGGTGCGGGCGGCGAGCATCGCCGCGTCGGTCTCGGCCAGGGTCTTCTCATACCGGGTCCTGGCGGCCAGGACCTGCTGGTAGGCCTTGCGTTTGGCCGGGTTCGGCACCGACCGTTCCGGGTCGTCATCACTGGAGGTGTAGGCGTCGTGCGAATCCAGGGCGAAGCGGATCCGGGCGTAGCGGAAATAGTTTTCCTGCCGCCACCTGGCGCCCATCCGGTAGATGATCTCCCCGGCGGGCATGCCGGTGTTGGTGGTGAGGATGTGGATCTGCCGGGACCCGCCGGTTACGTCCATTAGCGTGGTGTAACGGCCCACCTCGGGCGTGTTGCCAGATGCGAAGGCGGTCACCGCGTGATCCTTGGAAATGACAGTCCAATGTCTTTCCTGAAGGAGAACTCCGCGATGACCGCACCTTATTCTATCGATCCGAGCCGTTTCCTGTCGGAGCAGCTCGAGCAGGCCTCCCCGGACCTGCTCCGTCAGATGCTCCAGACCTTCATCACCGCCCTGATGGGCGCCGAGGCCGACGCCGTCTGCGGCGCCGAATACGGCATGGCCTCGGCGGAGCGGGTGAACTCCCGCAACGGGTACCGGCACCGGGACTTCGACACCCGTGCCGGGACCCTTGACGTCGCCATCCCGAAGCTGCGCCAGGGCACGTATTTCCCCGACTGGCTGCTGGAGCGCCGGCGCCGGGCCGAAGCCGCCCTGACCTCCGTCGTGGCAACCTGCTACCTGCTCGGGGTGAGCACCCGGCGGATGGAGAAACTCGTCGAATCCCTGGGCATCACGCGCCTGTCCAAGTCCCAGGTCTCCATCATGGCCCGGGACCTCGACGAACAGGTCGAGGCGTTCCGGACCCGGCCCCTGGACGCGGGCCCGTACACGTTCGTCGCCGCCGATGCGCTGGTGTTGAAGGTCCGCGAGGGCGGGCGGGTCGCGAACGTCCATGCCCTGGTCGCGACCGGCGTGAACGCCGACGGGCACCGGGAAGTCCTGGGGATCCAGGTGACCTCGTCCGAGGACGGGGCCGGCTGGCTGGGCTTCTTCCGCGACCTCACCGCCCGCGGACTCTCCGGGGTGAAGCTGGTGACCTCCGACGCGCACGCCGGCCTCGTCGCGGCGATCGGGGCGACCCTTCCCGGCGCGTCCTGGCAGCGCTGCCGAACCCATTACGCGGCGAATCTGATGTCCCTCACACCCAAGACCTCCTGGCCCTGGGTGAAAACCCTGCTCCACAGTGTTTACGACCAGCCCGACGCGGACGCCGTGCACGCCCAGTTCGACCGCGTCATCAACGCACTGGAAGAGAAGCTGCCCAAGGCCGCGGACCACCTCGAAGCCGCCCGCGCCGACGTGCTCGCGTTCACGCCCTTCCCGAAGGGCCTCTGGCGCCAGGTGTGGTCCAATAACCCGCAGGAACGCCTCAACCGGGAGATCCGCCGCCGCACCGACGTGGTCGGGATCTTCCCCGACCGGAACTCCCTCATCCGCCTCGTCGGCGCCGTCCTGGCCGAACAACACGACGACTGGATCGAAGCCCGCCGCTACCTCAGCCTCGACCTCATCCAACAGGCCCAGGCCGTCGGCACCCCGACCACAGAGGAGGCAGGGAACACCCCAGAACTGGCGCTCAGCGCCTAAACAAACCAAGGATCACGCGGCAACCGCGTTACACCACGCATTTGGACTTGACCGACCCGCCGCCGGGGGTGCTGACCCGGCGGCTGATCTGGCGCATCGGAAACACTTCCCCGGTCGTACCGACGGGCACCTCAACCTTGGTGTCCGCGGCATTCCACGCCCGGGTTTGCCCGTGCCCGTCGGTGTGGGTGACCTCGGCAAAGTGGGAGGGCCCGATGTCCTCGGTGATGCCTTTGCGCCAGGTCAGCACGTCGAAGTTCTTCTCTGCCATGTGTTGGAAGAGGGCCGGGGACCAGCCGCCGCGGTCAAAACCGACCAGCACCCTCCGGTCATCGCTGACGATGGTGCGCAGGGTCGGAAGGAGACGGCGCAGTTCTCCGGTCAGCGCGGCCCCGGGCTCGGCCATGACCACCAGCACCGGCGCGCCGGCAGCGTCGGCGACCCAGGTTTCCTCGGTCGCGGGGACCGGGAACTTTAACCGGGTGGAGTGGACCTTCCCGATCTTCCGCGTGCCCTGGTAAGCGCGGACATGTCCGTCAACGTAGAGCACAGCGGCCAGATCCCCGCCGTCCTTGTGACTGCCGTTGAGGTGTCTGGCGGCAATGGCGGTGAGCAGGTCTCCGGCTTTGCCTCTGGTGGCCAGGGCGGCGGTTTTCCGGCGGAGGGTCTTCACTTCGGGTGCCCGGTCCAGGCCGAGGACCCGGCCCAAAGCTGCCGGGTCGATCCGGGTGATCCCCTCGGCGCGTGGTTCCCCGGCCAGGGCCTGGAACACGGCGCCGGTCAGGATGGTCTCCAGCCCGTAGAATCCGTTCGGTAACGCCCCGAAGACCTCTTTCGCGCACTCCAGCAGCCCGGTGTGCTCGAGGGCGGGCAGGGCCAGGAACAGTCCGGCCAACGGCACCCTTGCCGCCGGGGCGAACACCGGGGACGCGCACCCGAACAACCCGGACCGGGCCCAAGCCCGCTCACCGGACCGGTCCACCGGTGCCGGCAGCACCGGCAACTCCTCCTGCAGGAGCTCCGCTGCCGGCCGGTCCGGGTGCGCAGCAGCCGGCTCGTCCGGGGCAGGGGTTTCCATGGCCAGGGTGCGACGGACACTGAATTCAGAGACGCCCACAGCCGCTCCCACCGCCCGCAAGGACAGTCCCGTCGCACGCAGCGACCGGATCTGGGACATCAAGGCTTCGGTCAGCCGGCTGGGCCCTTTCGGACCGGACTTTTCCGGGGCCAACCCCAGCACCCCGGCCGCGCTCAGGTCCTGGCGCCACCGCCATAACGTGCCCGGATCCACACCGAACGCGGCAGCCACCTCAGCGACCGAACCGGCTTTAATGTCCGCGAGTTTCGCCGCTGCGAACCGACGGGACACGGAATCCCCGGCGTCCCAACCGTAGGAGAGCTCGCCATGGACGAAAACCCGGCCGCCTTCCTCGTCTTCGACCAGCGACGCGGCGGCGCCTATCGGGACGGCTCCGGCGTCCATCGAGGCAGGCAGAGGCAGCTGAGCAGTCATCGCACCCATCTTCCCACCCCGCTCATCACGACAAATTATCTTGTCTAGATTTTATCGCAAGCAGGGGAAAATTAACAGCCCATCATGTAACAAAAGCACCGGAATCACGCGGAAGTCACTCCCCAGCATCCTCCTGTGTCAGGAGCCCTGAGCCTCTGCTCGCAGGCTACCTTCGCTATATCGCTGAAACTACTGTCGTCCGAAACTTAGAGAGCGGGTCTTCTTTGCAGGTCACGGTTTCCTTTTGCAAACGGGTCCCAGCGCACTTTGAGAAGATGAGCGGATTTTCGTGGTGGCGGTAGCGGTTTCACCAACTGGGAGCGGCGTCCTCCAGTTTTTTGGTAACCCGGTAACGTTTCCGAACCCTCGTTTCTAGGTCGTAATCGCCGTACAGTTCAGAGTCCACGATGATGAGGCCCAGGCTCAGAAGTTCCTTCAAAGCTCGTGTCCAGGTGTCGTCGGAAAGACCGTACTGGCGCTTCCTTTCTGCCGGCAGGTACTTCCATTCGCCTTCCAGTGCCCCGCCTGTAAGTTCCAAGAGGATCAGGTAGATCGCGAGTGAGCGTCCGCTGAGCTTTAGGATCCAGCCGTTTTTCCAAAGTTGAATTGGGACGGCCACGTACCTGTCCTTGTCGATTTTCGGCCAGTCTTTTCCGTTCCCATCCGGATATAGCAGGACAACTTTTGCAACCTCACCTGCGGGCCGTTCGATCCTTGCCAGTTTTTCGTTCTCCAGCCAACTGAGAGCTTTGCTGATCTGCCGATGCCCGGAATTTGGGGAGAGAGCGAGCATCACGGCTCTACCCCGAGTTGTAGCCCTGGGTACCTCGAACGGATGGCGTGTGGCCTGCATCCTCATAGTGAGGTAGAGCCGCAGGCGCACTTCACCGCCACGACCGCCCCTCATTAGTTGTGCGAGAAAAGGGTCTGCTTGCGCTTGGTCCCGCCGCATGAAGACCACTGGGAAAGGTACGGAGGTCAGTCGCCTGGCCTTGTTCACCGCGGTGTTCATTTTTTCTAGTGCGTCAACAGGTTCGGGCATAATTTCCTCCAAGGTTTTTTACCTTCTTAGCGGGTGGAGCATTAATACTGGGGTTCTCGCAGTCCCTGGGGTCCATGTATTACTTACTAGATTCCGCACAGAGAGTCATTCCCATCTGCCACAGAAGTATATTCCGTCTGCTGCAAGAGTCATTTAAGTGTGCAGTGAAAGTCCCAAACCCCCTGCTAGCTAGGTAGGGGTCGGACCCTTGTTCTACCAGAAAGGGACAGGGATTATTAGGGACACAACGAACGTTTGCCGTCCTGGACTGGAGGCGTCGGCCACTGCTAGGGAAAGGAGGAACCTCGATTGAAGCGCGGTCTTCGGATCACTATTCGGCTGACATTGGCAGGGTTGGTTATCACAATTGACCCCATATAGGTGGGGAGGGAGCAGATGCCCGGCTCTCTCCCCACCCCTCGGCGACGGGCGTAAGGGTCACGCCTGGGTTGCGCTTTGAGCAGCGTGGAACGTTTCGTCCTGGCTCTGATTGAGTGGCTCAAGGACCTGCACTAAGAGAAAGGCAACGGCCATGGACTTTTGTTTGTGGTCGTTGCTGTTTTTTAGAACCGGCTTGACTAGAGCGTGGAAACGCAAAAGTAAACCGACGCTGGACCGTGATTTTTCTCGATTTCAGCGACTCTTTTAGAGCTAAGTTGTGCCCGATGTATGGCCTCATGCTCGGTTGGTATCCACTCAACTGGCGTGCCTTCATTCTGTTCCCGCGCGGCGCTATCAGCCGCTGCCCGGGTCGGGTAGCTCATCTCAAAGTCGATGTCGTGCGGGTGTGCTGGCCCATTGTGTCAGGTGAGTATCCGATGGTCAGTTTGTAAAACGTGGGTTTCATGTTCGTCCTTCCTGCGGTCGGGGCTAGCTGCCCCCAGCTATCAAGTTCACGAAACAGGACATGGTTGTGGGACGGAGGCGTGGCGAATGTCCCGGATGGAGTCTGTTGAAATCGTCAGCAATGTCCGTAATCGATTGCTCACCGGACACTTCATGGCAGAGTGTCTTTGCTCGCACGTCGAACCAAACTTCGCGCACGACTTCGGCATGTCTTACACGATTGCACTGACAAAGTGGAGCTTCTAAACACTTTTCGCGGCTTGTGCGCGATGGGTAACGTCCCACGAAGACGCAGGCTGTCGAACCAAACTTCGCGCACGACTTCGGCATGTCTTACACGATTGCACTGACAAAGTGGAGCTTCTAAACACCTTGCGCCGCTTACACGACGAGACGTCAAACGCCGCGCGCGCACGCAGGCAATTGCGAATCCACTTGCGCGAGTTCGGCATCTTGCACGCGTGCACTGACAAGTGGAGTTTCTAACACTTCGCGTCGCTCATGCGGAGAGTCATCCACCGCCCAGGCTCACAAAGACGAACGCAACCGACTAAATCGCAGTACACGCAGCGGGTGTATATCCTGCTCTACGGGCGAACTTTGGAGCGATTGACGCGATGGCAGAAAACTTAGGGTGGTATGCTTTCCATATGAAGGTTAAGTCAACGAAGGAGCGGGTGAACTAGTGGGTTTCGAACTGTTCGACAAGCGCCTCGCCCCTGTTTCCAAAGCGCCGAGTATCACCATCCAGAAGCGCGGTATTTTGTCGATCAACAAGGTCGCACACGACATGATCGGCGCCGCTGATACGGTCGAACTGTTGTATGACAGGGAAGATCGCATCATTGCTATCCGGCCAGCAGACGGGCAATCGCCGCACGCCTACAGCATCCGGCCACAGTCTCAACGAGGTACTGGCCAAGCCATCTTGTCGGCAACGGCCTTCACTCAGTATTACGAGATTGATACAACTATCAGCAGGCGTTGGGTCCCGTACGAGAGCGATGGCATGCTGTGCATCGATCTGAAAGGCCAGAGTGCTGAGATTCGCGGTAATCGCACGAAGAAGAGCGAAGAACACGAAACGGAAGATACGAACAAATCATAGATTTCAACCAGGCCCCTTGAAAGCTCATCGATGAGTTTTCAGAGGCTCCGGTTAAAGAGGTCTGGCTCGACCTGTTAGAGCAGGTCGAGCCAGTTCACCCCGAGGGGCTTAGCTGTTTGCATCAGCAGCTATCAGCTTATCGAAGTTTTCTGCAATCGCTAGGGTTGCTGCTTCCTCGGGGTAGTTAGTCCCGAGGAAGGAGTCAGCAATGGGAGCAATACGAAGGACTCAGACAGTGCGTCGCGGTCCCGTCACAGTGCGCGTCGTGGTAACTACCACTACACGCCGCATTCGTACGAAGTAGAGCCCAGGCGCGACCTGCCAGGTCGCGCTGAAATCCCTGAAGCAGCGCGAGCTGCACACCATATAGTTTGGAGCGAAAAATGGCAGACCGCCCAGTTACACACTCACGCAAAGACCAGTACGGGAACATCACCGCACTTGGGAACCCGAATGGAGCGTGGTCAGTGCGTTCATCGTCCCTGATCATCAGCGACATTCAGGCAAGGGCACATACGTACTACGTCCCTTGGCAGTCGGGGCGCACGGAAATCTCAGTGGTACACGGAAGCTACGGACCATATCTTCGTACTGACCGGGACAACACCTCTAGGAACAACCTCGACGACCTTCCGGGCATCTAGGGATTCCTGACCGCCTTGACAATAGGGCGGATTAGCAGGGGGTGAGCACTAGTGCTCACCCCCTGCTTCATTTGTCAGCGGTGGGAGAGAGTTGTCCTTCACCGGACACTCATAGCGTTGGAGGAAGAAATCAACCATTCGGGTTCAGTACACCCGAGTGCTTAGCCCAACTCATCTGCCTTAAACGTGTCCCGTCCAGAAACATGGCGCCAGATCACGTGATCAAGACGCCTTGGCTGGGTCGGGTAAAGATCCGCGACCTGCTGGATCAGGTTGGCCGTCTCCATGGGCGACAGCTTCTTCGTCTCGAGCCCGGCGTGCTTCGCGACGAAGCGGATAACCATACGATCAGGCTTCACAGACTGAAAGCCGGCAAGAATGAGGAGATAGTTATAAGTCACTCCCGACCTCTGGCTGGGCAGACCCAGCCAGGAATCCTTTAACTTCTTTCGGCTCTCTTTATCTGCGTAAGCCGCACGCAGTTCATCCTGGTTGGTCACCCCGAGATCCTTATGCTGCAGAACCTCGGCAGCACGCCGAATGACTTCAGCCTTCAATGGAGCATTCTTCTTGGTATGGGCTGGCTTCCTGTTATTGACTAGTTCCGCCCATTCGGCGCTGCCCCCAGCCTCCTTAAAGGTCTGGATCAGTTCGCTGGTGCCGTCTCGGTCGGCGTCACCGCCCTGGGCTTTTCTGTAGGCCCGGTATTCATCTACCACGTTGATGACAGCCTGATACTTCGAGCCTGTGGAGTAGATGGAATCGATGATCGAGAGTGCCAGGCTATCCGGATAGCCCTCAGCCGTTATCCAACGCGACTCATCACCGAAGATAGAACGGCACACTTCAGTAAGTCGTTCGGCTGCTGCGGAGAGGTCAGTCGTCATTTCTGGACTGTAGCAAGGTTTCATCCATCGGTTCGTCAGGACTCAGGTAGGGTACGTTCAGTTGTTGCGCCAAAAGCATGCCCGTAAGAAGGTCGATCCCCGTGCCGCGTGAGCCTGCTGATATGTTTCGCGCGGTTGCTGTGTAAATCTCAGCGATAAATGGCGGCCTTTTAGGGGCCCGCCCGCGGGGGATCCTTCACCGGGCGGGCTGTGCAGACGGCTTTGGACATTCTGTGCAGTCGACTTCGGAAACTGACATTTGCGGCAGCGGTTCCGGCAAGTCGAAATGACTAGTCAGAAATGGTCTTTATTGACTGTCGCCAAGACAAGGACTCGACCTGCAGTGCAGGCTCGAGCGTCTAGGAAATCGGCTCAGCAGACCATCCGGGCAGTTCGACTTCGAATGTGAAGTGGTCCTTGTGAGGTGTGTCAAGGATGTGAGACAGTCGCGTAGTTTCTTTTTGGTTAGGCAACCGCGGGAAGCGGTTGCGCGGTTGGCGTGAAGGCCGCCATCGCGGTGGCCGGCGGCAGGCCGTCATTGTTGCTGTGGGGTCGCCAGCGGTTGTAGAACACTTCGATATACTTCATCACTCCGCGCCGGGCCTCCTGGCGGGTCGTGAAGCTGTGGTGGTGGTAGAACTCGTTTTTCAGGGATGAGAACGCCGATTCGGCCACTGCATTGTCCCAGCACACCCCAGTGGCTCCCATGGACTGTCGGATGCCGTTCCCGGTGCACCAGACGCTCATTTCCCGGGACGTGTATTGCGTTCCGCGGTCGCTGTGAAAAATGGCTCCGGGCTGAAGATAACCGCGGTCCCTGGCCATCTTCAGCGCTCCGGTAGTCAGGGAGGCGCGCATGTGGTCAGCCATCGACCAGCCGACGACCATGCGCGTGCACAGATCGATGACGGTGGCCAAGTAGAGCCAGCCCTCACCGGTGCGCAGGTATGTGATGTCCCCGACCAGACGGGTTCCCGGGGCTGCGGAGGTGAAATCCCGCCCGATGAGATCTGCGAAGACCTTGTCGGGGTCCGAGGGAATCGTCGTGCGCTTGAATGCCCGCATCCGCTTCGCGGCCCAGCCGTTCTCCGCCATGATGACCGCCACAGTTCCCACCGATACCTCGATGCCGGCGGCGGCAAGTTTCATATGGACCATACGGTGCCCGAAAATCCCGTCGGAGGAATCGAACATGACCTTTACGTGTTCTGTTAGCTCCCGGTGCCGGGTCGCCGTCGGGGACTCTTCCGCGGCCAGCCACCGGTAATACGAGGCCCTGGAAATACCTAGCCGCCCGCACATCCACTGGACTGGGAACTGCGCGTTTCTTCGCCTGAACAAGGCGGTAGAGATCCTCTACCGTTGTTCTCTGGCGAAGAACGCTGAAACTTTTTTTAGGAAGTCATTTTCCCTCTCGACTTCACGCAGCCGGGCCTCCAATGCCTTGTATTTCGCCGGATCCACCGGATCATCCGGTTTGCCTCCGCCCTCCGATTGGCCCTCATTATGCAGCCGCACCCACCGTTTCAGGGCGGTTACGGAAATTCCCAGCTCCGGCGCAACTGACGCCGGCGAACGTCCAGAGGAAATCACCAGCGCAACGGCATCAGCCTTGAACTCATCGGAATAGGTTGGTCGAGCAGACATGGGCACAATCCTTTCAAACTGTGTCTCACATCAGTAGTACACCTCATTGTGTGGAAGGCGAAGTAGGGTCCGGCCAATGAACCGGAGGAAGCGGGGACTGGGATCGATCTTTTCAAGTGACCGTCCGTTGACTCCGACAGCGGCCAGCACTTTACGAGCCATCGGATTGAGAGCGTCTGTCGCAGCGAAGACGCCTTCGCTCTCCGGTCTATACGAGATCCATGTTTCGACCAGGCCTTGGGTCACGCGCACGGGATAGACTCCCACATTCTCCTGACGCAGCATGCCGGTGTAGTCAATATTCATTCCGTTCATCCTGCACGCGTCACTGGTAGTAAAGACATCTACGGTCCGCGCGCCTTGTAGCCAATCGGGTCGGTTGGGCGCCTCGAGGAGGCGGAGCCAATTCTTGAAACTCGAGGTGCCGTGAGGCGTGGGATGAAAGCCCCCCGACGATTGCTTGTGGGCTTGCTCATTGCTCAGGTCATCAAGTTCCGGGGACTCCACATCCTGACCTTTGAGGCACACGACCCACTTTCCGTCACGCAGCTCGGGAAAAGGTAAGTTGAAGTAGGGGTACCGGAACGTATGCATTGCCTGCTTGGGGGCATCGAGGTCGACGACGGAGACTCGGCTTTGCACAATATTGCGGACAATTTCGTTCTCGACTCCGACCGACGTCAGGAGGTCTGACGCATAGCCAGGACCGATTCCTCCATAGCCGACGCTCGCATCTGTGATCGCGACGAGACAGTTGTCCCGGGTGCGGATAACCATTTGTTGCGGGCCCCTCCTTGTTTGCCAAATCAATTCGCTGGGTTCCATGCGGGCAAACCAGAACGTATCTTCCTCAGCGTTGGATGCATAGACCGCCTTAACTCCTCCGTGTTTGAGCACAAAATCTTTCGCCTCTAAGTGACTAAGTTGGGGCACTCCGGCCGGATTTCCAGGAACCATGTGTCAACTATGAGGCCTGAAAGCCGTCCCGCGATAGGACGATCAATACCGTTTATCCCTTCCGCCCCGCTAGGCTCGGGAAAGCTCCTCATCTCGGGAGTCTTCACTGGCTGCTGCAGCTGCAACATTTGAGTCCCATGGAGCGGCAGCCCTTCGCTATGCGGGACCTAATCGTGATGTGACACGCCGCTGCCGGTCAAGATATCGCGATTGGCCAACACCCCGCCGTCAGACGCCACGGTCAACCTCCTTCCTATTCACAGTCCAGATCCATAAGGTTTGAGCACGGGAAGCGATCCATTCAGGAATGCAGCAACGGCCAGGGGGTCAGGGTCATGTCCAGGTTCGGTGGGATGCGCAGGCAAGGATCTAATGGGAGCCAGGAACCTAGCAGTGCCAGCATTGCTGCGGGGCTAAGAACTGCCATCCAATCCGGTGAGTTGGCCAGAGAAGAGCTATGGCACATCTATTCTGCGAAGAGCCAACTATTTCTGTCGGATAACAACAGAATCTGGACGACAGGGGCCATCATCATCCCTCTGGCCTTCGGCGCGGTTGCTGCACTTTGGACGATAAAGGACGTTACCTCAGCCCAACGAGTGGGCTCGGGACTTGCTGGATTTGGACTGTTGTTGTTCTGGAACTTTTTTGCTGACCGCCAAAGAATCCTTCAAAAGCGCTCCGAAGCGTGGCTGAAGGCGATTGATTCAATACATGGCGGCCCATTCGACGATTCAGCCGACGGGAGGACAAGCTGGTGGTCCTCAATTCGCGGGATGCGCTGGCTTTTTGCCATCCTGTTTGCCCTGTACGCCCTTTCCAACTTCTTGATCTTGGTGTTTACCGGAAGTTAAGGGGCTTGTATCTCGCCCTGGAGATTCCGGATCCCTCCCAGGGGTGAACCATTTGGGCCGGAGAACATTCCGGGCGGCGGGACCCCTACCGCCTCAGATAGGCGGGTGCTCAGGGACAAGGCCTGAGCTGCTGCGGAGTTCTCGGACAGTGGGCCCTCTTAAAATGGGGGTCGACTGAAAGTAGAGATCAGCATGAGTGCAGCACGGCGGCGTTTCACCCAGGAGTTCAAAGACGAGTTGTGCCGTGAGGTGATCAACGCGTCCAAACCCATCAAGGATGTTGCCACCGCATACGGCGTCGGCCCCGAGACGCTCCGCAACTGGCTGAACAAATACCGCGAGGCCAACGGGGGCACCGAGACGGACCTGACGTTGCCGGAACGGGCGCGGCTGAAGGAGCTCGAGAGGGAAAATCAGGAGCTGCGCGCGGAGACTCTATTCCTGAAAAAAGCAGCCGCTTACTTCGCGCGGGAGCAGCGGTAGTGAGCAAGTACGAATACATCGACTCCCAAAGAACCGAGCCCGCCAACCTGAATTCGGTCGTGAAGATGTGCCGCTGGCTGGGCGTCTCAACCTCCGGTTTCTACCACTGGCTGACGCGTCCGCAATCGGCGACTGCCACTCGCCGGAAGGCCCTGATAGCGCGGATCCAGCACTATTTTGAGGAGTCCGAAGGAACGTACGGGTATCGTCGAATCCACGCCGACCTCGCGGCGGAAAAGACGCAGTGTTCGCCCGAGCTTGTGCGGCACCTCATGCGCCAGGAGGGTCTCGTGGCCTGCCAACCGAGGCCCTTCCGGGTCACGACCGAGGCCGACGCTTTGGCCGCGGCGAACATGCCTGACCTCGTCAAGCGTGACTTCACCGCCACTCGCCCGGGGGTGAAGTTTGTCGGCGACATCACTTACATCCACACCTGGCAGGGGTTCATTTATCTGGCCACCGTCATCGACTGCTACTCCAAGAAGGTCGTCGGCTGGTCGATCGCCGATCACATGCGCACTGAACTCGTCGCTGACGCCCTCAGCAACGCCGCCGCAACGACCCTGATCGAGCCTGACGCGATCTGGCACTCGGACCGCGGCAGCGTGTATACCTCGGCCGGGTTTCGGGCCTTGGTGACCGGCCTGGGGATGCGCTCATCGATGGGACGCACGGGCGTGTGTTGGGATAACAGTATGGCGGAATCTTTTTTCTCGATGCTCAAGAACGAGCGTGTTTACCGGACCGTTTACGCGACGAAATCACAGGCCCGCAGCGACGTTATCCGCTATATCGAGGGGTTTTACAATAGTCGGCGCCGACACTCCGCGCTCGGTTACCGCCGGCCTAACGAAGTCCACTATGGTTATCAACAGCCAGCCTTGGCAGCGTAGAAGAATTCACCAATTCCGCTGTCCGAAATCCTCGCGGCAGCTCAGCCTAGCCTCGATCTTTCATGAGGCTCCGTTTTCAGTGGATCAGGGCTTACTGGCTGCCTGACGGTTGCCATGGTGGCATTTGGGTGTGACATTTTGACCGCTGGCCTGATGGCGGCTGTCGGTGACGGTTCCACATCGGTCACGGTGATGCTGGTTCTTTCTGGATGAGCGGCAGAGGGTTGGGTATCCCGGCTATGGCGGGTTCAGTACTGCGAGGCGCTTTATTCCCTTGAGCAGCAGCGCCACGTCCGGTGCTGTCGCGGCCAGGTGCAGGGTGGTGCGGCGGGCATGGCTGGCGATTTTACCGCCGATTTCGAACAGCCTCGCGCGGAGTTTCTTGGGCTCCCAGCGTCTGGCCTTAGTGCCGGTAAAGGCGATCATTTGGGTCCAGGCCGTGATCTCAGCGGCGAGCATGACTACGTGGCACCAGAGTTCATTGCCGGTAAAGGCGTGGAAGGGCAGGTTGGCCAGGCCGGTGTCTTTGGCATTACGGATCCTGTCCTCGCAGCGGGCGCGAAGCCGGTGACGGACTTCCAACGAGGCCAGTTGGCCCTTTTCCTGGTTCGTTGCGATGGCCGTGTAGCGGTGCCCATCGATGTCGGTGATCCGCAGCTGGGCGCCGACGTGCGGGACTTCCTTGCGGACGATGACTCGCATCCCGGCAGGCCAAGAGGACAGCTCCAGCATGCCGGTGATGTCCGCGACCCAGGCGCCGTCACGCTCGACCCCGTCGCTGTCATGCGCCTTGGTCCACCCGGTTTTGGGGACCAGGGGCAGGGCAGCGGCCACCGCGCCGTGGATCGGAAACCCTACGGAGTAGGAGAAGTTGCGACCTTTGGCAGTTAGCCAGTCCAGGAACCCGTGGGTGCCGCCGGCGGAATCCGTGCGGATCATGATTTTCCGCCCGGACCGGTACCCCGTGGGGAGTTGCTTGACAGAGTCTTTGACGACCTGGATGTGATCGGCAACCGTGTTGGAGCCCGCATTGCCGGGCCGCAGCAGAGTCACCAGCGGCTCACCGTTGCCCAGAATCCCGTGGTCAAGGAAGGAACACAGCGGGTGGAATCCGAATCCTTTCTTCCACGTTGGACGGGCGTCTTCCTTCTCTGAATGGGAATTCAGGAGGGAAGCGTCGAGGTCGATGACCAGCGGGTTCTCCGCGCTCACCGCATGCAGGGGCGAGTCCTTCCCCGCCTGCGCCCACACATGCGCCCGGGCCTTGGCACGGGCGCCATTGATGGCCCCCAGCGCCTTTGGGTATGGCATCCTGAACTGGCCCCACCTGTAGGGCTTTTAGTCGCTTGAATTGGCCCCACCCTCGACCCGCCCGTAGCGTTCGCTTTGTCGTCCAAGACTTAGAGAACGGAACGGGTTTGAAAGAGAGATCGAGAGTGGAACAATTCGAGCGTATCCGCCGCGATGCGAGAGTTAAAGATATGTCTGTCCGAGAGCTGGCCCGGGTCCATGGTGTGCATCGGCGCACTGTGCGTGCCGCGCTGGCCGACTCGACGCCGCCGCCGCGCAAGGAACCTGTGCGGGAGTCCCCGGCCATGGGCCCGTGGTTGAAAATCATCAGGGCGTGGCTTGTCGCTGATCTTCAGGCGCCGCGCAAGCAGCGCCATACCGCCCGGCGGGTTTGGCAGCGGCTGGTGGACGAGCACGGGGCTACCGTGGCTGAATCCACTGTCACCCATGCCGTGGCGAAGATCCGGCGTGAGCTGGTGGGCACCCCCGTGGATGTCGCGGTCCCGCAGACCCATGCCCCCGGCGCGGAAGCGGAGGTCGATTTCGGGGAGTTCCAGGCCCTGATCGGCGGGATCATGGTCAAGCTGTTCATGTTCGTGCTGCGACTGTCGCATTCGGGCCGGGCAGTGCATGTGGCGTATGCCAATCAGGCCCAGGAATCCTTCCTGGACGGACACAACGTGGCCTTCGAACGCCTCGGCGGAGTCCCGTCGAAAATGATCCGCTACGACAACCTGACCCCCGCCGTGATCCGGGTTGCCTTGGGCCGGGAGCGAGTGGAAAACCCGCGGTTCATCGCCATGAGGTCCCATTACGGTTTCGACTCATTCTTCTGCATCCCGGGCATTGACGGGGCCCACGAGAAAGGCGGCGTGGAGGGCGAGGTCGGCCGGTTCCGGCGCCGCTGGCTCACTCCCGTGCCCGAGTTCGCGACCCTGGCGGATTTGAACGGATTCATGGCTGCCTGCGAGGACCGGGACGACCACCGGGTGATCTCCGCCCGCCCGGTCACCGTCGGTGCCGCGGCCGCAGCTGAGACCCCGGAGCTGGTGCCGCTGCCTTCGGATGTTTTCGAGGCTGGGCCCACCGTCTCGGTCAAGGCCAACCACAAGGCCGAGGTCTGCGTGCGGCAGTGCTATTACTCCGTGCCGGTCGCCTATGCTGGCCGGCGGGTCAGCGTGCGGGTCGGGGCGGCACTCATTGAGGTCTTCGCCGACGGCGCGCGGATCGCAGCTCACGTGCGCGCCGTGCACAAGTACGCCCATGTGCTCGAACTCGACCACTACCTGGAAGTCCTGACCCGCAAGCCCGGCGCGATGGCCGGGGCCACCGCCCTGGTCGCGGCGCGGGCGTCCGGTGCCTTCACCGCCACTCACCAAAGGTTCTGGGACAAGGCCCGCCACCAGCTCGGTGACGGCCCCGGGACCCGGGCCCTGATCGGGGTGCTGCTGCTGGCCAGGACTCTTCCGGCCGGCCCGGTAGCCGTGGCCATGGAAGCGGCGATCGCAGCGGCGGATTACGACCCGGACCATCTGGCGATTGCCGCCAGGGCCAACGCCGCCTTCGCGCCTGCGGCCATGGCCCTGCCCCAGGGGCTCGCCGACCGTGTCATCCACCTGCCAGAACGCAAGGCGCCCTCACTGGCCGGTTACGACCGGCTGCTCGCCGCCGCAGGCGCACGGTGAGTCCGTTGAGTCCGGCGGCGGCACGGCCGTCGCTGGCTGGCCTGAGCGAGCCGGCCGCGGCGGCGGCGATCAGCGCGGCCTGCAAATCCCTCTACGTCTCCGGCACCGCCAGGATCGCCGCTTCCATGGCCGAAGAGGCCGCCCGGGCGCGGTTGAGCCATCAGGGCTACCTCGCAGAGGTACTGACCTTTGAATGCGACGAACGCGAGGACCGGCGCCGGGACCGTCGGGTCAAGGAAGCCCGGTTTCCCCGGCCCAAACGGCTCGAGGACCTTGACCTGACCCAGATCCCGGACCTGCCGCCGGCAACAATGACCCAACTGGCCGGCGGAGCCTGGATCGACGCCGGCGAGCCCCTGGTCCTGCTCGGGGACTCCGGCACCGGCAAAACCCACCTGCTCATCGATCTGGGCACCGCCGCCGCCGAGCAGGGACGGCGCGTCCGGTATATCACCACCGCTGCGCTGGTCAACGAACTCGTCGAAGCCGCCGATAACAAGGAACTCTCCAGACTCGTCGCAAAGTACGCCCGACTGGACCTCCTCTGCCTTGACGAGGTGGGATACGTCAAACTCGATACCCACGGCGCCGAGCTTTTGTTCCAAATCATCACAGCCAGGGAAGAACGTGCGTCCATAGCCTGCGCCTCCAACGCCAACTTCAGCGAGTGGGGCCAGACCTTCACCGATCCCCGCCTCGCGGCGGCCATCGTGGACCGGCTGACGTTCCGCGGCCACATCATCAACACTGGCACCGATTCCTACCGCCTCAAAACCACCCGCCAAGCACAGAAAGGATAGCCCCGGCCGCGCGGGCGACCAAGCAGGGAACCCCTACCCGGGGTGGGGCCAAAACAAGCGACTAACCCGGGGCCAAATCAACTTGCTATTCCCAAGCGCCTTGGCAGGCTTTACCGTTGCCAGGATCTTGAACAGCCGACTGATCGTCGGATCCGACGCAACGAGCCCGTAGACCTCCGGCTCGTTGCGGAGCCGGTCAACGTCAGAGACGCTGTCGCCGCCCGTGGCCAATGACAGGGCCAGATCGCTGAGGATTTTGCCCGGGTCGTGCGTGGCAAAGGGCTTGCGCCACGGCTCTAAAGCCTCCGACAAACCAGCACCAAGACCAGCCACCTTCACCATCGAGGTCAGGACCACACCGCCAGCCTGAGACACCACCCCGTCTCCGGAAGAATCAACACGGACAGACGGGTAAAAACCGGTAAAGTAACTCACCTGCAGGGTGCTCCTGATGTGTCATGAAAAATGTTGTGTGGTAACTACATTTTCCCACGTCAGGGCACCCTCCAGGCTTTAATTACGCCGCCCGGTAACACCCCCCCGATGAAAGATCGAGGCTAGGACCTCCCGCGCCCGTTCGAGCGTCGGCAGGCAAAGCGTGGCGATGCGTTCACGGCCCGCTGCCCGGTACAGGTCATAAGCCCATTCCAATTCAGCTGCCGCGTCCCGGTAGAGGGCTTCATCAAAGAAACGCACACCGATCTTGTAACGGACCAGAGCCTCCCGCGCCGGTGACGAAGCAAGGCGCAGGGCCTCTTCCTGCAGCAACGCCGTCTCATGCCACCGGCGCGAACGCCGGCAAGCATGGGCCAGCACCAGCAAGGGCCGGAACCGGTCCGCCGAACCAGCCAGCAGCACCCGGCCTTCAGCAACCGCCTGCCCGTCACGGCCCAGCAGGGACGACGCCCATACCCGCTCCAAGCTCGGATACTCCCCCACCCTGGCGCTCATAGCCCGCCGGTCCACGACCACATCCCGAAGCGTCAACGGGTCCACGCGCCAGATCTCTGCCAGAGGAACCGCCAACCTGCCGCCACCGACGAAGACACCGGTCGTCACCAACTGCCAACTCAGCGCCATCATCACCCAAGGATTCCACACCCCCATCTCCCTTGACCTTCGCGGGGAGCATAGCCTGCGGTCTGCTACTTCGCCGCCGCAGCGATCCTCAACTCGGGCACCGCCGCAGCCCCGCCGGGACGCCGATTAGCCGGCGTCCCTGGTTTCCAGCACCGCCAGCACCTGCCGTGCTGCGTCCAGATGATGCACCACTACGCCCACGGCATTACGCGCCGTGCCGTGCACCTGCTCAGCATCCCGCGCCAGCGTGAGGAGATCATCCTCAGCCAAGTACCCCAGCCTGTCCTGTACATCCAACAGCAAGCGGTAAAGCTTCTGGATTTCGGCGAGGTGCCCCATCGCAGTCATGGAACATGGTTGCAGTAATCCCCCCATCAGCGCCCATATCACCGTGCGGGTCTTACGTACCTAGCCGTGGCCAGCAACTGCGCAGAACGTTCCGGCAGCCTCCCGCGGCACGTTGATCGACCAGCTTACGGGCACTGATACGAACCGACTGATCACAGAACGCCAACCGCATAGCGATCATCTAGAATTTCTGAATCTTAGCTCCAGGCTGCTTTTCGATTCGATGCCGTCTCGGAAGCCTTCGTTTCTGAGACCCTCGCCGGACGCTCTTTTGGCGGGCGTTCGTTTACTGGAGTAGTTGCATGAGTTGTTCTACGAAGAGGAACAGTCCGATGCCGATCATTGCCAGTCCGGAGATGCGGCTGACGATCCGGGCCGCCAGGTGCCGAGCACGGAGCGGGCGCCGGTACCAACAAGAATGTAGATGACGGCGCAGCTGGCCACGTGCACGAGTCCGAGGCCCACGATCTGCCCGGCGATGGGCCAGGATCCGCTGGGGTAGGTGAATTGTGCAGGAGGGCCAGAAACAACAGGAAGACTTTGGGGTTCAGTCCGCTGATGCCGGCAACCGTCAAGGCCTGGCGCAGCCTGGACGGGTTCGCCTGCTCCTGTCCGGCTTGCGGCACAGAGGGGTGGCCTCAGCATGCCGATTCCGAGCCAGATCAGGTGAGCCGCCCCAGCCAGGGTGAGGCCTGTCAAAATTACTGGTGAACTGGCCAGCAGCGCCCCGACTCCTGCGGCGGCCACGCTCGTGGCGATGAGGTGTCCACTGAGGAGGCCTCCGACGGCGGGGAGAACGGTGCGGGTGCCGAAGCCCTGCGGGGATGGCGTAGGCCCAATCTGCTCCGGGGGTTGGACGGACAGGAAGGACACTCCCCACTAGGCCTACGTTGCCCTTGCTAGAAGGAGAAGGGGTTGCCCCCCAGCGCAAAGCTTGTTAGGACGAACACCACAAATGTCGCCACAACTACTGCCGCCCCAATCCATCGAAAGCGGCGCGAGGCACCCGACGATTGCCCCAGAAATGCGTATCCGAGAAAAGAAACGACAAACGCGAACGCAGTGATTCCCCTCAACGCGTCTGGTCCATCAGGGCCATGTAGGTACCCAGCGGCTACGGCAAAGATATACGTGCAGGCAACTACCAACAGCCCCGCCGTCGTTCTAGTCGCTACGTCGCGCCAAAACGACTCATCTCGCATCCAAATCCCCGGCCAACGCCACGGTTTAGGACGCACTTCACTGGTGGGCTCACTCATGAGGACATCATAGGGCGGCTCAGGCAGGAGCCCGTTGAACCCAGCTGACAAGTGCCAGCCCCCATTAAAGCGGCAATGTGGCACTGTCCGGTGAAGGTTCCCCTTATGGGACAAGTTAATGGTCAAACAAACTTGGTCGCAAGCTCAGCCGCCGGTGCCCATCCGATCATGCGCGCAACTCACAACGGCGGACAAATCGAGCCCGTAGGTCGGCCCTTCGCCTGAACCGTACTCCTCGAGTCGGGCCGCACCGCGCTCGAAGAGCCGGAGCGCGCCAACGCTGTTCCCCCGGGCGGCGTGGGTGAGCCCGACGCAGATCTGGGCGAGACCTTGCCAGAGGTTGCGTTCTTGGGCCGGCCCAGCTTTCCATCGGGCCTCAAGTACCTCATGTGCGGCGAAGGGCCGGCCCGCTTCCACCAGGCTCCGGGCCGAGACCAACGTCTCCGCCGCGGGCAGTGGCTCCTCGGAGGTCGGCTCCACGCCAGCGCTTCCGTACGGCAGCGGCCGTCCAAGGGCGTCTCGTGGCCGTGCCTGCCGCGGGCGCCTTGAAGCATCCCGATCCCTGTCGCGGGTCATTGCAGTTTCCGCGCTGAGCGTCCGTGGACCTTACCAACCTTCATCTGCCCAATGCTACGGCTCGGCCCTTCGAACATCCGTTCCACTGCAAAGGATGCCGTCGGGACGGCGGCCGCGAGAGAAGAAATGATCACCGCTGGTCGCGCCGTAGGGGGTGGTCCTTCGGAACCTCAACGAGCACGATGCGCACTCCGTCGGGGTCCGCGATCCACATCTCCACCAGCCCCCACGGCTCCTGCTGCGGCTTGCGGATCACCGGTACCCCGGCCGCCAGGAGCCGATCGTGCTCGAGCTGCACGTCGCGAACCTGCATCCAGATCGCCAAGGCGCTGCCCTGCGGATCAGTCGACCGTCCACTGACCTCGAGAAAACCGTTTCCCAGGAAGAACACGAGGCCCGGCGCTTCACGACTCCCGAACTCTCGGTAGATCGCCAAGCCCAACGTGTCCCGATAAAACCGGTGGCTCCGCTCAGGTTCGGACGGATGAAGCAGGATGCGGCTCCCAATGACTTCCATGTTCTCCATCCTGCCCTCGAACCATGCACTTCGCTCGGGCCGCGTGCTTTGAATTCTCGGTGTGCGTTCAAGGATCCTTGACCGGGCAGTTTTGCGGGCGGCCCTTACGGGAACTCAAAAGTACACCTACATGTGACTGTTAGTTCGGAATGGCGGTTTTTCGCAGCTCGGTTTGGCGGTTTAGCTGATTCCGATGACGAGCGTTGAGCTGCGGCTTCAATGACGTCGGGGGTGGTGATGCTGAGTTCGTTGATCTCCCTGACCCGTTCGAGCTGGGTGAAGAGCCGGTCGATGAGGCGGAAGTTGCCTCTGGTAATCCGGGCGAGGATGGGCATCGGTGAAGTCTCCGGATCCAGAGTTTGGCCGATTCGGTGTGCCGATGTCTTGTTGGGGGCGGCCGCCCGCTGAAAAGCTTTAGGTAGAGGGTGATTTGCGCTGAGGCAGATTAGGTACAGGTGTGTTCTTGCCGGGCCCGGTGGTGTGGGCATACGCTGTGGATTTAATGGGTGTGGTGCGGGCGCTGGTTCTGGGACGACGGGCGGACCTGCCTCGAGTGTTTGTTGCTGCTGCCCAGGAGTCGTCCGATGAAAATTACTTCTTTCACTCTCCGCACCGGTCAGGTCCTGGTCCTGTTTCTGATCCTGGCCGGTGCCCTTCTCGGTGTGCCGGGGAAAGCTGTAGCGGACCCGGCCTACGGCACCCAAAGCATCGCGTACTCCGGGGTGAGCAATCCGCCGACTTCTGATAAGCCGCAGAGCAAGCTGTGGTGGAATGACGGTTCCTGGTGGGCGAATATGTGGACTACGGGCAGTGGATGGCATATTTACCGTCTGAACCGTGCCACGGCGTCCTGGGTGGACACTGGCGTGCTTAACGACAATCGGGGCAGCACCTTGTCGGACACGCTTTGGGACGGCACCCATTTGTATATCGCCTCCCATGTGGTGACGGTTTCCAGCGACGGGAGACCGGTGGACTCGGTGTCCGGCCAGCCCGCGCGGCTCTACCGTTACAGCTATTCCAACGGCACCTACACCCTGGACAGCGGCTTCCCCACCATTATCACCGATAACAGCAGCGAGTCGATGACCATCGATGAGGACTCCACCGGCGTCATCTGGGCCACGTGGACCCAGGTCGCGGGGAACTCCACGGCCGGGTACACCAACACCGTTTACGCCAACTACTCCGCGCCCGGGGGCGGCAGCTGGGCAACTCCCTTCGTCCTGCCTGTCTCCAGCCCGCACCCAGCACCTGATGACATCTCAGCCGTCGTGGCGTACGGGCAGAAAAAAATCGGCGTGATGTGGAGCGACCAGAAGACCGGGTCCGTGTGGTGGGCCACCCGCACCGACGGGACGTCACCGACCGCCTCCTCCTCATGGAAGCTCCAACCAGCCATTCAGGGCAAGGGGCAGGCCGATGACCACCTGAACCTCAAAACCCTGCAGGCGGACACCGCCGGCCGGGTCTTCGCCGCAGTCAAAACCAGCCTGAACGACACCTCCTCGGATCCGAAACTGCCTCAATTGCTGCTGCTCGTCTTCAAACCCGGCACCGGGGCCTTCACCCAGTCAACGATTTCCGTAGCCGGGGACTGCGTCTCCCGCCCGCAGATACTGCTCGATACCCAGAACAACCTGGTCCACGCCTTCCAGACCGCACCGCCCACATCCGTGAGCGGATGCAAGTGGTCAGGGGTACCGGGCGCCATCTACGAAAAGACCGCCTCCATGGACAACCCGGTCTTCGCCTCCGGCCGCGGGACGCCCATCATCCAAAGTGCTTCCTCGTCGAACATGAACGACGTAACCACCACCAAACAAAGCGTGAACAGTTCCACCGGGATCGTGGTGCTGGCCACCGACAACGTCGCCAAGCGCTACTGGTTCTCGGACCGGCCGCTGGGCACACCCACCCCTGCCCCGGCCGCGCCCACGGCGTCGTTCACAGCAACCCCGACCTCCGGCACGGCGCCGTTGAACGTGGCCTTCACCGATACCTCCACTGGATCGCCGACGTCCTGGGCCTGGGCCTTTGGTGACGGCGGGACTTCCACCACGCAGAACCCTACCCACAGCTACGCCGCAGCAGGGACCTACACCGCCACGCTCACGGCCACCAACAGCACAGGGTCCACTTCCGCCAACGCCACGATTACCGTCACTGCCGCGACCCCGCCACCGGCCGCCGGGGGGATCACGGTAGTAAATTCCAGCACCACGTATTCGGGGACAGCAACACCGACCGCCACGCTGCCCACACCGGCCGGTACCGCCGCCGGTGACGTGCTGGTGGCCTCCATCGCCGGCGACCTGAACCCGACCATGACCCCGCCCGCCGGTTGGACAGCCATCGTCAACGGACTGTCCGTCAGCACAGGCGCACGCCTGTTCAGCTACTACCACGTGGCAGGCGCCACCGACCCCGCCAGCTACACCTGGACGTTCAGCACATCAGTGAAATGGGGCGGCGGGATCACCGCCTACCGGGGAGTCAACAACACCACACCCCTGGACAGCAGCGTGGTCACCGCAGTGGACACCAGCTGGACTAAAACGAGCCTCACCGTGGGCAGCATCACCACGGCAACCAACGGGGCCATGCTGATCGGCGCGATCGCCTGCGACTGCGCCTCACCGGTCTTCACCCCCCCCAGCGGCTGGACCGAACGCTGGGAAGCCGCCGGCGGCCAGGAAGCCGAACAGGCCGACGCCGTGCAGGCAACCGCCGGGGCCACCGGCACAGCAACCTGGACCTTAAGCGCAATCCGGGGGACAGCAGCCTGGCGCACCGCGCTCAAGCCAGCCAGCTGACCGCCAGCTGGCAGCCCTACGACTCTTCTATGTCTGGCAAGCCGCTTCTTGCACCTTTTGCGCATGAGCGGCGGCATTCAGAATCCCCGCGAGAACGGTCCTTGCCAGGGCGTACCCTTACGAACCACTACACAATACTCAAAACGAGGGATGGTGGTCACATGCTGGCATGGCAGAAAGTAGTTGCCTCGGTCGTTTTGGCCTTCCTGACCTGTGGCGGGTTGGCAGGTTGCGAATTTGCCGTACCCGAGAGTTCGGCGCCTCCCGATGGAAGGTCTGTGCGTTTTACGGCAGCCGGGGACGTCGGCATGGGAAAGGGCGCCAAAGCGGTGCTCGACAAAATCAAGGAACTTGGACCCGATTTCAACGTCACCCTCGGAGACCTGTCCTACGCGCAAGGCCCGGAGCAGGCATTCTGTGACCTAATCACCGCAAAGCTCGGCCCGGAGTTTCCTTATGAGGTGGTGGCAGGAAACCACGAAAGTAATGGTGAAGAGGGGCATATAGAGAACTTCGCCAACTGCCTGCCCAACAAGTTGCCCGGCCTGCAGGGCGAGTACGGCAAACAGTGGTACGTGGACGTCCCCCAGGAGCACCCACTGGTGAGGCTGATTCTGGTCTCGCCCGGCCTGGAGTTCCCGGAAGGCGTTTTGGACTATTCGAGGGACAGCGAGCGGTGGCGGTGGACCGAATCTGCCATTGACGGTGCCCGTACGGCGGACATTCCCTGGACAGTGGTGGGCATGCATACCCCGTGCTTCAGCATGGGGAACTATGGCTGTGACGCAGGCCAAGCACTGACGAACCTTCTGATCAGCAAAAATGTGGATCTCGTGCTGACCGGCCATGAACACATCTACCAACGAACGCACCAGCTCGGCCTAACCAGGACCTGCACCTACCTGTTTATCAGGGATGTCACACCAGAGTGCGTGGTTGACAGCGACGACGCTCTGACCAAAGGAAAGGGAACTGTTTTCACCACGATCGGCGTCGGAGGCAAGAGCATCCGCGAAATCAACACCGACGATCCCGAAAAGCCCTACTTTGACGCCTGGTCCGGGACCAACGAAAATCCAGCCCTGGGAACCTTGGATGTCACCGTGACCAGCACGCGGATGGACGTGAGATTTGTTCCCGCAGCCGGATACACCTTCACCGACGCCTTCAGCATCGGGAAATAACTTCGGAAAGAAGCTGAATTCCGTCTTGAAATACGAGCGTACCGTGATGGTTAATACTTAGGCGATCACATGAAGATAAATTCAACCATTTTTTGCGGCTCTCCTGACTCTTCCGTGGGCGTTTTCAGAGCGCCTTAACGACCGCACGCCGCTTCCTGTCTAGGTTTCTGACTGTCTAAGGAACAGAAACTTTTAGAACGGGAAAACGGCGTGCGAAATGCAAGACTATGGCGAACAATGCTCGGTGTCGAGAAAACGGTGCTGGAGGCCATCGATCTGGACGACAAAACGGGGATTCTGGTCGCCTCTGTCAGGCCGACAGGCTCGATGCGGAACCGGTGCGGGATCTGCCGCCGCCGTTGCCCGAAATACGACCAGGGCCAGGGTCGACGGCGCTGGCGGGCACTGGACGCCGGGGCGGTCCGAGTCGAGTTGGAAGCCGACGCCCCGAGGGTGTCCTGCCGGGTCCACGGCGTGACCGTGGCCGCCGTGCCGTGGGCCCGGCATCAGGCCGGCCACACCCATCATTTCGACGCGCAGGTCGCCTGGCTGGCCACGCAAACGTCCAAGACCGCCATCACGGAGCTGATGCGGATCGCCTGGCGCACGGTCGGGGCGATCATCACCCGGGTCTGGGACGATACCAGCAAGCTCCACGACCAGTTCGCCGGCCTGAGGCGGATCGGCATCGACGAGATCTCCTACAAGCGTGGCCACAAGTATCTGACCGTCGTCGTGGACCACGACAGCGGCCGGCTGGTCTGGGCGGCCCCGGGCCAGGACAAGGCCACCCTGGGCACGTTCTTCGACGCCCTCGGGGTAGAGCGCTGCGCCCGGATCACGCACGTTTCCGCCGACGGGGCCGCGTGGATCGCCGTTGTCGTGGCCCAGCGGTGCCCGAATGCGGTCCGCTGCGCCGACCCGTTCCACGTCGTCAAATGGGCCACCGAAGCCCTCGACGAGGTGCGCCGGGCCGCGTGGAACGACGCCCGCAAAGCGGCCCGGACCACCGAGGCCAAGCGCGGCCGCGGCCGGCCCGCGAAAGACGCGCCGCCCCGCCCGGACAGTGCCCGCGCAGCCGGTCTGAAGAACTCCCGCTACGCGCTCTGGAAGAACCCGGAGAACCTGACCGAGAAGCAGCAGGTCAAGCTCGCCTGGATCGTGCAGACGGACCCCACCCTCGGCCGGGCCTACTACCTCAAGGAAGGACTCCGGGTCATCTTCAAACTGCCCCACGACGAAGCCGCCGAAGCCCTCGATAAATGGGTCGCCTGGGCGCGCCGGTGCCGGATCCCCGCGTTCGTGAAGCTCCAACGCAGCATCGTCAACCACCGCGCCGCGATCCTCGCCGCGATCGAGCATGGGCTCTCCAACGGACGAGTCGAATCGATGAACACCAAGATCAGACTCATCACCCGCATCGCCTTCGGCTTCAAATCACCCGAAGCACTCATCGCCCTCGCGATGCTTAGCCTCGGTGGTCACAAACCGGTGCTCCCCGGCCGAAATTGACCCACGGAAGAGTCAGGAGAGCCCATTTTGCGGCGCGGGCTGGCTACGTTGCTCGCTGCCGCTTTGGTCGGCGCATGGTTAACGTCTGCCAGCCTGAGTGGAGCCGCCACTCAAACGCTGAACGACGCTACCGTCGGAGCGGGTTTGAATCAGTTCAGCTACACAGGTAGCGGTTGGTCCACAAGTACGGGTATGCCCAGCCTGTACCAGGGCAACGACCACTTTACCGTCTCTTCAGAATTGAGAGTGTAATCGGCGCTGCCGCGTGAGAAGTCCGGGGCGGGGAGGTTGTTTCGGCTGAGGTGAGGGCCTTGGGAGAGAATCGGATTGTCTAGATCTTGATTTTTCTACCGCAAGGCCCTCGTGTTTAACGCTACCTTCCAATGCCCTGACCTGACCACATTCTGCCGCCTCGACGGACTCGGACTCGAAGTGACCGGGCAGTATGTCCGCCCGGGCCGTGCCGTCCTTGCCTGCCGTGTTGTTGATCCTGATGACTGGTGCCGGAAGTGCGGGTGCCAGGGCGTTCCCCGTGACACGGTGACCCGCGAACTGGGCCATGAGCCGTTCGGATGGCGGCCGACCACGCTGCTGCTCAGTATCCGCCGATACCGCTGCACGGGGTGCGGGCACGTGTGGCGGCAGGACACTTCCAAAGCTGCCGAGCCGCGGGCGAAACTCTCCCGCCGGGGGCTGCGCTGGGCGTTGGAAGGCATCGTCTGCCAACACCTCACGGTCGCCCGGATCGCGGAAGGACTCGGCGTCACCTGGAATACCGCGAACAAGGCCGTCCTGGCCGAAGGACGGAGAGTCTTGATCGATGATCCGCACCGCTTCGCCGGTGTGAAAGTCATCGGTGTTGATGAGCATGTCTGGCGGCACACCCGCCGCGGAGACAAGTACGTCACCGTCATCATTGACCTGACCCCAATCCGCGACGGCACCGGCCCTTCCCGCCTGCTGGACATGGTCAGGGCCGCTCGAAACAAGCCTTCGCGACCTGGCTGCAGGAACGCCCCCAGCACTGGCGGGACGGGGTTGAGGTCGTCGCCATGGACGGGTTCTCCGGGTTCAAAAGCGCCGCTGCCGAGGAACTCCCCGACGCGGTCCCGGTGATGGATCCCTTCCACGTCGTCCGTCTGGCCGGCGATGCCCTGGACTCGTGCCGGCGGCGGGTCCAGCAACAGAGCTGCGGGCACCGCGGCAGAGCCGGGGACCCGCTCCGGCGTGCCCGTTAGCCGGTCGTCCACCGGACGTCCCGACGCTGCCCTTGGGCCTTCTTCACATCCGCGTGTTTCCGCCCTTGCCGGATTCCCGTATACCCTGCCCGAATTAATGCCCGGTGAAGGTGCCTTATACGCTACAGTCCGAAGCATGGTCATCGGCTACGCCCGCTGCTCGACCAGCACCCAGGATCTCACCGCCCAGCACCATGGCCTCCACGCCCTCGGCGTCGACGCCGAGATGGTCCACGTCGACCACGGGTTCACCGGCACCAAACGCGACCGACCCGGGCTGGAAAAAGCCCTGGCCGCGTGCCGCGGCGGCGACACGTTCGTCGTGACCAAACTTGACCGGCTCGCACGGTCCCTGCCGGATGCGAGGGATATCGCCGACGAGCTCACACGCAAGGGCGTGACCCTCAACATCGGCGGCAGCATCTACAACCCACACGAGTCGGCAGACCCAACTGCTGTTCAACGTCCTGGGCATGGTCGCCGAATTTGAATCCGACCTCATCCGCGCCCGGACCCGCGAAGGCATGGCTGTGGCGAAGGCCAACGGCAAGCTTCGAGGCCGGCAGCCTAAACTCTCCAAAAAGCAGGAAGCCCACCTCGTGAGCATCCACCGGGGCGGCATGCACACCACAACGGAGATCGCCGAACTCTTCGGCGTTGCCCGCTCCACCGTCTACCGGGCCATCAAACGTGCAGGCGACGTTCTCGGTTAGAGCCGCAATATTTCGCCGCCCACACCCGGAATTACCTCCAGTATGCCCTTGCGTGAATTTCCGTGCCGATCCTCCTCAGACCCCGATCAGCCTTCACAGCCAAAGTGATGCCCTCATTCCGGGCCCATATCCGCCCGATTTTCGGCGAAAACTACTGGGACCCCCTATACAGGCGATTCTCCGCTGCAGGACGACGGTCGGCAGGCATATGACGGGGCCGCCGAATCTCGATTCCTGGCTTTCCCCGGAATCCTTCGTTTCCGCAGCGCACCGCCCGGGGGCTTCTCGGGGCGTCGGCTGCCTTCCCGAACGGGCGCACCGGATGGCAGTGGCCTCAGTTGTGCAGACGACTTCTGATATTCCGTGCAGTCGCCTTTTGAAAATGACAACGACATTCGACCCTTCGGCGCCGGCCTTCAGGGCGAGTACGGAAGGTTGCAGAACAGCGAAGGGCTCCATGAACCGGTGGCAGCGAACACCAGCAGCACGGCCAGCAAGAGGCAGCCTGCCGCGAAAGGCAGGAGATCCGCCCAAAGCCGATATCTCCGAGGTAGAACCACTTTTGCGTGCCTCCGCCCTGAATGTCGCCCGAAGAGCTCAGGACCAGGGGGTAGCTGTTTTAGCGGAACCACCGGCCGAGTTCGCCCGGCACAAGCATGGCGGCAAGGGAAGATGCGACGGCATGGACAGGCAGGCGATCTCTGACGCGGCGTTTGAGAGGGAGTATTGTCTCGCCCAAGCTGAGGGGCAGGGGCGGGGGCGGGGGCGAAGACTGGCGACGATTCATATTCGCAACGTCTCATTCTTATTAGAATGGGTATTTCTGTTTACTAATCCGTGCGTTCTAATCTGTTTGGGACGGAGAACTTTGTCTGCGTCGGACTTGTGAAGGGGCTTCAATGGAGACGCGTCATCTCAGATACTTCATTGCTGTTGCTGAGGAGCGGCATTTCGGCCGGGCAGCGAAGCGGCTGCACATGGCCCAGCCCCCTCTATCCCAGCAGATCCGCCAGCTCGAGGAACAGCTCGGGACGCCCTTGTTGATGAGGACTACCCGGAAGGTGGAACTCACGCCCGCCGGGCAGCTCTTGCTGGACCGCGGACGGCGGCTCGTGGAAGAGCTTGAGACGCTTGAGTCAGACGTCGGACAGGTGGGTGCTGGTGCCACCGGTGTCATCCGGGCCGGTTTTACGGGCACGGCCACGTACCGGCTGATGCCTGTCATCGTGCAGGCGGCGCGCCGCCGGCTTCCCGGACTGCGTATAACGGTCCAGGGGGAAATGCTGACCCCGATGATGGAGGCGGCACTGGAGGAAGGACGTCTCGACGTCGCCGTGCTGCGGCCGCCGGTGCGCTCCAGTGAGTTGGAACTGAAGTTCCTTGAGCAGGACGAGTTGGTGGCGGCCCTGCCGGCCGATTCCGAGCTGGCAGAAAAAGGCGTGCTGGACATCAAGGATCTTGCGGAACAGGACTTCATTGGCTATCCGACGCATTCGGCCGTGAACACGATTTTCGTGGACGCCTGCCGGCGGGCAGGTTTCCAGCCACGGATGGTCCAGGAAGCGAAGGAGACCTCCACCTTGCTCTCTCTCGTGGCGGCCGGAATGGGCATTGCCCTGGTGCCCATGACATCGCGGATGTTCACCTTCCAGGGTGTCGCCTTCCGCCCCTTGCGGAATCCGCCGCCGGTGGACCTGGCCGTGGCCTGGAACCGGAACAACCGGACCCCCTTGATCGATAACTTCCTCGCCCTCTTCGACACCCTGCCCAACATCGCACCGGTAGCGCCGCCAACAAAGGACTCAGCCCATGAAGATTGAGCGCATTGAGGCCATCCCTTATGCCATCCCGTACGCTCGCCCCCTGAAGTTCGCCAGCGGCCAGGTGAGCACTGCGGAGCATGTCCTGATCCGCGTGTACACCGATACCGGCATCGTCGGTGTGGCGGACACCCCGCCCAGGCCCTACACCTACGGGGAGACCCAGGATTCCATCATCTCCGTGGTGACCAAGGTGTTCGCACCGCAACTGATCGGCCTGGACCCCCTGGACCGGTCAAAGATCCAGCAGATCCTTGGGCGGACCGTGAACAACCCCACCGCCAAAGGTGCCTTGGACATCGCACTGTGGGACGTCATCGGCATTTCCCTGGGCACTCCTGTACACAAGCTGCTGGGTGGATTCACTGACAGCATGCGGGTTTCGCACATGCTGGGCTTCAAACCGGCCGCCCAACTCCTGGACGAAGCCCTGGAATTCCGCAGCGTGTACGGGATCAATACCTTCAAGCTAAAGACCGGCCGGCGGCCCCTTGAGCTGGATATCGAGGCGTGCCGGGTGCTCCGTCAGGGGCTGGGCCCGGACACGGAGATCTATTTGGATGCCAACCGCGGCTGGACCGCCAATGAGGCCATGGAGGTGCTGCGCCGCACCGAAGACCTGGGCTTGTCCATGCTTGAGGAGCCCTGCGATGCGGGCGAGGCCCTGGGGCGCCGGAGGCTGGTTCAGCATTCGAAGATCCCCATCGTCGGAGACGAAAGCATGCCCACCCTGGGCGATGTGTCCCGCGAGCTGCTCTCTGGCGGAAGCAATGCCGTCTGCATCAAGACGGCCAGGAGCGGCTTCACGGAAGCACAACAGATTCTGGGGCTCTGCGAGGGCCTGGGCGTGGACGTCACCATGGGCAACCAGATCGATACGCAGGTCGGCAGCCTGGCCACAGTCACCTTTGGGGCGGCATTCGAGGCTAGCTCCCGGCGCGCCGGGGAGCTATCGAACTTCCTGGACATGACAGATGACCTGCTGGCCGATCCCCTGGGCATCGTCGACGGCGCTATCAGGGTCCGCGAAGTTCCAGGCGTGGGCGCCGAAATTGATCCCGACAAGCTGGAAAAGTACCGCCAGGACTAACAACCAACCCCTTGGAGAAGACATGCTGTATCTGGTCCGAATGGACGTCACTATCCCCCATGACATGCCCCAGGAGAAAGCTGAAGCCATCAAGGCTGAAGAACGGGAGTACTCCCGGGGCCTCCAGCGGGACGGCCGCTGGGCACATTTGTGGCGCGTCGCAGGCGAATACTCCAACTACTCGGTGTTCGATGTTGCCGACAACGATGAACTGCACACGCTGCTCTCCGGGCTTCCACTCTTCCCCTATATGGACATGAAGGTGACCCCGCTCGCCAAGCATCCGTCCGCCGTCAAATAGTTGACGGCCCATTCCACGGTATTCATATGCATAAGGTTTCAATAAGGCTCAAATAGGTATTTCACTTCAACCAATTCGGCTCCTAGGCTTGTTCCATTAGCAGGATGTGACCCCGGCCATAACAGGCCGATTCGGTAGGGACCGGGCAAGCACCGCTCAGACGTTCAGCGACAAAGGAGTCATCATGACGACGGAAACTCACGCAACCGCGGCCTCTTCGGGCGCAGGGGCCACCGCCCGGTTCCGGGAGAACAAGCAGTTCACACCGCAGCAACCAGCCAGGAGCGGGTCAACAAGCTCGCAGGCCGGGTCATCAAGGCCATCAACGACATCGTTCTTGAAGAACATGTCAGCTACGAGGAGTACAACGCCCTCAAGGCATGGCTCATCAAGGTCGGCGAAGACGGCGAGTGGCCGCTGTTCCTGGATGTCTGGGTGGAGCACTCCGTGGAGGAAGTGGCCAACACCAACCGGCACGGCTCCAAGGGCACCATCGAAGGCCCCTACTACCTGCCGAATTCGCCCGAACAGAACACCCCGGCCACACTCCCCATGCGCGAGGACGAGCCCGGCACCCCCCTGCTCTTCCAAGGCAAGGTCACCAGCGTGGCCGGCCATCCGCTTGCCGGCGCCAAGATCGAAATCTGGCACGCGGACGACCTCGGCTTCTATTCGCAGTTCGCCCCCAACCTCCCGGAATGGAACCTCCGCGGCACCGTGGTGGCGGACCAGGACGGCAACTTCCAAATCAACACGATGCAGCCGGCCCCGTACCAAATCCCCACGGACGGAGCCTGTGGCCAGCTCATCGCCGCAGCCGGCTGGCACGCCTGGCGCCCGGCCCACCTCCACCTGAAAGTCTCCGCACCGGAACACCAGCTCATCACCACGCAGCTGTACTTCGAAGGCGACGAACACGTCGCCGACGACATCGCCTCGGCAGTCAAGCCCGAACTTGTCCTGGCGCCGAGCGACCGCACCGACGGTGCCGGCAGCGAGGTCACCTACAACTTCGTCCTCGACCCACAGGACTGACACCCGGGACTACCCGGTGGACACGCCGATTCACTACGGGAGGGCCGCGAGCACCGCAAACAAGCGGCCCGCCCGAACAAACCACCCACCCTGATACCGCCTTGCCAAAACAGGCCAGATCTAAGGAGGCAGCAGTGACTCAGCAAGCAGTCATGGCCCCTATTGACACCCGCGAACTGCGCCACGCCTTCGGGACGTTCGCGACCGGCGTCACGGTGGTCACCACCCGCTCGGACGACGGCGTCCCGCACGGCGCGACTGTCAACGCCTTCACCGCCGTCTCCTTGGATCCGCCACTGGCCCAAGTGACGCTGACCCGCACGTCCCGGGCCGCCCGGTACCTGGAGGGAGCACCCTTCGCCATCAACATCCTCTCCTTGGAGCAGATGGACGTGGCCCTGCATTTCGCCGGCAAAGTCATGGACGACGAACCGGAATGGACCGTCGACGGCACCGTTCCGGTGCTGACCAGGAACGCGGCAACGCTCGAATGCCGGCCCTGGAACATCTACGACGGCGGCGACCACATCATCGTCGTCGGCGAAGTCATCGCCATGGAGATCACCCAGCGGCCCCCGCTCCTGTTCTTCGGCGGAAAGTTCCGCGAAATCGGAAGGCTGGTTGAAGGCGCCCCCTGGGACCACTCCGGCGACGCCCCCGAGTCCGGCTGGTTTGCCGGCTCCAGCTCCTTCAAACCCTTCACCACCCCGTAACCCCCTCCGCAGTCTTTTCCTGAAAGGAAACATCATGACCGAGACCCTGGACCAGAATGTTCCTTCATCTGTCCCCTCCATGGATGAAAGGACCACCCCCGCCAACCCGAAGATGCCAATGACGGGGGATGAATACATCAACTCGCTCAAGGACGACCGTGAAGTGTGGATTTATGGTGAGCGCGTCAAGGACGTGACCACCCACCCGGCGTTCCGGAACTCCATCCGCATGGCCGCCCGGCTTTACGACGCCATGCACAAGCCAGAGCTGCAGGACAAGCTGATGGTCCCCACGGACACCGGCTCCGGTGGCAAGACCATGTCCTTCTTCCGCGCCCCGCGCAGCGTCGAGGACCTCAAGCAAGACCGCACCGCCATCGAGACCTGGGCGCGGATGTCCTACGGCTGGCTGGGCCGTTCCCCGGACTACAAGGCCGCCTTCCTGGGTACCCTCGGTGGCATGCCGGACTTCTACGAGCCGTTCCAGGAGAACGCGAAGCGCTGGTACAAGGAATCCCAGGAAAAGGTCCTGTACTGGAACCACGCCATAATCAACCCGCCGGTGGACCGCCACCTCCCGCCGGACCAGGTCGGTGACGTGTTCATGAAGGTCGAAAAGGAGACCGGGTCCGGGCTGATTGTCTCCGGTGCCAAGGTGGTTGCCACGGGATCGGCGATCACGAACTACAACTTCATCGCGCACTACGGGCTGCCCATCAAGCGCAAGGAATTCGCGCTGATCTGCACCGTGCCGATGGACGCGCCCGGGGTGAAGCTGATCAGCCGTGCCTCGTACAGCCACCAGGCCGCCGTGATGGGCACCCCGTTCGACTACCCGCTATCAAGCCGGATGGACGAGAACGATTCCGTGTTCGTTTTCGACAAGGTCCTGATCCCCTGGGAAAACGTCTTCGCCTACGGGGATGTGGAAAAGATCAACAACTTCTTCCCGCAGACAGGCTTCATCAACCGCTTCACGTTCCAGGGCGTCATCCGTCTCGCCACCAAACTGGACTTCATCGCGGGGCTGCTGATGAAGGCCCTGGAAATTGCCGGCACCCAGGACTTCCGCGGCGTCCAAACCCGCGTAGGCGAGGTGCTCGGCTGGCGGAACATGTTCCGCGCACTCATCGACGGTATGACGCTCAATCCGGACGCGGGCCCCAACGGAACCGTCTTGCCCAAGTTGGACTACGGCCTGGCCTACCGGATGTTCATGGCGATCGGCTACCCGCGGATCAAGGAAATCATCGAACAGGACGTCGCCTCCGGCCTGATCTACCTGAACTCCTCCGCCCTGGACTTCAAGACCCCGGAGATCCGCCCGTACCTGGACAAGTACGTCCGCGGCTCCGACGGTGTGGAGGCCGTGGACCGGGTCAAGCTCATGAAGCTGCTCTGGGACTCGATCGGCACCGAGTTCGGCGGCCGGCACGAACTCTACGAACGGAACTACTCCGGCAACCACGAGAACGTCAAGGCCGAGATCCTTTTCGCCGCCCAGGCCCAGGGCACCACCGACGCCATGAAGGGCTTCGCCGACCTCTGCCTGGCCGAATACGACCTTGACGGCTGGACCGTGCCTGACCTGATCAGCAACGACGACGTCAGCCTCTTCCTCAAACGCAGCTGAGCCTGCTCACACAAATCAATCATGGGGGGGCACTCCCGGACCAGTTCCGGGGGTGCCTCTCGCATAACAAACACACCCGCCCGCCAGGCAGAGTCGCCTGCGGGAATCAGAAAACTGACAGGAGTCACCTTCATGTGCGATGTACTCGGAAGCCTGGAATCGGCGGGAGTCTCCCGGAGACGCATGCTTGCCAGTTTCGGGTTGGGGGCCGCGGCCGTGACGCTCACGGCCTGCACGCCGACGTCGGGAAGTGCCGGAGCGACCGCGACGGCCAGGACATTCGGGCCTTCCCCCGCTGACGGCCACCGCACCCGCCTGGTGCTCCTGGGCACCTCCGGAGGCCCGCCCTACTGGCCGGGCGGAACACGGGAAGGCATTTCCTCGGCACTTGTCGTCGGAGACCGCTACTATCTCATCGACGCCGGCCACGGGGTCATGCGCCAGTTGCGGGCGGCGAAACTCGGGCCGAACTTCGACAAGGACCTGGACGGGCCGCTCGATGTGCTCGCCGGAATATTTCTCACGCACCTCCACTCGGACCATGTTGTCGACCTGAACAACATCCTCAGCGAAGGCCTCTACAACGGGCTCCAGTCCGTCAAGAAGATCCCCATCTGGGGGCCGGGCAACCGGGGCCAGGTCCCGGCGCTCTTCGGCGCCGGTGTTCCCCCCGAACCTGTCAGTCCGGGGAACCCGACGCCGGGAACGAAGGAAATGACGGACCTGATCGTGCAGGCCTATGCCACCGATTTCAACGACAGGCTCTTCGACAACCGCAAACCCCGCCCTGAGCAGTTGTGGGAGGCCCACGACGTGCCCGTTCCCGCGCAGTACCTGAAGAGTCCGAATACGGATCCCTGCCCTGAAATGGACCCGTTCACCTTCTACGAGGACGACCATGTCAAGGTTTCGGCGATCCTCGTGAACCACGCCCCCGTGTTCCCTGCCCTGGCCTACCGCTTCGACACCGCAGACGGCTCGGTGGTGTTCTCCGGAGACACGGGCAAGACCCCCAACATCATCAAGTTGGCCAAGGATGCAGACGTGCTGGTGCATGAGGTGATTGACAAGACCTGGCCGGAATCCCTCTTCCCGACTCCCCGCACACCGGCACAGGAAGGACTGTATGAACACCTGGTCAAGGCACACACCTTGATCGAGGACGTCGGCCCCGTGGCCCAGGAAGCGGGTGCCAAAACACTTGTTCTCTCGCACCTTGTGCCGGGAAACAGGCCCGACGAAGTTTGGGCGGCCTGCGGCAAGGGCTTCGACGGGCAGCTCGTGATCGGCCACGACCTCGACGTCATCGGCATCGGAACTGCCAAGGCATAAGCGTCCGGCGCGGCCTGCACCGCAGCCGGGTCTGCGGTGCAGGCCAGCTGTGGTGCCGTTCGCCTACCCACGCCGCGGAGTTCAACGTCCCGGCCGCCCCGGACCCCGAACTGCACATCGCAGCGGCACCGGGCAACTCCGATGTGCCCACAGGACTCATGCCTGCACAAAGCCCTCAACGCCCCATGCGCGCTGCGTGATCTCGCTTCAACGAGGACCAGATCCCCACAGCCGCCAAACTCATATTTCCCACCATGCCGGCACAGCGGACCTTGATAGGCCGCTGCATGCAGCCGGAGCCGGAACCAACCCGGCACAGAACGGCACCTGACCATCCGACAAAAAACTCCCCGCAACTACGTCGACGGGCAAGACGTTGCCGTCCCGCCACAACGCCGGCCCATCAAGAAAGCAGACCATGCTCCCGTTGTTGAACCACCTGGCAATGATGCTGCATCAAGAGCACAACCTCGATGCCTCCTCATGGGCCGAGGCATCGTCTCCAGCCGGGGGCCGTCTAACCTCATCCGCTTGGGCCGGCTGGTGGTATGAAGAAGGCACTCCCTGCTAGGCATAGCCAGGTTTTGGCGGCTGCCTTCCCGAACCGGCGCACCGGATGGCTCCGACCTCAGTTGTGCAGACGGCTTCTGACATTTCGTGCAGTCGCCTTATGAAAATGACAATGGTCCGCTCGATCGCCGACGGCATTGACCCGTAAACCACCACCGGACGCCTGATGTTGAACATGCTCGGCCGCACCCACGGTGTTCTTCAAGTACCGCAGCGCGCCGCCGGAACCAACGGCGGAGAGCTGGTTGTCATCCCCCAGGGCGCGGACCACAGCGCCGTGCTGTTCCGCGATGGTGACGACGGCGGCGAACATCTCTGTGCCGACCATGCCAGCCTCATCAAGGAAGACCACATTACCTGGTACCGGGGCCACCCGGCATCGAAGGAGCTCAGGATGCACACCAGCCTGTCCAGCGATGAGTCGCCGGACTAGGAATTTGCCATGAGGCCATGCTCCCACGAGCCCGGCTGACCCGCCTCCGGGCAGTCCCACGGTCCGGACAGCCTCCGCGCCACCGCCGCAAAACTACCCGCCCAAAACCAGAACCCCTACCCCGGCTGGAAGGACTAGAAGCCCCTCCGGCGCCCGGCCACTACCCGGCCGGGCTGGGCCTCTCGCTTCGTTCAAGCGACAGGTATGACTTTTGAGGATGAGCCGGAATCGGTGATGACATTACTGGCCACCATTGCAGCAATGGACCACAAACCGATTCGTGAAGTTGACGCCCCCGTCGGGCCGATTACTCATAAGCTGCCACACAATGTTCGTCAGTAGAACATGCGTGCAATATGCGAACAATTGCGGTATTCTAATCTCCAACCCCGGGCCCGCGGCCGGCGCTCCGCGCGTCCTGACCGGATCCAAACGGACCTGGACCGAAAACGAGGCCCTGGGAGCGGAAGGCGACGACCATGAATAACCCCACCACACTCATACCGACACCCGGCCAGACGGTGGGCCCGTTCTACGGCTACGCCCTGCCCTACAGCAAGGACCGGGAGCTGCTGGCCCCGGGCTCCGCGGGCTCCATCCGGCTCCAGGGCACTGTGTACGACGGCGCCGGCCACCCCATCCCGGATGCGATCCTGGCAGCCCAGTTGCATCTGGCCGCCGCCACCTTCAACGACGAACGCCCGGACGGCGCCTGGCACAGCGAATCGCCGGCGCTGCGCCAGTTGCTCCGCCTCGGCCTCGGCGCAGCGGCCCAGCTCCGCGAACTTGCCGAGGGCCTGCGGGTCTTCCCCGCAGCGATGCGCCGCAACCTGGAACTTTCCGGACCGCTGCTGCTCAGCGAAGCCGTCACGGCCGCCGTCGCCCCGCTCCTTGCTGCACGGGACGGCTCCGACGGCCGGCAGGAGCTGCAAACCGTCGTGGACCAGACCCTCCAGGTCCCGGCCCCGGCCCCGGGATCCACCTACCGCCGGCTGCTCCGCGCCGCCGTCCCGACTGAGTTGCTTTCCGATGCCCGGCTGCAGGAACTGCTTGATCCGGCCAACTACCTCGGCCAGGCTGCCGAGATCTCCCGCCGCATCCTTGCCGCGTACCCGGAGTTCTGCCCCGGCGGCGCGGAAGCCCACACATCATCGCCAACCCCCGACCTGAACGGAGCCGATCGTGGCTAAACCAACAGTCAAGGCAGTGCTGCTTTCGCCCCCGCGTCCGCTGGGAGACAAACCCCTCCTCATTGTGGGCCCGTCCCTGGGCACCTCCACGCTGCTGTGGAACCAGGTCGGCGCCCTGCTCGGGGACGAGCTCGACGTCGTCGCCTGGGATCTGCCCGGCCACGGCGTCTCGCCGGCGGCGACGGAAACGTTTACGGTCCCCGAACTTGCCGACGCCGTCGTTGAACTGGTTGATTCGATCGCCCCCGGATCAACGTTCCACTATGCCGGTGTCTCCCTCGGCGGCGCCACCGGCCTGCAGCTGGGCATCAAGCACGGCGAACGGCTCAAGAGCCTCTCGGTGCAATGCACCGGCGCGAAGCTCGGCACCCCCGACGGGTGGCTGGAACGCGCCGAAACCGTGCGCAGCCAGGGAACCCCGGTGATGATCCAGGGCTCCGCGCAGCGCTGGTTCGGGCCGGGTTTTATGGAACGCGAGCCCGAATTGAGCAGCCGGCTCCTGCACAGCCTGCGCGACGCTGACCGGTTCAGCTACGCCTTCTGCTGCGAGGCCCTCGCCGGCTTCGACGTCCGGGCCGAACTGGGCACTATCAGCGTTCCCACCCAAGCTGTCGCGGGCGCCCAGGACAGCGTGGCCCCGCCGTCCTTCGCCGAGGCGATAGCCGACGGAATCACCGCCGGCGGCGGCACCGCCAATGCCGTGACCCTCGAAGGCGTGGCACACCTGGCGCCGTTTGAGGCACCTGCCCACGTTGCCGGTCTGCTGCGGAGCCTCATTAACTGGACCGAATCCACTGGAGCAACCAAATGACCGGCCCGGAACCGTCCGGCCCCGAAAGGAACGGGGTCATCCAGCCGGACGCCACCAGCCAGGAAATCCACGACGGCGGCATGGTGGTCCGCCGCGAGGTCCTCGGCGCCGCACACGTGGACCGCGCCAACGCGACCAAAGATGCCTTCACCGAAGACTTCCAGGACATGATCACCCGCATCGCCTGGGGCGGCATCTGGACCCGGCCCGGGATCAGCCGCAAGATGCGTTCCACCGTCACCATTACCGCCATGGTCGCGCACGGGCACTGGGAAGAACTGGCCATGCACATCCGCGCCGCCATCACCAACGGACTGAGCCGGGACGAGATCAAGGAAATCCTGCTCCAGACCGCCATCTATTGCGGCGTCCCCTCCGCGAACACCGCGTTCAAGACCGCCCAGCAGGTCTTCCAATCAATGGACAACGCAGAAATGGACAACCAGTCATGAATCAGGCTTTTGTGTACGACGCCGTACGCACACCCTTTGGCAAGTTCGGCGCCGGACTGGCCACCATCCGCCCCGATGACCTCGCCGCCCATGTCATCCGCGAAGCCGTGAAGCGCGCCCCGGACCTCGACGTCGAACGCATCGACGAGGTCATCTTCGGCAACGCCAACGGCGCCGGCGAGGAAAACCGCAACATCGCCCGGATGGCCACCCTCCTGGCCGGTCTGCCGGTCTCGATCCCGGGCACCACGGTCAACCGGCTCTGCGGCTCCTCCCTGGACGCGGCGATCATCGCCTCCCGGCAAATCAACACCGGCGACGCCGAACTGATGCTGATCGGCGGCGCGGAGTCCATGTCCCGGGCCCCCTGGGTGCTGCCCAAGACCGAGAAGCCCTACCCGGCGGGGGACCTCAACCTCGCATCCACCACCCTCGGTTGGCGGCTGGTGAACCAAGCCATGCCGAAGGAGTGGACCATCTCCCTCGGCGAAGCCACCGAACGGCTGGCCGAGAAGTACGGCGTCACCCGCGAGGCGCAGGATGAGTTCGCTGCCAACTCGCACAACCTCGCCGCCGCGGCCTGGGATGAGGGGTTCTATGACAACCTCGTAGTCCCGGTGCCGGGCACGGACCTGGTCCGCGACGAGGCCATCCGCGCGGGCTCCTCCGCCGGGAAACTCGCCGGACTCAAACCCGTCTTCCGGACCGGGGGCGGGACCGTCACTGCCGGCAACGCCTCCCCGCTCTCCGACGGCGCGTCCGCGGCCTGGCTCGGTTCCGAGAGCGCCGCCGGGCTGCTCGGCCTGGAGCCGCTGGCCCGGATCGCAGGCCGCGGCGCGCACGCGAACGATCCGCAGTACTTCGGCTACGCCCCGGTCGAGGCCGCCAACAAGGCCCTCGCGAAGGCCGGCATCGGCTGGGACCAGGTCGGCGCCGTCGAACTCAACGAAGCCTTCGCCGCGCAATCCCTGGCCTGCATCAACGCCTGGGGCATCGACGCCTCCATCGTGAACCGGCACGGCGGCGCCATCGCCATGGGCCACCCGCTCGGTGCCTCCGGCGGACGCATCCTCGGCACCCTGGCCCGGTCACTGCAGGCCTCCGGTGAGCGCTGGGGCGTCGCCGCGATCTGCATCGGCGTCGGCCAGGGCCTGGCCGTGGTCCTGGAAAACGTCACCGCACCCGCCGTGACGTCAGCAAAATCGGTCACAGTAAAGGGCTAGGACATGCTGAACTTCGTAGACACCGTCGGCGCGGCCGTCGCCGGAATTAAGGACGGCTCCACCGTAATGATCGGCGGATTCGGCAACGCGGGCCAGCCGTTCGAACTCATCGACGCCCTCATGGACTGCGGCGCCACGGACCTCACCGTGGTCAACAACAACGCCGGCCAGGGCGATCAGGGGCTCGCCCTGCTCATCAAGGAAGGCCGGGTCAAGAAGATGATCTGCTCCTTCCCGCGGCAGTCCGACTCCTGGCACTTCGACGCGAAATACCGCGCCGGTGAAATTGAGCTCGAACTCGTCCCCCAGGGCAACCTCGCCGAGCGGATCCGCGCCGCCGGCGCCGGGATCGGCGGCTTCTTCACCCCCACCGGCTACGGCACCATGCTCGCCGAAGGCAAGGAAACCCGCTTCCTCGACGGCAAATGGCAGGTCTTCGAAACCCCCATCCACGCCGATATCGCCCTCATCAAGGCCCTCACGGCCGACGGCAAAGGAAACCTCGTCTACCGCAAGACCGCCCGGAACTTCGGCCCGATCATGGCAGCCGCGGCCCGGCACACCGTCGCCCAGGTGTCCGAAATCGTCCCCACCGGCGGCCTCGACCCGGAAAACATCGTGACCCCCGGCATCTACATCAACAGCGTCGTGCGCATCGGCGCCCCCGGCACGGCAGAACAGGTGGCCTGACATGAGCACCCAGACAGCATCGATCCAAACCAGCGGGACACCACTGGGCCGGGACGATCTCGCCCGCCTCGTGGCCCGCGACATCGCCCCCGGATCCTTCGTGAACCTCGGCATCGGCCAGCCCACCCTCGTGTCCAACTACCTGGCCCCGGCACAGAACATCACGCTCCACACCGAGAACGGCATGCTCGGTATGGGCCCGGAAGCCACCGGCAACCAGATCGATGGTGACCTCATCAACGCCGGGAAGATCCCCGTGACCGAACTGGCCGGGGCATCCTATTTCCATCACGCGGACTCCTTCGCGATCATGCGCGGCGGACACCTCGATATCTGCGTGCTCGGCGCCTTCCAGGTCTCCGCCACCGGCGACCTCGCCAACTGGCACACCGGCGCCCCGGACGCGATCCCCGCCGTCGGCGGAGCCATGGACCTCGCCACCGGCGCCAAGGACGTGTTCGTGATGATGACACTCCTGACCCGCGACGGTGCCTCCAAGCTCGTCGAGGCGTGCAGCTACCCGTTGACCGGGATCGGCTGCGTCACCCGCGTCTACACCGACAAGGCCGTGTTCCTGACCGGACCCGGCGGCGTCGAGGTCCGTGAGACGTTTGGCTGCACCCTGGAGGAACTCCAGGACATGGTCCCCGTGCCGCTCAGGGCCGCATCTGCACGCTGAGGTGCCGCCCACGCGGATAAAGTAAAGCGGGATCGAGAGGCATGGACATGATTAACGCAGAAAAAAGCGCAAGGGCCGACGGCGCGCCGGTGGCCAGTGACCAGTACGTACAGTCACTGGCGCGCGGACTGGCGGTAATCCGCGCCTTCGACACGGACCATCCGAAGATGACGCTCACCGAGGTGGCGGCCCGGACGAACCTCACCCGCGCCACCGCCCGACGGTTCCTGTACACGCTCGTGGAGTTGGACTACGTCCGGACCGACGGCAAGATCTTCGCCCTGACCGCCAAGGTGCTGCAGCTCGGGTTCGCTTATTTGTCCGGGCTGTCGCTGCCGCAACTCGCCCAACCGCACCTCGAGGAGCTCTCCCACCGGCTGGGGGAATCGACGTCGGCCGCAGTGCTGGACGGCACGGACATCGCCTACATCGCCAGGGTCGCGACACGCCGGATCATGACCGTCAGTATCACCGTCGGCACACGCTTCCCGGCCTACGCCACCTCGATGGGCAGGGTGCTGTTGGCGGCCCTGCCACCTGCCGGGCTCGAGAAGTACCTCGCCAGCACTGACATCCGGCCACTGACCCCGCATGCCATCGGAACCCGGAAAGAACTGCTCGCAGAACTGGATACCGTCAGGACGCAGGGCTGGTGCCTGCTGGACCAGGAACTCGAACCCGGGCTCATGTCCATCGCCGCGCCGGTCCATGACGGACCCAAAACGGTCGCCGCCATCAATGTCTCCCTGCAAGCCCAGCCGGTCGCGGTCCGGCCGGACCCGGCGGCATACCTGGACTCGGTGCGGAAGGCCGCCGTGACCACGGCCGCAATCATCTCCGCGGATCTCTCCGGCGGCCGATAGCGGCCAGTCCCTGGTGCCGCTGATGGGTGCCATGGACACTGTACGGCAGAGTACGCGGCCGGGACCCGGCCCCCCCTCTAGAGACGCTGGCCGGGACCCTGCGCGCTTACTCCCCATCCGGTTCCCCGTCTTCTGTGAGCTCGCCAGCGGCAATGCGTTCGCCGGTGCGACGGTACGCCTCCGTGATGAAGTCTTCGACGTCGTTGACCCCAACGCGCCACAGGCCCCTGCCGCCAACCTGGATCCCGCACAGCTCACCGATCCTCAACAGGGACCGGACCTGGGCCACTGAGACGTTCAGCTCCTCGGCGGCCTGGCCAATGGTCAGAAACCGGCGATTCTAGGGTTCGTCGGACACCGACCCATCCTACGTGCGGGCCCGCCCGTCCAGCGGGATCACCCCCCCAGCCCGGCAACGAAACCGCCGCCCCCAGACAGGAACTATGCCAGTGAGCCTCTTGGACCTCAGGTGCCAGTAGGTGGCATTCCACATTCCTGGCAAGGGTAGGCCCGAACGGGATGCTCGCCGTCCTTACCGCGAGAACGGACCGACTCCAGAACCCGCAGTGCCAGATACCGGGTAGGGTACGGGCTTTTGTGACCGACCCTTGAGGGCACCAATCGTTGGTGTGACCGAACGGTTCATACCCGCCTACAGCCGCCATGTTCAAAGCGGCTTGCTTCTGTCCGGCCAGCACAGCCCCTGCAGATTAGGCTTCTGAGATGCACACCGATTCGCGAGCACACCAGCCCTCAACAGGCCACGCTCCGCCGAGACCGCCAGTCACCAGGACTAACCGCCGGGCACCGGACCCTGAATTCGTGCAAATGTACCGGAAAGGCATCCCCGCCCCGAAGATCGCCGCCGCCACCGGCCTGGCCGCAAGCACCATCCGGTACCACCTACACCTCGCAGCCCAAGAGGAGCCCGGGCTCCGAGACCAGCACAGAACAGCGCACAGCAAGGCACCACGCAACAACCGGGCCGGACTGCGCAACCTCCACGATGTCCTGGCTTTCCACCAGACACAGGGACAGCTGCCCACGACCGGCGGGAACACAGCACGGGAACGGGCCCTGGGCGTGTGGCTGCACCACCGCCGGCAAGACGCCGCCGCTGGCACCCTCTCCCCCGCCTATCAAGGCCTCAATGTCATTCCGGGCTGGAACAAACAGCCGACACAGAGCGAGGTAAACGCAGCCCGCTGGGACCGCCGGCTGGCCGAACTCGCGACATACCGGGCCGCCGGCAATAACTGGCCCCTGCACAAAAAAGCCGCCACAGAACAGGAACGGATCCTCGGCGTATGGCTGCACAGCCAACGGATCAACCACCGCCACGGCACCCTGAACCCTGCCAAGGAGGCGGAACTGGATGCAAGCCTGCCTGGCTGGCGCGAAGGCCGGGCACGAAGCGGAGGACGCCGGACTATCAGCCCTGCCGCAGGGCCACTAGGGCCGATATCCCCAGCATCAGTGGGTGCGGATGACAATGAGGGCAACAAGCCCCAGACTGACGTAATGCCCCTGCACTCCTCAGCTCAGGTCGAGGTATAGCCAAACCGGACGATCAAAAACGCTCCCCCATACCTTTCGACCAACTTTGATATCGAACTCGAGTTCTGACCACTTGGACCCGAATGCGGCTCCTGGGTCGAACTTCGGGCATGCCGACGCTATCTACACGCCATTGCCGGACATTTGCCGCCGACCCTGGCTGGCGAGCTGCTACCGGATGCGACGGCACTGCTGGAGCAAGGCAGTAAGGGTCGTTTCTGACTGGCGTCGAATGGACTGTCGAGAGGCCGGCATCGTTCGTTCATGCATGAAAGCATGCATGCATTCTTTATCGACCGCCCGATTGCTTTCTTTCATGCATTAATGGGTGCGACAAGGACTGCTGCCCGCCGCAGGCGGCACCGCACCGCGCCAGGGTTTCTTGAACTACAAAAATCGAGCCACGGAAGTCGTGCATTCTGCCATCCATGCATGGATTCTTTCTTGCCTACTTTCTTTCATGCAAGAAAGAAAGAAAGCCTGCAAGCATGGCAAACTGCCCCACGTCAGGTAGGTGTCAAGCAAACGGGTAACGTCCCCCCATCATCGACCGCAGAGTGGGTGTCTGATGACCCCAAGGTAGGAGACTCCACAATCGCTTCATGCATGCATTCATGCTTTCTTTCAAGCATGAATGCATGTTCGCGAGTCCGCAATCTACCGCACGTCATCTAGGCATTTCGTAAGCGAGTAACGTCCGTCAGTTACCGCAGACTGGGTGTCTAACCACCTCGAGGCAGGAGACTCAACGATTCTTTCATGCATGAATGCATGAAAGAATCCATGTATGGCAGCAAGCAAGAATACATGCAAGCTTGATCACAATGGGGGAGTGATCGGCGTGGCTCCTTGTAACGCACTCATGGCTACGGAATCCTTTCAAGCATGCAAACAATCATGGTTTACAGCGAGTCTGGCGGTGCCACGAAGACGACAACTGCTGTGTCCCTCGCCGCAGTCACCGCCGCTTCAGGACGCAAAGTTGTACTCGTCGACCTAGATCCGCGCGCTGCGGCGAGCAAGTGGATCGGAATCGAGCCGAAAGAGGATGGGCTCCACGTCGGCGCTATCCTGGGCGACTCCGATCCTGAAGGCTGGGCCCAGGACCTCGCTGTGGAGTCCAATTGGTTCCCCAACCTTCGCGTCGTTCCCTCCGCCCGCAGCGTATCCAACCGCGAAGCAGACCGCGCCGACCATGCCGAACTCCGCCTGCGCACGTCCCTCATAGGAATTGACGCCGACGTCGTCATCATCGACTGCCCAAACCGCCAGGGCGGGCCACTCACTCTCTCCGCCCTGAACGCCGCCGACACGATCGTGTACGCCGCTGGCGCCACCGTCGATGGCGTGGACGGTGTGGCCGGTGCACGCAAGAGTGTAGAACAGTTCCGGATGTCCCGTAAGCGCCTAGGGGCGCCGGACAACTTGCACGAGGCTGGCATCGTCGTCGGCGCCGTCGCCTCGACGGTTATGTCCCGCATCGCGGTGGCCAGCATCGACGAACTCCGAGAGACCGGAATGCTTCTCACCCCGCTGGTCCCGCACCGGACCATCGTCCAGGAAATGCGCATGACGCAAGAATGGTATGGGGAATACCGCAAGGGCCAGCCCGTCGTGGAAGCCTACAACGAGCTGATGAAGGAGATCGTCCGATGACCGAAGACTTGAAGGACCGCCCGGCCGTCCTGCGCCGTACGCCACGTCCGGCACCTGACGAGAAGGTCGACCCGGTCGACTATTCACCGGCAGCTGTGGCGCCGGCAATCGTGAAGGCTGAGGAACCGGCCCCGACAGGCGGGGGAATAGACGCAGTGGCCCCGACCGAAGAACCGGCCCCCAGCCGCCTCCAGGACTCCGTGACCGAGTCCTTTGTCCCGACTGCCGCCACTACCGTCCCGACAAAGGCTCCAGCGCGCCAGTCCTCCAAACCTGCAAAGGCTTCGAAGACGCACGCGAACCGGAAAACCACGCGCCGCGAGGTGACATTTCCATTGAGCACGCGCCTATCCCAGGAAGTCCTTGACGTGCTATATGCGGCCGCGGAGGACGAAGGCATCTCCGTCCGTGAAGCGATCGAGCAGGCTATCAAGTCCCGCTGGGGCTAGAGCGAGGGGAGTGGCCGAGATCACCGCGACGAGAACTCTTAGTACTGTCATGCATGAATGCATGACAGTACTGGCCCTACGGGCCGAACCCTTACCCGCCCCTGGTGAACGCCATGTCTGCGAGGGCCCACTCATCCGGTGGGCCCTCATACGCCTCCCACGGATAGTCTTCACCGGGGGAGAGGAGCTCCGCGACAGTGTTCACGTTCTTGGACAGCCACTCCTTCCACAGGATCCGTTCGATCCGGTACCGCTGCAGCTGCGCCGCGACGGCTTCCAGCACGCCGAAGTGCTCGGCGAGATCCTTCAACGACGTAGTAGCAACCACAGACCAGGCCCGTGTGATGTCCCGAGCGATCATGTTCCACGCAGCCATCACCTCGAGCGCTTCACTGACCGCTGTCCGGGAAAGCTTGGTCAACTTCACGAGCTCGGCCGTGGAAAGTCCGGGGGAGTTCTCCAGCGCCTCGTAGACGAATGCCGCCGGCAGTCCAAGCTCCCGGAACACCGGCCTCAAGGCATGAATCTTCCCCTTCCGCCAGGTTAGGTCTTCGGCCGCCGCCTTCATCTCTTCCGGCACGGTAAGCATGTAGAGATCCCCTTTGGTGCCGCGGCCTTCTTCGACCAGGGTCACCAAGCCGTCGCTCTCCCCGCGCAACGCCCTCAAATGGGATCCGACAGTCGTGTGGTCGAGTCCTGTGGCAACCGCAATGGACCGGGCACCGAATTCAACGAACCGGGAGCCTGTCATGTGTGCAGCCTCCCCCAGTGCCCTTAGCACCATTCTTCGCGCCAGCCCTGTCCTCGAATCGGTGTAAGCGTGCTCCCTAAGTCTGAGTGCATTTCGCCAAGTCCTGATAGACCGATGCTCAGCATCGGGATTCGTAGAGATCGAGTTTGCTTGTAACCCCTGGGCGTGTGTATTTGGCTGGCTTGTGGGGGATTTACGATCATTGTTCTTACCGTCCCTGGATCCTCGGTCTTTCAAGTAGCTGACCGCATTCAGCCAGTCCCGGCGCAGGGCAGGAACCCTGTGCCGGGAGGCATAACGGGCATAAAAGGAGGCAAGCCCTGGCCAGGTCCCCTGTAGCATCCGACGTTCCACATCGGTAACTTCCATCCCTGCGGACGCAGCCCCCGTGATGATTGCCTGGCGAGCCTCCGAGTCAGACGCGTACCGGTTCGAGTCGTACAGTCCGGTTTGAGCCATCAGCTGCATTACCCTGGACATCCGGCCAGCCGGATGCTGGAGCTCGGGTGTCTCGCCGGCCTCCGACGTGAACGTTTGCTCGAGGCGGAACGCCCGGACGGCTCCGATCTCCCCTGCTAGTTCAGCGTTCATCGCAGTCCACACGGATGTTGAGTTGGGCCGACGGGCAATGTCGTAGGCCATATTCAGGCTCATTGCGAGTTCTTGGTGGCCGCCTCGCTTGTGCTGGGAACCCGGCGTGCGCATGCAGCCGTGGAGGAGGTTCTGGTGCGGGGTCTTGTCCAGGGTCCGGTGCCGGGTGCCCAGAGCCTCGACAAGATCACGCGCTTCGGAGAATGTAACTCGTTGCGCCAACGGGATGTAAATGTGGCGGCCACCGTTGGGGGAGTAGTCCTCAATCCAACGGGCCCCGCAGTTGTGCAGCCAGGCCTGGACCGCGCGGACGTCGGCCTGCACCCAGTCGACGCCGGCGACGGAGGAGTCGAAGTCGAGGAAGATCGCGGCGCAGGTGCCGTCTTTTCCGAAGATCCGTACCGCCGCAGGGAACGTGGGGAGCGCCACAGTTAGTGCCCGTTCGTGCTTCTGTGGGTACGTATTTCCGCCGTCCTTGGAGAGACGTATGCGGGGCTGACCTGCGAGAAGAGGTGTCAGGGCGGCCCAGGTCTGAGCGGCGCTGGCCAAGGAAGACTGCTGGCGAGACACGCCAGCTTCGTCTAGTGCTGGCAGCCCAAGAGCGTGTTGTTGTACGATGATTCTGTTCCTGTCGAGGGAATGGGTAAGGGCCGATCCTGCAAGATCGGTTTTGCAACACAAATGAAGACCTGTGAAGGTCTTCCATACGATTTACGATCTGATCGCCGGCAAGCTTCCCGGATCGTGAATCTTCAGCTTCGAAGGCCCGCCTAGTGCGGGCCTTCTTCTGTTTATGAGGCTATGCGGATAGGAAGTTCCTCCTGGTGCGCGAAATGATCCAGCATTGCCAAGTCTTCGCGTAGCGACCGGTCGACGGCAGCGGAAACGTAGTCAGTAACGGTCATGCCTTTGGCGGTGGCGATCATCTTAACGTCCTCCGCGGTCTTAGCCGGCGTCCGGAAGCCAATGTATTCGCGGAGCCCCTTGCTGGGTCGTCCGCCTCCACGATTGATTACTGCGCTCATTGTCATGTCCTTTGAATCTCGCACAAACCGATAGGTCGTGACTGCTTCATCGCTGGCCCTACTCGATGTCGACGCTAACGAGTTTCTGTTTACAGCTATCGACTCAGTCGAAAGTAGCACTTCCTTGAGGGGTGTTCGGGGATTTGTTTACAGAAAACGACCCCGCGTGTCGCACCGCACTTTTGTTGGTCTTCGCACATCTGGCCTGAATCTCTATTTTCCTCGTGGGGTGGCAGCGATACGAGTCGACATGAGTGTCCCTCCCCTTCGCCCCGACGAACTGGAATGCTGACGGAGCTGTCGGACACATTGTGCTTTCGCGGGTGGGACGTAGACCATGTGCATCCTTCCTTCCCCTGGCGATGACGAGAGCTTCTGGGATCCGCTTGGTATGGTTAGGCCCGTTCTGCCCGGGATTAACTCGATCCTAAACCTGGCTAAGACATGTTTGAAACATGTTTCAGCCTAGCCTATCCCCACTGAAGCTAATGAAGGGTCATGTTGTTGTGACGCAAGCTCTGCGTTCCCTGTCTGTTACTACGTCTGGGCAAGCTTTCAACGATGCCTCCAGTGCATTCGCATCCTTGGAACTCCCGGGAGGCCTGACTTTGAGTCTGCTCCTGAGTGTTATCGAAGACATTCGCGGCAAACGGATCAGGATTCGGGCAACTGAGAAGCTGGTCGGTACATCCATCTGTGGCCTGTGGCTACCGGGGGCGAAGGTCGAGTGGGTGTTTCACCCCCCAACGCCTTGGGAGCTGCAGCGTCAGCAGTTCATTCTTCATGAACTTGCTCATATGGTCCTGGGCCACGACACTACTGCCGGCGCGGGAACCGTCTTAAAGAGCGGCTTTCGTGGCCTGTCTCCGGAGATTGTGAGCAGGGCCCTCATGCGGACCGAGTTCCGGACTTTAGAAGAGGCAACAGCCGAATACCTCGCCGACCTCATGGCAGAGGCACTGAGAGAAGGGCCCGGTGAACCGGGCGCCTTCGAGGAGGTCTTCGGCTAATGGAGTTCATCGCAGCGGGGCTGATGGTAAGTCTGACGCTGATCGTCATCGCGTCACGCGGCCAGGGTAAAGACACCAGCATCCTATGGGCCTCGGTGCTTATTTCCGTGTCCATGGTCCTCAACATCAATACTGTTTATTTTCTCGCGGACGCGTGGGTAGGCGGCAAGAACTACGCGGACCTTGGAGCGAACCTTCTCCTGGTGACTGGTGTCTATTTTCTCGCCCGGGCCATTCATCGGGCTGCACGGCCAGCATCCTACGGCAGGAAATCCTTCTACGACGTATTGGCCAAAGCAGGGCTTGCAGGCGCTGCGATATCGGCGACCGTCCTATTCCTGCTTATCGATGCTCCCGTTACGTCGACGTCGTTCATGCGGGACTACGGCGGGCAGTGGGCGGCAGGTCTGTATTCGGCGGCCCAGTACCTTTACATAGGCGCAGTCATGGCTAGCGCCGGCTGGACCTGCGTGCGCTTTCGGAAGGCTTGGACCACGAGAATCTACACCGCGGCGTTTGCACTCGTCGGCTTGGGATGCCTGTTCGCCGTTTTGCTCGTCGTTGATGTGCTGGTACTCGATGCACTTAACGTTCTCGGCATGGTTGGGGCGCTCACGGCCCTGTCCGGAATCTATGCGGTGTTGAATTCGGCTACGTTCGTTTTTCTTTGCACCGGCATGGCCCTGCCTCCCGCCAGCCGCAAAGTCACTGCCATCTACGAAACAGCGCGAACGAGTTCGGTACTTGCGGGCCTGCAACCCGTCTGGAGACAGGCAGTAGCCGGGAATACGGGGCTGACCCTGGACCTTGGTGTGGTTCCGAAACGCCCGGACCGCCGGCGCCGCGAGCTGCACCGCATGATCGTGGAGATCCAGGACTCCTTGGCACGGGATCCAGAAGCAAGAGAAAGAATCGGTACCAAGGGCCTTGGAAAACTGGCCATCGCCTCCGGTCACCTCGAAAGGCTCTCATGGCGTCCCCGCTGAAGGCCGCTGGCTGGACGGGGTTACTTGGTGCCGCAGGCGCCTTAGCCAGTGCGCTATGGGCCGCACGTCAGGCGACTTCACCCACGCACAGGCCCCGCTATGACATCGTCCCTTTGGCAATTTCCGATAACGAGATAGAGCTCCAAGCCACGAGACACACGCTGGCTCCCGGGCAGTTCGGCATGCAGCTCTCCGCAGGTGGCCCCCCGGCCGTTATCGGCCCGGTCATTTCCACCCGTGAGGGCAAAGTCAGCCGGCGCCTCCTTTATAGGCCTGCTGGACTGTCCCTGAAGTCAAGAGGTAGGTGGAGTGGCGTTGTCTCGATCGATCCATTGTCAGTTGCAGCTGACGTGGTCGAGACCTTCGTCGAGACAACTCTTGGCCCAGCCCCTGCTTGGATGGTCGACCTGGGAACTTGCCGCTGGGCCATTCATGTCCATGGGCAAGGGAGCACCAGAGTACAGACGCTGCGCGGGGTGGAGACCGCATCGCGTATGGGACTCAGCTCATTGGTCATCTCATATCGGAATGACGGCGAGGGCCCTCGGTCGAGGGACGCTCGATCGCATTTAGGCGAATCGGAGTGGCGCGATCTAGAAGCAGCTCTTCGGTTTGTTGCGGAGTGCGGCGGAACTGAATGTGTGGTGTTTGGCTGGTCCCTCGGGGCAACGATGGCTCTCAACGCCGTGCAGCGGTCGTCGTTTGCGGAGATAATCAAGGGAATCGTTATGGTCTCGCCGGTATTGGTCTGGGAGGACGTAATGCGTGCCAACGCCGGCCATCAACGGTGTCCGCAAGTCCTAGGCTCACTTGTAGCCCGGCTACTAGCGCTCAACGGACTCAGCAGACTTGTCGGCCTCGATGGTCCGCTGGACGTACGCGGTCCCGACCGGACCAGATTCCAGGAGGCTCTGAGTATCCCGGTCTTGATCCTCCACAATAGGAATGATTGGTCCGTTCCCTTTGAAGTTTCCGCTCGCTTCGCGCAAGCACATAAAAACCGGATAGAACTTGTGGAGTTCGACTGTTCGGGACACACACAAGAATGGAATTCCGACCCGGTAGGCTGGGATCTGGCTGTTCGCCGCTGGTATCAACATTGGTTTCCACCGAGCCCGGCCGGGGAAAAAGCGGCGGCAAACAGCGAATGAAATTGAATGGGGTTGAATTCATGGTTGGCGGTGACAGTCCCCGCGATCGGCTAGAGCGGGCCGAGACCCTTGCTCGCAAGGTGAACCTCCTCTTGGACGTCGTGGTGGCCGAAGGCGGAGAACCCTATGAGTTCGCCGACATCCAGGCAGGCGTGCGTGAAAACGGTTACGAGCTTTCTCGAACGCGCTGGTGGCGAATTCGCTCCGGTGAGTCGCCCGACACCGCCCCCAAAGAGGCTCTGGTCGCGATGGCCAAATTCTTCAAGGTGGAACCCGCATACCTAACCGATGAATCTGGAGAACTCCCGGAACGGATAGAGCGGGAGCTGCAGCTCCTCAAGAAGATGCGCCGGAACAAGTTGAAGAATATCGCGGCAAGGACTCTCGGCGACATCGACATTAAGACGCTCGAGGCGATCAACGCACTCTTGGACGAAATTGATTCCTACGAAAGCGACGATCCGGAACACGGATGAACCATGGTTGAAACATGTTTCAGTCCTGCTATCGTGGTCAGGTGCCCACAACGATGAGTTTTACGAACCGCGAACGAGCGCCAGCTGGCCCTCGGCCCCGGTTGAGACAGTCGCGGTTACGCACCTACGACATAGCTGGCATACTGCTGAGTCAGCTCCCGGACCCGCGCGGATTGCACGACATAGACAACGTCCTTGCCGTGCCGCATACCTGCCGGAGGATCGGTCAGCACCAAACCTGCCTGGGCGAGAATATCGAGGTGTCGATTCAGGCTGGGTCGGCTGATATCCACAGCAGCCTGCAGGCGCCCAATGGTCGACGGGCCGAGCATCGACAGGCGACGCAGAATCTCTACCCGGGCCCGGTTGCCAATGAGGCCGATTGCCTCCTCGACTTCGGGCGGCAGTATTGGTCGAATCAGGCTTGGCATAGTTCCATCTTGCCTGAGGCCGTGGAGAATCACTGCCCTTTGCGCGGCCCCACTCTATTACTAAAATATAGAGTTCAAGCGATCTGTCTCTGTGGCCCTTATGAAGTCAAAGGTCTCCGGGATGGCTGAGCTGGACGCCCTTGGCGGGCAGATGCGGTTACTGATCGAGCATTTGGAATTGATGGATGAGCACGACTTCGTTGAGGGACGCGCTGCTTGCATTATTGATGAGGCTGAGCTCGCCCGCCGTACAGGGCTGGGGGACTCTCTGGAAGGTGTCCTCAAAGACCTGACCGGCACCGGCTTTGCCTCCCGCAAGGCCGCCGAGGTCTTCGAGGGTGGCCGCCCGGAGGCGCACATGACCGCGCACCCCGCCGCTGAGGTCTTTGTAGACAGGCGCCTGGGGCTGGTTTTCCGTCTCCGACGACCCGATGTCGTCCTGGCCGTCGAATCTACTGGCCCACTGTGCATGGCGGATTCCTGGGTTCGCCGCCCCCACCGAGGGCAGATCTAGTGACCCTCCGAGGTATGGCTGTTGCCACTGGTACCGCAGTGACTTTGTCGCTGGGTTTCGTTGTTGTGGTCCTGGACGACGGCGGAACGCCGGCGCAGGCCGCGTCCGCTTGCATCGCTTCTGGAACGTCTGCAGCGGGCTCTACTGCTGTGCCTGTTCCCGGTACCAGCGTGGCTGGTTTCGATGGTGAGCAGATGAAGAACGCGGCGGCGATCATGAAGGCCGCTTCGGACCTCGGATTACCGGTGGCGGCGCAACTGATAGGCGTCCAGGCTGCCATAGGTGAGTCGACGCTGCGGGTCATTGATTTCGGTGACGGTGCAGGCCCGGATTCCCGCGGTTTGTTCCAGCAGCGCGCCAACGGGGCGTGGGGTTCCTACGAAGACCGCATGGATCCTCACATCAGTGCCACGAACTTCTTCAAGGCGTTGCAGCGTTTGGAAGGCTGGGAGTCGCTGGAGCCTACGATCGCCATCCACCGGGCACAGCGCAACGCGGACCCGAACCACTACGCGCAGTTCCGTTCCCAGGCGACGGAAATCGTTAAAGCCCTGGGCGGGGAAGCAGTTGCCCTGGTGGATTCTTCGGGTGTGTGCCCCGCAGCCGGTAATGAGGTCGTTGGGGACCTGGCCGGCAAGTGGGTCAGGCCGATGGCCGAAGCGATCAACACCAGCGGCTACGGGCCACGTGCAGCCCCGGCAGGTACGGCCGGGGGAGTGCTGGCCAACTTCCACTACGGGATCGACTTCGCCACTCCAGGCCACGCCGGAACCATCGTTGCCATTACGGACATGAAGATCGTGAAAGTCCGGAACCTCGATGGCCTCTTCGGCACGGGCGTGACGGGGCAGACCACGGACGGGAAACTCACGATCGGCATGTATCACATGGAGGCCGGCTCGGTCCGGGTCAAGGAAGGCGACACCGTTGCCGCCGGGACCCCGCTGGGCACAGAGGGCGAGACCGGCAATGTCACCGGCCGGCACCTGCACATGGAATTTTTTGCCGGGGCGCTCCCGAATCCGATGATCCCGATCAACGCCACCATCGATCCGACACCGATCCTAAAAGAGAAAGGCATCCTCTGATGCGTAAACTCGCGGTTTTCCCGGCCCTCATGGCCGGCACGCTCCTACTGGTTGGCTGCAGTGGCGAACCGGCCTCAAAGTCCGCCGGCGCGGCCCCTGCCGCGTCAGAGACCACCGCGGGCAGTGGAGAGGCCGGCGGTGAGCACTCGGCCGATGACGGCCACGACGACTCCACTGAGTACTTCGAAGGCCCCAACGTCACGTGGGATGCCAACGCTGAGATCACGGTCAAGGAGACCGCGGCGAAGGCCATGAGGCTTTTCGGCCGACCCAACGTGCCTGAGACGCAGTGGTTTTCCGAGCTGGAGCCGTTGCTGGCTGCTGCCTACGCGGAGGATGCCAAGTACATCGACCCTGCCCGGGTGCCGATCACCACGATTACCGACGGCCCCTCGATCACCCGCGAGGCACAGAACCCGATGACCGTCACGGCATCTTTTTACACCAACGACGGCCCCTGGGACATGATGCTGCACCGCACCGGCCAGGACGCTCCCTGGTTGGTCACGTCCATCAGTTCCAAGGCCACCCAGTGAACGGCCACCAGAGCATGAGCCTTGATGAATTCGGCACCGCGCCCTTGTTCGCGGATCCCCTGGCCGGTTCCCTGCAGGCGGCCAGCGTAGCGGTCCCGGCCCGTGGGACTGGTCCCGTCGAGTTTCAGGACGGACATATCCGGCCGGCCATCCCAGATTTCCCGAAGTGCGAACACCACGAATGAAAGGAAGAACTCATGAGCACCAACTGGTCAGGCGTGGAACGCAAGTCCCGCACCACCATCAGCCTCACGGACCCCGACGAAACCACAACTGAGGAAAACGGGCAGGATGCCCCTGCACCGGTCATCAGCGCGGTCCCGGATCAGCACGAGGCGACTATGCCGGCGCAACCGTCCAGGGAACCCGTTCAGGCCTCACGAGAAGGTGAGCATGGGCCTCTTGTCAGCGGCCGTCGCAGCGCGTCGGTGCTGCGGAAGGAGAACGTCAACGATCAGTTGCCCCCTGCCACCGGATGGCAGGCCTTCCTGCGGGCGATCACCTTTGGCCTGGTCAAGCCCAAGGTCGGTGCGGCCGAGCTGGCACGGCGGACGGACCTGTCCTCGATCCAGCGCGTGTATTCACGTCCGATGCAGATCATGGTCGCCCAACCCCTGGGCGGGGTCGGTAAGACCACCTGCAGCGTTGGCATTGGCTCCACGTTCGGGATTCACTCGGGTCAGCACGCGATCGTGTGGGATATCAACGAGATGATGGGCACCCTCGGTGTCCGGACGAACGCGAACGAGTCCACCCGCACGGTCTGGGACCTGCTGAACGTGTTGGAGAAGTTCGAGACCATCTCAGCCCGCAAGGGCGACTTCACCTATTACACCCGCCACCAGGGCAAGAACCAGTTTTCCGTGCTGGCCTCCGATGAGGACCCGGACCGGATGAAGTCCATCGGGGCGGATGAGTTCAACCGGATCCACACGGTGGTCAGCCGGTTCTACGACACGATCATTGTGGACACGGGCAACAACACCCGCTCCGCGAACTGGCTGGCCTCGATCGAGGTAACGGACCAGCTCGTGATCCCCACGACGCTCAAACGCAACGCTGTGGTTTCGGCGCTGCGGATGATCGAGCAGCTTGAATCCATGAATGAGCACACCGGGAATGCCCACTATAAGAACCTGGTCGATAACGCCGTTGTCATCGTCACCCAAGGTGGCGGGGCGAAAGTCTCGACCGCTGAGCAGGCGGACCTGCGCGAAAAGCTTGGCTCCGCCGTCCGCACGATCATCGACATTCCTTATGACGCCGCCCTGGACACCGGATCGATCATCGACTGGCAGCTCGTCGGCGATCCGGCCCGCCGCGCCTTCGAACGCGCCACGGCAGAAATCGCCGCCGGCCTGCTCGAAGTAGACAACCGGCCCACCACCAACTCCAACCGATAGGAAGTCACACCATGCTCAGCACGATCCTCAATGAAGTCATCATTCCCGCAGCAGCCGACAACCCGCTGGATGGGGTCACGCCCAACATCGACGTGTTCGGCGTGAAGTTCAAAGGCGCCATTCAGCTGATCCTGGGCGGTATTTGGGCACTGGTGCTGATCCTCGTCACAGCAGCGTTCCTGTGGAACCTGGGCAAGTGGGGCGTCGCCCGCCAGCGCGGCCACTCCGACGACATTTCCGACGGCGCAGACGGCGCCAAGCGCAGCGGCGTCGCCTTCGCCGCCGTCGCAGGGGCCAGCGTCATCATCGGCGGCATCCTCGCCCTGACCGGCGCAGCAGGGGCCTAGCCCCGATCCTGGAGGCCCGAAGACTGCGGTTCCTGACCGCGCCGAACTTCTGACAATGAATGGATTGTGACTCATGAAAAAGAACTGGAAAGCCTTGGTGGCTATCGCCGCGGTGGTGATCATCGTGGCTGTTGCCGTGGTGATCATCAACATGCGGCCAGCCGGCCAAGCTGCACAGCCGAGCGGAGACAGCAGCATCGTCGCTGGCAAGTTCGGGTTCCCCGTCTCCAAAATCAACGTCGGAGAAGGCGGCACCAAAAAAGCCAGCGACGGCAAGACCATCACCGGCTACAACGGCACCTGCGACTCCGCCGCCCAAGCCGCCGCCAACTACGCACCCCTCATAAAGGATGTGAATGTCACGACGTGGCCACAGCAGAAAAAGGCACTTACTGAGGTGTCCAAGCCCGGCCCTTGGTTCGAGAAGGTCACCTTCGAGGGAACCCTCGCATCTGAGGCCAAGGATTGGCTTCCGGGCGCGTTCGATGGCGGGTGGTACACCCGCTCTGATGTGGAGGCCGGCGGCATGTACCGCGTTGCCAGCTGTGAGGACAAGAAGCGCGCCGTCGTCCAGGTGTTCCTAGGAGCCCTCGGCTCGAATGTAAAGACGGCTCCGAGTGCCTTCTTCCAGACTGTCACCTTCGAGCTGGGCTGGGACGGTGACTGGAAAATCTCCGACGCGTCAGTCGTCCCGGTCAATCAGGATTTCGGTGGCCGGGTCAAGGACGGCGGCCCAATGAGCGTCGGCACCAACATGGAAGGAGAAGCCACTCCGGTCCTGCGCGATGAGTTGGTCAACGCCTTCTTCAAAGACAAGAGCCGGGAAGGGTGGGTTGAGTATGCAAACGCTAAACGCTAACCGGACGATCCGCCTGGCCGCCGCTCTGCTGGCGATGTTCCTTGGTCTCGGCGTGGTGTTCGCTGGCCCTGCCCACGCAGCGGAAGACGTGAACACCACTGAGAAGCTGAACGCCGACCAGATCAAGCGGCTGGGCGGGCTGCCAGAGGACCAGCGGAACGGGATCCGGGACCGACTCAACCATGAGCTGAGTAAAGAGGCCTGCGGTGACGGCTGGTTCTTCGGGGCCATGGGTGGCAATGATTGCGAAAACGTTGCTGCCAAGGCATTCGGAACGTTCCTGACCACGCCCGAGAAAGCACTGGACTACGACGGCAAGAACACTGCGCCGTTCTGCGCCGGTCTAGCCACTGTGGGCGCACCTAATACAGCTATTGCCTGGTGTGCAGGTGGCGCGGCCTGGGAGAAGTTTTCTCCGGTTGCTGGTGCGGTGCTGCGGACTGCACTGTCGGTGACACCTGCCGGGCAGGGCGTGTTGGGCATCGTGGATACGGTGGCGTTCATTGCCAATGCGAAGGACGGGTTTGAGAAGTTCGCGAATTCGGTCAAGGACGAGGGTGTTAAGGCTACCAATGAGGTTTTGAACAACCTGATGAAGGTGTCTTCATTTGAGGTCGATGACTCGTTCCGGGATCTTTGGGCGATCTTTGCCGGTGTGGGGATCGTGATCATGGGCCTGATGTATTTCAAGCTCTTCAAGGACGTGTCCAACGAAGAGATCGACCTGGACACGGCCCGACAATCGTTGTTCTGGTACGGGCCGCTATCGATGCTCCTGGTGTTGTTCGGTCCGGCGATTGGCTATGTGATCAATGGGTGGCTGACACAGATTACCGAGTCGTTTACTCCGTGGACGTCGAACCAGATTATGGACTTCGCGACGGCGATTTCCCGGTTCGCGGGCTATGAGTCCAACGGGGTGTTTGGCCCGTTGGCGGCGGTGCTGCTGTTCGGGTTGTTGTTCGTTGGTGCGTGGGCGTTGCTGGGGTTGTTCGCGCTGCAGCCGTTCGCCCTGTATCTGCTCGGTGTGGGGATGGCTCTGATGATCGGTTTCATGATCCACCCGCAGTACCGCGAACGCGTGAGCAAGACCGGAACGCTGTGGCTAGGGATTGCCCTGTCCAAGCCGCTGATCCTTTTGTTGATGGGTGCGCTGTTCAGTTTCATCAGCTCCCGCCCTGCGTTCCAGGGCGTGGGAACCGATGATGCGCTGATCAACGCGTCCTCGGTGTTCCTGGCAGCGGCGGCAATGCTTGTGCTGGCGTTCTCGCCGGCGTTGCTGTTCAAGTTCGTCCCGCTCCTGCCGTCCTCGGCCACAAGCTACGGTGCCGGTCGTCCTTCGATTGCCGGGGCCGCTATGGTCGCCGGCACAGGTGCGGCGGTGGGTTCGATGATCCGTAATCGTCGGATCAGTCAAAACCAGTCCAGCGCTGGTACCGCCGGCGGTGCGGCAAGGGGTGCAGCCCAGGCTGGCGGCACTGCCCTTGGTGGCGCTGCAATGTCCGGGGTGGGTCCCGGCGCCGGGAGCCAGGGGCCCGGCGCTGGTCAGCCGACGTCTCGGGCCATGGCCCGCCAGGGATCCGGCGGACAGGGTTCTGGTGGGGAGTCTGGACCGGATACGCGCACGTTGGGGGAGATGCAGCGTGATGACAGGGCTGCCACACCTTCGGGGAAGGCCGCGCAGGCCGTGCGCGGCGGTGCAGCTGCCATGGGCCGCGGAACAGGGGCCGCTGCGCGGGGTTCCGTAAAGATCGCAGCGGGCGGCGCTACTGCGTTTCTGCTTGCTGGCCGTGAAGGTGCACGGCAGGCCGCGCTGCGCGGCCGCCAGGGAGTCGACTCAGTGGCTCCCGATACCGGCCACATCAGTGGCCGGTAAGTAGTACAGGAATAGGGGAGCAGTCGTTATGGGAAGAATGGTCGTTGTCGGTGGTGAGGTCTCACGCCGTGGCCTGTTCGGTGGGAACCGGACCGGCCCGGAGTGGGTGGCCCTCGCGGTCGCCATCCTGCTTGCCGGTATTGCGTTGTTGGCATCCGGGTCCCATCGGCTGGTCGGCATGATCGTCGCGGCCGTGATCCTGTTGGCCGGTGTTGCGCTGACGACGCCGAACAAGATGACCGGGCACCGTTCCCTGGGTGCGTTGTATGTCGAGGCCCGGCATAAGCGCACCCGCCGGAAGAATAAGACGATTACGTTCGTGCCGGTGAAGTTCCGGGACCAGACCCGCATGGTCAAGGCCGGGAAATCTGACCGCGCCCGGGCCGACGGGAACGGCATGATCGAGGTCCCTGTCCGGTACAAGAACAACGCCCCGTTGATGGTGGGCAATGTCCGGTCTTTCACGACACAGACCCCTGCGGGGCCGATGACGGTGTTCCGTCACCAGGGCAAGATCAAGGAGGCCTACTACACGGTAACCATGGAAATTATGGGCTCGTCCTCCGGGATCCGGGAGGAAAACCGGGAGGACTCCGGATATGTGGCACGCGGCCAGTTGTTGGCCCGCCTGGCCCGCCGGCAGTCCCTCGTTTCGCATGTGCAGTCTTTGTCGCGGGCTGTGCCGATGGACTCGGCCGATCACCTGATCTGGATCAAGAAGCGCCGGGCCGCGAACGTGCCCCGGGTGTTGCTGGAGTCCTACGGAGCCTTGGTGGAAGCGGTGCAGTCCCGGTCTGAGCAGCACCGCACGTATGAGACGTTCCGTGTTCCCCGGTCCGAGACGCTGCGGCGACGGGCCGAACAGCTCGGCGGGGGAGACGAAGGCGTAGGCCAGGCGATATTTCAGGAAGTCCGCTCAGCGATGGCCCAGGCCTCGATGATGGGCTCCATTCAGGACTTCCGGCCCCTCGGTCCGGAACAGATGGCGGCCCTGCTGCGGCACCTGCAGGACCCCGATTTCGATATTGATGACTATGAGGGCGCGGACCTGATGGACTGCTGGCAGCACCTGAACGGGGATGCACCCATGTCCGTCATCATCAATGACCATTGGCACACCCGCACCGGGTACGTCCCGGCCTCCGCGTTCAGTCCCGAAGCTATCCCGGTCTCGGCTCTGCAGTCACTGATTTCGGGCATTCAGCCGGCGGTGGTGCATTCGGTGTCCATGGTGATGGAACTCGAGGATGCCCGGAAGGCACGGGGGAAGGCCCGCACGGACGCGGCCATGGACCGTGCCAAAGAGAAGCAGGTGACCAAATCCGGTGTCGTCACGGACGGTTCGGAGGATGTCCTGATGGGGGCCTCCACGCAGCGGCTCCTGGATTTGAAACCCGGCTCCGGGCACCACGGGGCCTCCTACGCGCTCTACCTTTCGTTCTCCGTCGAATCGGAGGACGAAATCCTTTCCACCGCCGACGTCATTGAAGCAGCGGCAGCGGACGCCGGGATTGAGTTCATTGACTGGATGGATCAGCGCCAGGACCTGGCCCTGATCACCACCATGCCGTTTACGAGAGGAATCCGATGAACACCCACAAAGTGATCAAAGGTCTGCGGATGGCGTGGGCACTAACGGAGAAGTCCCGCCGTGCCCGCCGTTCGGCAGCCCGGTCCACGAAACTTGCCACCGGGAACACTGCCGCTGCGGCCACCGCTGATGCGGTGGCCACCAAGCGGCCCCAGTCCAAAGCCGCGGTCAAGCGCGCCGCCCGCAAAGGGGAGAAGTTCCGCGCCCAGGCAGAAGCTGCGGCCGGGTCAGCGACGCGCTGGAACCATGACCGGGGCTCCAAGCAGGCCTCCCTGCTCGGCTACTTCGATCCGGCGGCACCTGGTGTGTTGTCCTCGACACGGCAGATGGAATTTTCACACATGGCGATCGCCTCGCCTCCGACGTCCCACCGGGGCCTGGTGTTCGGGATCGACGCCGGCTCCGGGTGGATGGTCGTGCATGACCCGTTCACCTCCTACGGAAACGAGCTCGAATCCCCGAACGTCTGCTTCATCGGAGACCTCGGCCAGGGTAAGTCCTCGGCCATGAAAACCTGGGCGGTGCTTCGCCAGCTCATCCTCGGCCGCCGTGTGGTTGTGATCGATAAGAAGTACCAGTTGGACCAGAACGGCGGCGAATACACCTCACTGGCAAAGAAGCTGGGCATCACGCCGGTGAGGTTCATGGTCGGCGGGGGAGGGGCGAGGATCAACATCCTGGATCCCCGGATCGCGGCACGTCTTCACGAGGACAATCACGACGACACTGCTCTCTCCACCCCGGCAGGGCAGTCGATGCTGGTCCGCGCCGTCGTGGAGGAAGCACTCGGCCGGCCGCTGCAGCCCAAGGAAGGCAAAGCCGTCCGGATGGCCCACAAGCAGGCGCTCCGGGCAGCCGCCGCCGCAGGTGAAGTCGCCCACGTCCGTCACGTCCTCATCGCTCTTTACGCACCCGAGACGGACGCAGCCACGGCGTCGGGACTGACAGTGGAAGAGCTGCGGCAGTGGGGGCAGGATCCGGCGTTCGAGCTTGAACGCATGATTGAGGATGACCTGGCCGGCCTGATCGACGGACCAACGAGTGAGGAAATCGCGCTGAACGCCGGCCTGACGGTCTTTGATGTCTCACTGCTCCCGGAAGACGGGCCGGCGCTGGCGATCGTCATGACGATCATCAACACCTGGTTGGCGAACACGCTCTACCGCCAGACAGAGCCGGTGCCTACGGTGCTGGTGATCGAGGAAGCCTGGCATACCGTGCAGGGCTCGGTCGCTAAAGTCACGCGCCGCAACACCAAGCTCTCCCGCGCTTTGTCGCTCTCGTGCATGTTCGCGTTCCATCACATCTCCGATATTCCAGAAGAGAGCCCGGCCATCGCCATGCTCAAAGAATGCGGAACGGTCCTGCTCTACAAGCAGCAGAAAACCGCCGATGCCCTGGCCTGTGAAGAAATGTTCAATCTGCCCTACGGGTCCGCGTCCAGCGTCTCCGCACTCGTCAAGGGCACGTGCATGTTCAAGATCGGCAGCCTGGATCCGTTCGTGGCCATCCACGTCCGCAGCCCCCTGGAAGTCGAACTCACCGACACGGACAAGGCCATGAAGTCCACCGGCACCATGGACTCCGCCGAACAATCAGCACTGGAGGAAGCAGCATGAGCGCCAAAACCTCAACAGATACCATCATGAAAATCGGCCTGGCCGTCATCATCGTCGTCTTGGTGGTCCTTGCCTGGGTATCGGCGTTCCTGGGAGAAATGATTACTCCCACGGCAATGCCGTGGACAGACTTTGAAGCGCTCACGGCCAAGGTCAAAGCTGGCGAGTTTGCGTGGCCGGGCGCGGCCACCTGGATCCTGATGGTGCTGGCGGTGATCGCCGTTGTGGGCGCCGGGATCCTCAGTGCGCTGTTCGGGTCCAAGAAGACCCGTGACGATGGTCTGCCGCGCTACAAGGACCTCGAAAAGCGGATGGGCAAGAACGCAGCACTGGCCAAAGCCAAACAGTCTCTGGAGCTCCCAGCCGATGCCACCGAGGACGAAATGGTCGTGGCACTGTGCAAGCTCGACGGCCAAACCCTCTACGTCCAACATGAAGACTCCATGTGGGTGTTCGCCCCGCAGCGCTCCGGCAAGACCTTGTTCCTGGCCGTAGGCATCACCTTGGACGCACCAGGTGCCGTGATCGCCACCTCCACCAAGAATGACTTGCTCATGCTCACCGCCATCGCCCGCGAACGCCGGGGCGATGTTTCCGTGTTCGACCTTCAGGACATTTCCGGGTGGTCGAACAAGGTCAGGTGGAACGTCGTGGACGGCTGCGAAGATCCCGACGAAGCGCTGGCCCGCGGTAAAGCCTGGGCCGGGGCGCAGCCGATGGGAGATGTGAAGAACGGGGACTTCTTCAACTCCAAAGCCGCCGCGATCCTGGGCAGGTTCCTCCACGCGGCCGCGCTGGGAGATAAGAGCATCGATGACGTCGTAAAGTGGGCCAACGACTTCACCGACTCCGAACCCTTGGAAATACTGACCCAGCACAAGGCCCCCGCAGCGTTCACCGCCCGCCTGCGGACACTCACAACCTCCCGGGCCGGGGAAACTGTGGACTCCATCCAGGAAACCCTTGCCGGGCTCCTGGAACCGCTGACGTCCCCCAAAGCGCTGGACACCCTGACCCCGCTGAAGGGAGAAGGGTTCGACATGGAGAGGTTCCTGGAAAAGCCGAACACGATCTACCTCCTGACTGACGGGGAACGCTCCCCGGTCGCCCCGCTCGTGGCGATGTTCGCCGACTTCATGTTCCGCAAAGCCCAGCGCATCTCCCAGGGCATGCCTGGGGGCCGGCTCTGGCCGGTACTGACGATGGTCCTGGACGAAGCCCCGAACGTCGCGGCCATCCCGGATATGGCTGGCGCCCTCTCGGATTCCGGCGGCCGCGGGATCCGGATCATCGGGTTCAGCCAGTCCTTTGCCCAGAACCGGCAGCGCTGGGGAGCCGAAGCGGCCACGGCAATCCGTGGAACGTCTTCGATCAGGCTGTTCCTGCCCGGCCTGGAAGAACTCGATGAACTGGACAAGATTGCCCGTGCCGCGGGGACCACGCGCAAGGAACGCGTCTCCACCTCCCAGGGGCGCGGCGGATCTTCCCGGACCGTCAGCGAGGAAGAACGGCCCGTGATCCGCGGCAATGAAATTCAGCAGCTCCCGGTAGGAGAAGCGTTCATGCACTACAGCAACGTCGCCCCGGCCAGGGTAAAACTCATGCCCTGGTGGGAACGCGCGGATGCAAACCAGATCAAGGAAGACAAGGCCACCGCGCAGCACCGCCGTGACAGGCAAGGAGCAATCCGATGACCGAAGAAGCCCACGAGCCTCTCCCGCCGTCCTCCGAGGGCGGCAGCGAAACGCCGGCCTCGGGCGGTATTGAAGAAGTTTTAGTCGAGCACGAGGAACGGCTGACCGTCCTCCAAGGATCTGTCGAAGCGATGCAGGAGGCGGTCGAAGACCTCCTGGCCTCACCGCCGAAAAAGACACCAGCTCCGTGGAACTGGAAAGAACTCGATGGTGAGAAGTCCGTCGCCCTCATGGAGGCGCTGCGCGAATGGGTGGACTGGATCAACGACCGGTACGGCGTATCCGACAGCTCCCGCATCTACGGCTGCTGGTACCGGCACGCCCCGGTCGTGGAAGAACTCACCGCAGCCTGGCTCAGCTGGCGGTCAGCGAACTACGGCCATAAAGACCCCGTCACCGACCCGGCCAGCTGGCACAGGGACATATTCTGGCCCATGCTCGAACGCATCGCATCCAAACCCTGGGGACTGAACAACTGCCACACCCAACACGTGGACCCCCGGCCCTCATTCCGGAACTCCACCGACGACACATTCACAGAATTCCTCGCCGAACTGGGCGCGAAGGAACCTTCCACCGCCTGAAACTAGGGCCGAAAAAAGAAAAGCACGGAACCACTGGTTCCGTGCATTTCTTGGGGTCCGGTGGGAAGTCGCTGGCCACGAAGCCCGTTGCGTTCCTAAATCGATCATATTTGCTACAAGCGAGTGCGCGCGTTCAAAGAACTCGCAAGTGCCCGTTTTTTGTAGCGAAACCCAGTGGCCGAGCAGCCAGCCAGGGCGATGGCTGCGGCGATCGCAGCGGCGGGGATGGTCATGTACTTCTTGTTCATGAAAAATCACCGGGCGTGCGCTGTCAAGCCGGCGCTGCCGTCATCGGGAAGTCGTGGCCGCGGAACAGGCCAGCAGAAAGCAACAGTCAGTGTGGTTACGAGGAACACGAGGGTGGCGATCGAAATCGCCGCGTCGGTCCAGAACTGTTCGGGAAAAAGCCGGATCAGCGTGTCATCTACCCGGAATGTCCAGGTACCGGCGGCGAAGAACAAAGCATGGACCTGTGCAAAGAAGGCTTCCCAGCCCAGGACCGCCGCAATGGTCAGCGCCACGATCAGACCCAGTGTCAGCACCGCCCCGGAGAACAGGGCCCTTCGTACCGCTCCGTGATACCTCCGGGCGAGGTGCACGCACGAGGCAACGGCGGCCAGCAGCATCACGAACGCCACCAGGAAGGAGACCGAGAGAACACCCTTAACGTCCGCCATGTGTCCCACTTCGCTCCCAAGGAACAGCCTGTCGCCCTCAGCGTTCACGAGACCGCCGAGGTACCCTGCCGGGGCGAGGTTGAGAACATAATCAAGGGTGTAAGAGCCGTAGATCAGGCGCTCTTCAGTGGAAAAGCCAAAAATGTCTACAGGAAACCCTGGGCGCTGGTATTCGACCCAGAGGAACAACGGCGAAGTCACGGCACGCACGGCGCCGGCGACCACGATCACCGGGAAGAACACCGCCACAAGAACCTGAAGAAACCGTCCGAGCAAGGACCCGCGGACCGCCTCGTGCCCGCTCGGAGGTACGCTGCCGGCACCAGTGGGTGGGCCGCTTCTTGATCCCCCGACGTCCGCCCCGGGTGTCGCTGAGCGGACTGAGTCCCCGGGGCGGCCGGGGACCTCACCGTCGGCACCCTGGCCGGCCGCCAGCGGCTGCGCCGGGACCCCCGGAGCGGCTCGCGGGGATTCCACGGCCCCGCGGGGGTTTTCGGATCCGGCCATATGGGTTCTCCTCGACTGTGCGCCGTCTCACCACGTCACCACGCACGTCCGTGCGACTTTCTTCTTCCAACAAGGCTACAGGCCCCATGGCCCCGCACTTCCGACTCCGCATGAGCCAGCCACACGGAAGGGTCCACCATTTCAGTCCGCCGCCCGGCTCCCATTACGGAACGGCGAGAACCAGCCGCCTGCGCTCCATGGATGGTCACCGGTCACCTCGAGGAAGTCCTGCAGCACAATGAGGAGCCGGGTCAGATCCGTCGCTCGAATCGGAATGGGAGCAGATGCATCAGAACGAAGACGTGAGGGCAAGACACTGGACGGTCGCTCGAACACTGGGACACAGCACGCCAGCCCGCCCACAGGGCTGTGACTGTCCGGAATTGGCGAAGCTCCCGTCAAATAGCGGTTGACAGGAGCTTCGCGACAATTATGCACAGAGAACCCTGAGGGTTGCCTGAGAAAAGAAGGCTTCACCGGCCTCCACGGCGGACCCCTGTATCAGCAGTACGAGCGGACCGAAGACGCTCGCTTCGAACGCATCGCCGGCATGGGCCGCGAGATCGAGGACCTTCGTCACCGGAAAGTGACGACGGCCCACTCCACGCCGATCAGCCGCTGCCGCCGCCCTCATTTGCCCCTGCCTGCCCGCACTGGCGGCGGGTCCAGGGCTGGCATTCTTTCCAGGATCCTGCTGACCGGAGCGCTGGCCGGGACGCTCCTGAGCGCCTGTTCCCCCGTGGTGGATGTGACAGCGGCGAAGGACGCCGCGAACCCCGCGTGCGCCCCCATGATGGTGGCCCTCCCCGATGCAATCGGCGATGCAGCCCTGCGGAAGACCAACAGCCAGGCCACCGCAGCCTGGGGTGACCCGTCCCAGGTGATCCTGCGCTGCGGCGTGAACGTTCCCGGACCGACAACGGACCGCTGCGTCACCGTGAACGGCATCGACTGGGTCATCAAGGAAGGCGACCCGGTATGGACGCTGACTACCTTTGGACGCAATCCCGCCACGGAAATCCTGATGGACCCGGACAAGATCAATTCCGCCAATGTTCTGGCTGACCTTTCCGGCCCGGCCGCAAAGATCCCGGCCATACGGAATTGCGTGGGCCAGGAAGATCTTCAGAACCTGCCCGCCAGCCAAGCAGGCTGAACCGGCAAATCCAGAGCTGCTGCACTCCGGTGCGCCGGGCAGCAACTCTGCGGGGGTCTGGGTGCTCGGCGCGATCATGTCGGGGTTGGCCCTCAAGACCCCAACGGTTATTCCACACCTGGCTGCCGCCCGCGAACACGGACGCACCCGCCACCGGATCCGCGGTCCTGGGCCGGGGTGCTGTTGAAAATGCGTATCCACGGCTTCGTCCAGATCGCCATGCCGCTGCTTCCAGATGCATGGGGGCCTGGACCCCGGCATTGATCACGGTCGGCGTAGCCTCCGTCCTGCATGGGCGTTGGTCGCCCTGGCTCAGAGCGACCACAAGCGCACTTCGGGCACCCACATGGGCTACATGGTTCTCGCCCTCGGTGCAGTCTGCACAGCAGAGACGCACGGGAAACGGCGGTAACCTGAGCAGCGACGCAGATGGAAAGCCATGGCCTGATCACGGGGTCCTATTCCTGCTGGCAGGTGGCCCGCACAGCCGGGCCGGTACCTATGACATGGGGTTTTTTCGGCGGCCTGGCCGCCCGGGCGCAAGGCACGGGCTCGCATCGGCCGGCCTCACCGGACTGCAGGCGGGGTAACCGGCAAGCTGATATCAACAGACGTCCATCCACGCCCATACGTTTTAGAGATGCGAACCGGGTACGGACGCGTGTCCTCACATGACGGGCCTCTCAGTGACACTGAGACGTCACTGAACCAGCAGCAGGTACCGTCCGCCCCGGACGTGAGCGAGTCCTCCAACGTGGTGTCCGGAACAGCGTGCCCGGGCGTCCGATATATCTGCATACGGCGAGCTTAAAGAAAACCGGGAAGGACCAGGCCGTTTCGGCCGAAGTCTGCATCCCATCGAGCAGCTTGACGGCACCGGCAGTGAACGCGTTTCCCGGCTGAAGCCTGCCGAGGGGCGGGTCGGCTGACTCAAGGAGCCGGTACGGCAACCTTTGGTGCCTCCAGATCCGACCGCCTGGCCACCCAGAAGCCTCCCGTCGGCAGCACAGAATCTACAAGAACAATGGCCAGAGCCCGGCCGGTCCACTCATTTTTGCGCCACAGGAACAAGGCCAAAAGAACATAAGCGACGAACAGCGCACCGTGCACCGTGCACCGGCCCCAAAATCTGAACTCCGCCCGCCTCTCCCGTCGTATACTTCACGATCGTTGCCGGAATGAGCAGCAGCCATGACACGGCTTCAGCCACGGCCAACACCCGGAATACACGCAGAAAGTCCATGGACCGAAGTTAGCAGCCTGGGCTGGAAGGATGCTGGACAAGAGCCCCATCGTCCAGCAACATAACCGGCACAGCGCCTCGCCGGGGTCCGCCGCGGCCGGCCCACGGCCCCGCCGGCCGAAGGATCCGTATCTTGTCTCCGACCCTCACCCCCTGGGACTTGGCGACGTCCGGGTTGACAACCACCTTGACCGGGCTGCCGCCCTTATCCGGCTCGGTAAACGCAAACACACAATCGGAGGCTTCCAGTCCGCGGCCATCCGGGCTTGCCTCCTGCGCACAGCTTTCCTGAACCACGCGCTGGATCTTACCGGCCTCAAAGGTCGCCCCGGCCCTCTCCCCGTAAGCCCGGAGCGCCGTTGATAACGGATTTGTAACTTAAGCCGAAGCTTCGCTACAGTTGGATCAACACATACCCCCAACAGGTATGGACGTGACCGCTTCGCCAAACCCCGCCGGCGGTCCGTGAACCTGATCTTTCTCAGGCGGGGGCGGAGGACCCACTTTTGGTGCGTAATGATGCACCTGGGGGTGAAGCCGTCCCTGTGACTGCGCATCTGATCGCGGTCCTGCGGGGGCGGCCGGACAGTCCACTCGTCCGAATCCGACAGCTAACTTCGCCGGCGCCGAGAGGACCACTATCTTGCCTTTCCAGCCAAAACACGGCCGTCGCCGTGCCCATCCGGCAGCTGCCTCACCAGGCCGCCGTCCGTTTTTCCAGGAACCAACGTTCCGGCTCCGCGGCCAGCAGTTCGGGGTGGCAGCCGCCGTCACGGGAATGATTGCCCTCACTGCTCTGTCGGCGGCGCAGGCTGACTCCGGCAGCCGCGCTGCGGCTCAGGACCGGCCAGCGGCCGTGGCAGCCCCGGCCCCGGAAGCTGCGGTTACGGCAGCAGCTGACACTGTTCTCACCTTTGACCGCCCGGAGGTGACCTCCCAGCCGGCGCCTGCGCCCGCTGCGCCGGCACAGCCCGCGGGGGCGGTCAAGGCACCCGAGGCTGTGCCCACGCCCGCACCGGCAACCCCATCCACAGGGTTGCGTGCCCCACTCGCGTCGATTAACGTCAGTTCCCCCTTCGGCTTCAGGATCAGCCCGATCACCGGCGCCGTGGGGGAGATGCACACCGGGATCGATCTGACCGGGGCGTGCACGACGGCGGTCTTCGCCGCCGGTTCGGGCACCGTCACCGAGGCCGGCTGGAGCCCGTACGGTGGCGGCAACCGGATCGTCGTCGATCACGGCAACGGCCTGAAGACCACCTACAACCACCTGGCCAGCATCGGCGTTTCCCTCGGACAGGCCGTGGCTCAGGACCAGCAGATCGCAGGGGTAGGCACAACCGGTGCCTCCACCGGCTGCCACCTTCACTTCGAGGTCATGGTCAACGGCCAGACCGTCGACCCATCTGCCTTCATCTGAGGCCCGGCCCGGCGGGCCCCTCTTAGATGGCTGAGCTGACTGCTTTGTGCTGACTGCTTGCGGGCATGAGCGGTTGCCCGCGTGACGACGATGAAGCGGTACAGTTGCGGGGGCGCCCTCGCCCTGTTTTTGACTTTCCTGATGGACCTGCGCTCACTGCCAGTCAGGGTTCCAGACCCGGGCGGATAACGCACGAAGGCCGTCTGCGGGCGCCCACATATCGAGCCGGACAAAGGACTATACAGTGCAAATCCCGATGGCAGCCGCAGGCCTTTACGCCCTGGCCACGACGCCGGCCCCGGGTCCCGGGAAGGAAGGGCTGAGGCCAGGGCTGGACGCGGATCAGGTAACTCCCGGATTCCTGGGTTTCGCGATGACGGCGTTCATGGTCATCGCAGTTGTCCTGCTCATGGTTTCCATGACCAGACGAATCCGGCGCGTGCGTTACCGGGCGCAGTTTGAGCAAGGAAGCGAACCCGTTTCGGCAGGAACGGACGACAACGCCCCCAGCCAGCCTGGGATCAACAGACCCGAGGTGACCAACGGAACCGGACCGGGCGACGAAAGCCCCGGACGGGACTGAGGCCGCGGCTCCCGCGGCAGGCCGTGTCGTCCAGGTCCCCGGTTGGGTGGTTCCCGCTCAGCACCTGGCCGTGAAGGCCATGGCGGACATAGCCCCGGCCGTGGGACACTGAGGGGCGATTTCCTTCGCCCCTATTGTGCTTGGGAGCCGCCGCGTGGATTTTATTAGTGAAGCGGTGCTCCATGTGGCCGGGCAGTGGTGGATCTATCCGCTTCTATTTGTCTTTTTCTTTATAGATGGTTTCGCGATGGTCGTTCCCAGCGAGACCCTCATCGTTGCGTTGGCCGCTTTCTCCCGGCAAAGCGGCGAACCCAACCTGTGGGTGCTTGGACTCACCGCCTTGCTCGGAGCAAGGCCGGGGACAACATGGCGTATATGCTTGGCCGGAAAATCGGTCTGGAGCGTTGGGGTTGGATGCGTACCCCGAAGGTCCGGAAAGTGTTCAGCTGGGCCCGGTCTGAGCTGGAAAAGCGCGGAGCCGTGCTGATCTTTACCGCCCGTTACATCCCTTGGGGGCGCGTTGCGGTGAATTACGTGGCCGGAACGACAGCGTTCCCGCGCCGCCGTTCTATTCTCCTGGACGCCCTCGCGTGCCTCACTTGGGTTGTGTATTCAGTCGGAATCGGTGTTCTTGCCAGTTCCTTTCCCTGGCTTCACCGCAATCCTCTCTTAAGTGCCGGCCTTGCCGTGGCGTTCGCCATTGTACTTGGCATCATCATCGACCATCTCATGCGGTGGTGGCATAAACGCCTCGGCGGCCATGATACGAAGACCAGCATCGAAAAGGCTCTCAAGAGCTGACTCCGCGGCCGTATGTTTTGCCGACGTACCGGGGCACCACGGCCGCCGAATCCCCAGGTTAAGCCTCAGTGGTGTTCGCAGCTGCCCCGTCTTTGCACGACGCAGGGCAGCTGAACGCTTCCCGTCGTCCGTCAGGACCGTGGCGCGTTAAGCAGCACGTTCACCCGCAGTTTCCTCGAATATGCGTCCGACTTTTCCAGCCTTGGCTATGTTCTTTGCCGTAGCGAGAATCAGGACAGGGCAGCCAGCATGAGGTCTGCGCCCAGAATCAGGGTGCACACCACGATGGTCAGTGTCCGTCCCCGCCGGGTGCGGGACTCTACCCTTAACGGGAAGAGCAGCTGCCGGCCCAGGGTGTAGGCCGTGATGGAGCCCACGAAGACCAGCCCAGGAATGCCCGGTGGCGCTGCCAGCGCGATGGCCAGCGTTCCGAGGCCGGTCAGTAGTGACAGAAACGCTTCGTAGAGCTGGACAGGGTGCCTGAGCCGTCCTACCCGCCGGTCCGAGGACCATAGCCCCCATCGCGAGGCGGTGGGGCGCCCGTAACAGCACCCGCCTAAAGAAACATCCGGGCCGTCCCAGGGCCAGGCCGAAGAAGAGCCCGACCGCTGTAGCGTCCAGAATTCGGCCCGTCGGCAAACCGAAGATCAGTGACCCGGCGACGATGGTGGACAGCGCGCCTGCCAGGAATCCCTGGATGCACGCACCGGTTTTGAAGAAGCTGCTCAGTCGCTGACGGTTCAGGGCAAGGCACCAGAGCCGGGCACACACCCCGCCCACGGCGTTGGCCAGTATGGTCAGCCAGACCGGGCCGTAAGGGTCAATGCCCTGCCTGGTCAGGAACAGGGCCTGAAGGAGGACGGCCAGGACCGCGCCCAGACCCACCAGCACAGGCCAGGACCAGGCGTGGACGCCCGGTCCTTGGGCGAGGGCATGAAACCGGGTGTGGACCGTCGTGCGCTGCGACGGGCGTCCCGGAAGAGCTATCGCGGGGCGCTGAGGGTCTCTGCCGGTCCGCGCCACCGGGGTTGCGGTGACATCCCATAGCCCGCCGGTGATTCCGGATACGCGGGACGTGACGGCGATCCGCCCGGTCCCGGGCGTGACCGAGTCTACGTCTTCATAGACTTCGAAGTACTCCGCGGGTTCCCCGGCGACTTCGCCGGACCGGGTACCGGAGAATCGTACAGAGAGCTCCTGCGGTCCTTCCCAGGCGGCGGTGTCGAGCCAATACGTGGCGGCCAGTCCCTGCGGTTCAAGGGGATCGAAGAGCCGGGGACCGTTGTCTGTTTCTGTATTGGGCGAGTGTTCGCTCGTTGCCTGCTTCGCTGTGACATGCCGGCGTGTGCCCGGACGTGCCGGGTGGTGCGTGGCCGGGGAGTGCCCGGCTCTCTTCGGTGCTGGCCTGCGCCGTTTCTTACTCATCGTGAATATGTCCTTCAGTGATGCGAATGGTCGGGAGCCGGCTTTCAGAGCGTCGCCCAAACGCAAGTTGACTCCACCGCAGGCGCGAGCCCGGACCGATGCTGGGCCTCTCTTGTGACCGTTCAACCGGGGACGGGCAAAGTCCTCGCGATGGCTGCAGGACACCGTTTTCCTGCCACGGGACGGTAAGTATGGCGGTCCCCGGGTTTTGTGGTGACCTCGGCCGGTGTCGAGCCGGTACGTGACGGCCAGCCCCTGCGGATCAAACGGGTCAAAGAGCCGGGGACCGCGATCTGTTTCTGTGGTGAGTGGGTGACGGTCAGCGCGGCGGCGTACCGGCGTGCGCCGGACGTGCCGGGACGTGCCGGGTTGTGCGTGGCAGGGGAGGGCCCGGGCCTTTTCGGTGCCGGCTTTCGCCGTTTCTTAGTCGTCACGGTGTTCCTTTGGTGCGGCCTCCGTCGTATTTTTTTCGACAGGACGCGGGATTTGGTGGGGTGTCTCAGACGTCACAGTCCGTCCGAGGGACACCGCCTGATCGTGGGTCAGCAGGTCCAGTAGTGCCGGCAGCCCGGAAAATTCGGCGACGGATGCCGCGCAACCGGCGCAATCGCCCAGGTGTCTTTCGAACTCGCGCCGCTCGGAGGGACTCAGGGCGCCCAGCACGTATGCCCCGGTCCACTCCCGGTACCCGTCTCCTCCGGTAGGGCTCATCTTCCTATTCCTCTCCTGAATGACCTTTGCTAGGCCAGCCACGGAGACGCTCTGGACTTCCGACGCATGCCCGGAAGGCCCTGCCCTCTGGGTTTCCGGTCCCTGACCGCTATCCCGGTGCCACGGCCCCTGTAATGAGGGATTTGAGGATGCTCTGGTCGGCCAGGCCCAGGATCCGCGCCGCGACTCTGCCTTCCCTGTCCAGAACGAGTGTGGAGGGGACGGCCTGGGGTGGAACGTACTGGGACATGGCCAGCAGGATGCCCCCGTCCTTGTCGTGCATGCTGGGGTAGGTGACGCTGAAGGTCCGTTCGAAGGCGGCGGCGGTAGGTTCCTCATCGCGGATGTTCACGCCGTAGAAGGAGACGCCTTGTGTTTTGAACTCATTCGAGAGCGCCTCCAGCCGTGGAGCTTCGAGCCTGCACGGCGCACATGCGGCGTACCAGAAGTTCAGGACGATCACCTTTCCGGTCCAGTCGCGGGAGTTCACGGCTGTCCCGTCGTACAGTTGCCCCGTCAGCACCACAGGGGGTTTCCGTTCGGCTGCAGCATATTCGGTGACGGAGCCGTCCCCGGCGATGTAGTTTTTGTTGTCCCCGGTTTTGGCCTGCCGGGCCAGGGCGTCGCTGGAGGCGCAGCCCGCGAGCACGGGCAGGCCAAGACCAAGAATTCCCAGGGAGAGAAGACGGCGGCGCGGTAAACCGGTCCTTTGCGCGGGCCCGGGGGCAGCGGTTCGGTCGGAGGGGCTGAACTCATGCATGATTTGTCCTTTGATAAAGGCCGATGCGAAGTTGAATGGGATTGGCGAAAGGACGGCCCCGGAGGGCAGCGGTTGCGGCGGCCGCGGGCGTCCTCGAATGTCAGTTCTCAGGCTCGCCAGGGCATCTGCTGAATCGGATACCGTGATCGGCCTGATCGTGGCGTGTTCCATCTCTGTGTTCTTGGGTGCAATACAGTGATGGGGAGCGGGGGTACGGGAGCGGGCTTTACGCATCACTGCTGCCCCGGGTTGTGCGCGGTCCGTGCAGGTGTTCGCGGTTCAGCGCCTCCAGCTGATCGTCGGTGAGGCTGTCGAAGGAGATCGCTTCGTTCCGGTCGCTGCGGGCGAACCGGACGAACATGAGGATGATCAGGGGCACGTCGACTATTTCGGCCAGGAACCACAGCAGGTCCCCGGCGAGCTGCTGATCCCGGAGCGGGCCCGGTAGCCAGCCCGGATGCCCGGTGAGTCCCTGGGTTGCCCCGTCCAGGATCTGCGGGCTGATTCGCATCATGATCCCTGGCACGGCGTCGGCGACGAGTTCAATGAACACGTAGATGAATTCGACGATGATCAGCGCGCTGACGGCCTTGGCCGACGCATCTTCGATGATGGGCACGACCATCAGCATCCCGGTCAGCGGCACGAGTATGGTCAGGGCCATGTCCCAGAGCGGTTCGGTCCGCAGGGGGTGGAACAGCGGTGTCAGGAAGAGGGTGAAGATTCCCAGGCCCAGCAGCGCGGCGACGACGGTGTTACTCAGCGCCCGCATTACAGGGTGGCCCAGAAATCCGTCCAGTCGTGCCACACCTGCCGGTCCGAGGGTCTCCCGGGCCAGAGTGAGGGGTTTGCCAGCGGTGACCAGGAGCGGAACGATGAACAGGTATGAGGTGATTTTCAGGGTAAAGACCCAGCGCAGGTCGTGGCTGTAGAGACCGGTGAACCCGAAGCTGAGCACGGCGAAGCTGCCCAGGCCCAGGACGTAGAACGTCAGGGTCCGCCACCACGGCCACCGGATCCCTCGGTGCCGTGCGGTGCGGAGGCCACGGCCATAGAGGAGGGCTGCGGCGACCAGCAGAGCCAGGGCCGGCCAGTTCAGGGTCCAGGAGGCCAGGACAACATCCGGGGGCGGCATGCTCAGCGCTTTTTCGTCTCGGTGCGGCCGGCGAGAATTGCGCCGATGAGGATCAGCAGGGCACCGGTGGGGTATCCGATGAAAATGTCCTCGGTAAGGCTGGGCCCCTGACCGGTAGCGGCCAGGTGGGCGATCCAGTGGCTGATGGCGACGAGGGCACCGGCGGCCATGAAGGCTTGTCCGATCCGGACGAGCCGCCGGTGTCGGCGGTAGCGTGATTCGGTGTCGGCTGCTTGTTTGGGTTTGCGGAAATTTTTCATGGTTTTCCTTGGTGGTGGTTAGCCGTTGGTTCCGCCGGTGCAGGCGGCGCCGGGTTCGGGTGCTTTAGGGGATTGGGCGTAGGTGCCGATGAAGGCGGCGAGGCGTTGGTCGCCGGGGTCCTGGACGTTCAGTTGGGTTTCCCAGGCGGTGGCTGTGACCGGTCCGGTCTGGTCCTTGTCGGGGCTGAGCAGGAGATAGGGCTTGGCCTTGGCGAGGTCGGTGAGCTTGGTGATCTCTGCCGCCGGCAGGTCCGGGTTGTAGGTCAGCCACACCGCACCGTGTTCGAGGGAGTGCACCGCGCGTTGTTCGTTGACCGGTTCGGTGTAGACGCCGCAGCTCGTCCAGACCGGCGCATGGTCACCTCCGGCGCCCGGCTCCTGCGGGTAGTCGACGGCGTCCTGGACGTGGTTGCGGGAGAGCCCGGCGAACGTCTGGACCCCGTCGATGGGTCTTTTCGCAGCCTCCGCAGCGGCGTTTTTTTCCTGGACTGATCCGGTGACGGTGAAGGCAACGGCGGTAATGATGATCGCCAGGATCAGGCCGAAACTGCCGTAGACCAGAAGGTTCCATTTGCGTTGCTTGGCCTTCTGCTGGGCCCGGACGGCGGCCAGGACAGTCTCGTGGTCGGCGCGTCGCTTTCCGGCGTTACTCATGTGTTTGTCCTTTCGGCGGCTGCGGCAGGATCCTGGCGCAGATCCGGCGCGCGGGTGCCGGCTTCGGAGCGCGGCCGGGACCGGAAGGCCTGGAAGAGGGCCAGCCCGGCAACAAAGAGCAGGCCGGAGACCCAGGTGTTCACGCGCAGGCCCAGGATGGTGTTGGCGGGGTCGGAGCGCATCAGTTCGAAGGCAAACCGGCCGGTGGTGTAAAGAACGACGTAGAGCGCGAAGACCGAGCCGGCACCGAGCTTGTATTTGCGGTCCAGGAACATCAACAGCGACGCGGCGGCCAGGCACCACAGGGATTCGTAGAGGAAGGTGGGCTGGAAGTAGCCGAGAATCACCGGTGTGCCATCGGGGGTCATGACGGCCTGCCCGGTGGCCTGGTTCATGGTGTGGATCTGGAGTTTCCAGGGCAGGTCCGTGGGTTCGCCGTAGAGTTCGTTATTGAACCAGTTCCCCCACCGGCCCAGACCCTGGGCGATCAGCAGGCCGGGAGCGGCCGCATCCACAAACGCAGTGAAAGGCACCCCGGCTCGCCGTGCCCCGATCCAAGCACCCATCAGGCCCAGGGCGACTGCCCCCCAGATCCCGAGGCCGCCTTCCCAGATCCGGACCGCGCCCCAGGGATCTTTGCCCGGCCCGAAGTAGAGCTGGTTGTCGGTGATGACATGGTAGAGCCTGCCACCGACGATGCCGAACGGCACCGCCCAGGTCACGATATCCAGGGTCTGGGACGTGGTGCCGCCCCGGAACCGCAGGCGCCGGGCGGTCAGCCAGACACCGACAACGATGCCGGCCAGGATGGCGAGGGCGTAGAAGCGGATGGTCAGCGGGCCCATTGCGAAAGCGCTCACGGTGGGGGAGGGGAAGAACAGTTCTGTCATGACAGGGGTGTTCATGGTCGGGTCCCTTATTTGATGTAGGAGAAGACGCCCATCATGCCGCGTTCGGCATGGTAGGCGTTGTGGCAGTGGGTCAGCCACTGGCCCGGGTTATCGGCATCGAATGTCACCGTGACGGTCTGCTTGGCACGGACGATCACGGTGTCCTTGCGTGCCCCGGCGGCACCGACCTGGAAGGTGTGGCCGTGCAGGTGCATGGGGTGCCACATGTCGGTGTCGTTGATGAATCGCACCTCGACGCGTTCGCCGGCTTTGATATCGAAGGCGTTCTCGAAGGGCTTGGTCATGTCGAAGCGGTGCCCGTTGATGCCCCAGTCGTATTTCTCCATGCCGCCGGTGAGTTTGAGCTCGTGGGTCCGGTCAGGCGTTTTGGCGGGGAGGACGACGTCGGGGGCTGCTTTGAGCTGACCGCCGTCGACCACAGTGCCTTCGAGCGTGTTCGGCAGGGTGGCCGGGAGCGGCCGTTTGCCCGTGCCGGTGCTGATGAACCCCAGTGCCTGGCCGGTTTTCCCCTCGGGCAGCGCCATCACGGGAGTGAATCCGTCTTTGACGGTGATGAGGGCATCGATGCGTTCGCCCATCCCGAGCACGACGGCGTCGACGTTCTGATGGACGACCGGGAATCCGTCGGTGTGGGTGAGGGTGAGCTTCTGGCCCGGGATGCCCACACGGTAGGCGGTGTCCCCGGCGGCGTTGATGATCCGCAGCCGGATCACCTGACCGGCCGCGGCGGCCAGGAGGTCCGCTTCATCCGGGGATTTTGAGTTGAACAGGTGGTATGGGTAGCTGACGTCCCCGGCGTCCCCGCCGAGGAAGTCGCTGCGCGAGCCCATCAGCATGTGCTTCATCCCCATCCCTGCTGACCCCGGGTCGGAAGGGGCAGGGGAAGGGGACGCGGAGGACATGGAACCGTGGTCCATGCCGGGCATGGTGCTGCCGGACATCGTGCCACCGGACATGGACATGCCGCCGGAGAGCTCTTTGAGGACGTCGTCGGGGGTACCGGTGATACCGTCCATCCAGTCATCGAGCACGATGACCCAGTCCTGGTCGTAAACGAGTTTCTCTGCCGGGTCCTCGATGATCAGTGCCCCGTAGAGTGCCCGCTCGCGCTGCATCTCAACATGGGAGTGGTACCAGTACGTGCCGGGGTGGGGGAGAAGGAAATCGTAGCTGAACGCGGCGCCGGCGGCGACCGGGTCCTGGGTGAGGCCGGGCACCCCGTCCTGGTCGTTTCTGAGGGCCAGGCCGTGCCAGTGAATGCTGGTTTCGTCCTTGAGGTTGTTGGTCAGCGGGACCTGGAGCCGATCCCCCGCCACGGCCCGCAGTACCGGCGCGTTAAGGCCCCCGTTGTATCCCCAGGTCGTGAGGGGCTTGCCGGCGACGGTTGCCTGGAAGGTAGCGGCGGTCAGGTTTTGGGTGACGGTTTTTCCACCGCCCGCCCGGCGGGCTTCGTACTCGGCAACGATTGGATCGGTGGGCTGGATGCGGGCCGGGAGGCCGGCGGCGCCCTGGGTGTTGGTACAGGCCGCGAGGGCCGCAGCGGCGGCCCCGGCCACCGACAGGCTTAGAAACCGGCGGCGGCCAAGGTGATGATCGGTGAGGGCATTCAAGAAGTTCTCCTTATCGAGGCGCCCATGGGGGACCCATGGAGGTACGGTTTTCAGATTGGGGTCAGGAAGGTTCCGGAAAGGTTCTGGAGCTGATAGATCCACCTCACCCACACACCGGAAACCATGAGGACCCCCAGAATGATGAGCATGGAGGCGCCGGCGATGTTGACGACCCGGATGTGACGTCGGACGAAGGCCAGAGCTGCGCTGACCCAGTTCAGGCCCATGGCCGTCAGGGCGAAGGGGATGCCCAGGCCCAGGCAGTAGGCGAACGCCAGTAGCGCCCCACGTCCTGCACTGCCGGTGGTCACGCTCAGGGACAGGACAGCGCTCAGCGTCGGACCCATGCAGGGTGTCCAGCCGAGCCCAAAGACGATGCCCAGCAGGGGTGCGCCGGCGAGTCCTGTCCGGCGGCCGAGGGTGAGCTTGCGGGTCTGCTGCAGCCAAGGAACCAGACCCAGGAGCGCCAGCCCCATCAGGATCACCACGACACCGAGGCCTCGCATCAGGGCATCCTGCCAGCGCAGCAGCCAGGACCCGATGGCGCCGAACGCGGCCCCGTAGAGGGTGAACACGGCGGCGAAACCCAGGACAAAGAGCCCGACGCCGGTCAGGACGCGGCGGCGGTTGTGCGGTTGCGTCGGATCAGTCAGCCCGGACACGAATCCCAGGTAGCCCGGCACCAAGGGCAGGATGCAAGGCGAGAGGAACGACACCAGGCCTGCCGTCATGGCCAGCGGGATGGCGATAAGCAACGCTCCGGAGGTCACCATGGACGCAAAGTACCCGCCGATGTCCATCGGATCAGACCGCGTCAGCGGGCCGGAACGTGGCCCCGCCGTCCGTGGAGACCACCAGGCCGGTAGAGGTCGCGGCCCAGATCCAGGGATTCCCGTCCGACCCTTCCGTCGCCGCGACGGCCTGGACCGCGCCGCTGATCTGGCCCTTCCGGGTCCAGGTGGCACCGCCGTCAGGGGAGTAGTGGACGGCGCCGCCGGGTTCGACACCGACGGCTTCCGTGGCGCTGGCAAACGCGGCGAACTGGATCACCGGGGCAGCCTTGTCCAGACCCCACGTGGCCCCGCCGTCGGTGGAACGCTGCAGGCCCTCTTGGGTGGTGGCCAGAACGGTGTCGCTGTAAGGGTTACCGGCCAAGGCTGCCGGGGTAAAGCTCGAGGCGGCGGTTTTCCAGGTTTTTCCGTCCGGGCTGGTGCGGAGGGTCCCGTCAAAGGCCACGACGCCGGACTTGGTGGTGGTGAGGGAGTGGAAGTCCGATTCGCCCTGCCGGGAGAGCTGCCCCCAGGTTTTGCCGCCGTCGCTGGTGGTGATGAGTCCGAGCGGGCTGGGCAGCGTTGGGCCTGTCCCGGGGTGGCCGGAAGCGTAAAAGACGCCCTGCTCCATGGCAGCGGTGAAGCCCATGAGGTCGTTCGTGGGCCCGATTTTGACGGCAGGCTTTGTGGATACGTCGAACAGGCCCTCGTGCGTTGCCAGCAGTACCTGGCCGGTTTCACCGTTGACGCTCAGCCCATGGATGTGGGCGCTGGGCAGACCTGTCGCGGCAACGGCTGAAGGGGTATTGGATGCAGGGACGGCGGACGGGGCGCAGGCGGCTAGGGGCAGGACCAGGGCGGCTGCTGCGGCTAAGATCGCGGCCGGGCGGCGGCGGGATGTGGGTGGGAAAGACACGGTAACTCCAGGGATCGGGAGGAACAAGGGCAGTGGGGCGGCCCCTTTGGTGGGACCGCCCTCTGAGGATGCTGGCTAGAGGGTGGTCAGCAGGTCCTTCATTTCCTTCATTTGCGCTTCCTGGGAGGTAACGATGTTCTTGCTGAGCTGCACTGCGTCTGGGTTTTTCCCGTCGGTGCTTTCGGTCTTGGCCATCATGACTGCGCCTTCGTGGTGGGCGATCATCTGGGTCAGGAAGAGCTCGGCCGCTTCGGTTCCCTGCGCGGCGTCCAGTTTCGCCATGTCCTCGCCGCTCATCATTCCGGACATGCCGCCGCCGGACATGCTGCCGGACATCTGGGCGGGTTCCTTCCAGTCGCTCAGCCACGTGGTCAGCTTGTCGATCTCGGGGCCCTGCTCTGCCTTGATTCTGGTGGCCAGGGCGGTCACCGGGGCCGGGATGCCCTGTTTGTTCAGTATCGTGTCGCTCATCTCCACTGCCTGGGTGTGGTGCGGAATCATCATCTGGGCGAACATGGTGTCGGCGGCGTTGTAGCCGCCGGCGGCAGCGGGAGCACTGTTGGCCGGCTTGGAGCTGGAGCTGCCCATGTCCATGCCGGGCATGCTTCCTCCGCCGGATCCTGTGGAGCAGCCGGACAAAGCAATGACTGCGGCAGCGGCGGTGGCGGAAATGGTCAGAAACTTCTTCATCAGAATCAGGGTCCTTCAAGACATCAACCGGCACTGGACGCGGCCGGTGGCTGATGGCGCGCACGAGAACGAGGCCGGGGTAGCCGGCAGGGGCGCGTCAGGGTAAGGGCTTATGCACCGGGCAGGACACGGCGCAACTCAGTCTTTTAGGTCCGGCTGATGCAGAGGTCGCACGGCGAAGGACCGCCGGGCAGATATGCGTAGGGGGCGGACTCGGTCGAGGGGTTGGCGGCGTTCGCCGCCGGCATCAGGGTATCTCCCGGCAACGGCGCCGCCAGCAACGCTGTGCCCGGGAAGGGGACGCAGGCCGCGTCCATGGCGGACATCGTCGCGCACCCGGGCGTGCCCGCACATGACAGCCCTGGCAAGGAGACAGCCACGGGGGTGCCCTGCACGGCGGGACCCGCTACGGTCGTGCACGCGGCAGAAGCCCGCACGTCATGGGCCATGGTCATGGCCGGGCTTGCGGCGCTCACCGGCATGCTTTGGGAACCACTCATGATGTGCATGCCGAGAATCCCTGCGATGATGGCCAGCATTCCGGCCAGCAGGGACGCACGGCGGAGGAAGGCCAGGACATGCCCGGGCAGGGCTGCGGTCATGGTGCTCCTCCTATTCCTGTGGATCATGCTTGCTTTAAGGGTACCGGCCGGGGATGGCCCTCGTGTTCGCCTGGTTCAACGTACTTCTGCGGGGTTGAGCTTTATGCGGCGCAGCAGCTGGGCGTTCAACGCCACCACGATCGTGGACACGGACATCAGCACGGCGCCGGCCGCGGGGGACAGCACCACCCCAGCGAAGGCAAGCACGCCCGCCGCCAGCGGGACGGACAACACGTTGTAGCCGGTTGCCCAGATGAGGTTCTGCCACATCTTCCGGTAACTGGCGCGGGACAGGTCCACCATGGACAGCACCGCGCGGGGGTCATTGCCAGCCAGGACCACGCCGGCCGATTCCATCGCCACGTCCGTGCCGGCGCCGATCGCGATGCCGACTTCAGCCCTGGCCAGCGCCGGGGAGTCGTTGACGCCGTCGCCTACCATCGCCACCTTCAGCCCGCGGCCCTGGAGCTCGGCGACTTTCTTGTCCTTGTCCGCCGGGAGGACTTCGGCGAAGACTTCGTCGATTTGCAGGTCCTCGGCGACTGCCTGGGCCACCTGATAAGCGTCGCCGGTGATCATAGCCACCTTGATGCCCCGGTTCTGCAGAGCTGCCACTGCCTGGCGGGATTCCGGGCGGACGGCGTCTTCGAGGCTGACGGCGCCCAGGACACTGTTCCCGTCGATCACGTGCAGCACGGCGGCTCCACGGTCCATCCAGGCCCGGGTTGAGCGAGCCAGCGGTTCAGGCTCGACGGCGTCGAGCTCGCGCAGGAGCGCGGGCCCGCCGACGTGAACCGTCCGCCCGTCCACCGTGGCGCGGACGCCCCGGCCGGTGAGAGACGAGAAGCCGGTGGCATCCGGGACGGTCAGGTTCCGCTGGCGGGCGGCACGGACGATCGCCCGTGCCACGGGGTGTTCGCTGTCGGACTCGACGGCGGCAGCCAACGCCAGCAGTCGGTCGGTATCCCCGCCCGCAACGGCGGTGACGTCCTTCACGTCGGGCTCACCCTTCGTGAGAGTGCCGGTTTTGTCAAAGAGGACGACGTCGATGGTCCGCATGCGTTCCAGGGCCATCCGGTTCTTGATCAGCACCCCGGCGCGGGCAGCCTGTTCGGTGGAGATGGCGATCACCAGGGGGATGGCCAGGCCCAGTGCATGGGGGCACGCGATCACGAGCACAGTGACGGTGCGGGTGACTGCCTCCGGGACGCTGCCCAGCAGGGTCCAGACGATGAAGGTGATGATGCCCGCGCCTGCCGCGAAGTAAAACAGGAGCCCCGCGGCACGGTCGGCCAGCGCCTGGGCCTTGGACGAAGATGCCTGGGCTTCGGCCACCAGCCGCTGGATGCCGGCCAGAGCGGTGTTATCGCCGACGGCGGTCACCCTGACCCGGATGGTGTTGTCCGTCGCGACTGTGCCGGCCACCACCGCGTCACCCGGGGCGCGGGGCACGGTCTTGGATTCGCCGGTGATCATGGATTCGTCCACTTCCGCCTGGCCGTCGACGACGGTTCCGTCGGCCGGCAGCCGAGCGCCGGAGCGGACCAGGACTGTGTCGCCTTCGCGGAGTTCGGAGACGGGTACGGTCTCGGTGCCAGCGTCGGTGATGCGGTCTGCTTCATCCGGGAGCAGGGCCGCGAGGGCGTCCAGGGCTCCCTGCGCGGAGCCGAGGGCCCGCATTTCAATCCAGTGGCCCAGCAGCATGATCGCGACCAGAAGCGCCAGTTCCCACCAGAAGTCCAGATCGAATCCACCCAGGCCAAGGCTAGTGACCCAGGACGCTGCGAACGCAACAGTGATGGCCATCGCGATCAGCAGCATCATCCCGGGGCTCCGGGTCTTCAGTTCCTGCAGACCGCCCTTGAGGAACGGTTGGCCCCCGTAGACGAAAATCACCGTTCCCAGTACGGCCGGGATCCAGGTTGAGCCGGGAAACACCGGCGGCATGTAGCCCAGGAGGTGGCCGACCATCGGGCTGAAGTACACCACGGGCACGGACAGGACCAGGGTGAGCCAGAACCTGTTCTTGAACATGGCGGTACTGTGCCCGGCGTGCTGCCCGTGGTTGTGGACCGCGTGGTCGTCGTCGTGAACACCATGCTGCTGGCCGGCGTGGTCCACCCCGTCGTCGCGATTGTGGTGGTTTTCCATCGTTGCCCTCCTGTTGGGGGAGTGTTCCCTGACGGCGTCAGCAGAGCTGTCCTCAGGGCCGTAGTCGGACTACCTGCTGCTGAGGCTGTACCCCGCGGCGGTGACGGCGTCCCGGACGGCTGCTTCCGTGTGGGGCCCGGAGACTCTCAGGCGGGAGGTCCCGCCGGCGACGAGTTCGACGGCGGCCGACGTCACGCCGTCGAGCGCGGAGACTGCCTTTTCAACGGTCTGGACACAGTGCCCGCACGTCAGGCCGGTGACGGAGTACTCCGTACCTTCTGCCTGGGGTGACAGCTGCTTCGCTGACGGGGTGGAGCAGCAACTGCACCCTGCGGTTTCAGCTGCAACGATGGGCAGTTCGGTCCGGACCTGGGGTGCACTCATATCAGTTCTGTCCTTTTGCAAGAGAGGTGTCATGAGGTGCTGGGGTTGAACGGCTGTAAGGGCCGAAATTGCACGGGCCTGGACAAACCACTTCACTGGCAACACCCAAAGAATACCCCTAGGGGGTATATTTTGCAAGGCGGATGTCGGCGTCCCCGAGGAAATCGAACAACAGGCGTGAGCGGCCGGGCCGCGGCGTGCCCTCTGTTTAGACCGGCAGGCCGGGTTCGGGTTGCGTCATCGGGCAGGGGTTCTCCGCCCTCGGCTGGCCCCGTTATTCAAATGTGACAATGGGGTGGGTGTCCTGTACGGTCGAGTCCCTGCCGGTTTTCTCCGAGGGCGGCACTCCCGAGCTGATTGCCTAACTCTGCCGCTGCCCGGGATCCGATCTCATATTTCGTCCGGCAGAGACGGGGAACCCAATTTGTGGCCTGCTTCGGGCAGGCCTTGGGGTGAAGCCGCTGTACTGCATTTGGTGCAGGACCGCGGCCGGGTGACTCCCATCCGAATCCGACAGCTCACCTCGCAGGCATTGGGAGAGGCCACTTCATGTCCATTCGCAGAACTCACGGCCGCCACCGCGCGGGCAACGTCCAGGCAAGCCCGCTCGCGGCCCTGTCCAGGACCGTCGCCGCCAACTCCGGAGGTGTAGGCCGCCAGGCGGCCGTTATCGCAGCTGCCTCCGGCCTGGTCCTGACCAGCGGTATCGCCGCGCAGGCCGCAGATGCCCCCGCGCAGCGCGATGCCGAACCGGCTTCAAACCTTGAGGTGACCAGTCAGGCTCCGGCGCCGTTGAGCGCCGACGCGACCGTCAGGATCTCCTACGAGCGTCCCGCCGTCAGCACCACACCGGCCCCCGTCGTGGAGGCACCCAAGCCTGCAGCCGCCCCCGAGGCCGCGCCGGCGAAAGCCACGATCACCGTAGCCCCCGCCCCAGCTGCTGCGCCGGTTGCTGCGCCGGCCGTGGGAGGGGTGAACGCGACCATGGTTTCGGCCGCCTACGCCCAGATCGGTATGATCCAGGACTGCACACGACTGGTGGAGAACGCCCTTAATGCTGCCGGGATCCCCGTTGGGGACCTTGGACCGATGCAGTTCATGAACTACGGCACCGTCGTCACGGACCCCCAGCCCGGGGACATGGTCATGCAGCCCGGCCACGTTGGAATCTACGTCGGCAACGGTCAGGTCCTCAGCTCCGGCCTGAACGGCAAGAACGAAACCGCCGTCCACCCCCTGACCTGGATGACAGCCAAAGGCTCAGTCACCTTCGTCCGCGCCGGCTAAATAAGAAACGTGAAGGCCGGTGATGCGCTGCCTTGGGGGCAGCGAATCACCGGCCTTCTCCATGCCCACCGACGGATCGGACATCCCGCAGAAGGCACCCTGACGCTGATCAGCGGACGGGTACCAGTACCGGCGTGGTCGGCGCCGCGGAAGACTTCTGAGCGGTGAAGCGGCGCAGCCGCAGGGAGTTGGTGACAACCAGGACGGAGCTGGCGGCCATCGCGGCTCCTGCGATCATCGGATTAAGCAGACCCAGGGCCGCGACCGGGATGCCGACGGCGTTGCAGAAGAACGCCCAGAACAGGTTGGTCTTGATCGTGGCCAGCGTCCGCCGGGAGAGCTCGATGGCGTCCGCGACCTGGCCCAGGTCGCTTCCCATCACTGTCAGGTCCGCGGCCGCGATCGCAACGTCGGTTCCGCTGCCCATCGCGATGCCAAGATCAGCCTGGGCCAAGGCGGCAGCATCATTTACCCCATCACCGGCCATCGCCACGATCGCTCCGCCGGCCTCCAGCCGGCGGACGGCCTCTACCCTGCCCTCGGGCAGGACTCCGTCCATCACATCTGCCGCCGGGATGCCCACCTGTGCGGCTACGGCGGCGGCGGCCGAGGCGTTATCCCCGGTCAGCAGGACGGGCCGCAACCCCAGGGATTTCAGTCGTCCGATCGCGGCCGCAGATCCTTCTTTGACCGTGTCGGTGAGGCTGATGATTCCCTCAGGTTCACCATCAGTGCCGACCCAGATGACGGTCGCGCCGGCTTCCTCCCGTGACCGCAGCGCCGCATAGTGGTCCGCGGCGGGAACGATGCCGTTATCCTCGAGCCAGCCGGCCCGGCCAGCAACTACCCGCCGGCCGTCCACGGTCCCGCGGAGGCCCCCACCCGGTGCGCTGTCAAAGCCTGTGACGGGCAGCAGCGGAGCGTTGGCCTTGGCTGCACGGGCGATGGCATGGGCAATCGGGTGTTCGCGGGCGGCTTCGACGGCTCCGGCTAGGGCAAGGATCTCCTCTCTGGTCGCCGAGGTGAAGGTCTGTACGGAGGAAACGGAAAGTTGTCCGCAGGTCACCGTCCCGGTCTTATCCAGCACGATGGTGTCCACCGTCCGGGTGTCCCAAGGACCTGCGGGCCCTTGATGAGGATGCCCAGCTGCGCGCCGCGTCCGGTCCCGGTCAGCAGTGCCGTCGGGGTGGCCAGACCCAGGGCGCAGGGGCAGGCAATCACCAGGACCGCAACCGCGGCGGTAAAGGAGGACTGCAGGTCACCGGTGGCAAAGAACCATGCCGCGAAGGTGATGGCCGCGATGACGAGGACGACGGGGACAAAGACTGAACTGATCCGGTCAGCAAGCCGGGCAATCAGGGCCTTACCGCTCTGCGCCTGGCTGACCAGCTTTCCCATCTACGCGAGGGTGGTTTCGCTGCCCACACGGGTTGCCTTGACCAGCAACCGTCCGTTCGTGTTGATCGTCGCCCCGATGACGGTGTCATCGATTCCGACTTCCACCGGAAGTGATTCACCGGTGATCAGGGAGGTATCCACGGCGCTTTGGCCTTCGATAACGTAGCCGTCAGTAGGGACTTTTTCGCCCGGGCGGACGACGAAGACATCGCCTGGCCGTAGGAATGTCGTGACGACGGCGGCGACCTCGAAGTACAGGGCATGGGCGCTCAGGTCCATGCCCAGGTGCTCGGTCAGGACAGGGTCCGCGAAGAGTTGCCAGGCCGAAAACAGGAAGGCTGCACTCACGCCGATCGATACCAGGGTATCCATGGTGGATGCCAGATGCCGGGCCTTGACCGCCGCGGCACGGTGGAAGGGCCACGCGGCCCAGCTGGCCACGGGCAGGCTCAGCGCCAAGGCCGCCCAGCCCCAGCTCGGGAACTGCACTGCCGGGACCATGGAAATGACCGCTACCGGCAGGGTGAGAATAGCAGCGAGCAGCAGCCGCGGACGCAGGGCGGCGGCTGCGGCAGAGGCGGGCTGAGCCTCATCGTTCAGGCCACTCAGGGCCGGGCCATCCTCAGGCCCCGGGCCGCGTCCTTCGCCTGTCCCGGGGGTTACTTTGAGTCATGCCGAGTAGCCGGTGGCTGTGACCGTATCGATGATCTGCTGGTCCGAGATGGAGTCCGGAACGGTGAGCTGTGCCGATTCCAGCGGAAGGTTCACGCTGGCCTTGACCCCGTCGAGTTTGCCAAGTTTGCGTTCGACCCGGGCCACGCACGAGGCGCAGGTCATGCCTTCGATGTCGAGTTCGATGATGCGGGTAGGAGTCAAGGTTTCGGCGGCCATCCCTAGGACGGCGCTGATTAATCCGGCACCTTAAGGCGCGCCTCCGGGCGGATTCCCGGGGATGGTTAAGACTTGGTGCATGCAGGGTCGTGATGATGGTCAGCGTCAGCTTTTGGATGTCGGTGCCCTGGCAGGGCATATGCTCCCGGCCGGGTCGGTGTTCAGGTTCCTCGCCGAGCACCGGCACGAACTGTTCCCCGATGAGGCCTTCGCGGACCTGTTCGTCTCCGGACGCGGCCGCCCCTCGACCCCGGCGGACGTGATCGCTTCGGTCATGGTCCTGCAGACTCTCCATAATCTCTCCGACCGCGAAACCGCCGAGGCATTAACGTTTGACCTGAGGTGGAAGGCGGCGTGCGGGTTCGGCCTGGATCAGGGCGCGTTCCACCCGACGGTGTTGACGTATTGGCGTCGGCGCCTGGCGAAAAGTGACCGTCCGCACCGTATCTTCGAGGCCGTCACCCAGGTCATCGCCGGCTCGGGTGCGCTCTCCGGGCGCAGGCGCCGGGCCATTGATTCGACGATCCTTGAAGACGCTGTGGCCCGGCAGGACACGGTCACCCAGCTGATCGCGCAGATCCGCCGGGTCGGCCGGGAAATCCCCGGCGCGGACCTGGTGGTGACGGGTCTGAGTGGCCATGACTACTCCAAACCGGGGAAACCGGACATCGCCTGGGATGACAAGGGTGCCCGCGATGATCTCGTGTCGGCGCTGGTTACCGACGCCCTGACCGTGCTGGGCAGTATCGATGCCGAATCCCTGGACGAGGCGCAGCAGGAAACACTTGCACTCCTGGCCTTGGTCGCAGGGCAGGACGTCGAGCCGGCCGAAGGCTCCGACGGCACGGACGGTCGGTGGAGGATCGCCCGCAAGGTCGCCCCGGACCGGGTGATCTCCACCGTTGACCCGGACGCCCGGCACGCGCATAAGAGCCGGCAGAAGAAGATCGACGGGTTCAAAAGCCACGTCGTGATCGAGCCCGAGACCGGCCTGGTCACCGCCGCGGCCCTGACGAAAGCGGCCGGGCCGGAGAACAGCGACGCGGCCCGCGGTGCCGAACTCGTCGCCGCCGACACCAGCATCGGAACGCAACAGGTCCAGGTGCTGGGCGATTCCGCCTACGGCAGCGGCGAGCTGCTGGCCGCGCTCACGGCCGCCGGGCACACCCCGGTCATCAAACCGATGCCGCTGGGCCGTGCCGTCCCCGACGGGTTCACGGTCGATGACTTCAGCATCGACGAGAGCGCGAACACCGTGACCTGCCCGGCGAAGATCACCCGCCCGATCAGCGTCAAAGGACGGGCAAGTTTCGGCAGTGCCTGCCCGTCCTGCCCGCTGATGAGCCGGTGCACGATGGCGAAGAACGGGCGGAAGATGCTGATCCACCCGCACGACCGGCTCCGCCGTGAACACCGGGCCAAGGCTACTGACCCGGAGTTCCTGGCGGACTATCGGCAACACCGGCCGATGGTCGAGCGCTCGATCGCGTGGATGACCCGCGGAGCCAGACGCGTCCCTTACCGCGGCGTGACCAAGAATAATGCCTGATGGATGACCCGTGCTGCCGCAATCAACCTCAAACGACTCCTCAACCTTGGATTGACCGGCCAGAACGGGGCGTGGGCGCTTGGATAAGACCCCGGACCAGGACCGCCACGGAGAGAACGGCCTGAACAGCCGCCAGAAGCCCCGCGGAGTGCCCAAGACTGGCGACGGACCAGGATTTCAGCCCCGCAGCGCCCCAACCGACGTCCGGCTCCGGCGCAAAAATGGCCCTCCGGAAAACCCGGGCGTCCTAGATCCGCCTAAATCAGCAGGCTCCTAGGCCCCGCTGCTGACAAGGAGGTAGCCGGCTTCCGTGATGGCTTCACTGATCTGTTCAGGCTCCAGCTCGGACGCCGAAGTGATCGTGGCAACCGAGAGTCCGTCCTTGTTCAGCTGGACGGCTACTTCTTCCACGCCGTCGAGTTTCTGCAGCTCTTCGGTGACGGAGGCAACGCAGTGGCTGCAGTCCATGCCTGAGATGTTGACTGTTGTAGTGATGCTCACGGCGGTTCGCCTTCGTTGCTAGCGCAGCAGACGCCCGATGGCCTCTGTTGCTTCCTTGACTTTCGCCCCGCCGGCTTCGCCGGATTCGGCCGCGGCGTTGACGACGCAGTGGCCAATGTGTTCTTCCAGCAGGCCCAGACTGACCGCGTGCAGAGCCTTGTTCACGGCCGCGACCTGGGTCAGGATGTCGATGCAGTACGAATCCTCATCGACCATCCGCGCGATGCCGCGCACCTGCCCCTCAATGCGTTTAAGCCGGCGCAGATAGGCGTCCTTCTCGCTGGTGTACCCGTGGTCCGCCGCTACGGCGGTGCCGGTGGCCTCAGTAACGCCCTGGCTCATGGCAATTTCTTCATACATAAAACGATTAGTGGGTATCCGGTTAGCTCAGGTGGTGGGGTCTGGATCCGCGCCGTGGGAGACGATTTGGCGGTATGTGGCCGGGGCCTGTTGTGCCCCGAGGCCGAGCAGCGATTGGAAGGCTGCCATCGGGGTGCTGCGCCGGTTGTAGCGGAACGTGAACTCGTCGAGATAGACCTGCAGGTGTTCAGCGCCCACGGAGCGGTGGGTGCCGCTTAACCAGGTTTTGAAGTTGCTGATGGCCCGGTGCACACGGGGAAGTACCGGGTCGGGGTCCCCGGCCTTTTTGGCGGCCCGCTGGGAGCGTGGGCGGTGGTCGTAGCCCTTCCGGGTCAGGGGCGTGTATCCCATCCAGCCGTCGGTATGGACGATGGCGCCCGGAGCCACGGTCTCCTTGACGAACGTGCTCAACGTGTCGCCTGATGCGTTCGGGATGATCCTCATCCGCACCCGTCCGGAACCCTGACCACGCGCCTCTACCGCGACTACCACCTGCACGGCTTCGGATGTGAGGTTCCTACCGCCCCGGCGCCCGGTCTCGCGGCCACCGACCTCACACTCGTCGACCTCGACCTCACTGGTCAGCAGAGTGCGTTCGGGGTTGACCATCGCGCGGCGCAACTTGTGCAGCATCGTCCATGCCGTCTCATACCGAGTCAGTCCGAGCTGGCGTTGCAACTGTCGCGCGGAGATCCCCGGTCTTCCCGTCGTCATCAGGCAGGCCGCCCAGAACCACAAATGCATTGCGGTATGGGTCTTGTGGAGTACCGTTCCCGCGGTCAGCGAGACCTGGTAGCGACAGGCAGCACACTCCCACAGCCGCCGTGAGGCAACGGGCCACGCGACCTGCCCCTTGCAACGAGGACAAAGGTAGCCCTCGGGCCAGCGACACGCGAACATGTAGTCCAAACAGGCCTGTTCATCGCCGAACCTCGCTTGAAACTCCAGGATCGTCCGCGGGAAGTCTGGTCTGGCCATCTGCCGATGGCCTACCTGAGCTAACCGGATACCCACTAAACGATTTATTACCCCCATGGGTATTCTCGCAACTACCCCCTGGGGGTATGTGGGAAACTGGTGGGAGGCCGAAGCCGGTGTTACCCGCGGGTCAGCATGGGGTGACACGAGCAAATAGCCAGTCCGATGCGAACATGCCAAGCACTACCGCCAAACCCGTGAGGACCACAGAACCCTATGAGCAGCGATGACCACGAAGATTCCCTCCCCACGCCTTCAGTGCGGGCACCAGTTGGCAGCACGCGGATGCCGCTTCCGGCCCGACGGCTTGTCCTGATCGGCGCAGCCTGCGTGCTGGTGGGGATTCTGGCAGGCCGGTTCATCTTTGGCGGCCTCGTCCTGGCTGCGGCAGGAACAGGGACCCTGGCCGTGGCGCTCTCCTACAGAGCCGGCCCCCGATGGTTCTCCCCTTTGTCCTGGCTCGTCAGCATCGCCGGCGCGATCTGGACAGCAGCAACAGCCGGGTACTGGTGGGTCATTACCGCGGCCGCCGACGCCACCGCAGCAGTGCCCGTCATCGCGCCCTCCTTGTTCTACCTCGGCGTCGGGGGACTCATCGTCATGGCGGCAGCCCTGCTTGCAGCCACGATCCTGCGGGCAGTCTCCGGAGCCGGGGAGCCAGTCCGGGCCGGGGGCTGACGAAGGGACCCGGGAAAGGACGCGGCTCAGCCGCTCAGCCGTAGAGTTCAGCGGGTGAGGTTGAACGACTGAAAGGCCACGGACACGCCCACTCTCTTACCGGGCCGGATCCGTCACCGGGCACGTCGGTCATGAGGCGTCGGGCAAACCGGCTGCTTTTCGCCCTGCTGGCGCCTCCCCGGGGAATCATGTCAAGATGCCCGCCTGGGCTGGTTCGTGGAATCATTTGATTTTGCCCGGATGGCCGGCTGGGTTTTGGGACCCTGTTTTGCGGTGGTCAGGGTCAGCAGTTCGGCGCAGAGAGCTTGCACATGACGTTGAATAGCCGCCGGATTCAGGGGCTTGTTTTCCCTCGTTAACCGGGTCTTCACGCCCTGGCGGACAGTGCCCTTATCGGCCAGGACTCGCTGGTACGGGGTTGCCGGCAGGTCGTACTTCTTGCTGATCTTCGCGCCGGTCCTGACTTTCTTGATGAGTTTCTGCTGGGGCCCGAAATGGTTGCCCAACTGCCCCTGCAAGGCCCAGATCCGGTTCAACAGCTCCAGCTCTGCCGCCGTGTCGTAGCGGTGGTAGCCGACGGTCTGACGGACGACATGCCAGTTCTTCTGCTCCACATGCGCGCCGTCGTTCTTATTCCCGGACCGGGACCGGGTGAACGTCAGTTTCTCCTGTTCGCACCAGCGCAGCAGCTCCCAGTTGATGAACTCGCTCCCATTGTCAGTGCTAAGCCGAATTCGGCTTAGCTCGGATTATGCCGAGGAAAACGCTAAGCCGAGTATCGGCTCTACGGGTCCGTGTTTCCGCGGTTTCGCGTCCAGTTTCTCGGCTTAATGTTTCGTGGACTATCGGGGCTGTCGAGCTTTTATGGTTGGCATTGGTCAGGTCAATCCTCGTGTCTGAAATCATCAGGTGGAAGGCCCGGCGGCTTTCATGGCGTGTTTCGATTCGTGCAGCATCAGGATGGCGTTGAAGGCGCATGTAGTAGGCCGAGGTAGCGCTCATACCTTTGTGTCGGAGCCGTTGCCCGTGGAGCCAAAGAGAGCCAGAACACTAAGCCGAGGAATCTAACCCTGATCCCCGGAACGGCGCGGCGACGAGCCCGACGCCCGGCTTAGCGTTTTCCTCGGCATAATCAGAATCGATCCCCCGGATCGGAAACGGAAACGCCGCGGTGGCTTCCTTGATCGCGGCAAACACCCATTTCTGCGCCTTGTTCCTCACCGAACGGGTCTCGGTCCACCCCGTGGAAATGTCAGTGATCGTCAAGGTAAAACAGAACTCTCCCTTGCTGTTTCCGCCCTCGTGGCCGACCAGATCAATCTCCACAAACCCGGGCACCGCATCATCCCACTCGGCCCAGGTCCGCATCGGAATCGAGTCCTTCAGCAGCGTTCCGGGCTTGGTATGGGACCGCCCCCGCGGATCCAGTTTGACCCGGTCCGCCGCCAGCCGGCGGTCGATGGTCGCCGGGGCGATCTTCAGCAGCAGCGCCGCCGTCCCGTCGTCGATCTGCAGCTCCTTAAGCCGGCGCAGCCGCGGCACCAGGTCCGGCAGCGCCGCCGCCAGTAACCGCCCGCACGGGGTCCCCTGAACGGCCCAGATGAACCGCAGCGCCTCGATCACCGGCTCCCCGTAGAGCGGAGGCCGTGGTGGCCGCGGTATGACCTGCTTGAGGACCAGGGCCTGTCTGAGTGCCTTGCGCGCGTGGTCGCGGTGCCAGTGCGTCAGGGCACATAGCTCGTCCAGGATGGTTTTCTTGGCGGCCCGGTCCGCGCGGGCATACCGGAGGGCGGTGGTCTTCGTGACGGCTCTGCGCTGGCTCATCGAAAGCTCCATGGCTCACAGTGCCGGTGCGGCGGGTGCCGTCCCGGCAGACGCGCCGCTACGCGGGCATTATCAAATGATTCTTCGATAGCAGCTACGCGGGCATCTTTGATGAGTCAACGCGGCCTCTTGCTTTGCTGACGTTGGCCGCTATGATCCTGATGTGGCCCTCCGGGGCAGGAGGGGCTAAACCGTACGCCGGTGCGCCCGGGGCGACCTTTGAGACCGGAAAGATCCAGCGCGTGGCTCAGGAAAACGAAGCATCAGTCTACTTACCCTGGGTTGAAGGTCCTCGTGTAAGGTCCGATTCGCGTGGGCGGCCACCTCATTTGAACGGGCTCACGTGTGGCGGTTTCGTGCTCGGAGGGTTTGAGGCAAATCCGTCCGGGTGGTTGCGGCGATGCCGTGCTCAGCCACTGAGGTTCGCTGGGTGCCGGTCAGCTCGGCGGTCGGGAGCCGTCAAAGGGGGAGTGTCGTCGGCGTCGCGGTTAGACTCGTTGTCATGGCCGATGATTCCGCGAAGTTGTCCCTTGCCGGTTCTGTCTCGCTTGGGACGGGGGTCATGGTCGGGGCCGGGATTTTTGCCTTGGTCGGCCAGGTTGCCGGTCTCGCGGGAGGGTTGGTTCCCGCGGCGTTTCTTGCCGGCGCAGTGGTCGTTGCCTTCAGTTCGTACTCGTATGTGAAGTATTCCGGGGCCAATCCATCCTCCGGAGGCATCGCCATGCTGCTCAAGGATGCCTACGGCCCAGGCGTGGTTGCAGGGTCGTTCTCGCTCTTTATGTACGTTTCCATGGTGGTAGCGGAAAGTCTGCTGGCACGGACCTTCGGCACCTACATGCTTCGTCCCTTCGGACTCCAGGGATCGGCTTTCTTAGTGCCGGCGTTGGGTGTGGCAGCGATCGCTCTGGCCGCTGTGGTAAATATCTTCGGCAATACGCTGGTGGAGCGCTCCGCTACCGTCACGGCTGTAGCCAAGATCGTCGGCATCGCGGCGCTGGCGATCGCTGGGCTTCTGGCCGCAGGGTGGTCCTCGCTGGGGACCACCCTCAGCGGCGGTTCGGGTGAACCGCCGCAGCAGGGCATCATCGGGTTCCTGGCAGGCACAACGCTGTGCATTTTGGCCTACAAGGGGTTCACCACCATCACCAATCAGGGCGGTGACATCAGGGAGCCGAAGAAAAACATCGGCCGGTCCATCATCATTTCACTCGCCGTTTGCACGGTGATTTATCTACTGCTCACGGTATCTGTTGTCGGAAGCCTGAGCGTCCCGCAGATCATCGAGTCCAGGGACTATGCATTGGCACGGGCCGCCGAGCCACTGTTCGGCGCGTGGGGCGTGGGGCTGACGATCGCCCTCGCAGTTGTGGCGACGTTATCGGGTCTTCTGGCCAGTATCTACTCGGTGTCCAGGCTCTACGCAATGCTCCAGGAGATGAAGCAGGCGCCCGGGCTCCCCGATAAAATCAAGCACCAGCCTTTGCTGATCACGGCCGGTCTGGCGATCCTCGTCACCGTCTTCTTTGACCTCACCCAGATTGCTTCCCTCGGTGCGCTGTTGTATCTCAGCATGGACATCGCCGTCCACCTTGGCATCATCCGCCGCTTGTACCAGGACATCGGCGCAAAGAGGTGGGTTCCCGTGGCAGCGATCGCCCTCGACGTTGCGGTTATGACCGCTTTCATTATCGTCAAAGCAGAACAGGATCTGCTCATGCTGGCTGTGGCCGCCGCAGTGTCCCTGGCAATCTTTGGTGCACAATGGTGGGCCGTACGTCGCAGGGATCAGGACGAAGAGGTCAAAGACGGGCAACACTCCCGCACCTGAGTTACCAGCGCCGGCTCGATCGGGGACGACCACCAACCTCGCCGGCGCTGATGGTGGAACTCACGGTCGGCGACACACGTGTTCTGCCTGGATCAGGGCCGATGCCCAATCCCGCCAGCGAAGCTTCCGCCAAAGCCGACACGCCCGCCGGACGATCTGTTCGCCGACCTCGACGATGCCGAGGCGGACAGGCGGATCATCCAATACGGAGTCGATGGCATCGGCCCGTCGCCGCTGCCATATCAGGCTATTGGCATGCCGTTCAGCTCCCCGGAGTTCAAGGACGCGGGCGATATCCGAGTTCGCGCGATGACCGTCAAAGACTTGAAGGTTCCGGTCGGCTATGTGGGCAAGGACGCCTCTGTAACCGTCACGGCCATGGACCGAGGGGATAAGGACGCCTTTTCGAACGTCGTAGTCGACGTGCCCGGGACTCGCCCGGCTAAACTTGCCGAAAATGATGCGTCCGCACCTGGGAACCCGTTCCTAATCTCCGGGGGTATCCGCCGCTCCAATACGGACCCGCAAACACGTACGGGTATCTGTTTGAATGCTCTCCATGCGGCGGTGTCCGGCATTAACGATTGGGCATCCGTCGTGGGCTTCGCCGGGCAGGGACTCGGAGTCGCGCGTGGCGACGAGGGCGGATCTCAGAACTGCCAGGCGGGCGATGGTGTCGTCTATGTCCTGGAGGCGTTGGGTAAGCATGCCGCGGACGGTTGCGCAGGGCGGCGTTCCTGATTCTTCCTGGAGGGTGAGGATGCCTGCTATGTCCTCCAGGGCGAGCCCGAGGGAGCGGGCGCGCCGGATGAACGCCAGGGTGTCGATATCATCCGCGGTGTACAGGCGGTATCCGCCGGAACTTCGCGGCGGGGTCCGGATCAGCCCGCGTCGCTCGTAGAGCCGGATCGCTTTGGGCGTGAGGCCCGTGTCTTTGGCGGCCCGGCCGATCGTGAGCAGGGTTCCCATTTTTTCCTCCTTGGTCTTGACGTTACCCCCGGGTCAAGGTTTTAGCGTGGGACGTACGAGGAGGAGGTGGAAGGAAATGGCTTTACAACAAGGTGAGGTTTACCGTTGTCCGGATGCGTCGTGCGCCTGTGAGATCACGGTGACGAAGGGTGCGGCGGAAGGCCACGGCGGGGACAAGAACCCGACATGCTGCTGCGGGCACAGCATGGAGAAGATCAGCTGAGCGGACGAACGCCAGGCAGGCCACCGGGCGTCCGGGCGGTTTTCCGACGACCGGAATGGCGGCGACTCTGGGCGGCGCGCACGGCCTCAGTCGCCGGTGACGCTTTGGCGGCCGTGGCGTTAGGCCTGCTGGGTAGTGACTGCACTCGGGGCGGGTGCAGAGGATTTCTGATATTCCGTGCAGTCGAGTTCTGAAACTTACAGCAACGCCTACACTACGAGCCTCTACGTTCCAGGGCCACTACGAGCCTTGGAGTGTATTGCGAACGATCGTTCGCGAGACACCCGCGGGGCAGATGTCGTTTTTCGAAGTCGTCTGCACTGGCATCCGTGGTAGCCCGGGGGTAGTGCAGGCGCGTTTGAACACGCGTCTGTTCAAACCCGCCTGCACAACAGGCGTTCTGTCTCAAAGCCGCCTGCACCACCTTTAACGATGACTTTGAGGCGCCGACACCGTCGTTGCCTCAAAGTGCGGCCGTATGGTTTTGTGAGACAGCTTGTTAGGAGCACTTTCTCGCATGACCGAACGTAAGAAGTACACGCAGAAGTACAAGGACGATGCCGTCGAGCTGGTCATCTCCTCCGGCCGGCCGATCGCCCAGGTCTGTACTGATATCGGCGTTAACGAGGGCACGCTGGGGAATTGGGTGCGGCTGTACCGTGCCGATCATCCGGAGCGGTTCGGCGCCGAGGAGAAGGCGCCGGTGCCCTGGGAAGAACACCAGAAACTGGTGGCCGAGAACGCGAAGCTGAAGCAGGACGTCGAATTTCTGGGAAAAGTCAGCGCCTTCTTTGCAGCGAAGCAACGGTAGAAAATTTCTACGAGTTCATCGAAGCGGAGAAGGCGAACCATCCGATTGCCCGACTGTGCCGTGTCCTGAAAGTGTCCCGGGCTTCGTTCTACCGGTGGCGTAACCCCAAGGGCCCGTCCCCGCGCCAGGTGCGGCACGACAAGCTCGTCGGGGAGGTCACCGGCCTGTTCAACAAGGAACAAGGCCGGGCCGGCCGGGACCAGCTGACCCTGATGCTCAATAACAACAGTGTGGACGTCTCCGCACCCACGGTCGGGACCATCATGCGCGAGCACGGCCTGAAGGCCGTGCGGACCCGGGCCTGGAAGAAGACCACGGAGCAGGACCCACAGGCGAAGACCGCCCATATCAAGAACCACATGCTCGATGAGGACGGCAAACGCGACTTCACCTCCACGGTCCCCGGGACCCGGCTGTGCGGGGACATCACGTACCTGCGCACCGGTGAGGGATGGCTGTACTTGGCCACCGTGATCGACCTGTGCACCGGCATGGTCATCGGCTGGTCCATGGCTGATCACATGCGCGCCGAGCTGTGCACCGAGGCCCTGGTGATGGCCCGCGACCACGGCCGTCTTGCCTGCGACGGGGCCATTTTCAATTCCGACCGCGGATCGCAGTACACCTCCGGCGAATTCCAGCAATGGTGCGCCGGCAACAGCATCACCCAGTCCATGGGTAAGGTCGGCGTCTGCTGGGACAATGCCGTCGCGGAAAATTTCTTCTCTCACCTGAAGACGGAGTTCTACCACCACCAGACCTTCGCCAGCAGGCTTGCCGCCAGGACCGCCGTCATGGACTACATCGAAGCCTGGTACAACCGCCGCCGACCCAACCGCAGGGCCGGCGGCATACCCCCGGCAACGGCCTTAGCCAACCACCAATCCCGCGACCGCGAACCCGTGGCCGCGTAACCGAAATCAACTACGAAACTGTCTCAAAAACTTGACGTGCGCAAAGTCATCGTTAAAGGTGGTGCAGGACTGACGAGGAACCGCCGATCGTTGAGCGTGGCCTGCTGGCCATGTCCGATTCGGTGTGGGATGAGGCAGTACGACAAGCTGCGGTGATTGCTCCCTTGGCTGCGTTGGACGTTGTCGGGCAGGGGGCTGTCAATGATGCCGCCGCGCTGCTGGGTGTGTCGCGTCGCCAGGTTTATGTGCTGATCGACCGGTACAGGCGCGGCAGAGCACGAGGTTCCCGTCCGCCTAGTACATCAACCCGTAAAAGCCGTTAGCGGCCCGGACTGTGGGATGAAGAGCCGTTTCGGGCTGCATTGTCATGACTACTCCTTGATTTGGTTGTCATCGAGAAGCACTTTAGGAGTGCGACCGGGCTCTGGGTTCGGTAGCGATCCCGGTACCGTCCCTCGGTGCACGGTCCAGTCCCCGTATCAGGATCAGGTGTTCCCGGAGTACGGCGACGTGGTCATCCGGGTGGGCAGCGAGAAGGCTGCGCAGAGTGGCCTTGACAGATGCTGCTTCCGGGTCGGTCAGGACCGCTTGGATGATGCCACGGGCCTGGTCTTGCAGCGACATGGCTGTGTCGTTTTCTGGTCCTCCGGCGCGGGGTGCCGTGGCGTTCACGGGAATCCGGGGATCGTCAAAGTTCATCGGCTCGTCCTTTCCTTGGGAACGTTCTCTTTGGGGACCTGCCGGCAACGCCCTGGTCCGTTGCACCCTTTCATTTATGGGACCGTGCATGTGTGTGCGGGCCGCATCGGCGGCTGCGGGTCTTCGGGTTGATTGGTTTCCAAGGACACCGGCTGGCTGGGAGTTTCGCTTTGGAATGGCGGCGCAGCGGGGCACTGACTGGTTCGGGCTTTGATCCTTTTTCGGACGTACCAGGCTGCCGCCGCGGCCGTGAGGACGGCCAGTAGTGCGATGGTTACTGTGGGTCCGAAGGTTTTGGCGGCCGTGAGGTAGGCGTTTCCGGCGAAGTATCCGGCGAGGACTACCGCGGCCCCCCAGATGGTGCCTCCGGCGATGTTGAAGGCCAGAAATCGGCGGTAGGGCATGTGGGATAGCCCGGCGAGGGCGGGCATGACGGCGCGGAAGAACGCGGTGGACCGGCCTAGGAACACGGCGGATCCTCCCTTGCGGGCGAGCAGGTCCCGTGCCCGGTCCAGCTGCGGCCGGCGTTTTTGGAGCAGGGGGATCTGCAGGATCCGGGACCCGAAGTGGCGGCCGATCTGGTAGCCGACGGTGTCTCCGATGATGGCTGCGGCGATGACGAGGAGCAGGATGAGCCAGAGTTGAAGATGGTGCTGGCTGGCCAGGACCCCGCCGAGGACGGCTGCGGTTTCGCCGGGCAGGATGAATCCGATGAACAGGGCGTCTTCGGCGAAGACCAGGGCAGTAATGATCAGGTAGGCGGGCAGGGGCCCGGCGTTGCGGATGGCATCGATGATCCAGGTCATGACGTGCGGTCCTGTTCTCGGGCCGCCGGCCGGGTTGATCCTCCAGCGGCCGTCTGGCTCTGGCTCGGGCTCTTCATGGTGGGTCTCCTGCGGGTTCGTATCGGTACTACCAGCATGGATGATGACGCCTGAGGGGATCCTGAGGCGTGGCCCTGCACCGTCGCGTGGCTCGGCAGTAGCCTGTGTCAGTCTAGTTTTTCGCCGGTGCCCTTGGCTTTGGCGGCGGTGGCGGTGGCTGGTGCGAGTCCGGGCGCGGCGGCCTCAACGCTGATTTTTACTTCGTTGGTTGAGGTGCGGTAGAGGCTGTATTTGTTTTCCGGGTAGTGCCCGGGGCCGTTGCCGTTGTCGAAATACACGGTGGCGGACGTGTCCGGCGCCAGGGTCAGTCCGTCCAGCTTCTGGTAGTAGGACTCCGTTTGTCCCGTGGCTGAATCCCTCATGGTGTAATACACCTCGATACTGCTGATCGGGGCGGGGGTGGAGTTGCTCAATGTGAACTGGATCCGGTCCGGAATGGCGGCGTTGGTTTGCGGGTCGGTGTTGTCTTCGGCCTTGGCTTTGCTGATGGTGAGTCCCGGGGCGGTTCCGGTGGTGGCGATGGGGTTTTTGGTGACGGGCAGCACGGTGGTCGCCGGGGCTGTTGATGAGGGCTGGGCCGATGGTGTGGGGGCCCCGAGGGTCCCCTGCCAGATCAGGATCGCGGCCAGGGCGGCGATGACGACCAGGGCCAGGGGAAGAATTTTCTTGAGGGTGAGCGTCTTCATGGTTCTAGGCCTTTCGGAGGAGTTTGTCCCGGGTGCCGGCCAGGAGTGCTGCGGTGACGGCCGCGGAGAATCCGGCGAGGAGCCAGAGGCTGTGGTTGAACGTCCCTGCCCACACAAATGCAGGGCTCTGTTGGTTGAATTGGTTTTTGATGCCGAGCCAGGCGAAGAGGGGGCGTTCGTATTGTTTGGTCAGGGAGGTTTGTTCGATGAGGTCGCGGGCTGTTTCGTAGCCGGTGAAGTTGGCCATGACGGCGTGTTCGTGGGCTTTGTCGATCTGGAGGCTCGCGAAGAGGCCGCCGGGGATCTGGTTGTCCGGGTCCATGGTGTCGCCGATTTGCGGGATGATCAGGACCACCACGAGCCAGAGGACCAGGGCCAGGATCAGCCCGGTAGCCGGGGCCCGGGTGAGGGCGGCCAGGGCCAGCGCCGCGAGGGACCACAGGGTGAGGTAAATGGTGGTGTGGGCTGCAGCAATGAGCAGCCGGATGAGGTCTGTTCCCGTCAAGGGGGCGTTGCCGGCGATGAACAAAGTCGCGGTGATGACGGCGAACAGGGCAGTGGTGACGGCGATCCAGATGATCAAGGCGGCCAGGATTTTCCCGGCGGCGACGCTGTGCCTGCCAAGAGGGCGGGTGAAAAGCAGTTGCAGGGTCCCGTTGTTCTTCTCCTTGGCGATCAGTCCGTAGCCGAGGATTACGGCGAAGAGGCTCCCGACGATTTCCAGGTATTCCATGCCCGCCCGGAGCATCTGTAGCGGGAAAAGGTCAGGCGGCGGCGCGGTCACGGCACCACCGCTGGCTCTAAGGGCCGCGAGATAGGTGTTGTAGTCGGCAGTTTTGGTCCGGAAGTCCGCGGCCGCGACGAGGACGGAGAGCACGACGACGACGGCCAGGAAGAGGATGAGCAGCCTTACGGAACGGTTGCGGGAGAGGTCCCGGAGTTCCTTCTGGCACAGCGTGATGAGGTTAGTCATGGATTTCCTTTCGCATGCTGGGCCGTCCGGTCAGGACGACCGTGCCGATCCCGGCCGAGAGGAAGGCCAGGATTACCGTGATCCCGTCGATTATGGTGCCGGTGGCTTGGGGGTCCTGGAGCAGGATTGCGGCGACGTGTTTGAAGTGCTCCCCGAGTGACAAGGGACCGGTGAGGGCCGCGGTGAGCGCAAAGATGCCGGTCTGCGGGGCCGTAGGCGGTGTCACGGGGTTCAGCAGAGAGACGGGGTGGACCGCGGTCCCGAGCAGCGGCAACACGAAGATAATGACGCTCCAGATCACGATGGGGATCAGCAGTGCAGAGGTGTAACTGGATGCGTGGATCCCGCTGAGCATGCCCAGGGCCACGAAGAAGAGCAGGAAGAGCCATGCCACGCCAAAAAGTGCCGTGAGTCGGAGCAGCTGATCGGGTGCGGGGATGGTTCCGGTGACGGCGCTGATGCAGGCTGCGCTGATCAGTGCCGAGGTCCCCAGGACGGCGAGGAGTCCCAGGCTGATGCCGGCCATTTTCGCGGACAGGTAGCCGGCCGGGGACAAGCGCCGTGTCAGGACCAGATCGACCGTCCGGGCACGCCGGTCCCGCATCGCGGACTGGACACCGATCACGATGGCCAGCAAGGCCCCGATCAGGAGGATGTAAATGACGGTGTTGCGGGCATAGTAGAGCGGCGGGACATTCCCGAACGGATTGGGCGCACTCGTGAGCCCCTGGCCGGCCGCTGAGTTGTACACCTCGGTAACGGTTGCCTTCGCGGCCGAGCCGATAAATGCCGAGGCGGCGGTCATCCCGATGAATATCATCAGGAGCAGTTGGGGCAGGCGTTCACGGCCGGCGCTGCGCAGTTCGTGGCCGACGGTGGCTACCCAGGGATTCATGAGGGGGTGCCTGATTCGATGTGGAGGTAAATATCTTCAAGCGATGCCTGGTCCGGGAAAGCCTCCAGGGTGGCCGCGACGGAGTTCTGGTAGATCAGCCTTCCTGAGCTAAGGATCCCGATGCTGGTGCAGGTCTTGGTCACTTCTGCCAGGAGGTGGGTATTCATGAACACGGTCATTCCCACGGACTGGTTGAGGCCGATGATGATCTCCCGCAATTTGGCCACACCCTGCGGGTCCAGTCCGGAGGTCGGTTCGTCCAGGAACAGAACCTTCGGTTCGTGCAGGATGGCCTGTGCGATCCCGGCGCGTTGACGCATCCCTTTGCTGAACGTGGACATCCGTTCCTGGCCGTGGCCGGTGAAGTCCACGGCAGCCAGTGCCGTCTCGATGCGGGCGGCGGGATCCGGTACCCCTGAGAGCCGGGCGAAGAACATCAGGTTCTCCGCCAGCGTGAGGTTGTCGTAGAACTGGACATTCTCCGGAAGGTAACCGATCGACCGGCGCACCCGGTCAGCACCGGCGCTGACGTCGTGGCCCGCTATCCGTGCCGTGCCGGACGAGGCAGGCAGCAGCGTGGTCAGGATATTCACGGTCGTTGTCTTGCCCGCCCCGTTGTGTCCGAGCAGGCCGAAGATCTCGCCTCTGGGAACTTCGAGGCTCAGGGCCTCAAGGGCCTGTTTCGACCCGTAGGTCTTAGCCAGCGCACTGGTTTCGATTGCCATTTCCGTCATGCTTAGCAACTTATGCCGCTGCCGATAAGAGAACCCTGAGGATGCGCCGAACCCTTCGGATTCCGACATCAGGGGTTCAGCCCCAGGGCGGGCGCGAGCCAGTCCACGGCCGGGGCCAGGGACTGCCGTGGAACCTCCCAGGAGTGTCCCAGCCCGGGCACCAGGGCCGTCTTGACGTCAAAGCCGGCTTTAGCTGCTGCGTCAGCGACCCGGGCCTGGTAGCCGGCGAACGTGCCGTCCTGCGCCCCGGCGGCGAGGTAGATCCTGCTGTGGGTGTAGTGCCGGGTGGCCAGGACGTTCAAGGGCGCGACCGCGTCGAAGGCGGCCGTATCGCCGCCCAACGCCTGTGCGATGGTCGCGGCCCGGTCCGGACCCAGTGCCGGTTCCGCTTCGCCGCTGACGTCGATTACTGAGGGGTATATGTCGGAGTGCAGGGACGCCATTTGCAGGGCGCAGGTCCCGCCAAAAGAGAAACCGCCGATCGCCCACCGGGCAGGGTCAGGATCCACTCTCAGGGTGGCTTTGATCCAGGCGGGGACATCGGTGGAGAGGTACGTGCCGGCCTTGGCGATGCGCGAATCCATGCACATTGTGTTGGCCGTGGCGGAGCCGTTGACATCGGGTATGACTACGACGGGTGCGAGTCCGTTGTGTGCTGCGGCGAAAGCATCCATGGCGGTTTTGACGCCGCCGGCGGTAACCCAGTCGACCGGTGAGCCGGGCTGGCCGGCGATCAGGACCAGCACCGGCAGTGCCGGTCCTGTGTCTGCCTGGTACGCCGGTGGGAGGTAGACGTAGGCGCTGAGGGCGGCGAAGCCGGACGCCGTACCCGGAATTTGCGCCGAGTTGATCGTCCCGGCCGCAGGGAGACCCGCCGGCTTCACCCATGTGGCCGCCAACGGGCCCGTTTTCGGGCCGGGTCCTGACGGGTCCGCGGTCCGGGGCACCAGCCGGGAGCCTGACGGAAGCGACTGGATCGCTGCGGTATTGGCTCCGGTCAGATCACCGAGGGTCCGGTAGGTGCCGAAGTAGGCATTTACTTCCAACGCGGCGCCCAGAATCAGTACCGCCATGGCCACCAGTGCAGTAATTTTGCGCCGCCAGCCGGTTCCCGCCATGTTCAGACCCGCCAACAGGAGAGCCAGGAACGCGACACCGATCCACCCGGTAACGGGCCAGGGCAGTGCCTGGGCTGATACTGCGGCCACATGGACCAAGTACCAGCTTGTCCCCAGAGCCAGCAGGGCCGCTGCGGAGACCGCCGAGGCTATCTTCATCCACCAACTCCGCCCGCGGCGGAGCAGCAGGAGCAGTGCCGCCGCCGCCGCTGCCGCGGACCCGACACTGACCGGAACGACCCCGGTGAGCAGATCCAACCCGGAAAGAGTGTTCATACCGTAGTCCTTCGAACTGCCGGGGCTCCCGGACGCTGGTGCTGTTGCCCAGGCGCCGGAAGACCCGCGAAGCGGGGTGCTTCGCGGGTCCCGGTACGCCGGCGGCGCTGTGCTGTCGGCCGGTCCTTTCCTCAAGGCCGCCTGCGCGGGTCGGTGCTACGGGGAACCGGGGGCGTCCCCGGCATCGGTGTGGTCACCGGTCTGCTCAATGTTCGGACCGGTATCACCGGGCGCCTCCGGTGCGTCTGCCGCTTCGGTGCCCTCGACGGCACCCGGAGCATCGGCTGTGTCGCCCGGGGTGGGCGTGTCGACGGCACCTGGTGTGTCAGCCGTATCGCCCGGGGTGGGCGTGTCCGCCGTGACGGATTGGGTGGTGGTCGGCGCCGGTGTTGCAGCATTTGCGGCCCCAAGGCCCAGCCCGGCCATGCCGAGGACTCCTGCACTGACGATGACGATTTTGGTCTTGGTTTTCAGGTCTTTGACGTTCATGTCCGGCTCCTTTCGTGGCGGGCTCTTGGGTCCGCCGGTGCCTCCCGGTGCGGGTGGCGATGGTTCAAGTGTGGCCCGTGGCGCCTGAGAGGAGACTTAGCGTGCTTGAGGTCCGGCTGAGACAGGACCCAGGGGAGGGGTTTGTTTTCTGCCCTATGCCGGGCCCATCCTTGGAACATGGATGCTGCTCAGGGTTTGGCGCGCCGGCGCAGTGCGCGTTGGGGTGTTCGCAAGCGCGCGACCGCGACCGCGGTGCTGGTCGTCGCGGCAGCACTGGCCGTGGGCGGGATCGTCCTGCTCACCTTGCTCCAGAGCTCCCTCGTGGCGTCAACGGAAACGACGGCGCGGCAGCAAAGCTTCGACGTCATCGCACAGATCTCCGGACAGGACGTCGCCGAGGCCGGCCAATACATTGCCTCGACCGCCCATACCGGTCAATACGTGCAAATTCTCGCACCGGGAGGTTCAGTATTTGCCTCATCGATACCTGCAGCTGCCGCGGCCCCATTGACGTCCCTTCGCCCCGGGGCCGGACAGACCCTGACCCAGGACGTGACCGGACTGGACAGCCTCCATGACAACGACGATTTCCTGATCGTGGCGACCGGCGTCGATGTCGGGGGCCGGCTCTACACGGTGGTCGTCGCCGCGACCGTCCAGGTCCAGGCTGACACCGTTTCCACGGTGGCTTGGTTCATCCTCGGGGCCACGCCGATGCTGCTGGTGGTCGTCGGTATTTCCGTCTGGGTCCTGGTCGGGCGGTCACTGCGGCAAGTGGAACTGATCCGTGGTCAGGTCGCAGGGATCAGCGCACGGAGCCTGGACGGGCGCGTGGACGTGCCGCCCACCGCCGATGAGATCCAGTCCTTGGCCGAGACGATGAACATGATGCTGGGCAGGCTGCAGGCCTCAGACCAGGAACAACGCCGCTTCGTCTCGGACGCCAGCCACGAACTGCGAAGCCCGCTTGCGACACTCAGCGCCGGAGTGGAGATCGCCGCCGCTGACGCTTCCGGTGCGACCTGGGAACAGATGAAAACCGTTTTAGCGGGGGAAACAGCCCGGATGCGTTACCTGGTCGAGGATTTGCTGACCCTGGCCAAAACCAACGACGGCGGTCTCCGGCTCGAGAGCACGGACGTGGATCTGGATGATGTCCTGAACGAGGAGATCCGCCGGCTGCGTTCCACCAGCACCCGCGTTATCGAGGTCAGCCTCGAGCCCGTCAGGGTATCCGGGGACCCGCGGCGTCTGGGCCAGGTCGTGCGCAACGTCCTGGACAACGCCGACCGGCACGCCGCATCCCGGATCAGCATTCGGCTGCGCAACACCAATGACGGGGCGCTCATTAGCATCGACAACGATGGATTGCCGGTGCCGGCGGCTGAACGGGATCGGATTTTCGAACGCTTTGTCCGGCTGGATCAAAGCCGGTCCCGTGAAAGCGGCGGGAGCGGTCTGGGCCTGGCGATCGCGGCCGGAATTATGGCAGCTCACCACGGCTGGATCCGCACCGGTGAAACCCCCGGCGGGGGTTGCCGATTCGAGCTGGGCTTTACTCCGGCTCCCGCCACCGCCCGCCAACCAGAGGGGCCGGACCTGGCAGTGGACCCGCGGCTCGCCGAAGCGCCATGAAGGCGCTGTGACCGGCTTCGCAAGGATTCGAAAGCCCGGGCACGGGCCAGTTGCGGCTTCTTCGGGTTATGTGGGAGCGGCCTTGGAGCGCGAGACGTCACAGCGGTTCCTCAGTTCCAGTGCGGAAGTGTTCTCCGTATGTACCTTCGCAGCGCAACCAGCACCGCATTGGCGATCATCGTCGCACTGACCCTTGGCATGGGTTCGGCTTCCGCCGCGGAACACGGTAAAACGACGGAAACTGCCGCCAGCGCCGCCCGGGCCGCGGGTCCGGACGCGGCGGACCGAGGTCAGGGCGGCCCGGATATGGATATCCTCACCGGGTACCCCCAAGAAGTCCACACTGACGAGCGGATGATCGAAGAGGAACTCGAATTCGGGGAAGCCGCCCCGCACACGTTATGGCGGTTCCACACCGGCAGCGCTTAGAGTCCCGGCCGGCCAGGCCCGCCCCCACCACGCGCCGCTCGTTTCATCGGAGCAGGAGAGCCGGGCGCGGACATCACTTTTTATCCGGTTGGCCGGTCAGCGGTCAGCATGTATCCCATTCCCCGGACGGTGGTCAGGGTCTGCAGACCGAAGGGGCTATCGATCTTGCGCCGCAGATACCCGATGTAAACTTCCACGACGTTGTCGCCGCCTTCGAACGCCGGGTCCCAGACGTTGTCGAGAATCTGGGATTTCGACACGACTTGGTCATGGCTGCGCATCAGGTAGTGCAGTAGGCCATACTCCCGGGCTGTCAATTCTATGAGGGAATCGCCCCGGCGGACGTTGCGGCTGCCGGGGTTCAGTGACAGCGTCCCCAAGGTGAGGGTGACGGGCCGTTCCGGGGCGCCACGGCGGATCAGGGCGCGGATCCTGGCGACGAGCACGAGGAAACTGAAGGGTTTTGTCAGGTAGTCATCGGCTCCCAGATCGAATGCGTCCGTCTGGTCGTATTCCCCGTCCTTTGCCGTGAGCATCAGAACAGGGGTCCAGATCAGCCGCTCCCGGAGTTCCTTGAGAACGTCGTACCCGTTTTTGAGCGGAAGCATCAGATCAAGCAGGATCACGTCGTACGGGTTCTCCGTAGCAGCCCACAGGCCGCTGACCCCGTCATGGGTAATGTCGACCACGAAGCCCTCATTAGTGAGTCCGCGCCGGACCGTCTCGGCCAGCATTTTTTCGTCCTCGACCAGCAGCACCCGCATGCCCGGCCCCCTTTCGTTGGTACTTGCAGTATCCCGGACGCCCGTTGAGCGGAACCTGAGAAGCGGCGGAGCGGCTCTCAGTTTTTTCTCAGGGCGGGTGCCGCAAGCTGGTGGCACCCCGGCGCATCAACAGCCGACAACTTTCAAAAAGCCCTAGTTTGAAGGGATCAAACCCAACGACACGGGCTTATGTCCAGAGCCCTGGCGCCCGGGCACCGGGCTCGAGCGTTTCGAGCAGCGCGACACCGGCCAGGGACGGCAGGGGAGCGGGCGCGTCAGGCAGGTACGAGTCGTCGGCAAGCAGCTCGGCGACCGGCACCCGGCGGATGCGGCCGGTGGAGAGATTCTTCAAAGCCAGCTCGGCGCCGTCGTGGGCCGCCACTTGCCAGGAGGCGCCGTCGAACTGGATGAAGTCGAACAGGCGCACAGACTTCACGACGCGGCCTCCCGCGACCTGGCGTCCCAGGCGGAGTCCGCCTTCGGTGCGACACCCAGGGACACCCGCGTGTTTTGCGTGAGCAGGGCGTCGAGGTCGACGGCCAGCACCCCCGTGAACAGCAGGTGGAGCGCCTGCGCGCGGACGATGCCCTCGTCGGCGCCCAGCGCCTTGGCTGCCCGCCGCACGCCCCCGGTCAAAGAGGCCTCCGGGTTGAACGAGTCGACCAGCACGGCCGCTGCGGTGCCGTCGGGGGCGAAGCGGTCCTGGCGGTAGCCGGCGAGCCACCGCAGATTCGACGCCAGCGGCTCGGCCAGACCGGTGAAGACCTCGTACTCCCATCCGGCCGCCGCGCAGGCTTCGCGGGTCAGGCCGAACTGGCGCTCCGCGGACCGGACACGGCCTGCAGGCTTAACGTCGACGACCCTGCCCGTGCCATCCCGCAGCCGGACGAAGAAGTCGGGCACGTGGCCCCGGGAACCCTCGGTCCCGCGCGGCCACAGGAACGCGAACGGCTGGGAAGCGACCCCAACGACACCCCGGTCATGGTCCGCCGAAAGTAGGAAGTCGCGCTCCAGCAGGCTCTCGAACCCAACATGGGACCGGACCGTACTGGACCACCATCTGCCCTCGTAGTTCCGCTTGCCCGTCCACGAGAAGAACGCCCGCACGGGAAGCGCCGACTCAAGCCCGAGCGATGCAAGAGCCCCAGAAAGCGGCGTATTCACCATACGCCCGTCCAGGCGCGCCAGCACACGGGTCCCGTCCGTCATGTTCGAAGGCAGCGCCCTCAGCGGCTTAACAGCATCCATGGTGGCCAGATTAACTGAGACAAACCCCAGAAATCCGTAGGTGGCCAGGTAAGTTGCGAAAATGGCCAACTAAATTGCGACAGGACAGGAATGCTAGCCTTAACTAGGTCCTTCCCATGTCCTATCATACTGTCAACTTGACATAAGGTCCATTATCGGCGATCAAAAAGTTGGGTGGGCGAGCACCCTCGAATCGGCATTGTCCGTTCTCATTCCAGATGTCAGTTTTCGCATTCAACGTGTCAGTTAACGGATTACAGACGATTCTCAGTTAAGTTGTCAGCGTGGCTGAATGTGAGGCTTTGAGGTCCCTGCCGGCGAATGCGACTGACTCGGCTCGGATTCTCGCGCGGTTGGATGGACACATCCTGGATGAGCCGGTGTTGCCGGCTTGCGCATCGCTGCGCTTGGAATCTTCGCTGCCGGTCCGTTCCTTCTTTTCCTGGCCCGGCAAGCGGAATTACGAGGGTTCGTGGTGGTCCAGCACGAAGTGCGCGCATGTGGGCTTTGAGAGTCTGCTGGAGCGGGATTTCCTGATGCTTGCCGACTATGACAGGGACGTTGTGGGGATCGCGTCCCAGCCATTTGCTGTGCTGTGGCCTAAAGGGACTGATAGTGCCCGCGGCCATGTGCCGGACTTCTTTCTGCGACTTCGTGATGGCGGCGGACGAGTCGTGGATGTACGGCACCCGGACCATCTGGAGGCCGGGGCCCGTCAGTTTTCCTGGACCCGGGCGTTGTGCGATGAGGCTGACTGGGACTATGCGGTGTTCTCGGGGATGGCAGAGCCGGCGGCTTCGAATCTTCGTTGGCTCTCTGGATACCGGCTTCACAGATACGCTCCGCCCAGCACGATCGTGCCCGCGATCATGGAAGCAGTCGATTCGGGTGTCTCATTGTCTGCTGGCGTGCGGCGCGCTTCGCGAATGCTGCGGCTCGAACCTTCCACCGTTCAGGCCCATCTGCTGCATCTGGCCTTCATTGGGGTCCTCCAAGTCGGCCTGGACGAGCCATTGTCGATGGAGACTTGGATCGCCCCGGCCCAGGAAAAGTCGCCGATGCTGAGACTGGCGGCTGCGTCGTGAAGTCCGTCCGCCTTTTCGATTTCATCCAGTTTGACGCAGGATCCTGGCAGGTTGTAGCCCAGGACGGGACCGAGCTGGCCTTGAAGAATCTTGCTACCAATCGCATCCGACGAGTTCCGGTGGCCGATCTGTTGATCGATGATTCGTACTTGCCGGATGATCCCCCGTCCCTCCCCTCGCTGGACAAGGCTGCTGCTTTGGAGACGTTCTCCCCCGGCACCCGTGACGGTGTCCTTGCCCTTCACCGGCACGTCCACGAAGTGCTCCACGGGATTCCTCCAGGGTCACTGCCCGGCACGAACCCGAAGCCCGAATACGATCTCGCCAACCCCTTGCAAGTCCGGATCGAAGCCAAGCTGACGGAACTCGCTGCCCGTGGGATGGCCATGACTGAGCGGACAATGTTCCGCCATATCGCCGAATACCGAGCTCATGGCATCGGGGGCCTCGCTGACGGCAGAGCCAGCCGCCAGATGAGCGTGGCCGGGCGAACCGACCCCGGAGTTCTTGCACTGGTCGAGGCTGAAGTGTCTGGGCAGAAGGATGCTTCCACGGGCACGCGATCCCGCGTCATTGCTCGGGTCCGGGCGGCCGCAGCCAAATCGGATCTCGCCGTGCCATCCGATGCAACGCTCTACCGCATTCTGAAGAAAATCGAGGGTTCAAGGCACCCCTTCGGAAACGCGACCACGCGCCGGACCCAAGGAAACCGACCGGACAGGCCATGGGGACGCCAAAGCCCATCCCGCCCCGGCGAACTCGTGGAGATCGACTCGACCCCGATGGACCTCATGGTCGTTTATCCGGACGGCAGCAGCGGACGCGTGGACCTGACTTTCGCACTGGACATCGCCACGCGCACCCCGTTGGCGGCCATCCTTCGGCCGGTGGCAACGAAAGCCGTGGACGCGGCCGTGCTGCTTGCCCGTGCCATGACTCCCCTTCCCATGCAGCCCGGATGGGATGCATCGTTAAGCTATTCACGATCCGTTCTCCCGCCTGGGATGCTTCCGCGCGACGAGGATATGCGCTCCGCTATCGCCGCCAAACCGGTCATTGTGCCCGAATCCATCACGGTCGACCGCGGCAAGGTCTTTGTCGGCTCGACCTTCACGGCAGCTTGCGAGCGTCTGCAGATCAGCATCACCAAAGCAGCCCCTCGGACGCCCACGGACAAACCCCACATCGAACGGTTCTTTGCAGGCGTCAACACAGGGTTCACCCAGTATCTTGCCGGCTACACCGGCCCGAACGTGGTGCGGCGGGGCAAGGACCCGGCCGCCGAGGCGATATTCACCCTAGCCGAAGTGCAGAACCTGCTGGACTGGTGGCTCGTGGCCGTCTGGCAGAACCGTCCGCACCCGGGACTGCGGCACCCCGCCATGCCGAAGAAGGACCTCACTCCGAACGAAGCCTTTGCCGCCCTGGCCAGCGTCGCGCCACAGATCCCCGTCGCCCTCACCCGGGACGACTACATCGCCCTCCTGCCTGTTGAATGGCGGCGCATCCAGCCGTACGGAATCAACTTCCACGGCCGCCACTACGACAATCCGGGCTTTCACCCGTACCGTGGTGTCCCTTCCGGGCTCCCTTCTCCGGCCGACGGACGATGGGAAGTTCGGTATGACCCGTACAGACTCCAGTCGATCTACGTCCGTGACCACAAGAAAGGTCAGTGGATCGAGGCGAAGTGGACCCTGTCCACGCACCTTGTGGGACCCTTTTCCCGCGACGTCCTTGCTGCCGCGAAAAAGGCCATCGACAGGCGAGGCGAGATGGTCGCCGGCAGGGATCTTCTTGCCGAGATCAATCGGATCCTGACCGCCCCCACGGGACGCGCCGAGCGCCAAGCCACACAACGCACTCACACAACACCGTCGGCCGTCCCGGAACAGGAAACCGCGCCGGGCCCCATCACCGAATCCACTGCTACGCCGGTGGCGCCGATCCGGGCGCCGGACCCAGTCATCGTGGAATTTCCCCGGCGCCGCCGCCACGGGCGACGCATCGATCTTCTGGAGGACTGAGACATCGCCATCCCAGATAGCCTGGCGGCCTGGCGCGATTTCGTCGCGCATTTACCTGACGAGCCCCTAAGTTTGACGCTGTCAGAAGTGCAGGCACTCTCCGTTGAGGCGAAGTCTGCCTACGACCGCACCCGGTTCGCATGGCTCGCGGCAGACACGGTCTTGGAAACCACGGACACGCAGGCGCTCTCGCGGCAAGCCCGAATTGCCATAGCCCGCAACGCGGCCAGCACGGCGACCGCCAGGCGGGGCATCGCCATCTCAGGCGCCGCAGGAATGGGGAAATCGACGGCGGCTCTGCTTCTGGGCAAACGCCACGACAGATCCGAGCGCAAACGACTCGGACGCGAGGACGACCGAGAGTTCGCGCCTGTGGTTTACACCGTTGTCCCGCCTGCCACGACGCCGAAAATGCTCATGCAGGCCTTCGCGCAGTGGCTCGGACTGCCCGTGCTCCAGCGGGCTACGGCACCGATGCTCGCCGAGCAGGTCGTAGCCATATTGCGCACCCTGGGCACGTCATTGGTGATCGTCGACGAAGTGCACAACCTCAAGACGAACAGGCAGGCCGGAGCCGAAGCCGCAAACACCCTTAAACAGTTCGCGGACCGTCTGGACGCGACCTTCCTCTACGCCGGAATCGATCTTCCGACAACCGACCTCTTCGCTGGCGAAATGGGCCGACAGATCAAAGCCCGCATGATCCTCCACGAGATGACCCCATACTCCATCGGGACGAAAGCGAACCGTGAATCGTGGGCCGACCTGGTGCTCGGAGTTGAAAACCTCCTACCGCTGGCCGGGCACATCCCAGAGTCCCTTGTCGAGGAGTCTCACTACCTCTGGGACCGGACCGGCGGGAGCATCGGCGCACTTCGCGGCCTTCTCTCGGACGCAGCCATCGGTGCGATCCTCGACGGCACCGAAAAGATCGACCGGCGCCGGCTCGAAGCAACCGCCACGGACTACGCAGCCCAGGAGCACCACCGATCACACAGCAGATCCGGCGCCTCAAAGTCCAAGAAAAATGGACTCAGGATGGCCCAGTGATCCTCAGACCCCTCCCGGTCCCGACCCGACTCACCCACGGCGAGGGCATCGAGAACTACGCCACCCGACACGCCCAACGCAACGGCACCAGCGTCGAACAAATCGAAAACGCACTCCGGGAGACCGGCATAATGCCCAAATCCCGCGCACGACGGCACCCTGGACGCCTTCAAGCATGGAAACAACTGGGCGGACTCCACGACCGGGCATTCGACTCGCAACTGTCGATCGGCGGCCACCCGATCATCGAGCGGGTCCTATGCCTGCGCTGCGCCAACGGAAACCAGCGAGTAGGCCGGATTCCGGCCATCGGCTGGGTGTGCGTCGCTCACCGGCGATGGATCGGCCGCGTTCAGCTCGACATCCGGCAACTGCCCGAACTCGTCGCCGCAGAACGCCTTTTCAGATCCGCTCTGGTCTCCCACGGTATCCACGTCAGCACCCCCGCGATGCTGGCCGCGAGCGAATGCGCGAGTGCCGGCATCGCGCTCTCCACCCTGGAAGAGCGCAGGATGCGCGCCGGAGGCAACCAGTACGAAATGCTGGTCTATCCGGAAACCGTGAAAATCGCCCGACTCATTACCCGCCCTGCCTTCAAAGACTGGATACGGAATCCGGCCCACCCCGCCGAGCAGAGGCGCGATCGCGTCGCCAGCGAAATAGCGCGCACTATCTTCCGCTCCAGCGAAAGCCAACGACGCCGGGCCGCCCAGCGGATCGAAAGCACGCTCCGAAGACTCTCCCGCCGCGGCATCGAGTGGCTGGCCTGAGGCCTTCCCCAGCCACGCCACGAGCCCTTCAACTACTTACGGAACTGACAACATCAATGAGAAAGAATCCGCCAGATTTGTCTCATCCAACCTGTCAGTTCCCACGTCGCCACTGACAACTACATTGAGAACGGACAGGCATCCTCTGTGGCTTGCCAGCGTTGTTGGCGAATTTCCAAACGATCTGGCGAACCCCGCCAGCGAGTTGGCGAATCGCCGGTGCAGACCGGTCACGAGGGCCGCGAATGCGACGCGTGGACCGCAGTCGCTTGGTCGCGGGCACGCAGACAATCCTGAACGCCGCTGGAATCGAACTTTTCGCCAATTCCCGTGGCAACCTGAGCCGTTCGCGATCTGCTCAGACAGGCGCGTTATTCTGGTCAGCTGCCCCCACCGTTGCCCAACAAGGGTTCATAAGGATTCCCGCTTCGGCCACTCTCCTAGGCTCGCCAACTGGGTTGTCATTCTCGCCAACTAGGCTGGCAAGCCACATCCTCTGGGTTAGCAAGGGTCATTCTCACCCAAGTCCGGTCGCCGAAGACGCTCGGGCATCGCTGAGGGCCGCCGTGAAGGAGCCGAAGTCATTCAGTATGACCTGAATGCCCTGATGCCCTTACTGCATCGCCCATGTCCTGGCCATGGCTTCATCAAGCCGGCGCTCCGTGCTCGCGCGGCGGTCGGTCACGGTGACAGCGACTGCGACGTCCATACCGGTTTCGTGGGTCTAACCTCGATACGTGACCGTCGACAGGTTCTCAACGGCTGGTGTGGATCTCGGCGCGGGTCGACGACCGCCGTCGTACGAAGGGGTATATGACCAACAGCGCCGCAAGCGCGCCCAAACTGAGCCAAACCTGGGGGGCGTTGGCGGGATTAAGGGCCATGAGGATCACGATGAGAGTGACGGCGGCAAGCACAACGATGTTAAGCCAAGGGTGCAGCCACATCTTGAGCTTGAGCGCCTCCCGCTCAGCATCGCTCATGCGGTTTCGCAGCCGCCACTGCGTCACGGCCACGAACGCGTACACGAACATCGCCACGAGCCCTGCGGAGTTCATGATGAAGTCGAAAATTACCTTCGGTGCCACGTAGTTGGCAGCGATCGCGATGTAGCCAACCACGGTCGAGAGCAGGATCGCCTTCCACGGTACGCCGTTCCGGTTGCGGTCCTCGACCCAGCGGGGCGCATAACCGTGCTTGGAGAGGGCGAAGAGCATCCGCGATCCGGAGTACAGGCCCGAATTAAGCACCGACAGTGCAGCGGTGAGCACGACGGCATTCATCACTTGGTCGGCCGCTGGGAGGCCGAAGCGACCGAACGCGAACGCGAAGGGGCTCGTTGTCGAGGGAAGTTCGTCCCAGGGAACCACCATGAGCAGGATCGCGACCGAGCCAATGTAGAAGAATACGATGCGCCACACGATAGTGTTCGTGGCCTTCGCGACGGCCTTGGCCGGCTGCTCTGATTCTGCCGCTGCCATCGTGACGATCTCGGTGCCGAAGTAGCTAAAAACCACGACTGCGACGCCGTTTAGGACGGCAGTCCAGCCGTATGGCATGAAGCCATGCGCTGTCAGATTGGCGACAGACCCGGACGAATTCGGCAGCAAACCCAGGACGTAAAGCGTGCCGAAGATGAGGAACACGACGATAGCGGAGACCTTGATCGACGCGAGCCAGAACTCAGTTTCGCCGAACGATCGCAAAGACATGAGATTACTGATCGTTAACAAGAGGAGGCCGGCAAGCGCAAAACTCCAGTCCGGCACCATAGGAATCCATTCATGCAATATCCGTCCCACGATGACCGCTTCGAAGGCGACGACCCCGACCCAAAAGTACCAATAGAGCCAACCGATGGTGAATCCGGCCCACTCGCCAAGTCCCTCGCGGGCGTACTCCATGAACGAGCCGACGACCGGACGGTTCGTGGACATCTCGCCCAGCATGCGCATGACGAGGATGACGAGTGCTCCGCCAATTGCGTACGAAATCAGCGCGGCAGGGCCCACTGAACGGATCACGCTGCCGGAGCCCACAAAAAGACTCGCACCGATGATCCCACCCAGCGCGATCATGGTCAGGTGCCGTGGACGGAGGCTCGCGTGCGGGGACGATTTCGTGCTCGCTCCGGGTTCGCCGGTGGCGGTTCGGGTAGGCGCAGCGAGGGTCGAGGGATCTTGCATACGTATCTTCATTCCTAGGCTGGGAGGGTAGAGGTGATGCCGAGCACAATGCCCTGCCAGTGTGCGCGATGCTGCTCCCCAAGGGTATGGATGGTCTGCACTGATTCCTTGGCCGCTCTTATACACAATGCACAACGCGATCAGAGGGCGCTCCTCCATGCGGCCAGGGGAAGGGACACAGGCGTGATTCGTTGGATGATAAGGATTCCTGGCGTCAGCGAGAGCTGCTTCCCTGACTGCCGGCTGAACTTAAAACACACTGCGGATGGTCGCTTCAAACTGCCGACCTGCGAAAGGGATGGTGTCCGACCGAGCGGAGGTCTCTCCACGGGCCGGAACTCTGGTAACGGGGAGTAAGCAAGAGTAGCGTCGGTTGCATAATTTGGCGGCGACCGGCGTGACCTGAGGGGCCACGGCACGCTGGTGCCAGTTTCTTTAGGGGCAGGTATGGCTGGATGGAATGCTGACACGGCGGCCGGGCCGTTAGGTTCCGGAGCGGTCACGCTGGTGGAAGGATCTTCTTTCTGTATTTCGTTGCCGAACGGGGACATCCATCCCGAACATCCGCACGGTCTCTTCGTCCTCGACACCCGGATACTGTCCGGCTGGAGCCTGACCATTAACGGCCAGCCGCTGGAGGCCCTCGCCGCCGAGACGAAGGAGCCCTACCGGGCGCTCTTTGCCGGCCGTGCCCCCCGCCTGGACGGGTACGCGGACAGCCCGCTGATCGTGGAGCGTCTGCGCGAAGTGGGCGCCGGCCTCCGTGAGCAGGTCACCGTCCGCAATTACTCCCTGGAGTCGGCCGAATGCGTGATCTCCGTGCGGATTGAGGCGGATTTCGCGGATCTTTTCGAGGTCAAAGAGGCACGGATCCAGCGCCATTGGGAGGAAACCCGCCAAGTAGAGGGCGAGGCGCTAAGCATCCGGGCGCTCTGGCAGGAGGTGCGGAAGGGCGTCGTGATCCAGGCCCCCCGAGCCGAGGTCACGCCCGAAGCGCTGACGTACCGGGTGTCGGTCGCGCCGCACGGGCAGTGGAGCACCGTCCTCACGGTCGTTCCCGGCACGGACGGGGCCGGTGCCGCGGCGGCATTCGTCCTTGCTGACGGGGACGGAGTGTCCCCGCGGGACCGGCGCCGGCAGGAGTGGGTGGCCAGGATCCCGGTGCTGCAGATGGGCAACCGGTCGATCGAACGGACCTTGCGGCGCAGCTACGATGACTTGGGCGCCCTGCGGATCGAAGACCCGGAGCATCCGGACCGGGTGGTGGTGGCCGCCGGGGCGCCCTGGTTTATGACCCTATTCGGCCGGGCCTCGGAAATGGCGCTGCCCGTGGATCCGTCCCTGGCGCTGGGCACGCTGCAGACCTTGGCGGACCGCCAGGGCACCGTGGTGGATCCGATGACGGAGGAGGAGCCGGGCAAGATCCTGCATGAGGTACGGCTCGATGTCTCCAGCGGGCTGGCGCTGGGCGGCAAGTCCGCCTACTACGGCAGCGTCGATGCCACCCCGCTGTTCGTGATGGTGCTCGGATCGGTCAGCCGCTGGGGTTTTGCCGCGGAGACCATCGCGGCGCTGCTGCCGCACGCGGACCGTGCGCTGGCGTGGATCCGGGATTACGGGGACAAGGACGGCGACGGATTTGTCGAGTATGAGCGCCTCAACGGCCAGGGCCTGATCAACCAGGGCTGGAAGGACTCATGGGACGGAATTAGCTTCGCCGACGGCAGGATGGCCGAGCCGCCGATCGCGCTGTGTGAGGTGCAGGCCTACGTCTATATCGCGTATCAGTCGCGTGCCTCGATGGCGTATGACGCCGGCGACACGGCCTTCGGAGACGAGCTCGCCGACCGGGCGGCGCAGTTGAAGAAGCGGTTTAACGAGCAGTTCTGGATGCCGGAGCGCGGGTATTACGCCGTCGCTCTCGATGGCAGGAAGCGGCAGGTCGATGCGTGCGCGTCCAACATGGGCCACTGCCTCTGGCTGGGCCTCATCGATGAGGACAAGGCGCCTTTGGTGGCTGAACGGCTGATGTCCCCGCAAATGTTTAGCGGCTGGGGCGTGCGGACTTTGGCGGCCGACATGGGCGCTTACAACCCGGCGAGCTACCACAACGGATCGGTGTGGCCGCATGACAATGCGATCATCGCCGCCGGCCTGCTGCGCTACGGGTTCGTTGAGCAGGCCCAGCGGATCTCCACAGCACTGCTTGAGGCGGCCGAATACTCCGGGGGCCGGCTGCCGGAGCTCTTCTGCGGCTTCGGCCGGGACCAGTTCACGGCACCCGTGCCCTATCCGACGGCGTGCTCGCCGCAGGCCTGGGCGGCGACCACCCCGATCCTGCTGGTGACGAGCCTGATGCGCTATGACACCCATGTTTCCCGTGGCGGCTTTTGGATGGATCCGGTCCTCCCGGAATCCTACGGCGACCTCCACATCACCAACGCGCCCATTGCCGGCGGCCGGATCACCATCGACATCGCCAATGCCGTCCCCACCGTCCAGGGGCTGCCCGAAGGGATGGCATTCCACAGAGGGCACCGTCCTTGGTTTACCGAACTGGTGGAGCTGGCCGCCCGGCGCCCAAAGCCTTAGCGAAGTGCCGCCTCGGCTGACTGGTTCGAGGCTCGGTTCAGTCCCGCTTCCGCAGCCATGACATCCGGGTCCCACTTGCGTGTTTTACGGTCTGCCCGATTCGTTCCAGGTCTGGCTCAAAGCAACGACGTCGTCATGAAAGGCGAGGTAAAGGTTGGCAATTATCCGTGGGCTCGAGAGTGACCCGCCTACCAAAGTTTCAACTTTCTTCAACCGGTATCGGACGGTGTTCGGGTGAACGAACAGCACTCCAGCGACCTTCGCAACGTCCAGATCGTTCACCAGGTAGCAGATGACCGTCTGTTCCAGTTCGTTGTCGCCATGCAGTGCTTCAACAAACAGATTTAGCTTGTCCTTATCCTGTGGTGACCGCCGACGGGCCAGGAGCCACGTGGCTGGGTCCACGTCGTCCAGCCGGACGATCCCGTTATAGACCCCGGAGCCGGTCCTTATCGCCGCCTGGATTTGCCTGCGGGCGATGCCTGCCGCTGCCTCCGCTTCCCGGAAAGCCTCGGGGGTCCTGGCGAGGTCGGAATAAGGTTCAGACAGGCCGACGAAAACAGACCTGTCGGTCAACTCCAGCCAGGCGTCCAAGGCTGATGAGTTCGAAACCACAGCATGAAAGCCCGGAGGACTCTCGGGAGTTCGCCCATTCTCCGCGAGCAATAGTCCCAGGCCACTGGCTTCGGCGCGGCGCAAAAGTTGTTCCGAAAAGGAAGGGTCCATCGGCTGCTGGGCGAGATTCGCGGCGACCACGGCCCGAAGGGGTTCGTAGGGTGTAAATCGGAACGCACGCATACGCTCCCAGTGCCTGAATTCGCGAGCCACGGGCACGCCGTCTTGCAGCAAGGTCAGCAATTGCGTGTTTTCGTGCCGTTGTCTCGAATCTGAAAACTGAGCGATTCCATTCACTGCCGCAAGGAGCCGCTGCGTCGTTTCCAGCAGTAGGTCTCCGAGATCCTTCAGCACGCGGTGATTCCTACTGGCCACCGCAACGATAAAGCCGTCCCCTCGGAGCACCAGTGGCCGGGCCATAACTCCCCACTGTCCTATCTCCACGATCTCAGACATGTTATTGCCGTTACGCAGCTCTTTCCAGATCAAGTGGGTCGGCCCGTCCCCGGAGGATTCGACTATTCGTCCGGAATCTTCGTAAAGCACCGCCGTACCCCGGCATGCCGTGGCGAGTCTGACAATGAGGGCGTGGACGGGGTTCTCGGCAGAGATGCTTTGCAGCAGGTCGTTGCTGAGCCAGAGTGCCCGCTTTTGCAGGTAGGCGTCAGGAGAGGCTTGGGACTGGTTGATGAAGTTCTCGATGCGGTGGAAGGGAACGTCGTGTGCCACCGTATACAAAGGGAAACCGGCTTGTTTGCATGCCGCGACCAGCATGGCGGGGACCTGGTCAAAGTAAACCCCAACGCCGAAAAACAGGGCCGCTACGCGGGCCTTCCGCAGATCTTCTACGAGTCTCACGGCCAGCAGTTCATCCCGTTCGGCGTTCACAAACCTCAACCCGGTGGTGAGCAGAACAGTGTTCGGTTCCAGCCAGCCCGCCGGATTGTGGATGTCGCTTGTGTGGGCTCCCGTTATGACAGCGTCCGGGTTGCCCTGGACCAGAGGAGCCAAGCCCAACGGAGCTTCTGATACCACGTCATGAAGAGTGACGGGAGACTTATCGGGCATCCTGACTCCTAACTTCGACGTAACGGAGCGCCGGGCGGAAGGCTGATTGTAATTCTCACAATGGTGTCTGTTCCTTAATTTTAGTTTCGCCAGTGACAGAGATTCACGTCACAGCGGATTGTTGTTGCTACCCAATCAGCATCCTGGAGGAACATAGATGTCCAATCTCAGAGTCGCCGTCGACGTCGGGGGAACATTTACTGACGTCTGCATTTTCGATGAAGAAACACAGCGCATGCGTGTCGCCAAGGTCCCGTCGACACCAGCTGACCCCATGCTGGCGATATTGAACGGGGTGGAACGCGCCGAGATCAATCTGGCTGACGTGTCGCTGTTCTCACACGGCACCACGGTAGCAACAAACGCCCTGATTACCCGGAACTTTCCCCCCGCAGCCATGGTCACGACGAAGGGGTTCAGGGACGTCATCGAGATCAGGGACGGTACCAAAGACGACCTTTGGGACGCCTACAACGACGTGACCGGCCCCTACATCCGCCGCCGCGACAGGTTCGAGGTGACCGAACGTATTGACTACGCCGGCAACATCGTCGCTCCCCTGGACGAAGAAGAAGCCCGCCGCCTGGCCGCGGTCCTCCGTAAGCGCGGCGTCACCACCATCGCCGTCTGCTTCATCAACTCCTACGCCAACGCCGAGCACGAAATCCGGATGCGGAAAATCCTGGAAGAGGAACTTCCGGAAGCCACGGTCTCCACCTCAGCCGAGATCCTGCCCGAAATCTTCGAGCACGACCGCTTCAACACCGCCGTTTCCAACGCCGTGCTGGGACCCCTGGTGTCCGGCTATGTCAGCCGCCTCGCCGAGGAGCTCAAAACCGGCGGTTACGACGGCGACCTGCTGCTCCTTCACTCCGGCGGCGGTTCCATGACCCCCCGCATGGTCAAGCGCTACCCCGTGCGCCTCGCAGCGTCCGGCATCGCAGCCGGCGCGATCGCAGCGAAACACATCGCCCAGCAGTGTGGCTTCGAAAACGCCGTGAGCCTGGACATGGGCGGCACGTCTACCGATATTGCCCTGGTCTCCGACGGTGAGCTCCGCATCACCAAAGAATGGCAGGTTGAATACGGCCACCCCATCGTCTTCCCCAGCATCGAGGTCCTCACCATCGGCGCCGGCGGCGGCTCGATTGCGCACATCGACATTGCCGGTTCGCTTCGCAACGGCCCGCAGTCTGCGGGCGCCGATCCGGGACCCGCCTGCTACAACATGGGCGGCGAAGAGCCGACCAACTGCGATGCCAACGTGGTCCTGAACAGGCTCGGATCCACCCTGGCCGGCGGCGCGAAGACGCTGGACCGCGGGCTCTCGCAGGCCGTGATCAAGCGTGCCATCGCCGAACCGCTGGGCATGAGCGAAGAGGAGGCCGCCCACGCCATCCTCCAAGTCGCGAACGCCAACATGGCTGACGCCGTCCGCCTGATCTCCATCCGCCGCGGCTATGACCCCCGCGACTTCGCGCTGCTCGCCTTCGGTGGCGCCGGCGCCCTGCACGGCGTCGAGGTGGCCAAGGAACTGAACATTCCCACCGTCGTCGTACCGCCCAACCCCGGCGTCACGTCCGCACTGGGCTGCCTCCTGGTGGATATCAGGCACGACCTGTCCGCGATGTACACGGCTGTTGCCGCCCACGCCGATCCTGAAGACCTGGAGAGCAAGTACAAGGCCCTCGAAACGGAAGCCACCGCCCGGCTCCGCCACGAAGGCGTATCCGCGGAGAATTCGATCCTGCAGCGGATCATCTCCATGCGCTACCAGGGACAATGGCGATCGCTGGCCGTGAACATGGGAACCGGCGACGGTGCTCTCGAAGAAGCCATCCAGAGCTTCCACCAGCAGCACGAGCGCGAATTTGCGTTCCGCCAGGATGACCAGCCCGTGGAAATCTACCAGCTTCAGCTCTCCGCTGTCGGCAAGACGCCCAAGCCCTCCTTCGCTCCGGCCACGGAATGGGTCTCAGAGCCCGGCGAGCCCGATTCGGTCCGGCCGGTGTACTTCGGTGAGGACGGCTGGGTCGATACGCCCGTCTACGACCGCACCAAGCTCGGCGCCGGCGCGACGTTCCAAGGTCCCGCCATCATCGACCAGCTTGACTCCACGACGGTCGTGCCCCCGCGCACCACCGCCGAGATCGACGAGTGGCTCAACATCCGGATCCACCTCACAGAGTTCAAAGACGAGCAGGAAGCCTAATCATGACCGACGTGATCACCATTCCAGATCTCCATGTCGCCCACACCGATGCACGGCAGGCATCAGGCCTTGACCCCGTAACGTTCGAGGTGCTGAAAAACGCCTTCGTCACCAGCGTCGACCTGATGAGCGAGCAGATTCTCCGGACCTGCTATTCCTTTGTCATTTACTCCCGCGACTTCTCCTCCGCTCTCTGTGACGCGAACGGAAATACCGTCATGCAGGGCAGCGGCGACATTGCCGTCCACGTCGGTACCCTGCACTTCCAGTGCAAGGCCGTCATCGAAGAATTCGGCAAAGACATTCATCCGGGGGACGTGTTTGCCATCAACGACCCGTACCGGGGCGGCACACACTTCAACGACGTCAGCTTCATTCGACCGATCTTCTCCGACGGTGAGGTGATCGCCTTCGCCCAGAACAAGGGCCACTGGGCGGACATTGGCGGCAACGTTCCGGGTTCATTCGATGTCAACGCCAAGGAACATTTCGGCGAAGGCCTGCGGATCACTCCCGTGCGGATCTGGAGCAAGAGTGTCTTCCTTCACGACGTCGCCCAGCTCCTGGTGTCGAACACCCGGGCGCCCCGCCAGGCGATGGGTGACCTGCAGGCCCAGTCAGAAGCGACTGCCGTGTGCGAGCGTGAAGTCCTCCGCCTGGTGGACAAATACTCCAAATCGACGGTCGTCGCCGCGATGCAGGAAACCCAAGACTACGTTGAACGGATCGTCCTGCGCCGCCTGGAATCCCTGCCGCAGGGAGTGTGGGAGACCACCGATTACATCGACTTCGACCCGGGCAAGGGCGAGGGCCTGGTGCCCATCAAAATCAAGCTGACACTGGACGGCAAGGGCATCCACTACGACCTGACCGGTTCCGCGCCCGCCGTCGAAACCTTCCTTAATTCCGGTTACGGCACAACCCACTCGGCCATCTACGCCGGCACCAAGACGTTCTTCCCGGACGTTCCGCTGAACTCCGGCTTCTACGCCGCCGTCGATGCGGAAATCGGGCCCGAGGGCACCGTGGTCAATGCCGGGTGGCCCTACGCGGTCACCGGGTTCTGCTCCGGTCCCTACGAAAAGCTCATGAACGGAATCTTCGAGCTCTGGTCCCAGATCATGCCCGAACGCGCCATGGCCTGCGCCTTCAACCTCGAGTACCTCCTGGTCGGTGGCCGCGACGGCCGCACCGACGATAACCCCTACTTCATGTGGTACGACTGGATGGCCGGCGGCTGGGGCGGACGAGCCTCCAAAGACGGAGCCAGCGCCACCGCCCCGGTCTTCGGACCCGGTTTGGCCGTCCAGCCCATCGAAGGTCAGGAGCGGCTCTCACCCGTCCTGACCACCGTTCACCAGATCGGCACCGACTCCGGCGGACCCGGACGATTCCGAGGCGGCCTCGGCATCGAAAAGGGCGGCACCCTGGTCGACGCGACGAAGACCGTGATGAGCTACTGCTGCGACCGTGCACGCTCCATCACCTGGGGCATCGAAGGCGGCCTGCCGTCCATCCCGCACGGTGTCTGGATGAACAAGGGAACCGATCAGGAAAAGTTCCTCGGGTCCAACTTCTCAGCCGTTCCGCTGCAATCCGGGGACTCGTTCACACGCCCGTCCGCTGGTGGGGGCGGCTACGGCGATCCCCTGGAACGCCCCTTCGACGAAGTCCTCGAAGACGTCATCGACGAGTACGTGTCGATCGAACGCGCAGCGAAGGACTACGGCGTCATCATCCGCGAAATCGATCGCGAACTGGACCAGTTCGAGATCGATCAAGCAGCCAGCCTCGAGCTGCGCCAGCAGATCCGTGGCGACCGCCTAGGGTGGCTGACCGCCGATCCGGTCGCCGTGGCGGAGAAGTACCGCGCCGGAGAGGTGGACATGCTCGACGTGATCCGCCGCCACGGCGTCATCTTGGACTGGGGCACCGGGGAACTGTTCCCGGAGACCACCTCAGAGTTCCGCAAGAGCATGGAAAAGCGTTCGTCGGCCCACTGGCACTAAGCGCATTCTGACCAACACCGGGTCCGCCGGCGCTGATCGCGTCGGCGGGCCCGTTTATATCCAGATTCCTTTTGAACAGACCTGAAAGGCACGAAATTGTCGTATTCAAACTATGTCTTACCTGCCACTCAACGGGCCGGAAAATGGTCGCTGACCATGGCCTGGTGGGCAGTTTTTTCTGCGATGTTCTGGATTTACGTCGCCGTGGCCTCGGCCGGCGCAGTGGGTGTGGCCAACACCATCATCGGCATGGTGCTGACCATCGTGACGTACGGGGCCATCAACCTGGTGCTCTCGCGCTTTGCGGCACGGACGGGACTGACCGTCAGCCTCTTCTCCCGTGCACTCTTCGGACTGGTCGGCTCCGCACTGGCATCGCTGATCTTCGCAGCTACTGCCATTTACTACGCAGTGTTCGAAGGATCCATCATTGCCGTCGCGTTCCACGAGTACTTTGGTGGAAGCATGGTCGTTTGGTATGGGATCGTGGTGCTCTATGCCATTCCCCTGGCTCTGGGGGGCGTGCAGAATTGGCTGGACAAACTAAACGGTGTCTTGCTCCCGCTCTATGTTGCTGGCCTGATTGCGGTGGTCGCCGCGGCCACCCTCATCAAGGGCGTGCCCACGGACTGGATTGGCCAGGCCGCCGTCTCGTCGGCACTGCCGGGCTGGCTGACTTCGTACCTTATCTACATGGGCGTCTACATCATGATGATGTACACCTTTGACTATGCCCGGCTGGGACGTAAACAAGACGAAAAATTCCTGGGAACAGTGACATTCGGTTGGGTTTTCTACGCATTCACGTTCGGGCTGAACGGGCTGGTTGGCATATACATCATGAGCGCATGGCGCCTTGAAGCCTCAGAAACCGGGGTCGTCCAGGCGTTTATCTCATCACTGGGGATCGTCGGCCTGCTCGTCATCCTTATTTCACAGACTCGCATCAACACGGCGAACTACTTCCTCGCATCAGAAAACCTTTCAGCATTTGCCAGTCGGGTATTCAGGCTCGACCTGCCCCGCTTTGTCTGGGTTATCGTGTGCGGCGCTCTGGCCTTTTTACTCATGCTCACAGATGTTCTGAGTTACCTTCTCAAGGCTCTGGCCTGGCAAGGTGTATTTGTAACTGCCTGGGTTGCCATCGCACTGGTATTTATTGGCCTGAACTGGAAAAGGCAGGATCTTGTCCCGGATATCCGGCCGGCTAATCTCAAGGCCGTCAGCCCTGGAGCAATCGCATGGGTGTTCGCTTCAGCAGTGGGAATTGCGCTCACTGAACAAACACTGTGGCCGATAGTGTCCCAGCTTACACCTTTGATTACCATGGCTTTGGCTGCCGGCGTATACTACGCTGCCTATAAACTCTCACCGCCGCGTCTGATCAGCTCCGTAGAGACTATTGACCCAGCCGATGAAGAGTTGGACCCTGCCATCACGCATCAGACCAGCTGAAGGGCCTCGCTACCACATGCAGCCGAACTCCACCGGACAAAGTTGTCCGGTGGAGTTCGGCAATGCCTCTGTTTATCCTCCGGGAACTCAAAGATGATCCACAGTTGAACAACGAAGCCTAGATCCAGCACCTCCCCGGGCAGCCTATAGATCCGGGTACGGTGAACGATGAACCGGCCGAGACTTTGCCTTATAGGTAATCGCTCCGTAAACCCATCCGGTGCCGGGGCCCGGGACTCAGACGTTGTCCAGTTGCCGGAAAACCTGCCATGGCAGGTTCAACCGCCTCCTACGTCTTATGTCCAACCCCGGTGCCGCCGCTCGTTACCCACAGCGGACCTTCGCTGTGGCCTTCCTTGAGCTCAGCGCAGGTCATGCCCCCTCCGAAGGGCATCGTGGTCGCTCGTGTCACAAACCTCTTGTTGCCCGCTTTGCATGTCCGGGACTGTGTCGTCGAAATCCGGTGCATTATCTGAAGCACCAACGCCGTCAAAATCCGTCAACGTCCCGCCGGCGCGGTCAGGGTCAGAGTGGTACTTCCCGACTGGGATGGCGGTCCTGAATGCCCTTATCTGGCCATATCAGTTGACCCACCGCTCATCCCGGCGGACGTAGATGTGTCCTTGCCGAACGTGGACATCGCGTCAGTCCAGTGTGCAGCCAAGGCGTTGTCTTGGAGTAACGGCTCATATGCGGGTTCTGTCGCCTCAATGATTAGCGTTGTTCCGGTGGCCAGGGCGGCCCCTTCAAAACACTGACCCACAGACAAAAGGCAGTGCACGATGGGTACCGTTGGAAGCCTGCCTTGAACTGACCCACAGACAAAAGGCAGTGCACGATGGGTACCGTTGGAAGCCTGCCTTGAAGGCCTCGTCTACATACTGACCCACAGACAAAAGGCAGTGCACGATGGGTACCGTTGGAAGCCTGCCTTGAAGGCCTCGTCATCACATTCGAGGGAAAATCACCTAGTGTCAACCCCGAATCCAGCGCTAGACAAACACTTCCGGTCAGCCGGGCACAAACTTTGTCTCGCCGCGCGATTTAGTGCTGGTACTCATCGTGTACCTTCGCGGTGAGGGTCTGGCGGCGGTATGCCGCTTTGATAAAGCGTTCTCTTTCGGCGGGGGTGGTTGCTGCGCCGGCGATGGTCCAAGCCAGGGCGGTTGCTGCCTCGATCATCATGCCGTACGCCTCAGGGGAATCGGCAAATACTGCGAACTCGTGTGAGTGGATTGGTACATTCGCTCCGGGGATGCTCAGCCAGGGGTGCAGGGTGGGAATGACCTGGGAAACGTTGCCCATATCAGTTGACCCACCGCTCATCCCGGCGGACGTAGATGTGTCCTTGCCGAACGTGGACATCGCGTCAGTCCAGTGTGCAGCCAAGGCGTTGTCTTGGAGTAACGGCTCATATGCGGGTTCTGTCGCCTCAATGATTAGCGTTGTTCCGGTGGCCAGGGCGGCCCCTTCAAAACAGCTGCGGACGCGCTCAAGCAGGGCTTCATATTCACTCAAGGTGAATGCCCGGCACTCAAACTCGACTACCGCCCGTTCCGGGATGATGTTCGTGGCGTGCCCCGCCTCAGCTACGCATAGAGCTATTCGGTGGTCTCCAGGTATCTGCTGACGCAGTAACCCTACGGCGACTTGGCTCAGCACAGCTGCATCTGCAGCGTTTACGCCCAGATGGGGGGCTGCTGCCGCATGGGCGGCCCTTCCAATGAACGTCGCCTTGTACCTGCCCATCGCCTGGGCGCTGGTACCTGCCGGGTTATAGGTCACCCCATCCTGGACAGGGTGAACCATCAGGGCGAGGCTGATCCCGTCAAACGCCCCACGTTCAAGAAGAAGCGCCTTGCCGCCACCGTTTTCCTCGGCAGGGGTTCCAATGGCCTTCAGTGTGATGCCGAGCTCGTCTACATAGGGTCTCAGGGCAAGGGCGGCGGCGACGGACGCGCCAGCAATAAGGTTGTGCCCGCACGCGTGTCCGATGTTTGGCAGCGCGTCGTATTCGACGCATAGTGCCACCGTCAGTTCCCCGCTTCCAGCGCTGGCTGTAAAAGCTGTAGGAAGGCCACCAGTGCCCCGCTCAACTGTGAAGCCGCCTTCAGCCAAGAGCGCCGCTGCTGCCTCCGACGAGCGGACCTCCTCGAAGGCCACCTCGGGGTTGGAATGAATTTCGTGGGCCATGGCCTGAACCCGCGGCTTCCACTCCTTGACGCCCTCTGCGAGGGCGGTGCGCAGACTTGCCATAACGGTTGCTGTGCCTCCTGGTTCCATGAGTATCGCCTGCTTAGCAGGACATAGACGAGTCGGCCCTGGCTGCCTCGGGAAGGTCCAATCATCCGACATCTAAGTGGGCTCGCTGAAGTGGCGACCATAGTCGTTCCCGAGCCTATACCTGTGAGGGCAGTACCGCGGGTCAGGCGTTGGTGGTGCAGGATCTGCTTACCGGAGGAAGCTGAGCGTTTGCATTACTTCGTTTAGGTATCCCCGGGCGGGAACCCGGGCCTCTAAAATTTGCACGCAGTTACTTCTGGACTGGATGGGTCTTGCTTGTCCGGGTCCATCTCAACTCTGCGTGAAGGGACTCTATCGATGGCCCGGGAGAGCGAAGATCAGCTGTTTCGGCGATCAGTACAGACACAAGCGGAAGCCTTGACGAACTGTACGGTGACTCGCGTGTGGGGCTTCCCTACGATCATGGGACAGCCTGATTCTCCAAGCCGCATTCATGTTCAGGCCTTCATTGTCAGGACCACGCCGAAAAAAGGGGCATCCGTGCTGCAGCTTCAGGTGAACCGCTCGAATAGTTTGACTATCAACGCAAGAACAGGGCACCACGCGCCTTTCAGTGGCTGGTGGGGACCCGAGAGTGCTCCCTTGCCCGTCCGTTACCTGCAGCAGGGAGAAATTATGCCACCGCTGCACGGCTCCCAGACTGTATGGACGCTCGTTCGCTCCGTATCACCGTCGATAAAAGCGAACTCCCGAAGCACTTACTCCTGACGTTCAACTTCTTGCCGTTCCCCCTTCCGTTTACAAATTTAGAGAAGAGAAAAGCTCATGAAAAGCAGGATCCTCGTTCAGGGCAAGAACACCTCCCGGCGCCTCGGGTCCCCTGAAGAAGCGGTTGGTACTTCCCCGTCGGTTGCCGGTGTCCAGCAGTCCGGGTGGGTAGGCTCAGCACGTAAGCAGGAGCACTCCGACCGGCGGTCAGTTGAATCGACGCACAGGGTCTCATACGGCAGTCAGAACCGATAGTAGAACTGCGCCGGGCTCCAAGAGGCCTGCAGGGCCGGGCGCATTCCCGCGGCTTGCAAGAGAAATCTCAGATGCCAATCAGTTCGATTCTGCATTAACAGCAACCGACGGTGTTGGTTCGCCGCTCTTGTGGAGTGCATGCAGAACCAGCGTTCAGTGCCTTCTCGCATCGCCGGAAGCTGGGTTTGATCTAAGTAGGAGCGGACGCTGAGCGGGGTGATCCCTCTCCCTACTTGCAACCATATGTCGTGGCCATCGTGGCCATCGTGGCCATCGTGTCCGGAGAAGATGAGGACGATGACCCCTACGGTTGCACCGACCAGTGTCTCCACGCCGCGTTCGGCGATGAGCACTTAGGGTGCGCCGGTGCGACGAGCTGCGTAACCAGGAGTATTAGCGGCGCGAATGACACCATGGCCAGGCCGTAGTGGCGCATCATGAAAAGTTCGGTGGTGCACTGGAAGAAAATGATGACGATCACCAGCGCAGGTGCGTCCTTCTGGGCATCCAGCTACAAGGGGAAAGGCAGCAGGACGACTGCGACGATGACAAGTCCAAGGAACGTTTCCACAATCCTCTGGATTCGGCGGTAAATGCCGCCGACTAAATTTGCCGAGGCAAGCGGTACCGCCGCAGCCGCGATGGCCCACCGGGAATATGTGCTCCCGCTGAACACGCCAGCGGCTCCAGCCGCGCCTTCCGCCAGGACGTAAGGTCCCGCATGGATGAACGCTTTTGCCTTCGCGGCCGGCAAGGGATGCGTGGCCCCGTCTTGCCTTGGGCCGCCACGCAACGCGTGTGCAGACCCGTAGGGCTGAGACGCGATCCCGGCTTCGAGGTGCGAAGCTGTGGAGTGTGCGGAGGTGATGTTTCACGGAGCGCTGCTCCTCAGCCAGTCGATGACTGTCTCCCCTGGACTAGATCCAAAGCTCGTAGCCGAGATCTTTGTGGAAGTACTCCCGGCGGTCAGTGGCATCGGCCGCCAACCATAGGCCTGAACCGTCCGGCATTTCTTCTTCGACGATCCCCCGGCGAACAACGCGCTCGTTGGAGCGGATCTGTACGATGTCGCCCACATGGTCCTGCCAATCCACTGTTCGGCGGAGGTGTGTAGCGGTGTGCCACTGCTCGAACATCAACGTTCCAGGAGCAGGGCGTCGCCCTGGCCCCCGCCTCCGCATAGTGCAACGGCGGCCCGACCCGTTTCGCGGCGGATGAGTTCGTGCACGGCAGTGACAACCAACCGGGCTCCTGAAGCACCGATTGGGTGTCCGATGGCAACTGCGCCGCCGTGTATGTTTATCCGGTCCTCGGACACGCCGAGCAGTTCCCCGGAATGCGACGCAACTGAGGCGAAGGCTTCATTGATCTCAACCAGGTCGAGTTCTTCGGCTGTCCAGCCTTCGCGCTCCAGGGCGGTGCGGATAGCCTTAGCGGGCTTGTCCGGCAAGGATGTGTCAGGCCCGGCGATTTGTCCGTGGGCCCGAAGGACTGCAAGAACATTCCACCCATGCCTCTGGGCAGTCTCTCGGATGGTAAGCACAACGGCGGCGGCGCCATCGGTCAAAGGTGAGGCGTTGCCTGCCGTCACCGCCCCACCCGGGGAGAATGCGGGCCTTAGTCGGGCCAGCGACTCCTGTGAAGCATCGGGGCGGATGCCTTCATCCTCGGTGATTTCGAGGACGCCCTTTCGTGTGGGCACCTTCACTGGGATGATTTCCTGGGCCCACACCCCAGAGTTCTGCGCTGCGGCCGCCCGCAAGTGAGAGGTGACGGCGGCGGCGTCTTGGGATGCCCGCGAAATGCCCAATGCCGAGTTGGCGCGGTCAATAGCCAGGCCCATGGCCTCATGGTCGAATGCATCTGTTAATCCGTCCTGGGCGGCTGCGTCCACCAAAGTGAGCGCTCCGTACGCATTCCCGGTCCGGCTGCCTGCGACAAGGCGGGGGGCCTGGCTCATCGATTCCTGGCCGCCGGCGACGACTACGGCTGCGTCGCCAAGGCGCAGCATTCGGGCGGCCTCGATTATGGCGGACAGTCCCGAGAGGCACACTTTGTTTACTGTCACGGCGGGTGCGCTCAGCGGAATTCCCGCGGCGACCGCGCTCTGCCGGGCCGGGTTTTGTCCGGTTCCTGACTGGAGAACTTGGCCCATGATGACGGCATCGACGGTATCTGCCGAGATTCCTGCCCGTGCAAGGGCGCCAGCGATGGCCGCGCCGCCCAGTTCGACGGCGGAAAGTGGTGTCAGCTGGCCCAGCAGTCGTCCCTGAGCGGTGCGTGCTGCGCCGACAATGACGACATCCCTTGGATCGGGTAGTCGGAAGTTTGATTCTGTTTGCACTGCAAGTGCTCCCGGATTTTGTTGGTGGAGACGGCAAAGTTACTTCGACTGGCCGTTCTTCGTTTTGAACGGTTTGTGCAGGTTACGTCTTAAGGAGGCGTGTCAGACCGCCTGTCGGGAAGTTGGCGCCGAGAGTCATGCAACGGTTGATGTCCTCCCAGGTTGCGACGACGCCCTCGTCCAACATGAGCTGGGCTTCTTGAGCTAGGGCGTGGCGGACGCGCAGCCGTACCCGGCCCGGGTCCACTCCGTGCGGCTCCGGAGGCAGGATCAGTGCCGCGGGCGGAACTTTGCCGTTTTCGTCGAAGAAGCCCGGCAGTCCAGCTTTTACGACTGCCGTGAGAGAGGCTGATCGGCCGAAGCGGGCGGGGTAGGCGCGGTGCAGTGTGTCACAAATGTGCTGTTGCACCGAGGGGCCTATGTAGCCGATCAGCCGAAGGGGTGTCATGGGCAGATCCCACGGTGAGAGGGAACGGTCTACCGTGACTGGGTCTCCGCCTTTGTCGATTTCAGCCAGTATTTCGCTAAACAGGCGCGTGAGGAGTCGGTTTACGACAAACCCGGGCGTGTCAGCGACAGGTATGGCGGTCTTGTCGAGATCCTCGGCGAGACTCCAGGCTGTGGCGAGAGCGGTTTCGGATGAGAGGGGGGTCCGGACCAATTCGACGAGCGGGAGGACAGCGACTGGATTGAAGAAGTGGAACCCAAGCACCCTGTCTGGGTGCTTGAGACCACGTGCCATGTCAGTGACCGAGAGCGAGGAAGTGTTGGTGAGCAGGAGGGCGTCCGGCTCGATGTGCTCCTCTAGCTGTCGGAATACGCTCCGTTTAGTCTTTTGGTCCTCGAAGACCGCCTCGATTGCGGCGTCGCACCCGCTGAACCTCGACGGATCGGTCGTGCCTCGGATTAGCCCGGCGATTTCGGCTGCCTCGCCTGGTTGGAGCCTGCCGCGAGACTCTTGCCAGTCGAGGTGTGCGCGCATTCGGTGGAGGGCGCCGGACAGCCGGTCGGCGGAAAGGTCGCTGATGAGGACTGGGATGCGGAGCTTGTCCGCGACCAGCAGGACGAGCTGGCTTGCCATGAGACCCGCGCCAACGACGCCGAAGGTTTGGATGGTTTTCGGTTGCCCCGCGTTAGCGGCTGATACCGATACGGGGTCAGCCGTTTTCGAAAGAGTGTGAGACATCTGATCCTGCTTCCGTTCCTACCCGCGGAGGTAGACCGTTGTCGTGTGTGTATAGAAGTCTTTGGCCGCGCCGCCCTGTTCGTTGGGACCGAAGCTGCTCTTCTTTGATCCGCCGAAGGGCACATGAGGATCTGAACCCGCAGATTCCGAGTTGAGGTGAAGGATGCCCACATCGAGGGCTTCGACTGCTTCCAGTGCTGTCGCGAGGTCACGGGTGAACAACGCTGCGGACAGGCCGAACTCGGACTCTTCGGCCAAACCGAATGCTTCCTCGGTGGTCGCGGCCCGGCGGACCGTCAGGACGGGGCCAAAAAGTTCTTTTCGCCAGGCGACGTTGGTTGATCCGGCCTGGCCAGCAGGGAGCTCGAGCACGGTCGGTGCGATGAAGGCGCTGTGAGTACCGGCATAAGGATTCTCGGCGGATGTTCCGTCGATGGCGACGGCGCCGGCCCCTACGGCTGTGTTGATTCCGCTCGTGATGGACCTGCGTGCCGCCTCATGATCACGGGCCCCATCTGTACTTCTGGGTCAACAGGGTCCCGGTCTGCCAGCCGCTGAGTCGGAGTGTGAGGCGCTCAAGGAATTCGTCGGCGATGGAGTCCGCGAGAATGAGCCGTGATGTTGCGGTACATTTCTGTCCGGTGGAGCGGAACGCCCCGAAAAGCACCTGTTCCGAGGCTAGATCCAGATCAGCATCGTCCAGAACCAACGCCGCGTTTTTGCCTCCCATTTCGCCTTGCATAGGAATTCCCTGACGGCGGCCTGGGCCGCAAGTGCGCGTCCGACCCCTGACGAGCCGGTGAAGGACATGGCGTCCACGCCGGGGTTCTGAACAAGGGCAGTGCCGAGAGAGCTGGGACCAGACCACGGTGTTTCCGTGCACCAGGGCGGGAGCGATCTTCCATGCCGGGATGGCAATTGGAAAATTGAAGGGGGTGACGATGCCGACTACGCCCAGCGGCTTACGAGTTACCAGTATGCGTTCCCCGCGCCGAGGCGAAGCGAAATGCTCCCCCGCTACGCGGTCGCCCTCTGCCGCGAAGTAGCGCAGGATTTGGACGGAACGCAGCACCTCTGCCCTTCCCTCAGTCAGGGTCCTGCCTTCTTCGCGGGAAAGTTCGAGGCCAAGTGCGTCGGCTTGAGGCCCCAGGGCTGCGGCGGCGCGGGACAGGACGGCGCCGCGTTCGTGGACTGGGGCCCGGCTCCAGGCCCGCTGTGAGCCGCGCGCCGCCATGACGGCCCTGTCGACATCGGCAAGGACGGCGATGCCGCCTTCGGCGACGATCTGCGCAGGGCGGCAGGGATTGACAGAGCTAAGGTGGCCGCCGTTGCCTGATACCCATTCTCCGTCTATGAGGAGCCGGAGCTGCACCGTCCCCTTGGCACCGGGGGCGGTGCCTGACATGGCCGGTGCATCAACGGCGGCACTCACCGAAAGGCTCCTATGCCCGTTAGCTTCTGGCCAAGGATGAGGGTGTGTACCTCGTCGGTGCCCTCGTAGGTACGAACGGACTCGAGGTTGTTCGCGTGGCGAAGGGGCGAGTATTCGAGGGTTATCCCGTTGCCGCCAAGGATTGTGCGTGCTTCGCGACAGATTTCGATCGCTTCGCGGCAGTTGTTCAATTTGCCCACGCTGATCTGATGGTTTTGCAGCTTGCCGGCATCTTTAAGTCGGCCCAGGTGTAGTGCGAGAAGAAAGCCCTTGTTGATCTCCAGCGCCATGTTCACAAGTTTCTGCTGAGTCAACTGATAGCCGGCCAACGGCCGGTCGAACTGCAGCCGATTTTTGGAATAGTCCAGGGCGTCTTCGAAGGCGTCACGTGCGGCTCCCATGGTTCCCCAGGCAATGCCATAACGTGCCTCATTGAGGCAGGTGAAAGGCCCGCGGAGGCCAGTGACGTTTGGCAGGACCGCGTCGGCAGGAAGACGCACATCATCCAGAGTGATTTCACACTGGACAGATGCACGCATTGACAGCTTGGGCTCGATCGGTGTGGCGGTGAAGCCTGGAGTTTTGGTTGGTATGACGAAGCCGCGTACGCCAGTGTCCGTCTGGGCCCAGATCACTGCCACTTGTGCCACGTTGGCGAGCCCGATCCAACGCTTTGCGCCGGTCAAAATCCAGTCCGTGCCGTCGCGGCGGGCATAGGTTGCCATGGCGGAAGGGTCCGAACCGGCGGTGGGTTCGGTGAGACCGAAACATCCGATGGCCGTGCCGGCTGCCATCTGTGGAAGCCACTCCTGCTTCTGCTCCTCAGAGCCGTGCTTAGAGATGGCAGACATGGCCAGAGACCCCTGGACCGAGACGAAGGTACGTATGCCTGAGTCACCGGCCTCGAGTTCAGCAGCGGCGAGCCCGTAGTCCACCGCCGTTCCGCCAGCGCAGCCGTAGCCCTTTAAGTGCATGCCCAGCAGGCCAAGTTTGGCTAGGTCGGGGACGATTTCCAGGGGGAACCGCGCTTCTTCGTACCACGTGGCGATGTTCGGTTTGATTTCGTCCCGAACGTAGGTCCGGACCCGGTCCCGCAGTGCGGTTTCCTCGGCCGTGAGGAGAGTGTCGAAGGAGATCAGGTCCGAGGGGTCGGGTGCAGCAGCGGCCTCGACGTCGGCGGAACTAGGGGCAAGAGTCATGAGGTGGTCCCTCCTGGGCATAAGCGATTTTGGGAATGGGCGGAGCTTTGAGGGGCGTCGGTAAACGTCTTGCTTTGGGGGTGGTGCCGCAGCCAGTCCAGCACCTCCCCGGTATGCTCACCGAGGGCGGGTGGGGCTTGGGTGCGCGGTGGCAGCGCCGGCGTCCAGGTGATCGGATGGCGGATTTGGCGGCCGGTAACGTTTCCGTCCTTGTCATGGACTTGAATGGTCGGTTCCAAACCCAGTGACTGGGCGTACGCGATGCCTTCACCTATGCCGGCGACGCGGCCTGCCGGGACTCCCACGGAAACCAGCTGGTCCTGCCATTCCGTCGCTCCAGCGCCCGCGAGCCCGGCTTCCAACAGTTGGACCAGTTCCCGCCGGTGCTTTACCCGGGCTGAATTGGTGATAAACCGCGGATCCGCCGCCAGCTCCGGATTGCCGATAGCGCGGCAGAGCCTGGCGAACTGTGAGTCGTTACCCACAGCAACTGCCAGCGGGTCATCACGTGTGGCAAGAAGCTGGTACGGGACGATGGAAGGGTGGTCATTGCCCAGTCGCGTAGGAGTAACACCGGCGCCGAGGTACGCCTGGCCTTGGTTGGCAAGGGCGCCCTGCAGGCTTGAGAGGAGATTGACCTCGATCCGTCTTCCCCGGCCTGTGGAATTACGCTCTGTAAGGGCGGCGAGGATGCCGATCGTGGCATCTTTCGCTGTCAGTACATCGACCAGTGCCACACCTACTTTGTAGGCGTCGCCCTGCGGGTCCCCGGTAATACTCATCAGTCCCCCCACGGCTTGAACTATGAAGTCGTACCCAGGCAAATCGCGTCCGCCTTCGGAGCCGAAACCCGAAATCGATGCGTACACCAGGCCGGGGTTCTCCTCGGCCAATGATTCATATCCCAGGCCCAGTTTGGCGAGCCCGCCGGGTTTGAAGTTCTCCACCAAGACGTCGGCGCGGCGTGCCAGTTCCCGGGCAAGCTCCAGGTCCTCGGGGTCCGTCAGGTCAAGGGTGACGGATTCCTTATTCCGGTTAACGCTTTCGAAGTAGGTCGCGCCTGTCTTGGAGGAAGGTGGCGCCCATTCCCGCGTGTCATCCCCGGTTCCGGGCCGCTCCACCTTGATGACCCGGGCACCGAGATCAGCCAGGGTCATGGTCGCGAGCGGACCGGCAAGCACGCGGGAGAAGTCGGCGACGACAATCCCCTCAAGTGGCGCGCCGGATTCCGCTCCCGACCTCATAACTGATCCCACCCGGTCCACCTTCCCCGGTAAGTCATGACAGTGCCGACCGAATGGATGCCTCCAGTACCGCCAGGCCCTCGTCAAGGACGTCGGCTTCGATGACGAGCGGAGGCAGCAGCCGGATGATATTTCCGTTGGTCCCGCAGGTAAGAGTTAGGACACCATGGGCATTGGCTGCCTTCGCTGCTGTGGTTGCGAGGTCTTTGCGGGGTCCGGAGGCGTCGCTGAACTCGATCGCCATCATCGCACCCCTGCCGCGAACGTCCGCGACACCGTCTAATTTGACGAGCGGCTCCAGACGACGCCGCACCGCGGTTTCGATGGCAACGGCGTTCTGCAAGAGGGCGCCGTCTTCAAGGAGCTCGAACACGGCCAGAGCGGCTTCACAGGCTACGGGGTTGCCAGCGTACGTTCCGCCAAGGCCACCGGTATGGACAGCGTTCATGAGCTCAGCGCGGCCGGTAGCGGCCGAAAGCGGCAGGCCGCCGCCGAGTGCCTTAGCGGTCAGGGTGATGTCGCCGGCAATTCCTTCGTGCTCGGATGCGAACAGCGTGCCGGTCCGGCCCATGCCTGCCTGGATCTCGTCGATGACCAGAACGATGCCGTGGCGGGTAGCGATTTCACGAAGACCTTGAAGGAACCCGGGGGCCTGAACAATAAAGCCGCCCTCGCCCTGGATAGGTTCGATGACCATGGCTGCGAAGGTTTCCGCACCGTTTTCGGCGAGAAGCGCCTCGATCTGCTCAAGTGCCTTACCCGGTCCGTCAGGAGAGGTGTGCGCTGGGGCGGTCGGTCCGCGGAAAACTGAGCCCGGCAGGGGTCCGAAGTTGAGCCGGTATGGGTTTTCCTTTGCCGTCATCGCCATCGTGAGCTGGGTGCGCCCGTGGTAGGCCTCGTCGAAGACGAGAATGTTGGGGCGTCGAGTAGCGGCTCGGGCCACTTTGATGGCGTTTTCAACCGCCTCCGCTCCGGTGGTGAACAGTGCGGTCCGCTTTTCGAAGTCGCCCGGGGTGTGTTCATTGAGCCACCGGCAGACCTCGACGAAGGACGCGTATTCGGTCACCATGAAGCAGGTATGGGTGAAGCGCTCCAGCTGGGCGGCGGCACGCTTGGCCACCTGCGGGTTCGCGGCACCAACACTCGTCACGGCAATGCCTGAGGCGAAGTCGATGAGATGGTTTCCGTCAACGTCTACGAGCAGCGCATCCTGCGCGTGGTCGATAAAAACGGGCATGACAATACCGAATGCGTCGGTGACGTGCTGGCGGCGTTCGGTCTCCAACTCGCGGGAACGCGGTCCCGGAAGTTCGGTGAGCAGGCGGCGTGCGGTGGCCTTAACGCTGGCCGGATCGGTGGCCTGGTTTGCGGCGAGTTCTGATGTGACAGTCATAGGTCCTCCTGGTGTGGTGAAATCCACCATAGGGACAGTCCGATGACGTGTCGTTGGACAATACATCCAAAGATATTTCCGGTTCGGTCTAAGCGTACAAAGACCGGTCCTCTATGCTTTACCCATGATCACCCTCGCAAGGCTCGTCGAGGCCGCAAAGCGCGACCTCGCGCCCTACTGGCCGATACCGCTCCCCCGCGTGGAACTCACGGGCGTGCACGTCTCCGAGCTGGAGGATCCGACGATGTTCCTCTACGGCGGCGAGCTTCTCCTCACAGTCGGGTTGCAGCTCACCGGCCTGGACGGAGACGCACGTCAAGAGGCCGCCAAGAACTATGTGCAGCGACTGGTGGACGGTCGTGTCGCTGCCTTGGGTCTTGGCCTGGGCTCAGGCCATGCCATGGTGCCGGACGAGCTGCGGGCCGCTTGCGTTGAATCCGGCCTTCCGCTTTTGACCATTCCCCGGGAGTCTCCCTTCCTGGCCGTATCGCGGGCTTACTGGGAACTTGTCAGGCAAGGCGGTGAAGCTGAACTCACTGCTCTTTTGGGGCTTCAGGTCGCGTTGACGCGGGCGGCCGCGCAGGATAACGCGGAACCGGAGATCGTCCGCGAATTGTCGCGCGCCCTGGGAACCTGGGTGGCCTACCTGCCTGAAGGTGACGGGAGCCCGTCGTCCGCCGCCAGCGGTGCAGAACTTCCGCCCGGACTGCTGGTCGAACTCACACGGGAATCTGCCATTCTGCGGAACGCGCGTCGAGGGGCCACCGGCAATATTCAACTGGTATCCGGTGTTGCTTCGCTCTACCCGGTATCTGACGGTCCGGCCGCTTCCGGGTATCTTGCGTTGGGTAGAAGCGGGCAACTGGCTGCTGCCGAGCGGCACTTGTTCCTCACCGCATCCACGCTCCTGGCCGCCAGAGCAGCCGGACAACGCCGCGCCGCGGCAGAGCGCCGACGGGCTGAGGGCATGCTCGCGGCGCTGGTCCTGGAAGGACATGACGACGCAGCGCGACTCCTTGCAAAGCAGATGGACTCCGATCCGCTACCGGAAACAGCATTCGTCGCGGTCCTGCCCGATACCGAACATCTGGCTGCCCAGCCCGCGCTGTCCGGGCTGGTACTCGAACGTTCCGGTGTCACGTTTGTCCTGCAGTCAGCGTCGAGCCCCTATCCAAGGCTGCCAAAAGGTGTCCGCGGTGCATGGGGTGGCCCGATGCCTCTACGGCGCCTGCACGAAATTGGAGCACAGGTGGCCGAGGCCGCTGCCTCAGCACCCGCAGGACAGCTGATACGCGTTGGTCACGGCCTCGACCTGCCGGCAGATGAATGGGTGGATGAACTAACCTCCCACACCGGCCAGCTCCTTGAAACGGTCCGCGCCTACCTGGCCCACCGCGGGCAATGGGAGGCCGCCGGCCGCGAGCTCGGAGTACATCGGAACTCAGTTCGCTACCGAATCGCCCAGGCTAAGGAACTCTTGGGGGTTGACCTGGATGACCCCGACGTTGCAGCCCAACTCTGGCTCGCCCTCAGAGGCCGCTCTCAGGCATCGCCCAAAGACTAGCGCGCATATCTAGCGCGAGGGACGGCTGAAACCGTTCGCCAGCAGATCCACCGCCCCTGACGCCAATCCCTTTCCGCCTCCGGCAACCTGTGTCAACACCGAGCAAACCGCGTCCGCCGGTCCGGCCCTTTGACCTTTCGTACAAAGGAAAGTGCAAATATTGACTTTCTGCACCGTGACGTGAACTCCCAGCCTGCCTACTCTCAATGGACAGTCCGTCGTCGGAGGAGCGATCCCCGAGGGGGGATGAGCACACCCGTTGCAGGAGGAACGATGAGGACAACACGAGTCAGCACGCATGGTGTTGCCCAGTGCCGCACGATCCCTCCCAACAAAGCCTTCCCCCTGCACAGCTCCACCGCACCACTGAGAGGACAATCGTGACGATCGAAGATACGAACTCCATAGCAAAGACAACCACCACCAGGACCATACGCGGGGCGGTGCTTGAGGCCATCGGGGCAGAGCGGCCCTACGCTGATACCCGTCCCATCCATGTGGAAAACCTTGAACTCGAAGGACCAGGCAAGGGCGAGATCCTAGTCCGCATCGAGGCAGCGGGCGTATGCCACTCCGACCTTTCCGTAGTCAACGGCAACCGGCCGCGGCCGGTCCCGATGCTGCTCGGCCACGAGGCAGCTGGCATTGTGGAGGAACTGGGCGAGGGTGTCAACGACATCTCCCTGGGCCAGCGCGTCGTCATGACTTTCCTCCCCCGCTGCGGTGAATGTGCAGGATGCAACTCCAAGGGCAAAACGCCATGCGCGCAGGGCAGTGCTTCCAATGCAGAAGGAACGCTGCTGGGCGGCAACCGCAGACTCTCCCGCGAGGGTCAGCCCGTCCAACACCACCTCGGAGTCTCCGCATTCGCCACCTATGCAGTGGTCTCACGCCGTTCCGTGGTGCCCGTGGGCGCGGACGTTCCGGCGCACATAGCCGCTTTGCTCGGGTGCGCACTGCTCACCGGAGGAGGAGCTATCCTCAACGTCGCCAAGCCTGCGCCTTCCGCCCGGGTAGCCATCGTCGGTCTCGGCGGAGTAGGCATGGCGGCACTCATTACGGCCATCGCCACCGGAGTCGAACACGTCGTCGGTATCGATACGTTGCCGGCAAAACTGGAAGCCGCGCGAAACCTCGGTGCCGCTGACGCCTTGACCTCTGCTGATGCCCTGGACCGCGGCGAAAAGTTTGACGCCGTCATCGAAGCGGCAGGACACCCGCGCGCTCTGGAAGCAGCGGTCGCACTGACAAAGCCGGGCGGCATTACCGTCACCGTCGGACTGCCCGCACCCGGCCAGTCAATCTCCATCGACCCGCTGACCCTTACAGCGGAGGCACGCTCGATCGTGGGCTGCTACCTCGGCTCGGCGGTTCCGGAACATGACATCCCGATCTACGAGCAGCTCTGGCGGTCCGGCCAGCTGGCCGTTGAGGGCCTGGTCTCAGACACCATCCCGCTGGAAGAGATCAACCGCGCTATGGACACGCTCGACGGCGGCCACGCACTGCGCCAAATCATTACCTTTCCCTGACCATCCACATTTCCAGCTCCGAAGAGAGAACATCATGACCTCCACAAATGACCACATCTACAGCGCGATCATCATCGGCGCCGGCTTCGGCGGCCTAGGCCAGGGAGCCCAGTTCGTCCAGGAAGGCATCGACGACTTCCTGATCCTCGAGCGCGGCAACGATGTTGGAGGCGTATGGCGCGAGAACACCTATCCCGGCGCCGCATGCGACACCCAGGCGCTTGTGTACTGCTACAGCTACTTCCTGAACCTCAAGGTTTCCCGCATGTTTGCCGGCCAGGAGGAACTCCAGGGCTACCTGCGTTCCATGGTTGAGGAATTCGGGCTCGGTAAGCACATCCACTTCGGCCAGAACATCACCGCGACTGAATGGGACCAGGACCGCCGCCTCTGGACCGTGCACACTGCCGATGGCTCGGAGTTCCTGACCCGTTCCGTGGTGGCTGCCTGGGGCCAGCTGAACGAACCGAACATCCCCAACTTCCCCGGCACCGAAACATTCGAAGGCGCGGTGTTCCACTCCTCCAAGTGGCGGCACGACCTTGACCTGACCGGCAAGCGCGTCGCGTCCATCGGCTCCGCCGCAACTGCGGTTCAGTACGTGCCCGAGGTCGCCAAGATCGCATCGAACCTGACCGTATTCCAGCGCTCAGCCAATTACATCCTCCCCCGTGACCAGTACATCTTCACGGAGGAAGAGAGCGCCCGCTTCCAGGAAAACCCGGACACTTACCGTCAGCTGCGCCAGGAAATCCACGAATTCCGCGAAGCCGGATTCGAACGCACCCGCCGCCACACCGCAGCTTCCGAGGAAGGAGTCGAGCTGGCCCGCCAGCACCTCGAGACCCAGGTGTCTGACCCTGAACTGCGGGCCAAGCTCACTCCCGACTACGACTTCGGCTGCAAGCGGATCCTGCGGAGCGATGATTTCTACCCCGCACTGACCCGGGAGAACGTAGAACTCGTGACAGAGGCAATTACGGAACTCACTCCGCGTGGCCTCCGCACCGCTGACGGCGTCGAGCACGAGTTTGATGTCATTATCTACGCCACCGGGTTTAAGAGCCACGCCTTCATGGGATCCATGCGCGTTTCAGGACGCGACGGAATCGGCCTCGACGAGCGGTGGGGCAACGCCCCCGAAGCCTACCTGGGTATCACCGTCGACAACTTCCCCAACCTCTTCCTGGTCTATGGGCCCAACACCAACCTCAACCACAACTCGGTGGTATCCATGCTGGAGGCCCAGCACCGCTACATCGCCCAGGCTGTGCAGTACATCGCAGCCGATGAATCAAGGTTCCTGGAAGTGGACCGCGCGGTAGTTGAGAAGTTCAACGCACACGTTCAGGAAGAACTCCAGAAGTCCGCGTTCTCCTCCGAATGCTCCTCCTGGTACAAGAACGAGGACGGCCGCGTTATCAATAACTGGTCCGGAACCGTCGAAGAATACCGGTCCCACACCCACGACCTCCAGCTCGAGGACTACCTGCAGCTGGCCGAATCCGGACCCGGAAAGTGACAAAAACCGACCGGTTCAGCGGGAGGCCCGTAGCGCCGGAGGCTGCAGAGGTGCTGCAGAAATTCCGCGCCTCCGGTGGACGCCCGTTTCACTCCTACTCCGTGAAGCATGTTCGCGAGCTCTACGAGAACGGTTGCGCTGCCAACGGCCTTAGCGGTGATCCGCTGGCGTCGGTCACTGACTTCAGCCTGGATGGTTTCAAGGTGCGGGTCTATGACCCCCGCACCGTTGGAGGCCCCACCCCCGCCGTGCTGTTTTTCCACGGCGGAGGGTGGGTCATGGGCAGCCTCTCAACTCATGACGGACTGTGCCGTCGCCTGGCCTCCCTCACGAACCTGCCGGTCATTGCTGTGGACTACCGGCTTGCCCCGGAGCACCCCTACCCGGCTGCGATTGACGACAGTCGCATGGCGATGCACTGGTTGTTCGACGCCGGCAACGAGCACGGCCTGGACGTAACCGAGGCTGTGCTCGTCGGTGATAGCGCGGGAGGACAATTGGCCGCAGTCCTGGCCAATGAGAACGCCACGACCACAGATCCCCTGCCTGTAGTGGCTCAGGTCCTCATGTACCCAATGGTGGATCTGACCATGTCCTCACCCTCCTACAAACGCGTCACCGAGGGGTTCCCTCTGGTTGCTGACACCATCCGCTGGTTCGCTGACCACTACCTGCCAGAGGGCGTAGACCGCGGTGCACCGGATATCAGTCCTTCCCTAGCCCGGCTCCCCGCAGGGCTGCCACCCGCTTACGTGATCACTGTGGACAACGACCCGCTGGTTGACGAGGGGGCAAACTACGCCGCCGCCTTGGCCCGGGCAGGCACGGAGGTCCAGTACCAGCACCTCCCCGGGTACGCCCACGGATTGTTCACCTCCGCGGGACGTATTCCCCGTGGAGAACAAACAGTCGACCAGATCGCTGCCTTTATCAGGGACCGCACTATCTAAATGAGATGGAGTACGTCCCGCCATCACAAGACCGAAGTGGCCAGTCGCGCTTCCGGCGCTTGAGCCCGTCGGGCTGATCAATCAAGGACGGTGATAGCCCTCCACCCTAATGGTGGGTTATCACCGTCACTTACTTTCTTTAGGAATCTTCATGACTACTGCCCTCGTTGATCCGACTGTTGTCTCACGCCAGAGTGAGGCTGACCTCCTTGCCTCTGTCCCCACCGGTTTGTTGATCGGAGGTCGGTGGCGGGACGCGTCCGACGGCGGCACGTTCGATGTCCATGACCCCGCCACGGGGGAGGTGCTCGCTACCCTCGCCTCCGCCACGAGTGAGGACGCCGTCGCCGCGCTCGACGCGGCCGATAAGGTCCAAGCCTCCTGGGCACGCACTGCACCGCGTGAGCGCGCCGAGATCCTGCGCCGGGCCTTCGATCTGGTCACCGAGCGTGCCGAGGACTTCGCGCTGCTGATGACCTTGGAAATGGGCAAGCCGCTGGCCGAATCCCGTGGGGAGGTCGCTTACGGTGCGGAATTCCTCCGTTGGTTCTCGGAGGAGACGGTCCGGGACTACGGCCGGTACCTCACCACCCCGGAGGGCAAGAACAAGATCCTGGTCCAGCACAAGCCGGTGGGCCCGTGCCTGCTCATCACGCCTTGGAACTTCCCGCTCGCCATGGCCACCCGCAAGGTAGCCCCTGCCATCGCCGCGGGATGCACCATGGTCCTGAAGCCGGCGAGGCTGACCCCGCTGACATCCCAGCTTTTTGCGCAGACCATGATGGAGGCCGGCTTGCCCGTCGGTGTCCTCAACGTGGTGTCTTCCTCGTCCGCCTCGGGGATATCCGGACCGCTGCTGCAAGATTCGCGGTTGCGGAAGGTCTCCTTCACTGGATCCACCCCCATAGGCAAACAGTTGATGGCCGACGCAGCGCAGAACGTGCTGCGGACCTCGATGGAACTCGGTGGCAACGCCCCATTCATCGTGTTTGAAGACGCGGACCTGGACAAGGCCGTCGAAGGCGCCATGGCCGCCAAAATGCGGAACATGGGCGAGGCCTGCACGGCGGCCAATCGCTTCCTCGTCCATGAGTCAGTGGCACAGGAGTTCACCCTGAAGTTCGCCGCAGCCATGGGCGCGCTTGCCACCGGCCGCGGCACCGAACCCGCCACCCAGGTAGGGCCTCTGATCGATGCCGGTGCCCGCGATAATGTGCACGCACTGGTCAGCGCCGCCATTGAAGCCGGAGCCACCGTAGTGACTGGCGGTTCGCCAGTGGACGGGGGCGGGTACTTCTACCAGCCGACCGTGCTCAGCGGCGTGCCCCACGACGCCGAGATCCTCCGCCAGGAAATCTTCGGCCCAGTTGCACCCGTCACGACCTTCACCACCGAGGAAGACGCCATCCGGCTGGCCAACGCCAGCGAATATGGTCTGGCCTCCTACGTGTACAGCCGCGACTTCAACAAGCTCCTGCGCGTGGCCGAGCAGATCGAATTCGGCATGGTGGGCTTCAACGCCGGCATAATCTCGAACGCTGCAGCACCCTTCGGCGGCGTCAAGCAATCCGGGCGCGGCCGTGAAGGCGGCTCCGAGGGTATCGCCGAGTACACCACCACCCAATACATCGGCATCGCCGACCCCTACGCCGCAGGTAGCTGACAGGGCACCTATGGCCAGGGCGGGACGCAGACTCTACGGGCGTGCACTGCACGGACCGACAGCACCGAACCTCACCTCATCCATGACGATCTCCCTGGTCGTCGAACTCAAAGGAATCTTGATGAAAAGCATTCTTTATCAGCAAGCTCAGGGTAGGGAACGTGAGACAACGACGCGGCCACGGACGGGTGCCCACTCCCCGGCAGGCGCGCCCGGCATTCCGGACCGAGGAGTTGCCCGCCCGCTCCCCGGCCCGGCAAGCACTACGCCCCGGAATCGGTCTGCATCCTCCCGCTTAAGGATGGACGCAGCCATGTTCACGCCCATCTGCAGGTGTGACACCAGTGCGCTCCGTGCTAACAATGCGTCCCTTCACTCGATCCATACGTCGCGCTCTGCAGACTGCACCCAACCGCGTCCCGAAACGGCCCTCCAGGTTCCTAACAGCGTCAACCCGCAGGACGGCTGCGAAGAGGGCTGCCACTACTGCAACGGACCGGAAACGGATTGAAATCTGGGGACAAGCCGGCACGCAACCCCGCCGGCGCAGGAGGCAAGCGCTTTGCCACAAGTGGATCCCAAAACGCCACACCGGGGCAGTTCAGGGGTGCGGACCCTGCCAGCCATGCAGGGCGAAAACGTTTGAATCCTATGTTTTACACGACCGCAGCACCTAGGACCGGGGCAGTTCAGGGGTGCGGACCTACGAGGCCATAATGCCAGCCGCAAATCAACACAAGCACCATCACCAGGACTTCCCGTGCCACTGCCACAAGCGGTGACCCTGCGCCAATAAATGGTTGGTGGCGGCCGGCCGACGACCCCATGCCATTTCGCTACATGGAGCAAAGGGAAACCATGCCACAACTGGACGGAACGCCGACCCTCTGGACCCTTGTGTTTGACTTGGCGCCCTCAGCGAGAGCCCATTATGTAAAGCTGCGGCCCTGACGTGCTGAGAGACCCAGACTCCCGGGTCCAGAAGAGGCGACTACGTCTACTGGTCAGATCCCATTAGCAGAAGTAAAATCTTGCCAAATGGCCTATCCAGCCATTAGGAGACACGCCCTAGTACTACAGTCGCGGTTGGCGGTACCTCATGTTTTCGGGTGTCACCGGGCCTCGTCTTTTCCCCGGAAAACCATGGAAATTCCGCGGCTCCAACGGCGGCATGGGGTCGAAAAAGAGACGACATTTACCAACCGCGACTGTAGTACTAGTACTACAGTCGCGGTTGGCGGTACCTCATGTTTTCGGGTGTCACCGGGCCTCGTCTTTTCCCCGGAAAACCATGGAAATTCCGCGGCTCCAACGGCGGCATGGGGTCGAAAAAGAGACGACATTTACCAACCGCGACTGTAGTACTAGCCGTCTTCTGCGACTTTGTAGCCAATATGGACCGCTCCGGCTGTTGCCCCGCCCCCACCATGACGACGGCGAGGACCACCCGCAGGGCGATCGTTTCGCCGAGCCTAAAGCCTTCTTGTACGGCGCCGTGCCCTTAGATGGTCTCAATCGTCACGGGCGCGGTGTTCGTCAGGTTGGGGCACACCCCAACCTGACGTCAGACTGCCACTTAAGCACCGTCAGAATAGGGTCCGGAAGGCGTTTCCTAGACGCCCTCGGCGCCACTCTTAGATGCCAATCTGACGGGGTTTGCAGTCTGGAGGATGGTGAAGACTGATGGACCTGTGAATCCCAGCGGGGTGTCGTTTCCCGCTGGGACTTGTTCCCGACCGGTGAATCACGTCGCGCCAGTATTCGACCGGGCCTGGACGGGCGGTTTATTTCTTCGGTTTCGTGCGCCTCTTTTGCACCGGGGGGACGTCCAGGTGCGGGACGGCCCGCAGCATGAACCGGTCAAAGTGCGGCACCGTGAAGCCCGCGTAGCCGTGGGCGGGCGTATAGAGCAGGCCCATGTTGATGAGTTCGGATCGTGTAGGGGCCAGCTGGGTGGACTCGCGTCCCATGACGGCGGCGACGTCGGCGGCCTTTTGGGAGTCGGGGCCAAGCTGTGCCATCGCGCGCATGTAGGCGATCTGCAGCTGGGTGGCTCTGTCGAGCCGGACGCGGAAGAACGAGGAATCAAGTTTTGCCTCGTAGGCGTCCTTTGCATCCTCAACGTCTTCCAAGGTGATGGAGTCGCCGTCTGCGACTGCCCACACCTGGTACCCAAGTTCCTGCACGAAGTATGGATAGCCTTCAGTGAGGTCGAAGGCCCGGACCAGTGCTTCGTCTTCGAAGTGCACATGTTCGATGTGCGCTGGCGCGGCCAGTGCTTTCTTGGCATCTTCGAAATCCAGGGATCCGAGTTTGGGGAACTTGAAGAGCCGCTCGGCGTAGGATTTTGCGTCGCCGGCAAGCTCGGCGATCTGGGGCAACCCTGCACCGACAAACGTTACCGGGAGTTTTCTCTGCACCGATTTGTGGATCGCTTGGATGACGGCTTCTAGTTGTGATTGGCTCAGGAACTGGACCTCGTCGAACAGCAGCACCAGGCCCGTCCCGTGTTCCCTGGCGGCTTCGCCTATCGAAACCAGGACGTCCGTCAGGTCCAGGGTAAGACTGCCGTGATCGGCAAATCCTTCGGCGGCGTCGACATCGAGTGACAGGGTCGGGATACCCGAGGAAGGATCGATGGACAGGCTGAAGGACTGCAGGACTTGGGCAGCCTTCCGTGCTTTGTCTCCCCACTTGGCTCGTGGTGAAATCTGGTAGAGCGCGGCCCGCAGCTGCGAGTATATAGTCCTGCGGAAGTGGTCGTCATCGTGTTTGCTGGCCTCGAGCTCCAGCACCTTCCATTTGAACTCTTCTGCTATCTGACGGAACTCCCCCAGCAAAACGGTTTTGCCCACACCGCGAAGGCCGGTGACGATCATGGATTGATTGGTGCGGCCCTTGTCGAGCCTCCGCAGGAGGATCCGGAAGTCCTCAAGGAGATCGTCACGGCCGATGACAATCTCCGGCGTCGCACCCGCGTTCGGAGTGTAGGGGTTGTTCACTGGATCCATGTCACGAATCTTACAAGATTTACTTCACTTTATTGGTTTCTAATAAAGTGTGTATTTTTCAATAAAGTAATCCGGAGCCGGGCTCGAAGCTTACCCAAATGCTGTGCGGCCTGGCTTCAGTAAGTCCTCGGTGTCCTTACAGAATCACTGGTTCGGTGGTTCAACGGCGGATGGAAGCCGTGGATGCTTTTCACGGGTGAGAAAATCCAAAAGTTCAACCAGGCCCGGTAGGGACTGATCAACTGCGGCGGAAGAGGTTGGCCCCGCTCCTCGATGGAATAAGTCCACCCTGCTGGTGTTGCGTGGATCACATTTGGTCTATGGTTATTCGGGGTCGCCACAGCGTCGTGGCACCCAACATAGAGCGGAGAAGATTTTTCGTGACGACAGACAAGCTTCGGGTGCTGGTCCGGGTGGACCTCGACTGCGCAAAGGCTCAGGTTGCCGCGCAGGGTCATGTGACATCCAAAAGCGTCCACGGCCTGTATGCCGTGATGAAGCGCGCCAACTCGCTCACCGCGGGAATGGCCCTGGAGCTTGATATGACCCGGGCCCGGATCGAGCCCGACGCGTTGGAAGAACTCCGGGCCTGCTCGCGGTCCCACCACCTGCCCGACGGCGTCGATCCGCTCCAGTCCGACTACAGGCTGAGCATCCTCGCCCCCGAGACCGCGGCCCTGGCAGCAACGGCTAACCAGGCAGCCTGACCGGCGCCAACCAACTCCCCCGCATCCGGGCAAAACATCAAGGATGAACCGCGGATACTGCGTCGTGAGGAATGGGTGCCCTACCCTTCGCATTCGGTGCAGTAGGAGTGGCCGTTGCTTTCGCGTGCGAGCTGGGACCGGTGCCGGACAAGGAAACAGGAATAGCAGGTGAACTCGTCCGCGGCCTGGGGAACGACCTGGACGACGAGTTCCTCGGCGACGATTTCGCCCCCGGGGGTCAGGCCCTCATCGAGTGCATCAGCCTCGTCCAGTTCAGTGACGACGCTGCGGGCATCCGGGGCATTCGCGGACTGCAGTGCCTCCAGGGAACGGTCCTGGGTTTCCTTGACGTCGGAACGGACCTCGTCGTAATCAGTTGCCACTTTAGATGATTCTCATTTCTGATATTTTCCTGCGATGTTCTTCTGACGAGACAGCAACGTACACCACCGCGCCGTGTTCCCACCCCAACGGACGGACAAGAGGTCAGTGCGCCGCCCTATGACGCGGACGGCGCCGGTGCATTTGCCGAGCCCATCACCAGAGCAATATGAGTGAATGAAACGGCAACCTGCCCCGGGAGGCCCCTGTAACCGGCGCCCGGTCCCACAATCGGCCTGTTCAACGGCTCCCATGGTTGAGGGCAGGTGGCGGCAGGCACAGTCCCGTGCCGGCGCTGGCCGGGCCCGGCTCTCCTTAGCCTTGGCCCACGCGGATGCCATTGTCAGCGAGGAACTCGCGGCAACGGCCCATCTGGCGGTCGGTGGAGAAGGCGTACCACTGGTCGCTCAGGTCCTCGCTGTGGACGATGTCGCGGAACCGGGAGAAGGCGCCTTTGCCCCCGATCGCCCGCTCCAGCCGCTCCCGGAGGGCCTCATCGTGCTGCCGCTCGGCGAAGGCCGCCATGTCCCGCCAGCCGTTTCGCGAACCGGTGCGGTGGAGCCGAAACCAACGGTCCGGCTCCTCCTCAACGTCGATGGCGGCGCCCTCCTCGACCATCATCGGTTCAGTGGCGCTGTCGTCGTACACCTGCCCAGTGTGTAGGTCGAGGTAGCCACCGGTCGACAGCTCGGGATCCCCTTCCAGCACGGTGCTGAGCATGTCCAGGTCTACCGGCACCACCCGGCCCGTCATCGGCTGACTGCGCAGACCGGCCAGCAGGTCCTCGGCCAGCAGCCGGTCACCAGGGCCGTCGCGCCACGTCAGCCGGTTAATGACCGACAGTGCCACCGGCTCGGCTTCCTGGCGTCGCTGCTCCAGCGCCATCGGTATGCCGGCCCCCACCTGTTGCAGAGCATCATCGACGTCGCGTCCCGTCACCGCCGCGAGGAAGCGGGCCGCATCTGCCGCCGCGATGGCTACACGCAGCTCGGACAGGTCCAGCCCCGGCACCTGCACCTGTGCGGGCCAGGCATGCAGCAGCATCGGGTGTGGCCGGCCCGGTTTCCCCGGCGCCCGGCTCTCCCCGTCGTCGGCAGCCCACCGGCGCCCGTACTGGTCCGGGATGCTGCCCCAGCCCCAGTACGGCAAGGGGGCATCAGGACGGACACCCAATACCTCCAGCGGGTCGACCTTCACCTCCCCGACCGTGCACCGGTGCATCCAGGCGTCACCGAGATCGAACGTGAACTGAAACTCATCCCCCGGCTCCACCGTCCGGGCGACCTTGGCAGCCGCGATGTCGATTGGCGCGATGATCGGCCCGCGGATCGACGAAGCCATTTCGGCTCCCGTCTCTTCATCAGTGATTACCCGTCCGTCGGCCAGAGTGAACACTGACAAGTGCGAGCGGTCCCACCGTGCGAAAGCATCGTTGATGGCATCGGCGAGATCCATGAAGGTATGCAACGGTCCGACCGCGAAGATGCGCCCAGGCCACGGCCACAACTCCTCACCACGACCACCGAGCAATTCCACCGTCACCGACAACCAGGTTCGCGCCATACCCCAAGAATGCCACGCGCCACGGCCGACCCGCAGCCGCGTTACGGCACAGCCCCGGGCGCCTACATCCTTGTCCCCCGCCCGTCGCCTCCCATGAGCTACCGCGATAGCATCTGCTGGATGGACAAGGTGCAATCGCGGACAGGTGCCGTTCCCCACCCCGACCGCGCTGCTGAGCCGTTGGCATCCGCATGAGGCTCGTGAAAACAGACGTCATCGCGGGCTTGCCGGCCCCGGCAGCCAGGGCGTTCCTGCGCCGGACCAGGTTCGCAGACTTCGATGAGGAGTGGGCGGTGTCCCTGCTCTCGTCCCTTGGCGCTGCCGGCCCGCATTCGGCCCTCCTGGGCCTTGAAGACGCCGGGTACATCGAGCGTGCCTCGCACTGCCACGGCAACCATCGGTGGTGGAGAACAACAACGCTCGGGAATGCCCTGGCCATGGCCAGCTTCGGGAAACCGATCACCCGCAAAACAGCGGACCGGCTCGTCACCGAAATGATCGAGCGGGCCAAAGCCTACAACGCCGATCCCACCAAACCCTGCTTCGTGCAGCGCTTGAGGATCTTCGGCAGCTACCTCGACACAGCGGTCGATCCCCTCGGTGACGTGGACGTGGAACTCGTCCTCGGCCAGCGCACCACTGACCCGCAAGAACTCCTCAGATACGGCACCGCCAGCGGACGCACGTTTCCGACCTTCACCGACCATCTGCTGTGGCCACGCAAGGAAGCCGCACTCATCCTGAAGAACCGCTCCACGGCCATCAACATCACCACCGAAGATATTGACCAGCTCACAGACAAGGCCACAATCATCTATTCGATAGCCACCGATGAAACCCTTCCCCCCTCCCCCGCCCCTGAGTAACAACCACTACGGCCACGGCGGCACATCACTGTAAGGTGTCCTGAGCCGCCGGACCTGCGTGTCAGCTGCACCCCACCCGCCCGACGCCACCAGGGGTCAAGGCATGCCCAGAGGACGAATGGAGAGCACGGCAGGGGCTGCGCCCCTGCTGGCAGGCCAAACATCGATCGATGACGTCCTCGAGCAGCCGTACGACCTGACTCCCCAACTCCCCCGCCATTGGGCCGCACTTCTCACATCCCAGCGTCTTCACGCCGCCCGGAACTCTGGAAGAGCCCCGACCTCTTCTCCGAACGCGGAAGCCGGGAACGACCACGCTTGAGGTCGCACCGCCCGCCGTGTTGTTGGAGGCCGATGACCACCCCGAGGTCATCCGCGGTCGCCCCGGTAAGCGGCACCAAAACAACAGCACTGGACCTCCGAAGGTCCGGATCTGTTGTGCTTTCGGTTCAGCGCCTTAGAGGGTGGGGCCGCGGCGTCCTTGGTCGGGTCCGGCGCTGGGGCCGCGGTGTGCAGCCTTACGCCGGGCTTGCTCCGCGGCCTGTTCTTCCTGGGCTTTACGGATTTGGGCCAGTTTCTCGGCGAAGTCGTTGCTGGCCGCGGGCCGCTTTTGTTGTGCCGCTGCCAGCCGTTCCTGCCACGACTTCCTGGCGTCCCCGCCGGCGGCTTCGCCGGTGGACCGCTCTGCCTCCCGGCGTTCGGCTATGTCTTTCATGGCTTCTGTGACTGCTTCCGGGGTTTGTTCGGGTGTGGACGTGGTGCTGGTGCCCCTGATGCGGCGTGCCATCGCGGCGATGCGTTCGGCTCGTTCCTGTTCCGGGGTAAGGGTGGTGTCCTGGGAGCGTTCCTGGCGCAGCTGGTCCACGACCTGCTCGGCGGGTGTGGGCCGTTCGGCCACGGTCGCTTCCACGTTCGCGGCTTCTGCCATGAGGGCTGCGTCAGCGCCTGCCAGGGGTTCCTTGGCGGTCTGGGCTGAGTATTTGTGCATGGCGGTGATACGGGACCTGAGTTCGCCCCCGGTGCCTTGCTGGGTGTACTGGTCCGGGATCACGGTGGTGTCGGTGTCGGGGATCCGGTAGGTGTCGCGGAAGGTTTTGACCTCCACTGCCAGGTCCCGCCATTGCTGCTGCTTGGCGGTATCGGAGGGGACGGGGCCAAGGGCGGCGGCCCAGGCCGGCGGTTCGGCCGCGAGCTGGGAACCGAGACGGTTCACTTCCAGTGCCATGGCCTCGCGTCGTTCCTGCAGCTCGGTCCTCCACGGTGCGGGGGTGTCCTTGTGGGTGATGACGTCCGCCGGTGCCATCCACGGGGCAAGGCCGTCCGCGGCGGGTGTGGTGGCCACGGGTTCGGGCAGGCGTCGGCGGAGGATCTGTTCTGCTTCGATGCGGCGGAGGATCTGTTCTGCTGCGCGGGCGCGTGGGGCGTTTTCGTCGCGGGCGTAGTTGGTGGTCGCGCCACGTTCGTATGTTTCATCTGCGCGGACGGGTTCTGGCATCAGCTCACGCAAGGCCTTCTCCTTTTGCAGGGAACCGGCGAGCCAGTTGGCTTTCGCGGCCGCGGGGGAATCGTTGACCGTTTCATCGGTCCGCAGTGTTTCCTTGGCCCGGCGGATCCGGGTATCGAGGTCATCGTCAGTGAGGTGTCCGTGGATTCGGGACTGCCACGGGGTTTCCTTGGTTTCCTTCAACCAGTTCCGCGTCAGCTGACCGCCTGCCGGTACGGAGGCGGGGTTCGTGCCGGAGTCTGCGCGGGCGCGCATCAGGTCCGCGGTGGCGCGGCGGGCGAGGCGTTCCAGTGCCTGGTCGCTGACGGCTTCAAGGGGGCGGCGGGCCGGGGCTTTGGCGCGGGCGCGCCAGTAGTCCAGTTTGTCCTCGACCCGCCAGGCCAGGACAGCACCCGGGTCCTGGGATTCCTCGAAGGGTGTCCCGGTGGCGTCGGTGAGGAGGTTGGCGATATTGAAGCCTTCGGATTCCGCGTGGCGCAGGTGGGTCGCGACAGCTCCCCAGGCGTCGGAGGCAATGAACGGCTCCGCTGTTCGTTCGCCCAGGATGCTCCGGGCGGTGTTGGCCATCCGTAGTTCGTTGGCCTGGTCGTCAATGTCTTTGTAGACGGTGACCATCTCCGGCAGGGACCGGGCCGCTGCCCGGGCGGCGTCGATCTGTTCGTGTGCGGTGAGGTTCCCGTCGTGGTTTCCTGCCACGGAGGCCAGCACCTCGGTGAGGGTTTCGCCGTCGGTGAGGACGCCGTACAGGTGGTTCGATTCCCGGCCGCGGGACGCTGCGACGTAGGCGAGGGCGCGGGAGAGGCCTGAGCCGATCATCGCGTGGGTGGTATCGCACGTCATGCCTTGGGTGCGGTGGATCGTTGCTGCGTAGCCGAGCATCGCGTTGTCCCGCACGTACGCGGCGGGCAGGGTGATGGTGCCGTTGTGGTCCTGGTGGCGGACGGTCATGGCACCGTCAGGGTGGACTTCCCGCACGGTCCATACGTCGTTGTTTTTCACGAAGTCTTTGCCGTGGTTCACGCTCAGGCGACGGTCGTTCTTCCGGGTTACGACGACGTCGCCGGCGCGGGCGGCGAGCCCGTCACGCAGCGCAGCGGCCGGCCCGTCAGCCAGTGCCCCGGTACCGAGGCGGTAGGCCTGGGCGCGGGCGTTCAAGTCCGTGACAGTGGCATTGTCAAAGGCCATCATGACCGAGTGCTTACCGGCTGAGGTGTCCTTTTCCCAGGCGGTGTAAACCTGTGAGGTCATCGTTTCGACGTCTCCGCCGACCACGCGACGGTTCTGCCGGTAGAACTCCCACGGGTCATCCTCACCGGCGGCCGGCGGTTCGCGCAGTGCCAGGGTCGCGGCGGCTTCTGCGGTGTTCGGGGTCCCGTCAGCGTTGCGGAACCGGTGGAGGTCTTCGAGGTACACGGCGCCGACGGTGCTCTTCAGGTAGCGCATCGCGCCTCCCGAGGCGACGGCGGAGAGCTGCTGGTCATCACCCAGGGCGCGGACAAGAGCCCCGTGCTGCTCGGCGATCGTGACCGCGGCCGCGAACAGTTCAGTGCCGACCATGCCGGCCTCATCGATGAACAGGACGTCCCCTGGATTCAGCGGGATCCGGTTCGGGCTGTGGTTCCGGTGCCCGAGGACAAAGGAATCGATGGTGGACGCGTTGGCTCCCAGTTCCTTACCCATCACCGCGGCGGCGGCCGCCGTGGGGGCCAGCCCAATAACGTTTCCTCCGGCGGCGCGGATCGCGTCCGCGGAGAGTTTCAGCGCGGTGGTTTTACCCGCACCGGCAGGGCCAACACCGATGACCAACAGCTTGTCACTGCACGCAAATTCGCTCGCCATCCGCAGCTGCCCGGCATCGAAAGTCTTCTCCTGGGATGAAGCGGCGGTGGCGAAAAATTCGGGGCTCGCTGCGGGGATGACGGTCCGCTGCGCAGCTGTCAGCAACCGGTCCTCGCTGTGCAGGACACCGGAAGAGGTGTAGAGGGTGGAGTGGACTTTCCCGTACCGGCTGGCACCGTTGCGAAGGCGCAAGGCTTCCGGGCCGGAGGCTGGAACGTCGGTGGTGATGCGGAGCGAGAACTGGTCAATGGCGCGGGCCTTGACCTGTTCAATGAGTTCCTTCGGGATGGTCAGTTCCGCGAACCTTGACCCGAGCTGGCGGCGCGTTTCGGCGTCGATATGGTGCTCTCCCCAAGTACCGCGGGACCGTTCCAGTGTGCGGATAACCTGGGCGGCTTCAACGGCCGAATCAACTTCATCGGCGTGGGTGACCAATGGCGTGTTGTTCCGGTCCGCGGCGTTCCGGGCGTCGTAGCGGTGCGCACGGGCAGCTTCAACGGCGGCCGGCCCGACGAGCACGCCGGGGACCTGGGCGAATTCCTGCTGCCACTCGGTGACCAGTTCAGAGAGGCGGCGGGCTGACTTTTTCGCCGGCCTGGTGGCCAGGGTGGCCTGCTGGGCCAGGGCGATCATTTGTTTCTGGTTAGGGGCGTATCCGTGGTTCTCGGTGAACTTCTGCACGAGGGTTTTCAGGGCAGGTTTGATATCGCCGCTGCGTGAGGATCCGGCTTCAATGGCCGCGACGTTGACCCCGGCAATTTCGATGACGGGCCGGTCGCCGGTGACCTTGCGGGTGGTGACACCGACTCCCAGCCGGGCGCAGACCTTCTCCATTACCGTGCGGTTGTAGTGCTCGGACGCGGCAACCCCATACTGGTAGAGCAGCCTGCCGTCCAGGGACGACCACTTCCCGTCCGCGCCCATCACCTTGTTCGCCACCACGATGTGATCGTGGAGCTGCGGGTCACCGTTGCGGGAGTCGTAGTGCCTGAAAGCGGTGTAAACGAGTCCGCCTTCAACGTCTTCCTGCCGGACGCCGTTGCGTCCTCGGCGGGTGAACGTCGCTTCCTTTTCCAGGAACTCCATCGTCTCTTCGATGGCTTCGTGGTGGGCCGCTTCGATCTGGAAGCGTGCTTCGTCCCCGCCGGTGGCCCACAGAACGGAGACCGATTTAGCGGGCGCAAATACCAGGTCGTATCCGGCCACAGCCTGTGCTGCGGGTTTGGTTTGGGCGGTGATGAACTTGCCCAGTTCTTCCTTATCGGCCGGGTTCCGGCCGTTGAGCTCACGGAAGTATTGGGCACCTTCCTTGGTGCGGATCAGTCGCCTGTTATCCGCATCAGGGGCGGCGTGATTCATGCGCGTGTAGTCGCCCATGCCGCGGCCTATGCGTGACTGAAGCTCGTTGTCGGTCTGTGAGAACCGCTTGTACCGCTGCCCCAGGCCAACTTTCGCGGTCGGGTCTTTCGCTAGTTTTGCGGCCGCGTCGGGGTGCAGACCTTCCCCGTAAAGGGCGCTCATCTGCGCTTCGCTGACCTCTCCTGCAACCTCCAGGAGGGCAGCTCCGCCGCCGCCCCACTGACCGGGAGGGTTCCCGTCCACGGTGTAGTAGTCCCCCAGTGAACGGTTCCCTGCGCGCAGCTCGTCCCCGGTGGCGACTTCACGGGTGTAGTACGTGTATCCGTCGCCGGCACTGAGCTTGTGCACGGTCATCATTGACCCAGCCTACCGCCCACAGGGACCTCACTGATCGATGATGCAAGAGGTGTGACAGATTCAGAGGGGTTTGCCTTTCGACAGCGGAGAAAATTCTGGAGGCAAACTTCTCTGTTTTTGGCCATCAAGTCTTTGATGCGGTTCTGCACATGAGAATGGGCGGTGGGTAACACGCTTTTCGTTATCCACGGTTCGTTCGATTGTGTTGAACCGCAACGGATTGGCTTGTCCACAGGTGGGCAGGGCAGAGACTTGGCATCTCTCGGAGCTGTCCTCGTGTGGGCAAACAATCCAGAGCACAGTCCGAGCGCCGCGAGGTCCGTTCCTGTAGGTTTGTGCACGAGTGGACCAACCGCTGTGTATCAGCCCGAGCGAGAGCGAGGTCCGATCCGGCGGCCACGCCGGCCATGGGCCAGTCACGGCGCTAGCCGTTAGGTCTGTCCCATGGATCAAGCCCAAGGGGGAGGGACCCGAAACATGGCAGCACCACGAAAGTCCGCGACACAGGTTGCGGCCCGGACGAAGGCACGGGCGAAAGCTCAGGAGCTGACCGCCAGGCATGAGAGGCTCATTGACCTCGCTGCGGAATTCTTTGAACAGCAGGAGCAGGCGGAGCAGGTCCGTGCGGATGCACGGGCTAAGGCTGAAGCGCTCCTTGCCAGGGCAGAGGAAGAAGCTGCCGCGGCAACCGCCGGCGCCGCCGGCACTGTTGCCGCGATGCTCGCCGCAGGGGAACCGAAGGCATCCGTCGCCGCACGCCTGGGCATCACGGCAGCGGAGCTGAAAAAGCTTCTCGACCAGGCACCGGCTGCAACCGGTCCGGCAGCATCAGAGCAAAGCGATGGGGCAGCTGAGGTTCAAGAGGAAACCGCGGCTGAGGCCGCGTAGTCAGCTAAGCGAACTGTGGTCCCGGCGATTCGCAGGGACCACAGTTCGTTAACGATCATGGCGTTCAGAAGAGCGTCGGTGCGTCCGGGTCAGCGCCGTGAAGAAGTTCCCGGATGCGCTCTCCGCGTTCCCAGCCGTAGGCACGCACCTCATCGCGGAGGGTCCGGGAGCGTTGGGCGAATAGAGCGCGGGAGAGTCCGCGCCACCTGAACATGGATCCATTGGAGTCCCGGCCTTTGGCGAGCCGGTCAGCCATGTTCTGCCTGTTCGATCCCGGGTGCAGATGGGTGTCGTCCCCGACGGTTGCCCGGACACAGATCGGGACATCGCATCGGTGCATCAGATCCCCAAAGGCGTTCAGTCCGATCCCGTGCGCGAGATGGAACGCGTAGCGGTGAGGCCTCACCGCCTGGGTGTGGCCTCCGGAGTTCAAGGTGTACCGCCCGTACCCGTCATCGGATACGGCGCCGGCCCACAGCCAGCAGTCATCGGGCCGTGGCCCCTTGATGACTTTGGACCAGAAACGGTCCTCCGGTGGGCGGGTCATGGTCGCGTCACCAGGTGCGCCAGCGTGCTGCGAGCTTGTTCGCGGCGTATAAGAAGCCGGCCATGAACAGGAAGCCAGGGATTGCCTGGGTGAAGCCCTGGCCGATCCAGAAGCCCAGGGCGGTCAGCAGTGCGATAACGCCGGCGGCCTGACAGAGGAAGATCAGGATTCCTTGCCCGGCCTGGAGCGGGTGAGTCAGGGCGTAGATAACCCAGCCGGCCAGGGCCACAGCTGCGAACGCTGCGAGGAAGATGATGATGAACATGTCGACTCCTAACGGGTGGTGTGGGCTCTAGCGGGGGCAGGCCCAGCGGGCCGTCCCCGCGGCTCGCGCCGTTTGGGCGGCAGCTTCGAACGGTTCTTTGTAGGCGTAGTCCGTGCCGTAGCCTGTTGCTTCGGCGTGGCCGAGCTCGATCATGGTCCGGTTTACCAGGGAACCGTCCAGCGCCCAGACGTAGGCCAGCAGCCTGCCGTACCGGTCCCGCTCGCCCTGGACCGGATCCGTGGAGATAAACACTTCGCCCGAATCAAGGATTGTGTGCAGGGATGCGGAGGCCTCGGGGCCGCCGCACTCCACCGGTGCGTCTTCCTTCACGCTCTCGGGAGTGTTGATCCCAACGAGCCGCACGCGGGTTGATTCGCCGTTGCAGTCGATCCGGATAGTGTCCCCGTCCACGACTGATTCCACGAGGTAAGGACCGGCCGTGGCGGCCTCGATGGTTGAGGGTTTTGGACTCGTTCCTGTCGGGGCGCACGGCACCGGCCCGAGCGTTTGGGCCGGCACTGTCAGCACCTCGTTGTTGTAGGGGTTGCAGCCGGTCAGCAGCGCGGCCGCGGACGCAGCCGCGATAGCTGCCAGTGCAAGGCGTCGCTTTTGGTGTGTCATGGCCGGTCCTCACTGGCTGCGGTTTCGGCGCGGGTGCGCCGGCCGGGGCGGACCGTTCCTGGCGGGACGGGATCCCAGGGACGGCCGGCGTTGTGTTTGCGCTGTAACCTCTTCACTTCACGCATGGTCGCGGCCACCACCAGATCAGACAGGGACGCGTAACCCTCGATAGGCCCGGCGGCCTGAAGGGCTGCCCGGACCTGATCGGCTTGTTCGGGGGTGAAGTATGGGGTGATGTGGGAGGTTGGTTTCGTCACCGTCAGTCCTTGGTGCCGGTTTCCGGCCATGGGTACAAGGTGCCGGGGCGCTCCCCGCGCACCAGGGAAAGGCCATGGTCACTGAAACGGATCCCGGAGTGGCCGTGCGAGCCGGCGGTGTGCGCGAAAGCGGCCAGGGCCAACTCCACCAGGTCCCGGTCCAGGCCGTCCATGATTTCCCCGACCCTTACCGGAACGTCGGCGGCCACGGACGCGGCAAGCATCAGGAACCTCTGTTCCACACCGGAGAGCGCGCCGACGTTGTGGGGGATTTCGCCGAAGTCGATCCACGTTTTCCCGCTCATCGGATCTTCATCCACCCACGGGTTGCCGGGTTCAGCGAATCGGCCGCCGAAGGCACGGATGAGCATTTCCGTTCCGGCTTCTAACGTGTAGCTCCCGTGGACACGGGCGCGGAGCCCGTCGTGGAAATCAGTCATGGGTTCTGTCCTTTACTGGTGGAAATCATCTATGGCCGACGGTATTCGCGTTCGGCCCGCGGGTGCTCCAGCGCCGGCTGCACCGCGTACGGGTCAGTGCTGGGGACGGTGATGGTCCCTGATGGGTTGGCTTCAAGACCGAACCAGTCAGCGTCCGTGATCCGTCGTGGGCTCAACGCGAACCGGTCAGCGCTGCGCTCCTTCTGATCTGCCATGATGTTCACGCCGCAACGGTGTGGTTCATGGAGGCCTGGACCAGCTTGTCCCGCCGCAGCCCTGACCAGTGATCCTCGTCATCGCGGTTATTGATCACCACAGGGGCCTGTGAGTAGCCGAGTTCGGTGGTGATGTACTCCAAGGCAGCGGGATTCCCGGTGATATCCACTGAGGTATAGGTGATGCCCTTAGCCTCGAAGTAGGACTTCGTCTTATCGCAGTTCGGGCATTGGGGCTTGGTGTAGACCGTGTAAGCGGTGGATGTGGAAGTCATTTTCAGTACCTGGTTTCGTATGAGTTTTAGTTGCGTTCGACTGCTTGACTTGATACCTCTAGTTTAGCAATTATCGAACTGAATAAACAGGCTTTTGACCTGTATTCTAGGGATTTTTGGTCCCTTTTTTTGGATCATTCGGAAGGGTGGGACCGTCGGTTTCCGGCCTTGGCCGCCACGTTCCTGGTCCTCGGAATAGAGCCGATTGAAGAGCCGGCCACGTAGGTGCCGCCAGCTCACGGCACTGCCTCAACCCGACCATTCCCGGCATCGTCCACGGCCGCCTTTTTCCTTGTGAGCAGTCCTGTGCCCCTGGGAAGACTGCGGCGCTGTATCCAGGGCGGGTGCGCGGTGGCCGCGTTTGAACGGCGGTCCGCCGGCGGTGACCACGCTGGGTGCTGCCACCTGGTGAGGCGGACCGCCCGCGTTTTCAGCGGTTCCGATGCCCTGTTCCCCTGCCCGTGCGGGCTTTGAAGTTTTTCCGGTTTTGGCCGGTAGAATGGTGGGAGAAGAAACCCCGGAGCCTAGATAGTTCGAATATCTAGGGTCCGGGGTTTTTCTATGCCCGGTGGTTACTTGCCGCTGTCGATGATGATCTGTTCAGTCTCCGATGCGGTGTAACCCCATGTGGCGAGCTGGTTCAGGTAGTCGCGGTGGGACTGGTGCGGTAGGTGCCGGCCTTCAGGATTCAGCAGGCCGAAAAGGGCATTACGGTAGCCGACAACCGGGCCCCCGAGTATGGCCTGCGGTTTTCCGGCTGTGTGGGCCCGGACCGTGCTCCCGAAGCACGCGCCGAAGCGGCGGCCCTGTTCGAGCAGGGAAGGTTTCCGGCTGCCGGTCGCGAACACCTTTTCCTTGGACAATATCGCCGGGTGCACACGCGAAAAGCGAACAGAGACACGTGCGCGGCAAGTTTATTGTGACCGTCAGCTGACCCAGGCACCCGGCGAGGCCGTCGGCGCCACCGGACAGTCCGCCCACGAACGCTGAAGACAAGCCTTGTTTCAGTCCTCCGTGGGCGTGTCACCTTCGGGGATCTGGCCGGAGGCGATTCGTTCGGCGGTCTTTTCGTACGCTGCCTCGATGTAGACTGCCAAGTCATCTTCCCTCACCCGCCAGATGCCCCTTCCACTGAATTGCGCGGCGCGAAGCTCGCCGCTCTTCACCAGCGTGTAGACCATGGGTTTGCCGACATTCAGGATTTCCTGGACCTGGTCCAGCGTGAGCATCTTCGGGAACGTCGAGCCAACGGTGGTCTTCCTGGTCAGGTCATCGGTAGGTTTTGCCATGCTTATGCGTCCCTCGTTTCGGTGCTGGATCTCATCCCTGGTTCGCTGACCCCGGCGCAGCTCCCCGGACTGGACCGGGTCCATGCCTTGCCGCCGTTGTACTTGCGCTGGACTCGCTTCACCTCCCGCATGCTCGCCCGAACGATCAGGTCCGACACGCCTCGCGTCCCCCCTTCGAGGTGGCCGGCGGCCAGGAACGCGGCACGGACCTGCCCTGCCTGGTCCTCGGTGTAGTACGGCGTGAACGCGGCAACCTTTTTCACCGTCATTGCTCCTCGGCCTGGTCCTTGTCCTGCCCGGCGCGTGCCTGGCCGCCGGTGACGGGAACCTGCGCCGGGGTGATGCGTGCCAGCAGGGCCTCATAAGCTGCCTGCATCGCGGTGTCCCTGGCGGCTGAGGCAGCGAGCTTCGTTGCGGCCTCGGCTGCTGCGGCGGCGGCGGCGCGCTCCGCGCCCCGGGATTCCTCCAGCTCGCCGGCCAGCGCGGTCAGCTGTGCCTTCAGTTCCTCGACCTGGGTGCTCAGGCCGGACACGGCCGTGTCCTTCTCCCCGGTGAGCTGGTCCAGATCTTCGACGAGCTCGGCGATCTCCGCGTCCCGGTCTTTGCGTTCCTGCGCCCACGTCGCTTCCACCCCCGCGTGCCGGCTGTCCGCCAACGCGGTGGCCTCAGCCCAGGCAGTGCCGGCCAGGCGTGCGGCCGCCTCCAGCAACGTAGCCGGTGTCGCGGCCAACTGGCTGCCCGCGGCCTGCCGTTCCTCCGTCCATTCCTTCAAATACCGCGTCGCGTCGGCGTTACTCACGCCGGCCGCGGCACGCACGGTCGAGACGGTAGGGCGGCGCTCGGCGCTGATCTGCTCGGCGGCGGCGTACACGCGGTCTTTCACGCTCTGCGTCATGATCCATCCTCATCGAAAAAGAAAGTAGTAGGAGTAGTAACGATACTACTCCTACTACTTCGAGTTGTCGCCGGTCTTTAGCGCACGGTTTCTGCGGCTGCGCCTTGGGTCAGCCGGCCCTGGGTCGCGTCGTCCAGGTGGGGCGCGGGAAAGCCCGGAAGTCAAAAGCTTCTGCCCTGCCAACCGGGTTAACCTCGCCTGGCTAGGCGAGTGCCGCCGTCAAGGACCGCAGGATCCAGTTGCGATACGCCTCAACGGTCCACCCCGAGGATCCCACCAGTGCCTTGAACGTCTGCGGATGTCCCAACGACCAGATGGCGGCAGCCGCCTCGCCGTCGGTCATGCCGGAGGTGAGGCCGCCCCGCTCCCGGACAGCGGCGGCCGCCTTGTGGTAGCGCTCCAGCCGCTGAAGGGCGCGGTGCTGCTCCAGCGCGGCAACATCCGGGTCTACGGCGGCCGCCTGAGAGATCACATCCATGATGCGGCCGGTGCGCTGATGCACTTCGACGAACCAGTCCGCGAGCACCACTGTCAAGGAGTCCAGGTCGGGTGCGTTCTGCGTGCGTTCCTGCATCAGCTCCAGCACTTGCCGGGTGCCGGGCCCGGCGGCGGCCGCATCCAACACAGCTGAGAGCAGGGCCGCCTTGTTTCCCACCGAGTTGTAGACGGTCTGCAGCGCAACGCCCGCCTCGGTGGCGACGGATTCGATGGTGGTACGGACATAGCCGTTTGCATCAAAGAGACGCCCGGCGGTGGCCACGATATAGGCGCGGGTCTCGGCGGCCTGGGTCACCCGCCGGTTCGCTTTGGGAAGCGCCGAACGCACGGTTGCCGCCTTGGGAGCGGGCGCTGGAGAAGCTGTTGTTTTTGATGCATTCGGCATCACATTAGACTATCGCCCCATTGATTAGAACGATATTCTAGTGGAATAGTGATCGCCCACTACCAGCGTTGAGGGAGTTCTCATGAGCGAGGAAGGTCAGCCGTTCGATGCACTGGTGATCGGAGCCGGTCAAGCCGGACTTGCGGCGGGATACCACTTGGCCGGCAGGAGACTCCACTTCGCCATTCTGGAAAGCGCGGGCCGGGTCGGTGACCAGTGGCGGGGCCGGTGGGACTCGCTGCGGCTGTTCACGCCCGCACAGCATGACGGTTTGCCGGGGCTTTCCTTCCCCGCCGCCAAAGGCACCTTTCCGGCCAAAGAGGAAGTGGCCGCCTATCTGGAAGGCTACGCCGAACACTTCAACCTGCCCGTGCGGACAGGTACGCGCGTCAGCGGTGTGCGCCGGATCGACGACGGCTTCGAAGTTGCCACCGGCTCGGGCACGCTCCGGGCGCGCAACGTCATTGTCGCTGCCGGCGCCAACACTCTCCCCCGGATCCCGGCTGCGGCCAAAGAGCTCGAACCCGGCATCCGCCAGCTGCACAGTTCGCAGTACCGCCGCCCCTCCGATATACCCGAGGGCGACGTGTTGGTTGTGGGCGCCGGAACTTCCGGGGCTGAAATTGCCAAGGAGTTGGCCGCCACCCACCGGACTTTCATCGCCGGCCGGCCCACCCCACACATTCCCGATCCCGTGCTGCGATACGCCGGAGAGGCATACTGGCGGCTCATCCACTCGGCACTCACCACCGAGGCGCCCCCGGGCCGGAAGGTGGCCGCCAACTTCCACAAGCGCGGGGCACCCCTGATCCGGATCTCCGTTAAGGACCTAGACCGCGCAGGCGTAGTGCGGCTGCGGCGCTTGACCGGCACCAGGGACGGGCATCCCGCGTTCGACGGCGACCCTGCGGCCGGCGCCCAGACGATGGGCTTGCAAACTCTCATCTGGGCCACCGGTTACCGGGCGTCGCTGGATTGGATCGAGGACCTGCCGGTGACGGAGTGGGGCTGGCCGGTCACGCGCCGCGGCGTCGTGCCGGAACTACCCGGACTGTACTTTGTGGGCATGCCGTTCCAGTACGCGCTGACCTCGGGACTGATCGGCGGGGTGGGCCGCGATGCTGCCTTCGTCGTCGGGCAACTTGCCGGCAACACCGTCGCGCAACCCGCTGGCGGTGCGCTCAAACGCGGGACTCGCTAGCGCCGAGCGGAAGGCACACCGGCGGCGGCTCCGCCCTCGGACTCGCTCGCCTGGGCCTCGCTTGGCCCCAGTTGATCCCCCACATCTTCGGCCGGAGGCACCCTGGCATCTTTGAGCTCAACAAAGAACGTATGAGTGTCTGTTTCTCCGATGTTTTCCCCGGAATGGTGCTGCGCCGGCAACCACCTCGCGATGCCAGCGGGCAGCTCCACATCGACGGACTTTCCATTTGAGGAAATACGGCGGCGAAAGGCGCTGGCCGTAATCATCACGCTGTCGGAATGGTAATGCTCGGTCGTCGCGTGCCCGGGGCTGTCCGAATACTCGAGCACACGAACACGCTCGTTTTCGAAGGCCACCCGATAATTGTCCGGATTCGTCTCAACAGGGTCCTTTGCCATGGACGCAATTTACGCCAACACAGCTTCCAGGACCAGAGACCCGATCCCCCCATAGCGCTCACGCGACCCGAGCGCAGGAACCGAGCGACACTTCGGGCCCCAGCCCGGAGCGATCGGGTTGACGAAAAACATAGGGGCACCCCGTTTTTTGGTTGCTGGCAAGCTCGCTTGCTCGGCGGCCGACGGAGCCCTGTCCACCCGTGAGGGCAAGGTGGGGAAAGTTCCTGGAGGAAATCAGCGACGAAGGAGCGCCGGAAGGAAGTTTGTCCGCCGCAGGCCCCGACGTAGGAGGGACTGGACGGGGTGGAGCGGACGCCTAGAATCCGGAGGACAGCAACCAAAAAGCGTCGAAGACGTAGAGATCAGGGCCGGGGTGTCCGGAGCTCTGCGACGGCACAACCTGGACCCAAGCAGGCGGGAGCGGGAGCGGACGGCCGTTCTCTGGGTGCAGCGCAGCGGAAACCAGGGCGAGCCCTGCGAGCCTGCACTAAAACCCTGGGGCCGGCACCGGAGGTGAGTACTTGGTCGTCCGCCGTCGCCCCGGGTGTCCATACTTTAGTGGCGCTGCAGCTGGATGCCGGCGTTTAAGACAGGGAAGGCCGGCACCCAGGGGCGCCGGCCTTCCACCGTTTTCCTCGGACAAAGGAAATCTATGGGGGTGCAGCGTCAGCGCTGCACTCGTATGTCTAGTACTTCTGGTCCTGGTTGTCCCAGCTGAAGTCAGCGGCGCCTGTCTTTTCATGCATGGTCAGCAAGGAGAGTTCCAGGATGTCCTGGTTGAAGGTCGCGCCTTCAGGTGCGGCGTCCTGGTCCGTGAGGATAAATCCGTGGCTCATGGTCTGGCTCCCGCCTGGTCGTCGTGTTTCCACTCTAACCCGGCGGGTCTTTCCCTTGTGTGTTGGTGGTGCTGCGCCCGCGCCAGCGTGATCGGCGGCCGGCGGAGCTTGCGGGGGAGGCCGCCACGCCCCACCGGATGGGACCGGACCTGTTGGCCCGGCCCCGTCGGGGTTTCTAGCGTTCCCGCTTGTAGGAGGTCGCGGGGTCCTTGGCGACTGCCGCCACGGTTCCGCGGTTGATCACTTCGCCCAGCAGCACAGCGAGCCGGAAGTCCGGCCTGTCGGCGACGGCCTGCTCGAAGTGATCCGCGGCCGATGATGACCGGCCTTTGAGGAATTCGATCCAGCCGATCAAGGTCAGCAGCGGGGCGCGGTATCCCTCGGGGGTCAGCCCGATCAGCTCCCGCGCCCGTTCCTGGGCCTTATCCACCCGCGCCCAGTCGGGGCTGATACCGATTCCCAGCAGCAGGTCCCCGCTGTTATCTGCCGTGGGGCGGTTCGGGTCAATGATGTTGCAGAGCAACACGTCCCGCACGGGCAGGATCTGGAACGCGGCTACCAGCTCCATGGCGTGGTGGATGGGAATTTCCCCGGTGTCCTGCAGTGCTGCCTGCCACAGGGCCCGCGGGGCGCTCATGTCCTCGTTGGCCAGTTCCTCGTAATGGGCGGTGATCGTCTCGATCCTCTCCACCGGCCCGGTGTAGGGGGCGTAGGTCGTGCCGGGTTCTGCGGCGTAGGCGCTGCCGCGGAACACCATTTCTGCGTTCAGGTTGCTGTCCTTGATGGAGTCCAGCGGCTGGGGTGCGCAGCATCCGGCCTCGCTGTCGCACAGCAGGTTCTGCCAGTGCGTGTTCGTCACCAGCCACCCGTCTTTGAGCGGGGTCCCGGCGGCGTCGAAGACTTCAATGAGCGCTTCGATGTGCCCGTGGAACGGGCGCGGGGCATCCGGCGCTGACTGGTCCGTGTAGACGGCCAGCAGGACGGCCGTGGCCGCGGTGTCCGCCGCGAGGTAGCCGCGCATGGCGCGGGCGAACATGCCCGGCGCCGCTTCCATGGGGGCGTCCACGCGGAGCGTGGCACCGAGCCGGTTGCCCTGCAGGGTCACGAAAACGAACGACTCTCGGGGCGCGTTGCCCAGTGCGTGCGGGATGAAGCCGAGGATGTCGGCGGGGCCGGTGGCGCGGATTGCATCAGTCATGGTGTTGCTCCTGTTGTCCGAGGATGGGGTGAGGGGACGGCGTAACCGTGCCAGCTACGTCCCTGACTCCCCCGTTGTTTTTTGGCTGCTGGCGAAGCTTGCGGAGCTGTGGCCGACGGAGGCCTGTCTACCCGCAGGGCAAGGGGGGCGAAATTCCTGGAGGAAATCAGCGACGCAGGAGCGCCGGAAGGAAATTCGTCCGCCGCAGGCCCCGACGGAGGAGGGGCTAGACGGGCTGGAGCGGACACGTACAATCCGAAGGACAGCAGCCAAAAAACGGTAATACTGGAAAAGGGCCAGGGACGGCCGGAGCTCTGCGACGGACAGCACTGGACCCAACAGCCGGCCGCGCCAGCGGACGCCCGATCCTTGGTGAGCCCTGGCGAACACGCTCTGAAACCATTGACGGGATTACCTGGGTGCGCCATCGGGGTTCCGTCGGCCGCCGGCGGGAGTTCCCCGGCTTCCTTGCCCTGGCGCTCATGGCGGTCCGCCGTACTCAACCACGCACCCAGGCCGGCCACGACGACGGACCGCCAGCGGTGACCGGCCCACAAGGACCGGCCACCCGTGCCGCCCTAGTCTTGGTCCGCTGCGGGGTGGTTGGCGATTGCCTTCACGAATTCCCGGATGGTGGCTCTCTCGTAGTGCCAGCCAGGGCAGGCGTTCAGCACGAGGGGCGGCACCGGGTAGGACCGGCCATGCTCCGGCGCTTCGAGGCCCAGGGCTGCCAGAACCTCGGGTTCAATCGCTTTGTACGCTTCATCGCTGATGCTGCGCTCTGTCCAGATGTGCCGGGCGCCATAGCGGATCCGCTGTCCGTCTTTCTCGTGGGTGACCGGGTCGGTGAAGTCTCCCGTGGCGTCGAGCTGTCCGCCTTCGAATGCGGCGGTGACGTCCTTCACCGCCCGTTCGCCGGGTCCGTCCGTCCAGAGGATATTGATGGTCGCACCGCCGCTGTATTTCTCCGTTTGAACGGAGAACTTCCGACCGGGGAATGCTGCTTTCAGCGCCGTGCGGATGAGCTTTGCGGTGTCCGTGGCCGTGACGTAGGTAGTCGTGGTGTTGGTCATGGTGTGGCTCCTCAAGGGTCGGGCTGTGCGGCCTCCCGGCGGGAGGCCGCACAGCGGGGGTGTTTAGGCTGCGGAGGCCGGGGCGTAGGGCTGGCGGTCACGGCTGGGCAATTCGGCGGCGGCCGCCGGTAGGTCCGCCGGGCCGTGGGCCTGTCCGTGCTTCCATGAGAAGAACGCGTGTTCGGTGATGGCGTCCCACTGCCGGGCCTGGGTCCGGTAGTAGGTGCAGGTCACGTCTCCCTCGCAGTAGGTGGCGACGCCGTACAGCTTGCCGGTGTTATCCGTGGCGGCGGTCGCGGCCACGATGACGTAGGGCCACTGACCCAGGTCCCAGCCCTCCGAACCCCAGCCGGGCACCGCGGCCCAGCCATGCTCACCGATCAAGTCCATCCAGTCGTAGCCGTCGTTCAGGTGGTAATCGCCGAGCACAACGGCGGCCGGGATGACCTCGTTCGTGTCCTGCGTGGTCACGGAGGCGGTGCGTACTGCGTTCATGGTGGTGTTCCTTCTTGTCCGAGAAGATCGGTGGGTGGGGCGGCCATAGTGACCGGCCAGCTCCCCTGTTCCCCCCGTTGTTTTTTGGCTGCTGGCGAAGCTTGCGGAGCTGTGCCCGTGCAGGCCCGTCTACCCGCAGGGCAAGCACCGGAAAATCTTCGAAGGAAATCAGCGACGCAGGAGCGCCGGAGAAGACTTTTCCGGGGCGCAGGCCCCGACGAAGGAGGGGCTAGACGGGCCGGAACGGGCACGTACAATCCGAAGGACAGCAGCCAAAAAACGTCGAAGACAAACAGGTGATGACGGGCAGGAGCTCTGCGACGGACCGGCAGCACCCAACAGCCGGCCGCGCCAGCGGACGCCCGAACACCGGGTGGAGCGCAGCGGAATCCGCCACTGACGGGTTGTGCCCACTGGCGGGCAGGTGGAGCCCTCCGCACAGCTCAAAGCTGTCCCCCTTGGGTACAACCCGCCACCGTCCCAACAGTTCCCGGCCTAGCCTGCGTCGGCTGCAATCCGGTGGGGAAATTGGAATGTCCGGGCCTGGGAGTACACTAAAAAGAGTCGAACATATATTCGAATAAAGGTGTGTTGTGGGCGTTATTGTCGGTCCCCGCGTGATAGATGCGGGCGTCTCTTTGTTGTCGGTGCTGATCTCTCCGGTGCCGGTCGCTGCTGGGTACCCGTCGCCTTATGTGCAAGTCGAATGTCTCATGAGACACCGGGACGGCAGGATGGGTGGCTTGCGAAAAAGCGAAATATCCGACGCCAAGACCCGGTCGTCGTAGTGGCCTGTATTTGCCGGGTTTGATGCGGTTCGTGCGGGGCCAGGTGTAGTCTCCGGTGAGGTTGATGTGTTCCCACCACTGCATCTTAAGAGTCGACGCTGGAACCGATTCGCTGCGGTTCCGCATTGGTGCGCGCACACTACAGGAGGTGTCATTGCGGCGGAGGTCACTTGCTGTGGCTCGCCAGATAGCGGCGTGAAAGCCTGCCCCTTACCCGGGAAGGTCACATGAATCCGGATCTGTAATATCCTGCCTGCCGCGAACACCCCCGTTACCCCCCCCAAGGGGGCCTGAGGCGACGTAGCATCAAGGTAGGCGGCAGCCAGGAGTGTGGCGAAATGTTTGAGCGATTTACGGACCGTGCCCGTCGTGTGGTTGTGTTTGCCCAGGAAGAGGCACGCCTGCTGAACCACGGTTACATTGGTACCGAACACATCCTCTTGGGTCTGATCCATGAGGGTGAAGGTGTTGCCGCCAAAGCCCTCGAGACCCTGGGCATCTCGCTCGAGGGCGTCCGCGAGCAGGTGCAGGAAATCATCGGCCCGGGCCAGCAGTCCCCGTCCGGCCACATCCCCTTCACCCCACGCGCCAAGAAAGTGCTGGAACTCGCACTCCGGGAGGCCCTGCAGCTGGGACACAACTACATCGGAACCGAGCACATCCTGCTCGGCCTCATCCGCGAGGGTGAAGGCGTTGCCGCCCAGGTGCTGGTCAAGCTCGGCGCTGACCTGAACCAGGTCCGCCAGCAGGTCATCCAGCTGTTGTCCGGCTACCAGGGCAAGGAAACCACCGGCGCCGGCGTCGGTCCCGGCCAGGACCAGGCTGAAGCGACTCCCGCCGGTTCCGTGGTCCTGGACCAGTTCGGCCGCAACCTGACCCAGGCTGCGCGCGAGAACAAGCTGGACCCCGTGATCGGGCGCGAATCCGAAATGGAACGCGTCATGCAGGTCCTGTCCCGCCGCACCAAGAACAACCCGGTGCTGATCGGTGAGCCGGGCATCGGAAAGACCGCCGTCGTCGAGGGCCTGGCCCAGGCGATTGTCCGCGGCGACGTCCCCGAGACTCTCAAGGACAAGCAGCTGTACACCCTGGACCTTGGCTCCGTGATTGCCGGTTCCCGGTACCGCGGTGACTTCGAAGAGCGGCTGAAGAAGGTCCTCAAGGAGATCCGCACCCGCGGCGACATCATCCTGTTCATTGACGAGATCCACACCCTCGTCGGCGCCGGCGCGGCCGAAGGTGCCATCGATGCGGCCTCGATCCTGAAGCCATTGCTGGCCCGCGGTGAACTGCAGACCATCGGTGCGACCACGCTGGATGAGTACCGCAAGCACATCGAGAAGGACGCCGCGCTGGAGCGCCGCTTCCAGCCGATCCAGGTCAAGGAACCCTCCGTGGCTGACACCATCGAGATCCTCAAGGGCCTGCGTAACCGGTACGAGGCACACCACCGCGTCACCATCACCGACGGCGCTTTGGTTGCCGCCGCGAGCCTCTCGGAGCGTTACGTCTCGGACCGCTTCCTGCCGGACAAGGCGATCGACCTGATCGACGAGGCCGGTGCACGGCTGCGTATCCGCCGGATGACCGCCCCGCCGGAGCTCAAGGTCATGGACGCGCACATCGCCGCGATGAAGACGGCGAAAGAATCCGCCATCGACGCGCAGGACTACGAAGGCGCCGCGGCGCTGCGCGATCAGGCGCAGAAGCTCGTCAGCGTGCGCAAAGAGAGGGAGCGCCGATGGAAGACCGGCGGCATGGACGACATCTCCGAGGTCGATGAGGATCTGATCGCCGAGGTGCTGGCGAACTCGACCGGCATCCCGGTCTTCAAGCTCACCGAGGAAGAATCCTCGCGTCTGCTGAGGATGGAAGATGAGCTGCACCAGCGTGTTGTGGGCCAGGAGGAGGCGATCAGGTCGGTCTCGCGGGCCATCCGCCGCACCCGTGCAGGCCTGAAGGACCCGAAGCGTCCGGGCGGGTCCTTCATCTTCGCCGGTCCCACCGGCGTCGGCAAGACCGAGCTCGCCAAGGCACTGGCCGAGTTCCTGTTCGGCGAGGAGGACGCCCTCATCACCCTGGACATGTCCGAGTACTCGGAGCAGCACACGGTCTCGCGTCTCTTCGGTGCCCCTCCGGGCTACGTCGGCTACGACGAGGGCGGGCAGCTTACCGAGAAGGTCCGGCGCCGTCCGTTCTCCGTGGTCCTGTTCGACGAAGTGGAGAAGGCGCACGCTGACCTCTTCAACTCACTCCTGCAGATCCTCGAAGACGGCCGCCTGACCGATAGCCATGGCCGGGTGGTGGACTTCAAGAACACCGTGATCATCATGACCACCAACCTGGGCACCCGGGACATCTCCAAGAGCGTTGCCACCGGCTTCCAGTCGGGCACGGACACGCAGACCGGCTATAACCGGATGCGTGCCCGTGTGACGGAGGAGCTCAAGGCCCACTTCCGCCCCGAGTTCCTGAACCGGGTGGACGACGTCATCGTCTTCCCACAGCTGACCCAGGACGAGATCATCCAGATCGTGGACATGTTCGTGGGCCGGCTGGAGCAGCGCCTTGCGGACAAGGACATGGGCATCGAGCTCACGCCCGCGGCCAAGGTACTCCTGGCCACCCGCGGCTACGATCCCGCGATGGGTGCCCGGCCGCTGCGCCGCACCATCCAACGCGAAATCGAGGACCAGCTCTCCGAGAAGATCCTCTTCGGCGAGCTGCACGCAGGCGACATCGTGGTGGTGGACGTGAACGGCGAAGGCGAGGACGCCAGGTTCACCTTCGCCGGAAACACCAAGCCGCGGATCCCGGACGCACTGCCCGCCGCGAACTAAACGGAACACCGCCGCTGGCCACCGCCGAGGCGGGCTGAAATCCGGTGTCTCACCTCATTGTCCTGCAGGCCGCACAGGATCGGCACAGGCAAATTCAGGCCCCTACCATCACCTTCCAAGGCTTAGCGTGGTATTTTTTCCGTTTTCTGAAGCGCCCCGCCATTAACCCTTCGGGGCGGCATGCTTCAGGTCGGCCTTGACTTGGTGGCGTTTGCCCTCGGCCTTCAGCCGGTCGTTGCCGGTGGCATCGCCGGCGGCTTCCTTGCCCTTGCCGTGGAGTTTCTCGGCAGCGTTGTGGATCTTGTCGCCCAAACCCATGGTGCTTGCTCCTTAATTGGCCGCCCCGCCAACGTGAATGCCGTAGGGGCCGACAGTTTCATTGTAAGGACGAACCCGTCAAAAAGGTCAGAATGGAATCCTAGTCCGCCGGGCGCGATGCCGGCCTCCGGAAGACACCGCTGGTGCGCTGGCTACAAATGAATATCGGTGCACGGAACGGGGCGAGGGAAAGCTGGTGATGCTGCATTGACGGGACGGCTGCGGGCTTTTTCTCCCGCCGGATCCACGGACCCCGCCCTCCCGGTGTCCAGGGGAATTTTCATGGCGGGGAACGGCCCCAATATTGGTGCGGTAGCGGGCATAGAGACAGCCGTTAGGCGCCGTTCCCGCCTGTGCAGACGCGGGCACCCCCAAGGGAAATTGACGACACCGAGCCATTGCCGTCTTGCTTTCCGGGACCTCCAGCAGGGAATGCCCGATGGGAGAGACCCGCACGGACCTGCCCCGTCCGTGCAGGGTTCTTTCGTTTCGGCACGCAAAGCACTCCCGCGGAACACGCAGGCTGATGCAGGCCGCCCGGACAAGGAAGGCCCGCTCCCGGGGCGGACGCCACCCCGGGATTCGTTTTACGCATTCATTCTCGCCGATGCTCTCGCAGCCGGTGGCGTCCTCCTGCTCTGCAACGTCCGGAAACGGCGGGACAGCCCGGGCAGTGGAGGCAAGTGCGTCCTCCAGATGAACCCCCTCCGGCCCGGCCATCGGGAGTCTTGTGCGGTGACGGACTCTTCCGTCGCGGGGCCGGTGCGGAGCGCCGCATCCGTGCCGGTCCGAACCGGCGTAGCCCGGACGGCGCAGCCTCAGTTGAACACGGCGCAGCGCCAGTGCCGGGATCAGCGCCGGAGTTTTCTTTCGCGGAGGGAAAACAAGGCCTGGGCGAGGGGTGAGTAGCGGGCGCTCTTGTGTGTCCGGCTATGGGTACCGCACCCCGGGCGTGCGGCGTAGTCTGCAGTCATGATTGGGGAGGGCATTGTGGTGAAGATGAGGTGCGGCAGGCATCCGTACACGCCCCCGGCCGAAGCGGCGTTGGCCCGGTGCCCGCCCGGTCCAGGCCTGTCAGAGCGGGGACTCCCGTGACAAAATGGGTGTGTTGCGCGCAACCTCATTGGCATGTGCGTCTGCATTAAGGACCGGACATGAAGAAAGAGCTGAATGAGGCCGCGAATGTGGTCGAGGAGGCATCGAACTCCAGGGCTCTTGTGATCGCGGCCAGGGCAGGGTTTGCCGTCAGCGGCGTGCTGCACCTTCTGATCGGGTTCGTCGCCATCCGGTTGGCCTTCGGCAAGGCTGGGCAGGCGGACTAGGGCGGTGCCGTTGCCCAACTCGCAGGCCAGCCCGCTGGACTGCTGCCGTGGACCGGATTCGCCGCGTGTGGCTCGGCTCTGGCAAACCAGTAACGCCGTGTTCGACTACGGTCAGCTGGAAGCCAGGAAGAAGGTGGGCAAGAAACTTTCCGCAGGCGGCAAGGCGGTGGTGTTCGCCATGATGGCGCTGACATTCGCTGCCTCCGCGGCTGGAAACAGCAGGAACAGCGGACAGTCCACCAGCGATTTCACGGTTCAATCATGAAAGCGCCCGCGGGTCTGTTCCTGCTGATCGTCATCGGAGCCGCCGTCGCCGTCGCCGGCATTGTCTTCGTGGTCCTCGGATTCAAGGCATGGATCAAGAAGGATCTGCGGCTGCCGTCGGGATCGGCCATGGCACCACCATCGGTGATGGTGGTGGGGGAAGCAAGTGCGGTGGTCACAGGAAATCGGTTTCCAAATCTCGCCCTTAAGGAGTCAGTGGGAAAAGAAGCAGTGTCTCACCCAATGCTGACAGACAGGGGAGGAGGGGTGTGGACGATTGATGCCTGGCGTTCATTCCCTAAATTCGTGACCTGATCGATATCGCCGGTCAGCTAGGACTCTTTCCCTGACTAACCTCGTATTTTCGCCCCGAGTGAGAAACGGGAAGGCCCAGAGCCAGAATCGGATGGTGAAGCGGTTCAAGAGTCTTGTATCCCATAGGTTTCGAGACACTGAGGTTACGAGACACCGAGTCGGATTAGGAGAAGGAGTCGGCCGCCCGCAGGCGGACCCTTAAGGAGAACGACGGGTGAGACAGATTCCTCGCCGGATGGTCCGCGAACGAGCGAGAAACGGCAACGGCGATGACGGCGGCGAGACGGTGTACTTCACTGTCGACTCCGGACGTCAATCCCGCTATTCCGGTGAACAATGCGAGTATGCCCGTTAAGGGATCTCCAACCGAACCCGCTATCCGCTCCTACGTGCGACTGTCACCGCTAGGTCCAATATTCCGCTGACACTGTAAAATTCAGATTGTGTCAGCGGAATGTCGCTCGTGGACTGGACGGATAAAGCGTAGCCCAATACCTAATTGGTCGGACCCGGTCAAGCTAGTGTTCTACGAGAACTTGACGCCACCTGTCAGCTGACTAACCCCTAGCGTCAGTTTTCCCGGCGATTGTGGAGTTACGTCCACTGTGGTCGTTCCGGTCTTTCCTCGCGATGTCTCAACGAGAACATGGTGCTGCCCGGCAGCAACCGGAATTGTCATTGACTTTCGCGCCTTGATGTCTCCGTACAATGTGTTGTTAACGTACACAGTCATCCCAACTGCCCCGCCGGCGAGACTCGGACGCACAATAACGAGTTCACATGAACCGCCAGGTGACTCAATTCCGCAATTTGGACACATGCGCGCTGAATCCGAAACCGTATTGCCACACTCACGACATTGAATCATTGCCACGGCAGTTCATCCTTTTCGCTACACCCACCACATTGGCCTGGGTCCTGCGATGACCATATCGCTTATACCTGCACCGTGGGGAAATTTATCCAGGCCTGCACCAAGAGCTTCGATGTTCACCCATGCCGTTCGCAACACCCGACAGTTCGGAGATCGACGTCGGCCAGCCTCTCATTCGTGTCCGTAAACCTGTCCCCCCACCGGCCGCCATGCCTCTGACCGGCCCAACGGCAGCGGGTGGGTAAAATGATCAAGAACAAGACCTACGAGGGGGACGTGGATGAGTAACCTGGGCGGCTACCAGACAATAACGACGATCTTCAAGGCACTCGGCGGACCCAAAAAAGCCGTGGTCGTCATCCTCGGAGGCACGTTTGCCGTTGGCGGTGTCGCGGGCTCATTTGTGCCGAGTGCCTTCAAGCATGCGAAAGCCGCCGTCAAGAAGCGCACCTCACCCGGCCCGACGACGGGTCAGATGTTCACAGTCCACACCGACCGCGATGGTGACGACCGCAGCGAGCCGAAGCTCCGCGTCGGCGACCAGTACCGTGTCCTCGAGCGCGACGGGGATGCGGTCCTCATCGATGTGCTGAACAATGCCAACAACCCCTACTTCGTATCCGGAGAGATACTGGCGAGGATCTCCGACTTTCCAGCGAACGAGGCAGGAGGGGGCGAGTAGCCCTCAGCTCCCACTACGGTACGCAGCGATTTCCGGCTAGTGTGACCTGGCGTTGCCGTTCTGCTTGTGGTCAGAGTTCCACCCAAGGTTCCGTCCAAAGCCAGGAGGACAGGGAGGCATTTGGTGGGTGCTCTGAGCAGCTTTAGCCATAAACACGGAATCATGGCCTGTGGCCGCCGCCCAAGATAAAGCGCAGAGCATCTAGGAGCGTGGGTCAGATGTGGTTGCCGGCCGGCTTGTGGCCCTCGGACGGTTGCCGCTGCGGTCCGGAATTCGGGCTGAGACCGCCGGATGGCCGAGTCGTTATGGGCCGCCGGAGGTTGGCGGGGCGGTAGGCGCGGGTATCCCGGTTCCTGTCTCTCAGGTGCCGGCGGTTGCCGCGGCGGTGCGGACGGTGAAGAGTTTGAGCAGGTTGTGGCAGCCGGCGATCAGGTTCCATTCCTGCCGCGCCTGCTCCAGCCCGCGCAGCAGCACGTGTTTGCCCTGCCGGGTCTGGATCTGGCCGAAGACCGGTTCCACGATCGCCTTGCGCCGGGCGTAGACGGCCTGGCCCCTCTTCGTCTTGAGTTTCCGGGCCATGCGCTCTTTGGCCGTGGCGTTCTTGGGAATCCGTCCGCGGGGCGCGTCCGGGACCTTTTCGCCGTGCTTGAGCCGGCCGGTCGCGATAAAGAACTCGGTTCCGCCCTCACTGTCGGTCTCGATTTCCCTGACGTGTTCGAGGTTCCCGGCGGAGCAGTAGCCGGCATCGATGGTCCACTGGGCGGGCATCCGGCCGAACGTTTCGGTGGTTTTTTCGATCATCGGTCCCAGTTGCTGCACGTCGACCGCGGTGTTGTTCAGATCGGTTGCCACGATAACCTGGTGGTCCTCGTCGACCACGGCCTGGCCGGTGTAACTGTAGTGGTAGGACCCGTCGGCGGTCTTCATGATCCGGGAGTCCGGGTCGGTGAAGTTGCGCTGCGCCGTCGGCTTGACCTGCGCCCCGGTCGCGGCTTCTTCGCCTTTGACGGCCACTGTGTCCTCGTCCTCGCCGCGGTCCTTCGCCTTGCGTTCGGCTTCCCTGCGGGCCTTGTCCGCGGCTTCTTCTTCGAGCTGTTTGCGGGCCGCGGCCAGCTTCGCCAGCCTCGACTTCTTTCCGGCCAGCTCCGCCGGGAGTTCGTCGCCGCGCTTGTCCTTGCCGTACCGGGCGTCCTCGGCCGCGTCGGTGGCCTCCGCTGCGGCGAGCAGCTCGGAGACCTCGTCGCCGAGGACCTTCTGCTTTTCGGTCAGCCGCGCGTAGCTCATGGACTTGCGCCGGGAGGCGTTGGCCCGCACTTTCGTTCCGTCCAGGGCGACCCTGCCCAAGGAGACCATGCCGGCGGCCCGGCACAGTTCCAGGGCCTGCAGGAACACGTTCCCCAGCGCCGAGAGGTGGCGTTTGCGGAAGCGTCCGATGGACCTGAAGTCCGGGAACTGCTGGGCAGCGAGCCACCGGAACGCGACCACATCCGTGCACGCACGTTCCAGCTCCCGTGAGGAACGGACGCCGGTGCAGTAGCCATAGAGAAGGATCCTCACCATCAGCCGCGGCTCATAGGGTGGCTGGCCCTTCGTTTTCGCGTACGAGTCGTAGAACCGGGTCAGGTCCAGCTCCTCGTCCACGAGATCGGCGATGAACCGGGCCAGGTGGTTGGCAGGCAGCCACTCATCCAGCGACGGCGGAACCAGCATCACCGCGTCCGGCTCAAAGGCCTTGAACCGTTTGTTCGCACCGGCGCCGGTCTCCACCACGTCCTCGCCAGCAGGCTCGACCCGCTCCACGAGTCCTTCATCAAACAACCCGTCCTGGGCACCGGAATCCATACCCCGATTCTCCCAGCCGCACCCGGTACAGCCCGGCACTTCGCCCGGCGTTTTAAAAATCCGGACGACTACTGACCCACGCTCCTAGGATTAGCGCCCGTTAACCTGTTTCCCGCTGGCCAACTCGCCACCTTCATGCCTTCCCTTCGAGAAAGCCGGCGCACTCTGATTCCCGTAAGACCCGCCCGCAAAACTGCCCGGTGAACGCGCGTGCCCTAAACGCTCCACTCCAGATCGTCTCGCAACCCCAGGGATACAAGACGCCTCATCGATCAGGCGGCCGCTGCGACGGTAGGGCTCTAGTGTGACTGTTGGTTCGGCTTGGCGGTATTTCACAGCTCGGTTTGGCGGTTCTAGCTGATTCCGATCACGAGGGTCGAGCGTGCGGCTTCAATGACGTCGTCGGTGATGGTGCTGAGTTCATTGATTTTCATGACTCGTTCGACTTGGGTGAAGAGCCGGTCGATGAGGCGGAAGTTGCCTCGGGTAATCCGGGCAACGGCAGCGATGGCCTGGGCATCGGTGAAATCTTCCGGGTCCAGGGTTTGGCCGAGTTTGTGCCAGCGGCGCTCAAGGACAAAATTCAGTTCTTCCTGGGCGAGTGGGCGATATTCGTGGGCGAAGCCGACCCTGCTGTAGAGCTGTGGGTAGCGGCTGAACCATTTTTCGATTCCGGGCATGCCGATGAGGATCAGGGCTGTGTTGTCCCGGTCGTAGCGGTCACGCAGGAGTTCAAGCGCCGTGGCGTTGAGCCGCTCGGATTCGTCAATGATGAGCAGCTCCACATGCTTGCCGGTGCGGGTGGGTGGTCCTGTCTTCTTGCCGATCTTTTCCAGATGCTGGTCAACGCAGATCGATACGCGGGTGCTGATGTGCTCGAGTTCGGCATGGATCTGTTTGGGCGAGGTGAGCACGGCAGGTGTATAGAAGACGCTGCGTGCCCGGGCCAGGGCTGCATAGATCTGGAAGTCAGAGTCGTCCCGCGGACCCCACTGTTCCAGGAGGTTCTCTGCCTTATGCCAGTTTGCGTAGCGCCTGGCGGAGAGGGTCTTTCCGATTCCGGCCTGGCCGTAGCAGATGCCGATGGTGTGCTGGCGGCGCACCGCGTCCGCGAACTCAGCGAACCGGGCTTCCATCCGTCTCAGCAAGGGATCCTTTATCAAGACGTAGGGACCTGCCCCCAAAAACATGCTGACCGACCCCGTCCTTCCCGACTTCTGAATTGCAGCGATAAATGGCTCTCCTGACTCATCCGTGGGCTTTTTGCGCGCGCCTTAACGGAAGCACGCCGCTTTCCGTCTAGGTTTCTGACTGTCTAAGGAACAGAAACTTTTGGAACGGGAAAACGGCGTGCAAGATGCAAGACTATGGCGAACTCTGCTCGGTGTCGAGAAAACGGTTGTGGAGTCCATTGATTTGGATGACGGTGGCGGGTTCTTGATCGCTTCGGTCCGGCCTACCGGCTCTATGCGGAACCGGTGCGGCATCTGCGGGCGCCGGAGCCCGAAATACGACCAGGGTCAGGGGAGGCGCCGTTGGCGCTCCCTGGACCTGGGCACGGTCCAGGTATGGCTCGAAGCCGGCGCCCCGAGGGTCCGCTGCCGGGACCACGGCGTGAGCGTGGCAGCCGTCCCGTGGGCCCGGCACCAGGCTGGCCACACCCATGATTTCGATGCTCAGGTCGCCTGGCTCGCCACCAAGTCCTCCAAGACCGCGGTCACCGCCCTGATGCGTATCGCCTGGCGCACCGTCGGGGCGATCATTACCCGGGTCTGGGCAGATACAGAGAAAGAATTCGACCGCTTCGCGAACCTGAAAAGGATCGGCATTGACGAGATTTCCTACAAGCGCGGACACAAGTACCTGACAGTGGTCGTGGACCACGATTCCGGTCGGCTGCTCTGGGCCGCACCGGGCCGCGATAAAGCCACCCTGCGCACCTTCTTCGATGCTCTCGGCGATGAACGCTCCGCAGCCATCACGCACGTAACCGCGGATGCGGCCCCCTGGATCGCCGCCGTTGTCACCGAACGCTGCCCGGACGCCGTCCAGTGCGCGGATTCATTCCACATCATCAAGTGGGCTACCGAGGCTCTCGATGAAGTCCGCCGGACGGCTTGGAACGAGGCCCGCAGAGCAGCCCGGGCCAACGAGCCGGCAAGAGGCCGGGGACGGCCGCCGGCCGGGTCCCCGGCACGCCCCGATAGCGCCCTGGCCGCCGGGGTCAGGAACTCCCGGTACGCGCTATGGAAGAACCCTGAAAACCTGACCGAGAAACAGCAAACCAAGCTCGCCTGGATCGTCCAGACCGACCCCCGGCTCGGCCGTGCCTACTACCTGAAGGAAGGACTTCGCACGGTCTTCAAACTGCCCTTCGACGAGGCCGCCGAAGCGCTCGACAAGTGGGTGGCCTGGGCGCGGCGGTGCCGCATCCCATCCTTCGTGAAACTGCAGCAGTCCATCGTCAAACACCGGGCCAGTATCCTGGCCGCCATCGAGCACAGGCTTTCCAACGGGCGCATCGAGTCCATGAACACCAAGATCAGACTCATCACCAGAATCGCCTTCGGCTTCAAATCCCCAGACGCACTCATCGCCCTGGCCATGCTCAGCCTCGGCGGTCCCAAACCAGTGCTTCCCGGCCGAAATTAGCCCACGGATGAGTCAGGAGAGCCCGATAAATGCGGCGTTTTGCAACGCTGAGTGGCAGTTCCATCGCCCGCAAGCCGGTTTTACAGTGGTATGGATTCTGCACAGACCACGCTGCGCCGTGTGTCGCTTTGGGGTGCGACTTGGAGACACCGTCGCGCCACTCTAAGCTCTCGAAGAGTGTTTGATGTCCGGGGCCGAGGGGGAACAGCATGACGACAACAACGGGTGTGAAGTATGTGAAGTACGAGACGAGGTCCGTGAAAACGGTTCGGGGCTTGGAGGCCAGGACTAGGGCCAAGTTAGAGCAAGAGGGCTGGGAGTTCGTCTCTCAGGAGCAAGGGACAGTGCGGTCGGAGCTGACCTTCCGGCGCCCGAAACCAGAGACCCCGTGGAAACTGATCGGGACCGGCGGCGGCCTTAGACAAGCTCAACTCCGCCCGGATGGGTGGAATTAAGATTGGGGACCAGTTTCGGCTGACCGGCGAACTGTTCATGTCGGATCTGTGGATGACTGGGGCGGCCGGGGAGTTCACCGTCATGCTAAAGGCCCAAGGGGGAGCCCAAGACCTGTCCGTGTTCGTTGACTAGTCAGAAGCTGCCGGGTGGCGGGACGGTACAAAGGTCCAGATGATTGTGGAAATGGGTGAGGCTACGATCAACGGTGAGACCACAGATGGTTGGCTGAGGGCCCTGTCCGTGGAGACGATCCCGTAGCCGAAACAATTGCATCCGCGTTACGGCCAGCCTGAATACTGCTGCCCGTAAAACGATCCTCCAGCGGGCGGCCTTGGACGTGTCTACAGCTGCATGCTTAGGACTGTTCGGACGGGGATGTTCCCGCCTCGATCGTCAGCGACGCGGTGCATTCCGATTTTCTCAGCTACCCGCTCAGAAGCTCGGTTATCCGGATGGATGATAGCTATCAGTTCCTTGGCTTCAATATGTTCTCGGGCGTAGTCGCGACAAGCAGTGGCTGCTTCCGTCGCGAACCCCAGGCCCTGTAAGTCGGAACGCACGTGGTACCCGACCTCAAGCTTCTGCGCGCCGTTCACTTGCTGCCACGACTCTATTTCCAGTGCGTGGCTAAGGCCCGCAAGCCGATGCTCTTCCGGGGGACTGCTGCAGACGCTACAGGGGGCCTCGACGCGGTAGTTGTTGGTGTTTGGTGCAGCCGACTTCTGAAAAGTGACAGTTTGTGCAGGCGACTATTGAGCGGAATGCATTACCGTGCAGGGGACTTCTGACATTTTCATGTTCACACTCGTCTGCACTACCCCGGAATTCCGCGGGAGCGTGTGCAGACGACTTCTGAAAATGACACAGTCCGGTACTCCAGGACTCTGGACATAGCGTTTTAATTGTTGGCTGACGTTTCTTTGTTTTTGATCTCGAATCGCAGAATTCGGTCGGTGCCGGGGTAGCGGGTTTCGGTGTTGGTGAGGTGGTTGCAGAGCTCGCTGATCGCGGTGGTTGCCCGTTGGGTGGGGAGCGGGTCCAGACGGATGGTGAGGTAGCCGTCGGTGCGGGGGTCGATGTCTCCGCTGCCGGTGAGGGCCTGCCGGATCAGGGTGTGGGCTTCGTCCTCGCCGCGGGCGTAGCCGGTGTTGGTCCGGATTTCGCGGGCCAGGGTGGAGGCTGTGTTGAAGGCAGCCATCCGGATCGCATGGCTGAGCAGTTTCGTCTCGGTCTCCAGGACCTGCTGGCCGGCGGCGATCTCACCGAGGGGTACCCGGGCCGGGATTTCCCGGTGGGCTGCCTGCGCGGCGCCGAGCGCGGTTTCAGCGGTGAGCAGGTCCGCGGTGATCGTGTTGTGGATGGTGTTGGTGATCAGGACCGTGGTCGTTCCCGGCGGCGGTGTGCGGGCGGCGAGCATCGCCGCGTCGGTGTCGGCCAGGGTCTTCTCGTACCGGGTCCGGGCGGCGAGGACTTTCTGGTAGGCCTTGCGTTTGGCCGGGTTCGGCACGGACCGTTCCGGGTCGTCATCGGTGGATGTGTAGGCGTCGTGGGAATCCAGCGCGAAGCGGATCCTGGCGTAGCGGAAATAGTTTTCCTGCCGCCACCTGGCGCCCATCCGGTAGATGATCTCCCCTGCGGGCATGCCGGTGTTGGTGGTGAGGATGTGGATCTGCCGCACCCTGCCGCCGGGGGTGTTGACCTGGCGGCTGAGCTGGCGCATCGGAAACACTTCCCCGGTCGTACCGACCGGCACCTCCACGGCAGTGTCGGCGGCTTCCCAGGTCCGGGTTTGTCCGTGTTCGTCGGTGTGGGTGACCTCGGCAAAGTGGGAGGGCTGGACGTCCTCGGTGGTGCCTTTGCGCCAGGTCAACACGTCGAAGTTGTTCTCTGCCATGTGCTTGAACAGGGCCGGGGACCAGCCTCCCCGGTCGAAACCGACCAGCACCCGGCGGCCATCGCCGATGATGGTGCGCAGGGTCGGCAGGAGCCGGCGCAGTTCCCCGGTCAGCGCGGCCCCGGGCTCGGCCATGACCACCAGGACCGGGGCCCCGGCAGCGTCGGCGACCCAGGTTTCCTCGGTCGCCGGGACCGGGAACTTCAACCTCGTCGAATGGACTTTCCCGATCTTCCTGGTGCCCTGGTAAGCGCGGACATGCCCGTCAACATAGAGCACAGCGGCCAGATCCCCGCCCGGCTCAGCATTGCCGCCCAGGTGTCTGGCGGCCATTGCGGTGAGCAGCTCCCCGGCTTTGCCTCTGCTGGCCAGCGCGGCGGTTTTGCGGCGGAGGGTTTTCACTTCCGGGGCGCGGTCCAGGCCGAGCACCCGGCCCAAAGCTACCGGGTCGATCCGGGTGATCCCTTCGGCGCGTGGTTCCCCGGCCAGGGCCTGGAACACGGCGCCGGTCAGGATGGTCTCCAACCCGTAAAACCCGTTCGGCAACGCCCCGAAGGTCTCCTTCGCGCACTCCAAAAGTCCCGTGGTCTCCAAGGCGGGCAGGGCCAGGAACAGCCCGGCCAACGGCACACGGGCAGCGGGTGCGAACACCGGTGCCGCGCACTCCACCAACCCGGCCCGGGCCCACGCCCGCTCTCCGGACCGGTCCACCGGTGCCGGCAGCACCGGCAACCCGGCTGCCGGTGCTGCTGCCGCAGATGTGGCAAGCGGATCAAGCTTCACCGGTTCCGGACCGGTGGGCACCGGCATGGCCAGTGTCCGTCGCACGCTGAATTCGGAGACGCCCACCTTTGCCCCAATCGCCCGCAGCGACAGTCCGGTCGCCCGCAAGGCACGGATTTCGGACATCTTCGGTTCCGTCAGCCGGCTGGGCCCCTTCGGACCAGGCTTCTCCGGGGCCAGACCCAACACCCCTTCCGCGGCCAGGACCTGACGCCACCGCCACAAGGTGATCGCATCAACACCGAACGCGGCAGCGATCCCGGCGACCGAAGCGGCTTTGATGTCCGCCAGTTTCGCCGCCGCGAACCGGCGGGTCGCGATGTCCTTCTCGTCCCAGGCGTAGGAGAGTTCCCCATGAACGAACACGCGCCCACCCGTAGCATCCTCCAGCAGTGACGCCGCGAGCCCTATCGGCACCGCTCCGGCATCCATTGCTTGAGGAAAAGGCAGTTGGGCAGTCATCACGCTCATCATGCCACCCCTCCAAAACCGAATAATCTATTACTTAGATTCTATCGCAAGAGAAGGAGGATTAACAGCCGCACCCATAACAAAAACACCGGATTCCTGCGGAAGTCAGTCGAACAGCATCACCCTATGTCCAGAGTCCTGGTACTCTCCGGTCGTATCCTCACAAACTAGAGTCCGTGAGACTCTGCCGGGACGCGATCCCGGCTGCCGCCGGCTCAACCGTGCTGCTTGTTCTCAGCCTTGTAGCTCGAGTGATCCGAGAAGGGCGTCGTCGAGCACGTGCCCCGCCGAGCACGCCGTCACACGCGGAGCGGGCGCCGGCACCGGCATATGATTCTCAATGCATCATTCACTTTTTCCTATGGGGGAATCCATGAAAAAATCCATCGCTCCTATTGCTCTCGCTGCCGTCCTTGCCTTGACGGGGTGCGGTGGAGCAGGCACGACCCCGACCGGTGCTGCCGATTCCAAAGCGGCCCAGGAGGCGCCGAAGGCTCCTGATCTGGCCGGTGCATGGAAGCAAAGCAACCCCACCAGTGAGAAGTCGTACCAGCAAGCCACGATCACCGCCGACAAGATGACAATCGAGTGGGTTACCGACGGTGGTAACACGACCTCGACATACTGGGTTGGAACGTTTGCCGGGCCGACCAACGCCAGCGAGCCCTACACCTGGACATCGCAGCGGGATATAGAGGCAACTAAGTCCGCGCTTCTGGCATCCACCGACGCGACCAAAGAATTCAAGTACGAAGGCGGCACCATCAGCTACAAGGCCAGCGCGCTTGGAACCACAACGACGGTAAACCTCAAGAAGAACTGACACCCGCAAGTGCTGGTCTCCTCCACCGGTGGGGCCCTGACCTTTACGGCCGCGCCCTGGACGCGCTTGGCCGAGTAATCGTCAGCCCCTACTGTTTCTCACCGGAAGAGCCTCCCACATATTGCCGGAGGCTCTTCCGATTGGCAGATCAGGCGAGCAGGAATTCGCACCAGAGCGGGTAGTGGTCCGAGATCCGCCAGGACACCTCGCTGCGGCTCAAGCCCTGGAAGACGTGCGGGACGAAGTCGAACGTTCCCGCGCGTTGCCCGTAGGCCAAGCCCTTCAGCAGGGAGGTGCCGTCCGGCTTGGAGAACCAGGCGAGCTGGTCGTAGAAGTGCTTGGTCTTGTCGTCATCGAATATCGTCCGCGGGACGGTGTTCAGCTCGGCCGGCGGCCACAGGCCCGTGGAGATGAACGCTTCGTAGAGCGGGTCACCGATCCGGTCCAGGTTGAAGTCGCCAAGCACGATCAGGTTCGAGTTCCAGTCATTGGGCCGGGCCGCCCAGTCATGCATCCACTGGGCGAACGCGGTGATCTCCGGCAGCCGCTCCGCGGGGCTCTTGCCCCAGAGGATGTGCACGGACGCGAGGGTGAACTCCACTCCGGTGCGCGAGAAGCTGGCGGTGTAGGGGGTGCGGGCGAACTGTCGTTGCGGGTGCTCCCCGATCGGGGGCAGCACGATCTCGCCGACCAGGCCCGAGGGCTGGACCCGTGTGCTGTCGTACAGGAAGGCAATGCGTTCGCCGTTGCCGGCGGCTCCTTCGGTCGCGTCCGAGATGATGACTCTCCAGTCCGGTCCGAGGCTGGAAAGGAGCCGCTTCAGGGCCAGGGGGTTGCGGCGGGATTCTTGGACGGCGACGACGTCGAACCGGGAGATCACTGCGGCCAGGCAGGCGATGGCATGCCAGTCCCGCTTGGGTGAGTCTTTGGGCCCGGCCAGCCACTGGGCGGTCAGATCCCCCAGCGCGCGGATGTTCCAGGTCCCGACCAGGAGGTTGGACGCTGTCCTGGCGGGGATGGCAGAGGTCAGGGCTGCCTGCAGCCGGTCCAGGTCTTCGGTTACCGCTGCCGGCGGCTGCTCAGTCATGCCTCCATGCAAACAGACCGGCCGTGGGATGCAAGCAGGCGCACCGGTGGGGAAGGGTGCCGGCTAGGAGTTGCCAGACACCAGCGCCAGCCCGGCCGTGCCTGCGGATAAGATCGACCCATGTTGCCCGAACGCCACCTTGTCGAGCTCGCCCACAGTCTCGACGCCCTTGGTGCCCTGGCCAGCCGACCGGAGGACATTCTGAACCGACCCGTTCCGGCTTGTCCGGGATGGACACTTGATGTCCTCTTCGGGCATCTCGGTTCGATAGAACGATGGGCTGCAGGGGTGGTTCGGGCAGGCAAGTTCGTAGAGGAGCCGGCCGCACCCACCGGGAGGGCCGCCCCCTGGTTCCTCGAAGGGGCACCCGGCTTTCTGGCCGCGATGGCATCAGTGGACCCTGTGGCGCCCTGCTGGAACTTCGGTCCTCCCCCGCGGACGGCCGGGTTCTGGCTTCGCCGCCAGGCACACGAACACGCCGTCCACCTGGTCGACGCCCACCAGACAGCCGGCCTGGCCGACCCGGTGTTCAGTGAAGAGTTCCTGCTCGACGGGATCGACGAGGCCTTGGCCATGTTCGCCCTGAGACAGCTCCGGCTTGGCCGGATGACCGACCCGGGGAACGCCGTGACCTTCGCCCTGCCCGACGGCACGGCCTGGACTGTCGGCGAGGGGGACATCGCCGCGACGGTCATCGCGGCGCCCCATGAGATGTACCTGGGCCTCTGGGGACGCTCCAGCCTTTCGGAGACCGCCGTCCTGGAAGGCGACGCGGACCTTGCATTGCGTGTCATCCGCGGCCCGCTCACGCCGTGAGGCCTGGATGACTCGGCGGCTTCCGTACCAGAACGACGGATCGACATCGACGGCGTCGAGTACCCGTCCGTCGACCAGTCCGCCTGGGCCGGTTTGGCCACCATGCCCGGACTGCCTGCCACCGTCATACCGGGGCTTGAGGACCAATGCTCGGGAAAGTCACGTTAGTGACTGGTCTTCCTTGATTTGGCGGCAATTTTGTTCCTGAGTTGAGGATGTCGGTTCTGTTGCGTCCAGGGTTTTCCGTCGTTGTTTCCCAACACGGCTTGTCGACGTGGATTTCGCTGTGATTCGCTCTTTGGGGACGGGTGTCGGCAATCCCTCGTTTTCCGACACCCCTTAATGCCCGGTTTCGTTCCGTTGCCTCTCAGGCTCTTCTTACTCCTCGTTGCTGTCGCGGTGGTCGGGATCGCGCAGAGTGCGCCGGCCGCCGGCGAGGTCCGGAAGTTGGAAGGAGTAGTGACCGTGGACGTTGATGTGCCGCCGCACGTACGCCGACAGGCGGACGACATCGGCATCGAGTACCGGGTAGACCTGTTCCCGCAGCGCGGTCAGGGCGCGGTCGAGGTAGACCGTGTTCCACAACGTCACACAATTCAAGACAAGGCCCAGGGCGCCGAGTTGGTCTTCCTGCCCGTCACGGTACGCCTGGTGGAGCGTGCCCTCGCGGCCGTGGAAGATGTGCCTGGCCAGGGCGTGGCGGCCCTCCTGGAGGTTGCGCATCGCTTTCATCTCCCGGCGGTAGGCCGGGTCATCGACGAAGGTGAGGACGTACACACGCAGCCCGTCTCGGTGAGGAATTTCAGGAACAACCAACGGTTCTTCAGGCCCGGGAGGCGCCTCGGGGACGGCCGGTATGTATTAGGTGCCGGAGGGAAGCGCATCGGCGAGGCTGCGGCGATCGCGCAGCTAACTGCGTCCTGAACTCTACGAGATTGCAGTCCGTGACGAGGATCCTTCGACGTTCTTTCTGTCCCTGCATGGTTGCTCTTCTGATTAGGGATGGGCAGGATAGGAAGATATGTAGCACAACTACGAATTTTTGCCATTTTTGCGAATCGATACCATCATTTTCTTGACTATGGCTTGAATTTTTGTAGTAATATTACTAACACCATAGCGTGACGTAAGCGACATCCACGCGCCAGACCGGGTGTTCAGTCGTCACACATTTCTCAGAGGAGAGAACATGCGTTGGGTCAACGGGCCGGTACCTATCAGCGTCAAAACGAAGCTGCGCGCAGCGCGCGGGATACGAGGTGTTCAGTGAACACCCCTGCAGACTCCGTACGGAAGGAAGCGGCCTTCGACGTTCGGGACGTCTCGCGCACCTACCCGGGAGTAAAGGCACTCGACGGGGTATCCCTGACAGGATACCGAGGTGAAGTCCTGGCGATCTGCGGAGCCAACGGTGCCGGAAAGTCGACCCTGGCCAGGCTCATCTCGGGTCAGGAAGCACCAAACAGTGGGCACATCAAGATCGCTGGATATGAAGGTGAAGTTGCTACCCCTGCCGACGCCGACGATGCCGGCATCCTTTTCATGCACCAGGAACCCGTGATTGTCGATGAGTTCACCGTCGAGGAGAATCTGTGGCTGAAGCAGCTGAGCTCCGCGGGCAAAACCAAGGGCTGGAGGACGATCCGACGTCGCGGCCGTGACACTTCCATGCAGGCTCTGCGGGCCGTGGGCATGCATGAAGTCACCTTGAACCAACTGGGCAAGACTCTCACCCCGGGCCTGCGCCAGATGCTGGCGTTGGGGCGGACGCAGGTCAATGGTCACCAGATCCTGATACTGGACGAAACTACAGCCTCGACGACCGAAGAGCATTTCAAAGACGTTGAGGCTCTGGTTGAGCGGGAACGGGCCGCCGGCGTGTGCGTCGTCTTCGTGTCCCACCGCATGCCGGAAGTGTTCGCGATGGCCGACCGCATCGCCGTTCTGCGCAACGGCAAGCTTGTTGACGTGCTCAATGCCAAGGAGACGAACCGGGAAGAAGTAATCACCCTGATGGTCGGTGAAGCGGTCCACGCCCTGGAACCGGCCCCCTTGCCATCCTTCGCGGGGATCGATCCCGTGCTGGAAGTTGAGCATCTCAGCTCCGGGTCTGCCACCGATATCAGCTTCTCGGTCCACCCCGGGGAAGTTGTGGGCATTTACGGGCTTGTCGGCAGCGGCCGCAGCTCGATCGCCAGATCAATCTCCGGGCACCAGTCAAGAACCGGCGGGACGATCAAAGTCCGAGGACGCCGACTTGGTCTCGGTTCTCCCCGGGCCGCGCTCAAGGGAGGCGTCGCCTACCTGTCCGAAGACCGCCGCAGCGAGGGATTCGTCAAAGACTTCAGCAACGGCGACAACATGACGCTGGCCACACTTGACCAGTACTCCACCTTCGGAATCCTGAACCTGAAGCGTGAACGGGCAAGCGTTGAGGGGCTCATCAAGCGATACCAGGTCAAGGGCGGCCGCACCACACTCACCAGAACCCTGTCCGGCGGAAACCAGCAAAAGGTCTGCCTTGCCAAATGGATTGAAGCCAAACCCGAGGTCGTCGTGTTGGACGAACCGACCAAAGGCATCGACATCGCATCCAGAATGAACATCTACCAGATCGTCAAGAACCTGGCAGAGCAGGACAAAGGTGTCGTCGTGGTCTCCAGCGAGGCGGAGGAACTGCTGATGCTAAGCCATCGCATCCTCGTCATACGCGATGGCCAACTCGTCCAAGAATTCCGATCCACAGACAGCAATACCGACGACCTAATGCGGGCAGCATTGGGAGGGGAAATCGAATGAGCACCACGTCAACGAGGATGACTGCCGGGCAGGAACCGTTGCAGAAAACCAACAGCAGATTCACCAGGGACGGCCTGATGCACTGGGCGAAGGAGCAGTACCCGCTCTATATCCTGATTGTGCTGCTGATCGTCGCAGGACTTTCCACGGATGCCTTCTTCACACCCAGGAACCTGACGAACCTCATCCTGCAGGTCTCCGTTATCGGCATCGTGGCGTTGGCCCAGTTCCTGATTGTCCTGACCGGCGGCATCGACATCAGTGTCGGTTCGGTCGTTGGTCTTGCCGGCGTCGTCTGTACGCTGGCTTTCGGAGGCGTCAGCGTTCCCTTAGCGATTCTCATCGCTGTTGTGCTGGGTATGCTCGTCGGGTTGCTGAATGGTTACTTTGTGGCATTCCGCAAGCTGGAACCCTTCATCGTCACTCTCGGCATGCTGTCACTGGCACGAGGCGTCGTTTATGCCTTGACGGAAGGTGTTCCGATCCAGCCGCAAGCCGAAGACTTCAGGAAGATTGCCACTACGACCATTCTGGGCTTCCCCCTGATTGGAGTCATCTGGCTGGTCTTGGCTCTTGCCGTCTGGTTCGTGGCACGGCGGACAGTCTTCGGCCGCCGCGTCTTTGCCCTCGGCAGCAACCCTGACGCTGCCTTCGCTTCGGGTATTCCCGTGAAGCCGACGCTGCTCGCGGTTTACGTGATCGCCGGGGCCATGGTGGGCTTCGCTGGGTTCCTGCTCGCTTCCCGCATCGGCGTGGGCACGCCCACCGCAGGAACGCTCTACGAGCTCGACTCCATCGCCGCAGTTGTCATTGGCGGTGCCAGCCTGCGCGGCGGCAAGGGACGTGTGCTCGGAGTCGTGTTCGGCACGCTGATCTTCGGCATCATCACCAACCTGCTCGTGCTGCTGAATGTTTCCACGTTCCTCCAGGACGCATTCCGCGGTGGCTTGATCCTGCTCGCCGTGGTCATGACGACCATCCACTTCAAGTCCCGTCGCAAGCAGTCGATAAATCCGTAACTTCCCTGTTCTACCAAACCCAACGAAATAACATAGGAGTTATTCAAATGAAATCCAGGCGTATCTGGCTGGCGGCAACGACTGCCGTAGCCGTGTCATCCCTCCTGCTTACCGGCTGCGGGTCCACTGAGGGCAGTTCCGGCGGGACGTCCGCGGCTGCCGTCAAGAAGGACGTCAAGAATCTGAAGATCGGCTTCCTGCAGCGGCAGGTCGACGCACCCTATTACAAGGCCATGGAGGTCGCGGCCCAGAAGGTGAGCAAGGAACAGGGCTTTGAATTGCTGTTCCAGAATGCCAACGGTGACCCGGTCACGCAGCTCAACCAGGCACAGACCATGGTCTCCCAAGGGGTCGATGCGTTGATCGTGAACGCGATCAGCCCGAACACGCAGAAGCAGCAATTGAAGCAGATTGCCGGGGACATCCCCGTGATCTTCGTCGACACCGGAATCCCGGATGTTGGGGTAACGGCCGTCACCAGCGACAACTACGAGATCGGCAAGCTCTCGGGCGCTTTGACGGCCAAGCGGTTCACGAAGGGTGAGGCTGTTGACGTAGCCATCCTGAACGGCGGCGCGAACGACGAAAGCGTCGGTCCAAAGCGGCAGCAGGGCTTCCTGGACGGTCTGAAAGAAGGCGGCGTCACGTACAAGGTTGTGGCAGAAGCATCAGCGGTCTACGCCCAGGACAAGGCGGTACCCGCAGCTGAATCGATGCTCTCTGCGCATCCCGAGGTCGACCTGATCCTCGGGCTCAACGACGCCATGGCTTTGGGTGCGCTGACTGTTCTCCAAGACCAAAAGAACACGACAACGCTTGTGGCTGCTTCAGCCGACGGGCAGAAGGAAGCACTGGCCGAGATCAAGCGTGGAGGCTGCCAGGGCCAGTATGTATCGACCGGGCTCAATTCTCCCAGCCTTGCAACGGGACGCGGTTTCGAGATTGCCATTGCTTTGGCCACTGGGCAGAAGGCCGCCGGCGATTTCAAGAAGGAAGAATTCACCAAGGCTGCCGGCATCGACTGCAATAACGTCGACGAGTACTACAACCCGGAGAACGTGTTCTGATTCGTTGATGCCCCGTCAGGGCGTCCGCTGGACAAGACCTCGTCTCTGACGCATCCCCAGATGCAAGAAATGCCCGGCTGGAATGATCCAGCCGGGCATTTTGTCGTCCTGACGCGGATGGTTTGCGGCACGGTCAATTGCCCTATGCCGGCCTCGGGCGGTGATTGGGGGGTACGGCCCAGACGTGGTTTTGCGGGGACGATGCGGCCGTTGGGGCACCGCCGTAGTGAATGTGCAGGGAAGGCGTCAGGGGGTTGCCGTGGCAGAAACCGGGCTTGGCATGGCACTGAACGATGCATGCCCGGCGGCGAGGGGGCACCCCTAAACCTGTGTGCGGTCCGCAGGTGGGGCCGCTGCCAAGGAGTGGATTCAGTTCCCGGCCAGTATTTTGGCTGCCTGCGGTCCGAAAAATGCCTCCATGGTCTCCGCGTTGCCACCGAGTGGTTGCCGTGCGTCAGTGGCGGCTGAAGGCCCACGGGGCGAGAGCGTCCGTGTCAGTTGTGGCGTGTCTCAGTGCTCTGCCGGGTATCCAGAAAGCGGGTGATATCGATCTCGTCCAGCGAGCTGATTTTGGTCCGCAGTGGCCCCGTCGGAACTGGAACCGGGCCTGGGACAACCAAGACCCGGAGTCCTGCGTTCTCGGCACTTTGAACGCCCGGGATGGAGTCTTCCACAGCGATGGCACGCTCGGGTGACGTACCGAGCAGCGTGAGCGCACGGAGGTAAGGCTCGGGATGGGGTTTGCCTTGGACGCAGTCTGATCCGGTAACCGTAGCCTCAAATTGCGTCGGCGGGAGCGCGTTGATGACTACCGACGCCATGGCCCTGGGGCTCATGGTGACCAGCGCGCAGGCAAGCTCGCTTTCCTTGAGTTCCTGCAGGAATTGCCGGGCCCCCGGTTTCCAGGGAATATGTTGATTCAGCCGTGAAACGACGTGAGCCAGCCGAAACTCAAGGACCTCGCCGTGGCTCAGGTCCACGCCCCTGGATATCAGCTTCCCGGCCGCATAAGTCATGGAGTGGCCGATAAGGGCCAGCTCGTCCTCAAGTGTCCATTCGACAGAGAATTGCTCCGTCAGAAGGCGTTGGGACTCCACCCAGTACGGCTCTGTGTCAACGAGGGTTCCATCAAGATCTAGAAGTACTGCGTCCATGTTGTCCGTTCCGCTCCACGGTGCCAGCCGGTTCCCGGCGTCGCCGCAAGGCATAAAGGAGCTATCGGCCGGATAACTTGCGGAAGTCCGTCAGGCCACGTTTCATGGCCGCCAGCTTGGCCAGGTGCGAGCTGCCGCGCCGGATGCTGACTACGGTGGCGAGGATGTCAATGACGACAAGGTGTGCCAGCCGGCTGACTGTCGGGGTGTACTGGTCCGTGTCTTCGAAGGTGCGGACAATCAGCGGAATGTCGCATTCCGCGGTGACCGGGCTTTCTTCACGGGATATCGCGATGACTGTGGCACCGCTGGTGTGTGCCGCCTTGGCGACGTCGGTCACCGACTTCGTCCGGCCCACGTTCGAGATCACGACCACGACAGTGTCCGGCGTCGCCACGGATGCCTCCATGAACTGCTGGTGCACATCCTCCGGCGCGGAACAGGGAACGCCGAAGAGAACGGCCTTCTGCTGCGCGTCGTGGGCGACGATGCCGGAGGCGCCCAGACCAACGAAAAGGATACTGCGGGCACCGATGATCGCGTCGGCAGCCTTGGTGATTTGTTCCACGTCCAGGGAGCGTCGGGTGCGGTCCAGCGAGGAGATGGTCTGGTCAAAGATCTTTTGAGCGATGTCCTCATCGGAGTCCCCCACACTGACGAACGAGAGCGTAGCGGGCAGCCCGAGCGCCAGGGTACGGGCCAGTTGGATTTTGAACTGCTGGAATCCGCTGAACCCCAGAGACGTTGTGAACCGCATGACCGTGGGTTCACTGACGCCCGCCGCGTCCGCAACCGTAGCCATGGTCGAATCCACGACATAGTTTGGATTCTCCAGGACCAGGCTGGCCACCTTGCGTTCCGACTTGCGCATGCTTTCGGAGACGTTGGCAATGTGCTCCAGCAGCGGAACCTTCGCATCATATGAGACCGCGTTCAGCATCTTGCGGGATCCGTTCTGTCCGGCCCTAATCATGATCGTTTTGTAAGAATCCTACAAGGTTTTCCACAGCGTATTCGACGGCACGATTCACGCTGCTGGCGGTGTACGCACCGATGTGGGGGGTGAGGATCGTTCGTTCGTGGCGCAGCAGTTCGTTGAGCATGGGGGGTTCGGATTCGAACGCGTCAATGGCGTAGGTCTCCAGCTGTCCGCTGTTGAGGGCAGCCAGCGCGTCGGCAGTGTCGACCAGCGTCTCCCGGGCCGTGTTGATCAGTATCGCTCCGGCGGGGAGCAGGCCCAGAAGGCTTCGTGTCACGAGCGGCTTGCCGTCCGCCGGCGGGGGCGCGTGAAGCGAAACAACGTCGGATGCGGCGAAGAGGTCTTCCAGTGTGTCGGCCTTGGCGATGCCAGCCGTGGCGCCTGCCGGAGCGAACGGGTCAAAGAACGTGACCCTGGCGCCCATGAGCCCGGCAAGTTCGGCCAGCGTCCGGCCGATGGCACCGTAGCCGACTACTCCGAGCCGCACCTCGGACATTTCCTTGCCCAGGGTTCGGCTCCAGCCACCGCTGTGCAGGGTTGCGTTGGCGGCGGGCACGTTCCTGAGTGCCGCAAGGATGAGTGTCAGGGCAAGTTCGGCAACGCCCCGGGCGTTTGCACCCGCCGCTCTCAGAACTGTGACTCCCCGGGCCTTGGCGGCTGCAGCGTCGATGGAATCAGTGCCGGCCCCATTGCGGGCGATGACCCGCAGCCTGGCCGCCGACTCAAGTACCTCAGCATCGATCTTCTCAACGCCGGCCAGCCATCCCACGACGTCCCGGGCCAGGACAAGGAGGTCCTTCTTCTCGGGCAGCTGCCCGGCGGGAGCCGGTACGAGCTCATATCCCAGGTCCCGCAGCCGCCCGAGTTCCGGAACGTTCTCCAGTCCCTGGGCAGTGAGGGAACGGGGCGTGACGAGTATCTTGCCGGGCATGTTGTTCCTATCGGGTGGAAGCGGCGATTTCGCTGAGGCGGTCGAACTCGGGCCCCTTGGCGGGAATTGCTACGTGGAACACTTCGGCGATGACCTGTGTCCAGCCATGGAGGAAATAGACCCAGCCGTCTTCGATCTGCAGGTTCCGCGTGTCCTGTTGGGCTCGCGCCTGGTCGAGGAACACAAGGTCGCCCCGGTAGTTCAGGTCCCAGACAATTGCGCCCTTGGGGAAGACAACGTTGTCACTGAAAGGTGACCCCGGAGCATCCTTACCCAGGCCGGTGGCGTTGATGACCACCGAGCGGTCGCTGATCCCTGCGACAGCCGCGTCGTTATCTTCCGGCGTCGGGGCAATGATGGTTTCCAAGGAAATATCGGTTTTCCCGGCCCCGTGGATGGCAGCCATGGTTCCCAGCCTCTGGGGGCTGCGGTTGGTGACGATCACGCGGCGGGGCCGATCGTTTCCACGCCCCGGACGGTTCAGGTACCAGTCGATGGCTATCGCCGAACCACCGGCGCCGAGGATAAAGAGATCAGCATTGGTTTTGTTCCAATAGCCTTCCGGGATGAAGGCATCCAAGGCAAGACCTGCCGAGTAAGGGTCCTTGGCGTGGGCCACCAACTTGCCGTCCTTTTTGGACAGGCAGCTGACTTCGTCCATCAGCGAAGCCAGCGGATCGATTTCATCAAAAAGGTCGCGGGCGGCGTTGTACAGGTCGATCTTGTGCGTGGTCACCAAGGCGCCCAGGCTCAGAGGATCGGACTTCAGGAACTCCACTACCTGCCGGTAGTGCTCCTTCGGGGCGTGGATCTGCAGGTCGATTCCAACCATTTCGACATCGCCGAGTCCGAGTTCTTCCGCCCACACCGGGAAAACCTTCCGGATGGATGAGCGTCCGGTGGTGACGCCGATGAAGTAGAACGTCGGCTTGGTGGCAGGCTGCAAAGTGTCCTGCGTCAGAGTCTTGGGCATTGCACAGTCCTTGTCGTTGTCTAATGGTTCGCGGAGACCAGGGCAGCGGCTTCCCGGGCCGTCTGGGCGATGTAGTCGAACTCGCCGTCCTCGATTTGCTGCCGGGTGGCAATCCAGGATCCCCCCACCGCGAGTACTTCAGGGATGCTGAGGTAGTCCTTGATATTGCCGGGGTTCACTCCACCGGTGGGCATGATCTTGATCCCTGCAGTCGCGAAGGGAGCGACGAGCGCTCTGATGGTCTTCACTCCGCCGAATGCTTCCGCCGGGAAGAACTTCAAATGTTTTTGGCCCGATTCCAGGGCGGAGATGAATTCCGATGCCGTGACGGCGCCCGGGACGAAAGGCAGCCCGGCTTCGTTGGCCGAGTCAATCAGAAGGCGGGAGTGGCCAGGTGAGACCCCGAATTTCGCACCCCGAAGGGCCGCCTCCTTAACCTGGTCCGGCGTCAACAACGAACCCGCGCCCACCAGGAAGTCGGGAAGGGCCTCGGCGATGGCGCTGATGGCGTCCAGTCCTGCCTCTGTCCTCAGGGTGATCTCCATAATCGGTAGTCCGCCTTCGGTCAGAGCTTCGGCCAGCCGAACGGCTTGGTCGGCACGATCAATCTCAATGACCGGGACGATGCGTATCTGGCCAATTCGCGCAAAAATACTCATGATCACTGGGCTCCCGCCCCGTAGCCACGGTGGCGCGGGTTTGGAACCGCTTTCCAGCCGCCCTGACCGTCGTGGACAATCATGGTCTTCATGCCGTTGGCTTCAGCAATGATGTCGTAGTTCTGGCCTGCGTCCGAGGCGTAGCAGAAGAGAGTGACGAAGGGTTCAGTGCCGACGTTGACGCTGCGGTGGATCCAGCGCCCCGGAACGTTGATGGCCTTTCCCGGCGTCAGTTCCGCGACGAAGAACTCCCCGCTGCGGGTTTCCAGCAGCATGAGCCCGTGCCCGCTGAGACAGTGGTAGAGCTCGGCGCGGTTCTCCTGGGCGTGGATGTGTCCACGGGTGACCGCGTATTCTTCGCCGACCTTTCCGGGAAGAAGGGTGCTCGTTCCAACAATCAGCGACCCGGGCCCGTCCTGATAATTCTGCTCATGAACATAGTAGATGAGCTCGTCGGGCCCTTTCTCGGTGACCCGGAGCTGGTACGCATCCTCATCGAGGTAGATCCCCGACATGTCTCCCAGATGCTTTCTATAGACCCTCGATGCCCCGTCCATGTCTCCATTTGACTGGACTTCGATGATCTGGGGCTGGTCCAGGGCGTGGGTTGTTGCTGGTGTCATGACGCACCTCCGTTAGTGCCGAAACTTTGGTAGTCATACTACACATATTCGGGAGTAAAACTACAAAATTTCAAAAAATCAGCTCAATCTTCCCACTGCTGAGGTAATCTGCGTCACTTATGTGTAGTATTACTAGCGTCGGCTACGGGTGGGCTCTCTGCCCTCCTCGTGGCGCTGAATTCGTCGAGCACTATGGACGTGCCGTGTGAAAGGAGAGGGCGGTGAGGGCGGTTGTCTATCGAGAGGGCACCCCGGCTTCACCACGAGTCCCGGCTGAATCGTTCGGCAGCGCTCTGGAGGGCCTCCACGATGCAGAACCCATCAAACCGTTGTAACCCTGTCCTGAGCACGACAGGACACTTCCCCAGGAGGAGAGCACATGATCATCGCCCACGACTTGGGTACAACCGGCAATAAGGCTTCATTGGTCGACAGTGATGGCCAACTCCTGGCGTCCGTGACCGTCGCGTACCCGGCGGACTTTGGCCTTGGGGGCAAGGCGGAGCAAAACCCGGAAGACTGGTGGCAGGCGCTGACGAAGGCGACCAGGGAACTCCTGGAGAAGTCCTCCGTCAAAAACACCGACATCGCCGCAGTTTCCTTCTCGGGCCAGATGATGGGGGCAGTCTTCCTTGACGCGGCCGGCCGCACGGTCCGCCCGGCTATGATCTGGGCAGACACGCGCTCCACCAGCCAGTGCCAGCAGCTCATCGATGCGGTCGGAATGGAAGAGGGCTACCGGATCACCGGGCACCGGCTCAATCCGACGTACTCCCTAAGCAAGATGATGTATATCCGGGACACGGAACCGGAGACATTCGCACGCGTCCGCAAGATCGTCCTCGCCAAGGACTACCTGGCCTTCCGTCTTAGCGGCGTCCTGGCAACGGACCCCTCCGACGCGTCGAGCACCAACGCGTACGATCAATCCACCGGAAAGTGGTCGGATGAACTGATCAGCGCCTCCGGGCTGGACCGGACACTGTTCCCTGAAATCGTCGACTCCACGACCGTGATCGGTAACGTCACCAAGGACGCTGCGGCTGCCACCGGTCTGGCCCAAGGAACCCCGGTCGTGATGGGCGGCGGTGACGGTCCCACAGCGGCGTTGGGCGCAGGAATCATCGATGAGAACTCAGGTGCCTACACCTATCTCGGCTCCTCCTCTTGGGTGTCGGTGAGCTCCCCCGCGCCCTTGCACGACCCCCGCATGAGGTCGATGACCTTCAACCACGTCATTCCCGGATACTTCGTTCCCACTGCCACAATGCAGGCCGGCGGCGCCTCACTGCAGTGGATCGCCAACGTCCTGTCCCCGGGCGACGAAGACCGCTATACCGACCTGCTCGCGAAAGCCGAAAGCGTCGAAGCGGCCGGCGAGGGCCTGTACTTCCTCCCCCATCTTCTGGGCGAACGCAGCCCCTACTGGAACCCCCGTGCCCGTGCCGCCTTCGTCGGTCTGGCCATGCACCACCACCGGGGACACATGACCAAAGCCGTCCTCGAGGGCATCGCCTTCAATCTCTTCACAGGCCTGAAAGCATTCACAGAGAACGGACGCCCGGTGGAGTCCATCGACGCAATCGGCGGCGCCGCCAACTCCTCGGCCCTCCTGCAGATCTTCGCCGACGTCTGGGGAATCCCGGTCAACCGCCGCAACATCGTGGAAGAAGCCAATGCCATGGGAGCTGCCGTCGTCGGCGGCGTGGGCGTGGGCATGTTTTCTGACTTCTCCATCGCACAGGGCATGTCGGTCCGGACTCCCGGGAACCAGGTGCAAGCCCAGCGATCCCACAAGTACCAGCAGGAGTACGCAACGTTCATGGACGCTTACCAACGCCTCGAACCGTGGTTCGAAACCCTGCCGAGGAGCTGAGAATCCATGAGCGTCAATACAGGAAAGATACGCACCGTCCTTGGTGATATCGAGCCGGGCGAGCTCGGAAAAGTCGATTATCACGAACACCTCTTCCAGGTGTCCCCGCTCCTGCCCGGAGACGAGCTTGACTCGGAAGAGAAGAGCAGGGATGAGGCCAGCCTCCTTTTCGCCGCGGGCATCGGAGCAATGATCGAAGCCACACCCACAGGCCTGGGGCAGCGACCCGCGGCGGTCGCGCGCATCAGCCAGTCAACCGGCCTGAAGGTTGTACACACAACCGGCGCACACCACCAAGGCCACTATCCCGACGGCCATGAACTGCGGGAACGCACCATCGACCAACTGGCAGAACGCTTTATCAGTGATGTGCAGGACGGGTTCAAAAGCCGCCACAATGAAACCGAGAGTACCCCCGACGGCCGCCCCGTCCGGGCCGGCATCGTCAAGGCCGGTATCCGTTACTGGACAATCGGGCCGTTTGAAACCCGGGTCCTGGCAGCGGTGGCGGAAACCCACTTGGCGACCAACGTCGCTGTCATGATCCACCTGGACTACGGCAGCGCCGCCCACGAAGTTCTGGACAGACTCGAAGGCATGGGCGTCGCTCCCGGCCGCGTGGTGCTTGCCCACATCGACCGGAACCTTGACCCTGACCTGCACGCCGATCTGGCCGCCCGCGGGGCATATCTGGGCTACGACGGACCTGCCCGCCACCGGGAAGCGCCCGACAGCGAGATCATCAAGACCATCGCCAGCGTGGCAGAGGCAGGCCACGCCGACAGGATCGTTCTCGGCGGAGATGTCGCCAGGGCAAGCCGCTACCTTGCCTATGGTGGTCTCCCAGGCCTGGAGTACCTGCCGTTGAGGTTCCTCCCTCGCCTGGAAAAGGCGCTCGGAGGGGACTTCCTGCACCAAGCGCTGACCAGCAATCCATCCAAACTGCTGACGTTCTAAAAACACCCACAATCACACCGAAAGGATCACTAACAATGAACAGCTCTGAAAGGCCACTCAGCGGGCGCAGGATCGCCGTAACCGGCGCCGCAGGAGGCATCGGCTTGTCCATCGTCCAACGCCTTCAGGCCGACGGCGCCGAGGTCTATGGCCTCGACTTCAAGGGACTGGAAAACCTACCCGACGGGGTACAGGGAATCACCGTCGATGTCACCTCGCCGCAGAGCATCCGCGCGGCCGTGGAAGAGATCTACGCGCTCGGTGACGGCGCGGTCGACCTGGTCAACAGCGCCGGCATCGTAGAGGACGACGTCGCGGCCGTGGACATGCCAATCGAACAGTTTGACAAGGTGTTCGCGGTCAACATCCGGGGGGTCTTCCTGACATGCCAGGCCTTCGGCAGGGAACTGCTGGCCCGCAACGGCGGAGCGATTGTGAACATCGCTTCCATGAGCGGAAACCATGTCGTCAACTTCCCCCAGAAGCAATCGGCATACAACTCGTCCAAAGCCGCTGTAACCGCGCTCACCAAGTCACTGGCAGTGGAATGGGGCCCGCATGGAGTGCGCGTGAACGCACTTTCTCCGGGCTATGTCGACACGCCACTCAACCTGCTGAAGCAGCACATGCACGAAACGTGGAAGAAAGACACAGTCAACGGACGCTTCGCCACTCCCGACGAAGTTTCGGCGGCTGTTGCCTTCCTTCTCAGCGACGAGGCGGCCTACTTCCTCGGGAGCGAACTCCTCATGGATGGCGGATTCAGCCTCCGATAGGCGAACCATTCTGCCAGACATGCCGCAGGGTCGCCTTACCCCATCCCCCGACTCCGCATGCGGCGGCGGTTCACCCGCCTGAGGCCGGCCCGAGCAAGCTGTTCCCGTGCAAAGTGCTGCCCGGGCCGCCTTGTGACAGACAAGCGGGCCAGATCAGGCCTACGCGGCCACGCCGGGTCAGCTTGGTCAAGTCGGCAGGACCGACAACGGTCCTCGCGACGGCATTCCAGGACTCCGGCTCGCCCCGCTTCCCGACCCGGGGACGTCAAGGGTGCCGGAATCAGCCAGTGTCGCCGAATGGGACGACCGCTGGCGAATCGCCTGGGCCAGGGCCTGGGACCGGTACAAGATTGCGGACCCCGACCGGGAGAAGCACTCTACACAGGAGATCATGCAACAGGTTATACGGCCCGGGACAGGACCTTCATCCGGCTTATCCCCCCGTTCTGGACAACGGAATACGGCTGGGACGGACTGGATAGCGATGCCTTCAACAACTGGGACACAGTGCTGAGCCCGCGGATTCCATCTGACGCGGAATGTCAGAACCTGCCCGACCTGGTCCCGGCGTGGGAGAGCGGCCTCGACACCGTTATTGTGCTGCCCTACGCGGGATATTTTGCGCAGCGCATGACGCCTCGCTACCTCGCGGTATCGGCCGCAACCCGAAACGACCTGGACACCTACAGCCGGGCGCTGAAGACCAGGATCTGACTACAGGCCGGCCCGTCCCCTACGCATCTCCGGGGCCAGCTCTGGAGTCACGTGGCTTCAGCTGGCGCGGACGTGCCAGCCGGCTGCGTCGTGGATGGCCTCGAAGGTGGTCAGCTCGGTGGAAGGGTTCCGGCGGAGCCGGGCCGGCAGCTGCCACACTTCCACGTCGATCCTTGCTGTCGGGTCCCGCCGGCTCATCGCCCTCATTGGATTCTCTACTGTTCCCCAAAGCCATTCCATTCGGTCGCCGTCGTACTTGATGAAATAGGGGTGGAAGACGCCCCAAGCTCACCCCCGACCAGAACCCCTGTTACCTGGCCCCACCGGCTTAGCGTGACTTTCCCGAGCATTGGTCCTCAAGCCCCGTCAAGGCGACCGACGGGGAGACATTCGCTGCCACCGTGGAAACGAAAACACGCAGTTCCCATGCAGTCTGGGTCCTGCGCGACGACGATGTGAGGACCCGGCAGGTTTTTGGCCATAGCGAAGGTGTCCAGCTACTGCCCACGGATGAACTTGACGATCTTCAGACCTGGAATCAAAGAGGCAGACCCCTAATCCACCGGAGTCTCCCGATGCTCGCAACTCGGGAGACTCCGGTTTCAAAAGTAGACGCCGGATTCTTTAAAGCATGAGGAATACCGTGTGCTGTCCGGACCGTAACTTTCAACCGAGCAAACCCCTGAACCGATGAGGGCAGAACTTCCATGACCATAGTCACCGAACTACAGGCCTCACGCTCCTCGAGCACCTCGGCCGCGCGGGGTGCCGCCCTTTCCGCTGACACTGCCAGTGATGGGCCCATCACCATGCTGAATCCGGACTTCCCCTTCAGCTATGACCACTACCTGGCACACCCGCAGGGACTTGGGTCCGTTCCGCCGGAACTGCTGGGGACGGAGGTTGCTGTCATCGGAGCAGGCCTTTCGGGCCTGGTCACGGCGTACGAGCTGATGAAGCTGGGCCTGCGGCCAGTGGTCTACGAAGCGGACCAGATCGGTGGACGCTTGCGCACTGCCTCGTTCCCTGCAGCGCCCGGCGTCGTGGTGGACCTCGGCGGCATGCGCTTCCCGGAATCCGGCAAAGCCTTCTACCACTACGTGGACCTGCTTGGCCTGGAAACCGGGGAATTTCCAAACCCGCTGTCCCCGGCTACGTCCAGCACCGTGATTGAGCTGGCCGGCCAGAAACACTACGCAGAGAAACCGAGCGACTTGCCGCCGTTCTTCCGCGAAGTTGCGGACGCCTGGAAGACAGCGGTAAATGACGGCGCCAAGTTCGTCGAAATGCAGCAGGCCATCCGTGCCAGGGACACCGCCAGGATCAAGGAGCTCTGGAACGAACTGCTGCCGTTGATGGACGAGCAGACGTTCTACGGCTTTATTGCGGCCAGCGAGTCGTTCCAGAAGGCCGGGTTCGCGCACCGTGAAGCCTTCGGTCAGGTCGGTTTCGGCACCGGCAGCTACATCCTCGACCAGATCGCGAAGACCTGGGTTGATCGCATCATCCTGGTCGACGGCGACGAGTTCGAAAACCACAACGCGTTCCGCGCCCCGGGGGCTGCCGCGCTTGAAACCCTACAGACTCGGCCGAACTAGGCCCAGCATTTCGCCGCCGAATACTCCCATATGCACACCGGGATCACAGCCCACCCGGAGAGCCTGCGCGCCGATAATCTGCACCTCATCGAAGACGCGACCTTCGTATTCCTCGCCGCAGCCGACGCACAGGAACGCCCCCAGATCATGGCCTGGCTGCGCGAACGGGGAATCCCCTTCATCGATGTCGGGCTTGGACTCAGCCAAGCAGAAACCGGTCTGACCGGCCTGCTGAAGACCACGGCATACCTTCCCGGAAATGGGCTGGTCCCCCCAACCCAGCCCGCCACACCACCAGGTGAGGATGACTACAGCAGCAACATCCAGGTAGCGGACCTGAATGCCCTGAACGCGCTCATGGCCGTGATCGCCTGGAAACGCTACCTGGGCTACTACGCCTCCCACGCACCCGCATCGGAGATCGTGTACAAACTCTTTCTCAACGAAATACGGAATGGAGGCACCGTGTGACCGGCTCCCAGCACTACAGTGCTGCATTCGTCGATTCGTTCCCCACGCCCATGGAACCGGGAACCCTTTACATTTCCACCAAGTACTCCACCGCCGGGCATTCATGCGCCTGCGGGTGCAGGAATGAGGTCGTCACCAAACTCTCCCCCGCCAAGTGGCGGATCATCTACGACGGGCAGATCTCCCTCCTACCCTCCGTGGGAGCGATCGCCCTGCCCTGCAACTCCCACTACTTCATCACCCGCGGGGAAGTCGACTGGCGCCGTAAGCTCACGCCCAACGAGACTGTGCAGGCACGCGAGGCCGACCACCGATCCGTTGAAGAACACCGTGCTGCTACTCGTCCACGTTGGATCAAACGTCTATGGCGGCGCCTCTTCCCCTAAATCAACCAGCCGCGCTGGCAAGATCGATCTCTGAAGACCATGGGCCAACCCCACCGACCGGCATTTGTGCCAAGGCAGTCCCAGTAGTCGCTGGGGACAGCTCCAAAGACACCCTGTTACCGCCCGACAAGGAGCCGCTCAGCCGGCGGAGGGACTGCCTGCGCCTGATGGTCCTCGTCGACGCTGTAGATCGTTTCGAATCTGTCGGTAATCCTGGTGATGTCCTCAAGGGTGATGTTGATGAAGGCTGACCGTTTCTTCAGGTGCAGGAAGAGTTCAGTCTGCGGCCACATCACTTGGTCAACGTACGTTCCGAACGATCGTCCACTGGCTCTGGTGTAGTCCGCCAGCGCCTTGCGGTCTGTGATCCTTCTGCCATAGGTGAGCTCAACGTCGATGTCTCCGATTGGGTCGATGTCCGGGCTGAGGTAGCTCCCGAATACCTTGAGCGTATTTATGAACATCGGTTTGCCCGGGTCGGCGTTGTAGCCCCGCGCACGTTCCAGCAGCTCGGACACGAGCCGGTCTGCAGTCCTTCTGCTGATCGGCTTTCCGAAATTTGCCATTGCCAGGGCATTGCCCTGGATGGTCGTGTCCCACCAGACGTCACCGTCATTGTCGACCCTGGCCTTCTCCATGTATCCGGCAGCTTCCAGCGCATCAAAGACCGCCGCGAGTCCATGTCCAGTGCCTTCGAGCAGGTCTGCCACGGCATCAGGGACCATTTGCTGGCCTCTGAATTTGCGGACAATCGCCCGGGCCAAATCCGCCGGTAGCCCAGCAATGGCATCGGTTTTTGAAACCCTCATGCGCAAAGCCTAAGCATAAAAATGGGCAACCTTTCCGCCATACGTGACGACGTTGGCCCGCGACAATCCGCTGGCCCCTTAGACTGACCGCTAATAGTCAAAATGGAAATGGGGGATCTGGTGCTACAGGTTGATGGTTCATGGGAAGGATGGTCAGGCGACACCATCGTTCAACTCACAGATGGCTCAGTGTGGCGACAAGATGAGTACGTATACTCATACAGCTACGCCTATAGACCAAGTGTCAGCATTTCAAATGGGAAGATGCTCGTCGACGGGATGAACCAGGCTGTGCGCGTACGTCGCCTTTCATGATTCCACGGCCGCTGAACCCCATCGGGGCGGTCGGAAGGTTCTTCCATAAGACCAACGCGACATAGGACTGGTTGTCGGCTCTCGCGGTTGAGCCCTAGTACTACAGTCGCGGTTGGTAAATGTCGTCTCTTTTTCGACCCCATGCCGCCGTTGGAGCCGCGGAATTTCCATGGTTTTCCGGGGAAAAGACGAGGCCCGGTGACACCCGAAAACATGAGGTACCGCCAACCGCGACTGTAGTACTAGTTGGTGTCCTCGACCTCAGGGCCGGGTTCCGCCCATTCCAGGGCAGCGACAATATGTCCTTCGTCAGGGAGCACCTGCTGCTCTGCTGAAGGGAGCTTGTCGTAGGTGTAGGCAGCGACGGCCATGGGCGACGTGGAGCGTCCTAGGCTGTACCGGACGCTGCGGTCGTTCTTGGTTCCGCAGATGAGGATGCCGATGGTTTCGTTGTGGTGGTCGCGGCGCAGCACGTCGTCGACGAGGGCGACGTAGAAGTTGAGTTTGCCGGCGTGCTCGGGTTGGAATTTACCGGTTTTGAGTTCGATGACGACGTAGCGGGATTGTTCGATGTGGAAGAACAGCAAGTCGACGTAGAAGTCGTCCCCGTCGACGTCGAAGTGCACTTGACGGCCGACGAATGCGAAACCTGGGCCCAGTTCACGGAGCGTTTCCGTGATTCTGCTCGTCAGAGCGTTTTCGAGGTCACGTTCGGCCACTTCGCCTGAGAGTCCGAGGAATTCGAAGTTGTAGGGGTCTTTGGCTACCTGCTGGACGAGCTCTGAGTCTGGTGCAACGAGGTGTTGCACAAAGTTCGAGGGCGCGGCCCCTGTACGCTCCAGGGTTTTGTTCATGATCATGTTCATGAGCACGTTGCGGGACCAGCCGTGCTGCACCGCAGCGGCAGCGTACCAATCCCTTGCCGGCGGCTCGAGCCGTTTGTCGAGAATGGTGCGAACATGGCCCCACGGCAAATGTCCCACAGGCTGTGGGACATTTGGGTCGAATGCCGGCCAGGCCTCAGCGAAGCTGCGCATGTACTGCAGGTTCGACCGCGACAGGCCCTTCATGTCCGGGAACTCAGCTCCCAGGTCTTCGGCCAGCCTTCCGATGACCCCACTCCCCCACCCTTCAGTTGCCTGGCGTTCCAAAATGGTCTTGCCGATGGACCAGTAGAGTGCGATGAGCTGGGTGTTAACGGTCCGGATTGCCTGGGTGCGGGCGGCCCGCACCCGGTTCTTGAGCTCGCCAAGAAGGTCGGTGTAGCCGGAGGGAAGAGCGAGGTCCGGGGTGTCAGTCATGGATTTGATCCTATCCACCAGAGCACATCCGGTATGCCGGCTCCCCGCCAGGCAGGTGCTTAGCGGCTGGGGCCGCTCTTGGTGCGTTCTGCGCCGGCCGATATCCCTGTGCGTGACTTTCTGGCCTTGGCAGCTCCCTTGCCCGTCGTCACTGCTGCGCTGGGGTGTGTCCCCTCGCTGCGCGCTGCGGCCAGGCGTCCTCGTATCTGGGTTTCATTCGCGCCGGTGGTGGCCAGGGATTCCGCGAACTTCTCGTGATGTTCGGCCGAGCCGTAGTCGGCGGCCGACGTGTTCTCTGCTTTCCAGCCCTGGTCTTTGAGCCGGCTGCTGTCGCTGCCGGTAACGCGGTTCTCGATCTCGCGGCCGAGTCCTTCCATCCGGGCGAAGAGTTCCTTCTCGGCCCGTTCGTACCGCTGCTCCAGGGATATGAACTGTGAGCCCATGAACCCGCCCTCGGCCAGGAGCTTGGCTTCGTGCAATTCCGTGGCGGCTTTCACGAACGCGGGATCCTGGAAGTGGGAGTCCCCTGCGCCGTTGATGGTGGCGGTGGTTTCCTTCCGCAGCTGGTCAATGTCGGGTCCGTTGATCCCGTCCTTGCCGATGAGGAACATGCGTTCCTTCACGGTGACGTCCGCTGCTTCGAGCGCCTTGGGGGTCTTTGCTGTGTGGGCGGTCTGCAGTGCCTGGGCCAGTTCGGGGTTGGCCAGGTACCCGGCGGGTACCTGGTGGCGTTCTATCTCCGGGGCGAGCTTCGCGGCTTGTGCGCGAAGTTCTTCTGCGCGGGCCGCTGCGAGCAGCTGCATGGCTTTCTCGTGTTCGGCGGCGGCTTTGCGTGTCTCTTCCTGGCTGCGGGCCAGTTCCTCCTGCCTGGCCTTCGCGGTGGTGATGGTCGCAATCCCTGACTCGAGGTAGGCGGTGTCCGCGCCGACGTCGTGGGTGTCGATGCCGTACCGGGTGCGGACTTGCCTACGGATCGTCTCTGAGGCTGCCAGGGCGGCGGGGTCGTGGGCCTTCCATCCTTCGGCTGTGGCGTAGGCGGTGGCGATGTCGGTCGGCTGGGCCTTGTCCCACCATTGGTCCTTCTCCACCGGGGCCAGCGCCGCGTGCGCTGCGCTGCGTTCAGCGGCGAGGCGGGCCTTGGCTTCGTGTGCTGCCTTGGCGTCCTGGTGTTCCTGGGCCCGCTGGGATTCCTGCCGTCGGCGGGCCAGGGTCTCGGCAATGCGTGAGGCGATCATCAGCGACTGCCGCAGGCCGCCGTCCACGACGTCATCCATTCCATCTGATTCACTCATACTGTTCCCCTTGCAGTTCGTAGTGCTTGGTTCTTATCGGTCAAGGCCCGGCCCGGAGTCGCGTCGGGCAGGCTGGTAGGTCTTCGTCGGCGTCGGCGTGGTGGGCACGGCTGATCCCGGGCGGATGGGCGCCATGCCGCGTCGGGCAATATCGATAGACCTGGGCGGCACTCCTGCCTCCGCAGCCGGCTGGTGCCCGGCACCGACCAGGACGGCTTTCGGCATGGTCCCGGTGAACGGGGCCAGCTGCTCCTCGACGACGGACCGGATGCGCTGGGCCTCACGGGTCCGCCCGGACTGGGCGTGCATTTCATACACGGCGAAGGCGGTGTTGATCAGCTGCACCATGAGCGCCGTCTGGGCAGCAGTCTTGTTCTTGCTCGACGCGGCCATGAACAACATGGCAGTACCGGCAATCGACGGAAGGGGCACGGGCTTGCCGTGTTGCCGGGGTGCGCGGAGCTGGGCGGTGCGGGACAGTTCGGCGGCGGTGGCCGCCAACGGCCCGGGTGTCGGTTCGAGCCGGTAGGACCATGCCGCGAACGCCCCGGATACGTCCCGTGCAGCCTTCGCCCAGGTCGCGTGATCATCCCGCGGGATGCTGCGCAGCTGGTCCGCCAGTGCGGTCGCGTTGCGGGTGTATTCCACCCAGGCATCCGATGGTGGCGTTGCGTTCTCGGGTCCGGTCGTGGAGACCTTGCGTTTGTTGCGTGCCGCTGCGTTCCATTCCGCTGCAGCTTCCGTTGCCAGGTGCGGGGTGTCGAGCCATTCTTCCCGGAGGGCACCGAGTTTCAGGTCCGAGGCGAGGGTCCCCGCCGCCGAACCAGATAGGACGCTCCCCCCGTCCCGGTCGTTCGGCAACGGAGTACCCGACAATGACGTCCGTGGTGTTCTTCGCATACCGGGGACGGACGAACAGGCCGGTGTCCCGGGCGCGGCGAACAAACTCCGCTTCGGTTGCCGAGGCGCTGGCGCTGGCGCGGACTTTCCGTGCGAGGGACGCCCGGTGCATTTCGCGGTCATCCCTGACCGCGGTGGCCTTCTCGGCTCGGTCGTATCCACGGGTGGCATGCACAGATGAGAGTTCTTCCAGGCCGTATTTGGTTTCCAATTCCCGGCAGGTGTTCTGGGCGAGCTTATAGTCGCCATGGGTGGAGGCTTTCGTGCCGTCTTCCCGGACCAGGGACACGGCGATGTGGATGTGGTGGTTGCCGTTCTCACTCGTGCCGTGGTTGATCGCCACCCACCGGCACTGGGCCTTACCGCTGGCCTCGGTGAAACCCATCGCGTCGACGAAGTCGTTCGCGATATCGCCCCACTGCTGGTCCGTCAAAGCCCCTTCCTCGGCGCGGAGGCTCAGCGAGCAATGCCACACATCAGCCTGTTTGTGACCGTTCGGCACCCGTTCCTTCTTCACGGGGTCCCAGCGGAAATCCTTCTGCAGAACCTCAACACCGAAGCCCTTGCGGGGCTGGTCCAAATGCCTGGCAATAGCCATCGCGTCGTCGCGGTCCAGGACCCCGTCGTCATACCACGCCATGATCGCCGCGTCGCCGGCAACCAGGTGCGGGTCGGTGTGCGCGTTCTTCGTCTTATCCGTGTCGGTGGAGGCCAGGTACAGCAGCAGCCCCGACATCCGGGACCCGCGGGTGATGTTCGGAATCATCCCTACATCAGCCCCTCGATCGTACGGTCGATCCGCATCGCGACTTCGCGCACATACGCCAACGCGGCCTTCGCATCCCGGGGGAACTCATCCCCTGCGTTTGCGTGCCGGGCGATCTGGTTCACGTTGTTCGACACCCGCGCCAACAACGTGTGAATCGCCATCAGTTCAGCCATCGCCGCCTTCCGCTGCGTCGGCGTCTCCGATCCCTCGGACAAAGCAGCGGTAAGAAGCAGGTTCGGTACGGTGACCTTCTCCCTGGCAGCCCGGACCACCAGGGCCGCTTCTTCCTCGGCCGTGACCCACACATCCCTGCGCTTCTTCGTCCCCGCTGGAGAGTTCGCACGGCGCCGCCTGCTGATCGGGGAACGCGACTCATTCGACTCCGTCACCACTCCCCCTCCCCTCAAACGGCCCAGCGCAGCGACCCCAAAACCGGGGACCACACAAGCCAGTGTGCCAAGTGAAGCAGCCGGAGGCTGTGAGCGACACGCCCATTTACACCCGTGTAAATGTATAGCTTGCTACGCGTCAACGGGTTTTTCGACCCGCCGACCGGAAGTCCCGGACCGGGAACTGCCCGGGAGGTAGGGTGGCCATGTCTACACGGGCCAAACCTGGGGGTAACCATGCTGGAAGATGACAACGACCATGCGGTGAGTTTCGAAGCCGCCCACTACTTCGCGCCGGCCTACAACCGGCCGGGACGGGTCACCGTGGACTTCCACGTCGACCGAGAACCCAACGCGGGGCAGTATGTCGCGGGCGAGGCAGCAAAGCTCCTCCACGGTGACCTCGACCGGGTGGCCGGCATCGTGGAGTCCCTCGCCACCGATCACCTTCGGGAAGTGACCGGGACCTCCGCCCGGATCCACGACGACGGGTACACCATCAGCATCGAAGCCGACCTCCCGGCTGCCGCCGGCCACGCCACAGAAAGCGTCCACTCTCCCAACGCAGAGACGGAGAGACAGCTGTCCGCCGCGCACACAGGAGACCTCGTCGAACTCGAACTAGCCATCGGCAGCGTCCTGCCCGCCCACGAAAGGCACCACGCCGAAACCCTGGCCCAGCTGATCGCCCGTGAACTCCCCTCACAGGCAGAGGTCGTCCAGGCCTACTACCGACCGACACTGAACGAGGTCCTCACTGACCACGAACGCCGATTCGATCCCTCCCCCGAACCGGACCTTCCGCCATCACTGAAAGCCGCCCGACTTTCCTTTCCCCAGCACCCCTCCGCCGCCCTCATCCATCCCCCGCTCTCCGCCGTCGCAACAGCGACGTCCTACGCGTGCGGCCGTATGGTTTTGTGAGACAGCTTGTTAGGAGCACTTTCTCGCATGACCGAACGTAAGAAGTACACGCAGAAGTACAAGGACGATGCCGTCGAGCTGGTCATCTCCTCCGGCCGGCCGATCGCCCAGGTCTGTACTGATATCGGCGTTAACGAGGGCACGCTGGGGAATTGGGTGCGGCTGTACCGTGCCGATCATCCGGAGCGGTTCGGCGCCGAGGAGAAGGCGCCGGTGCCCTGGGAAGAACACCAGAAACTGGTGGCCGAGAACGCGAAGCTGAAGCAGGACGTCGAATTTCTGGGAAAAGTCAGCGCCTTCTTTGCAGCGAAGCAACGGTAGAAAATTTCTACGAGTTCATCGAAGCGGAGAAGGCGAACCATCCGATTGCCCGACTGTGCCGTGTCCTGAAAGTGTCCCGGGCTTCGTTCTACCGGTGGCGTAACCCCAAGGGCCCGTCCCCGCGCCAGGTGCGGCACGACAAGCTCGTCGGGGAGGTCACCGGCCTGTTCAACAAGGAACAAGGCCGGGCCGGCCGGGACCAGCTGACCCTGATGCTCAATAACAACAGTGTGGACGTCTCCGCACCCACGGTCGGGACCATCATGCGCGAGCACGGCCTGAAGGCCGTGCGGACCCGGGCCTGGAAGAAGACCACGGAGCAGGACCCACAGGCGAAGACCGCCCATATCAAGAACCACATGCTCGATGAGGACGGCAAACGCGACTTCACCTCCACGGTCCCCGGGACCCGGCTGTGCGGGGACATCACGTACCTGCGCACCGGTGAGGGATGGCTGTACTTGGCCACCGTGATCGACCTGTGCACCGGCATGGTCATCGGCTGGTCCATGGCTGATCACATGCGCGCCGAGCTGTGCACCGAGGCCCTGGTGATGGCCCGCGACCACGGCCGTCTTGCCTGCGACGGGGCCATTTTCAATTCCGACCGCGGATCGCAGTACACCTCCGGCGAATTCCAGCAATGGTGCGCCGGCAACAGCATCACCCAGTCCATGGGTAAGGTCGGCGTCTGCTGGGACAATGCCGTCGCGGAAAATTTCTTCTCTCACCTGAAGACGGAGTTCTACCACCACCAGACCTTCGCCAGCAGGCTTGCCGCCAGGACCGCCGTCATGGACTACATCGAAGCCTGGTACAACCGCCGCCGACCCAACCGCAGGGCCGGCGGCATACCCCCGGCAACGGCCTTAGCCAACCACCAATCCCGCGACCGCGAACCCGTGGCCGCGTAACCGAAATCAACTACGAAACTGTCTCAAAAACTTGACGTGCGCAGCGATCTCCCCGGGCACCCGAGTCGAACTCGAACGCTAACCAAAGAAGGACACCCAAGAGACCCATGGCCATCAATATTGAACAGACAAAAGCACAGGCGCGCGCCCTCCTCGACTCACGCATCGAGTCCGTCACGAACCTGGTCAGGACCCGCCAGAAAATCACCGACCTACGCGAACAGCTCGCCGCCGCCGAACGCGATGACAAACGGGCCTACGTCCGCGCCACCAAGGACGGATGGAGCCCCGACGAACTCAAGAAACTAGGGCTCGAGTCCGGCGCCGCGGCACGCCGACGAAAACCGGCAACCACCCGTACTGTCGCGGACGGTTCCCCGTCCTCTGCCGCCGGGGCTTCCGGGGCGGAGTAGCGTTGCCCCTCGCCCACATGGGCACGGCAAAAGCTAAACTCCTACGGGCTTTTCCCGCACACATGTGGACGACGGGATCCACCTGACCGGCTGAACACAATCGCCAGGTCACCATGCGACCGAAACTAACCAGCAGTGGCCGGCGATCATGCACAGCCTGAACACGCTGTTGGTCACCAGCGGCAACCTCTCCCATGGTCCAAGCCTCCACGCACCCGGCCACCGCACTGAGCGGTGGCCGGGTATTTTCAGCCGTGACGACAGCGAGCGACAGGTCGCGGACGCAGCGAAGGCCGGCACCTTTTCGAGGTGCCGGCCTTCGGGATTTCAGCAGGTGGTTCAGTCTTCGGCGGCGGCGTCGTCTTCCGGGATCTGACCCGAAGCAATGCGTTCAGCTGTTCTTGCGAACGCCGCGTCGATGTACGCCATCAGATCACTTTCCCGCACCCGCCAAATGCCGCGGCCACCAAATTGCCCGGCAGGCAGCTCGCCACTGCGGACGAGCGAGTACACGAGCGAACTCTTCACGTTCAGGATCTCCTGGACCTGCTCCAGCGTCAGCATCCTCGGGAACACTGGTCCCGTCGCGGCCGGGGGCAACTTCTTCATGTCCTCTGTCCATTGCGGCATTCTCAATCGCTCTCATTCCGGTGTTGGAGTTCGTTCCTGGTGCGTTGCCCGCGCCGGAGTGAACCCGGCGCGGCCGGTGCCCATATTCTGCCCTAGTTGTGTTTGCGCATGCAGACGTTTCACTTCACGCATGGTCGCACGGACGATGAAGTCCGACACGCTCGCATCGCCTTCCACGTGACCTGCGGCCAGGAACGCCGCGCGGACCTGGCCAGCCTCGTCCTCCGCAAAGTAGGAAGTGAACGCTGGCGATCTTTTTAGATGGCACGCAGGTCTCCCCAGGAGCGCAAACGCGGTGCCACGGACGTCATCGAAGGTTTGGACTATCTCTCGAAGCTGCTGTCGCGTGAATGTCCGGGGGCGGGTCCGCTGTGCCCTTGCGGCGTCGGGTGCGTCTGTGTCGGGCGGGTGTTCCTGGGTACTGCAGGGAAGCTAGCCGCGTGCAGTTTGCGGAACCGCGCCAGCGCCGGATCAACCTCCGCATCCGATGTTGAAGCCTCTTCCGCTGGGGCTGGTTTGGGAGGTTCGATGGATGCCTTTAGCTTTTCGTCCAGTTCCGCACACTTCGCACGGGCGCTGATGAGTTTGTCTTCGTATTTGAACGGTTTGCCGGCCTGGCTTTCGACGTCGGAAAGCACTGCCCGTTTTTCGGCGATGCTCTGACGTAGTTGGGCCTCGTATTCGGGGAGCCCTGACACTTTGTTTTCCAGCCGTGTGATGATGCCGGCGCTTCCTTCCAGCAGCTCCATCCGGGTGAAGACCAGGGGCGGTGCCGGCACGTCCTTGATGGTGAGGGCCAGGTCCTGGTAGGAACCGAGGCGGGAGTCGCCGGCTGCGTTGCGGACTTGCAGCTCGTGGCCGCCGAGGGTGGCCATCGTGCCGTGGTCTTGTTTTTGGCGGTAGTAGTTTCCGTACTCGGGTGTGTGGGTACGGACCCATTCAGAGATGGCGGCCACGGCCTCCGGGCGTTTGGTGTAGCTCTTGCCGTCGATGCTGGCGGTGAAGGCCTCCCCTGCGGTCGGGGTGATGCGCGGGAGTGCCGCCTGCAGCGCGGGCAGCTTGCTTTCGGCGTTGGTGATGCTGGTTTCGGCCGCGGCCCTGGTCCAGGAGAGGGTGCTCTGTCCTTTCTCGTGGGCGCGTTTGAGTCGTTCGAGTTTGGTCCGGGCGGCGTCGGCCTCGATCTTGTCCATCACCAGCGGGTTGCCGCTGGTCGCTGCCTTGATCTGCGCGGCGTTCAGGGCCAGGTCTCCGACGTCTTCGATCTCGCGGATATCGAGGCGGCCGCGGAGAACCTGCTGGATCATGGTGGCCTTGCGCTGGATCCCGTCCCAGGCGGCACTGTCGTAGCTGCCGACGGTGGCGTACTGGAAGTTGTGGACCTCGGCGTTGGCGTTGCCTTGGCGGATGATGCGTCCGTCGCGCTGGGTCAGGTCAGCGGGCCGCCAGGGGCAGGTGACGTGGTGGATCGCTTTGGCGCGGAGCTGGACGTTGGTGCCGGTTCCCATCATGGCGGTGGAGCCGATCAGTACGGCTACTTCCCCGGTGCGGCATTGGGCGAAGAGTTGGGCTTTCTGCTCGGGTTTGGGCGCGTCCTGGATGAACCGGATCTGTTCTGCTTGGATGCCTCCGGCGACGAGCTGGTCCTTGATCTGCTGGTAGGCGGTCCAGACCGGTTTGCCGTCGGGTCCGGTGTTCTTGGAGGGGGTGCTGAGGTCACAGAAGATGATCTGCAGCGCACCCTTGTTCGCCGAGGGGATGCCGGAGCGGAAGCTGGTTTCGTATTCGTTCTCCCGGTTCTCTTCCCAGACCTTCAGGGTCTTGGCGACGACCTGGTCCAGTTTCGTCCCGGATTCGGGTTCGATGCCGACCATGCGCAGGTCCAGTGCGGCTTTGCGGCCGTCGTTGTAGACACTGAGAGCGTTGTCCGCGCCTTTCTCTGCCCAGCCGGAGAGGGAGTCCAGCCGTTCGGCGAGGCCTTTCATGTACTCGGCCAGTTCGGGCGGCTGTGGGATCAGCACCAGTTCCGGCTGCCGTTCCCCGTCGCCGGGGCGGCGGGCAAGATCCGGGGTTTTCAGATTCAGGTCTTCGGAGAGCTTCACGTCCGCGAAGACGTGGAAGGACCGCAGCATCTCGGGGACGTTCTTGAATTTGGCGAAGCGCGGCTTGTTCTTCAGCCGGCCTCCGGCGTCCATCTCGATGGCGGTAACGGTCTCCCCGAACGTGGCCCCCCAGACGTCGAAGTTCTCCACGCCTGCGGCCTGGAGCAGGTCCGGGCGCAGGTAGCGCTGCATGACGTGGGCTTCGGTGATGGAGTTGGCGATCGGTGTGCCGGTCGCCATCGTGACGACGCGTTCCCCATGGGTGCTGCGCAGGTATTCGAGCTTCAGATGCATGTCGGTGGCCCGGATTGACCCCGCAATTTCTGCGCCCTTGATATTGGTGACCGTGCGCAGGTTCTTATAGTCGTGCGCTTCGTCCACGAACAGGTAGTCCACCCCGGTGTCCTCGAAAGTCAGTCCAAGGTCCGGTGCGGTGTCCATGAGCTTCTTCATGCGCTCTTCTTCGGCCTGAAGCTTCGTTTCAAGCTTCTTCACCGTGGTCCGGTCTTCACCTTCGGCCTGGGCGTTGACGATGGTCTGCCGAACGTCCGCGATGATCGACTCCTGGTAGGCCTCAATGGTTTCGGCTTTCACGCCGATGCTCTTGAAGGCCTGCTGGGTCATGATGATGCCGTCCCAGTCGTTCGCCGCGGCGCGGGCGACGAACTGCCGGCGCGCGGCCAGGTCCCCGCTCTTGGTCTTGATGTCATCGGACCCTGCCGAGAGCAGGCGGGCCTGCGGGTACAGTTCCAGCCACTCGCGGGTGAACTGCTCCAGCATGTGGTTCGGGACGACAACCATGGGCTTGGAGGCCATGCCCAGCCGTTTGAGTTCCATTGCGCCCATCACCATTTCGGCGGTCTTGCCGGCCCCGACTTCGTGGAAGAGGCCCACGGCCGGTTCGGAGATGATGCGAGCGACGGCGGTGCGCTGGTGCGGGTGCGGGGTGAAGGTTTTCGCCAGCCCCGGCAGGGTCAGACGGCCGCCTTCCTTGGTGTAGTCGCGCAGGGCCAGTGAGTTGAAGCGGCGGTTGTATTCGTCAATGAGCCGGCTGGCGCGTTCGGGGTCTTCCCAGACCCACTCGGCGAAGCGTTCCTGCAGGGCCTCGGCCTTTTCCTGGGCCGCTTCGGTTTCTTCGAGATTGGCGACGGGTTTTCCGTCCTCGTTCTTGTCCTCGACCTGAATGCTCTTTTGTTCCAGGATGCTTTGCAGCAGGTCCGGGGCGGGCCGGCGGCCCGTCCCCCACTCGTTTGTGGAACGGACTGTCCCCCGGTTGGCTTTGACCCGCCAGATGCCGCTGCCGACGCTGGTCACGCTGGCGTTGGGATCGGCCAGGATGTCCTGGACGAACCGTTGGTGTTCCTCGGGGGAAATCCAGACCGCACCGATGCGCGCCTCGACGTCCTCCATGCCGACCCGGGGCGGCTGGACTTCCTCCAGGGCGGTGACGTTCACGCTCAAGCGTTCATCCTCGGCCGCCGCAGCCCGTGCGGCGTCGAGCTTGGTCCGGACGTTCCCGGACAGGTATTCCGGTGCGGTAACGAGCTTGCCGGTTTCCGGGTCATCGAACACGAGCGTGCCGAGCTGATCGCGGGCTTCCTCTTCCGTGACGCCCAACAGGTCCGCGATCTGTTCCAGCTCGGGGACGCCGTAGGTGTCCAGTGCGATGGCAAGGGCTTCGTCAACGGTGTCCGCGCCCATGAGCGGTTTGCGGGCCACCACCTGCCGGTGCTGAAGCAGAGCCGCGGGTGTCGCGGTCTGCGTCTCCTCGTTGAACCTCTCCAGGGCCGGCGGCAGAGTGCCGAAAGGGTCCGTCTGGCGCAGGATCCGCACGGCGGGTGCTGCACGGCGGGTGATGATGTCTTCGCCCGTTTCTTTGTCCGTGCGGACAGACTCCGTGAAGCGGTTCAGTGGCCCATATTTGGCGGCATATGCCGTGTACTGGTCAGCCAGGGCGGTTCGGTGAGCCGACATCGCAGGGGTGTCTTCGCTGTCGGAAGCTTCCATCTCCAACAGGGCGCGTGCGCCGTCGCGCATCCCCAGCAGGTCGCTTAGCTCCGCTGCATGCGCTTTGGGTACGGGGAACGGAACCTGTTCCCCTGCACGGGCAACGGTGAAGGTTCCGTCTTGTTGGGCGGTGATGGTGCCGTCCCATTCCTGCCCGGGGGACGGCAGGAGTGCCGCCGGGGTTTTTCCCGGGGCCGGCTCGGCAGGGGCGTGGTTCAGGCCGCGGTCCAGCGCTTCCTGCACAACGGCGTCGAGCCGCTGGGCGAGCAGCTGCGGGACGGCGGCGAGGTCCTCGGCTTTCACGCTGACGGTTTCCTCGCCGTACATGCCGTTCCCGACGGTGATCTGCCCGAGGACGTTTTGCGGGTTCAGGTCAAAGTAGTTGTTGATCTTCACGTTGCGGCCGTCGATGATGACGGGGCCGACCTTTTCCCAGTCCGTGTTGGCAGGCTCCCGGCCCGGCTCGCGCTTGCGCAGCAGCAGCAGGTCAGTGAGTGCTTCGGTGCCGGCGGCGCGCCGGTGGACGCCGGTGGGCAGGCGCACGGCTCCCACCAGGTCCGCCATAGCACTCATCTCCCGCCTCGAGGTGGGGTTGGTTGCGTCCATGGTGAAGCTGGAGGTCAGCACGGCGACGTATCCGCCGGGTTTCACGGCGGCCAGGCTCTTGAGGATGAAGTGGTTGTGCATGGAGTGCCGGGAGTCGGCGTTGTGGGTCTTGTCGTAGAGCGTGTTCTTGCTGAACGGGACGTTGCCGACGGCGAGGTCAAAGGAATTGGTCTTGATCGGGGTGTCCGCGAAGGACTCACTGCGGATAGTCGCGTCGGGATATAGTCCCCGGGAAATTGAGGCGGTCAGCGGATCAAGCTCCACGCCGGTCATCCGGGCGCCTTCCGGGGCGAAGCCGATGAATGTTCCGGCGCCGGATCCGGGTTCCAGCACCTCTCCCCCGGTGAAGCCGAGCCGGTCGACGGCGGACCAGATTTCCTTTACCAGGGCGGCGTCGGTGTAATAGGCGTTCGTCGTGGTCCGCGACGCGGCGGCGTACTCGCGCTCGCTCAGGACTTCCTGCAGCTGGGCGCGCTCGGCCGCCCATTCGGTCTTGTCGAACAGCTGGGGCACCGCTCCCCAGCTGGACCACCGCGCCAGGGAACGCTGCTCTACCTCGGTGGCCGGCCTCTGCTGGTCCTCCAGCTCCCGGACGATGCGGATTGCTTCAACGTTTGCTGCGAAGCGGGACTTCTGTCCCGATGGCGCAAGGTCCGTCTGGGATGCTGGGCGGAACCGTCCGGCCGTCGAAACCGCTGCCGGCTCCTGCTGGGGTTCGGCTCCTAGCTCTCCTCGTCCTCCTGGGCCCCGTAGGTCGGCTCCATCTCCTCTGGCTCCGCGGGAAGGCTGGCGTAGATCATCTCCTGGTACACCATCTCGCGTGCCCGGAGCTTGGCCATGTTCGCCAGCCCGATGTACTCCAGCGGCGGTTCCGAGCCCCTGGTTGGTGTCAGCTGTTCGCTGAGGTCCCAGATTGCCTGCTGGATCTCCTCCCCCAAGGTCGAAAAGTGTGTCTCGGGGTCCGCTATCTGCGAGAAGCTCTCCGGGTCGTGACTCTTCATGGTTTCCATGGCGTGTCTGCCGTGCTCGTTCATTGATTACCTCTTCCGGTTCGGCCCACAAGGACTCCAGACTCATCTGGCCCTCAATGTGGTTCTTAGATTTCCTCGGTGCCATGTGCGCCGTCCCCCTCCGTTTGCCTCCACGCTAGCGAAGGCACCGGAGGATTAACAGCCGCACCTACTCTTGCGGTGCCTGCAGGCTCTTCCGCTGCCGTGCGAGCTCACGCACCACGGTGGCTTCACTGACCTCGATGGTCTTGGCAATGTCGCGGATCGTGCGCTTCTGGCCACGCATCCGGTGGGCAGTGTCAGACTTGTCCGGCGTCATTTTGGTCGGGCGCCCGCCCACGCGGCCGCGGGCTTTCGCCGCTGCAAGGCCGGCCATGGTCCGTTCACGCAGCCGGTTCCGCTCGTACTCGGCGATAGCGGAGAAAAAGTGGAACATCAGCAACCCCTGTGAGTTGGTGGTGTCCAGCCAGGTCTCCGTCAGTGACCGGAGGCCAACTTGACGGTCAGCCAGCGTCTTCACGATGCCGGCCAGGTCGGCGGTGTTCCTCCCGAGCCGGGACAAATCGTTGACCACCAAGATGTTCCCCGGCTGGAGATGATCCAAGCAGTCTTGCCAATGCGGCCGTTCCGCCGTCGCACCCGACGCAAAATCTGTCCAGATCCGGAAGCACCCGGCAGCGTTCAAAGCATCCAGCTGCAGGTCCACCGACTGCTCCGTAGTGCTTACTCGGGCGTAACCCATCAACGTAGCCACATCAGTTCCCCTCTCCTTCATTCAAAAACCGTCGTCCTCGGAGTTTTGACTAAGTTTGTCTCCGTAGATTTCGCAGTCGAGTTCTGGCACAGCTTAGCATCGGAGAGGACGATTTCTGAGAGGTGTCATTTTCAGAAGGCGTCTACACGAAATGTCAGAAGTCGTCTGCACAACCACGGCCACTGTCATCCAGTGCGACTGTTCGGGAAGAAGCCGGGCGCCGGCATCATGCCGAGTCCCGGCCCGCCTGAATGCAACAGGAGGGGCCGGAAGACCTGCATGCAGAGGTGGGGCAAAGGTCAACGTAATCGAAGGGGCTACTTCCATAGATCCTTTGCTTCCAGCCAACCTCGCTGAAGCTCACCGCTAAGACGCCTCGTCCAGGTCGTTCCTAAGTCGTCGGTGAACACCAGCCCAAATCTCCGGGGGGAAAAGCCGCGTCCACGGGGAGAAAATACAGGCCGCCATTCGCGAGAAGTACCTTGGGAGATATGCAGCTTTACGTACAGTACCCCTGGAGGAAATTCATGTTTCCGAAACCAAATTTCCCAAGAATTATCCCACTCTCGTCTCCCATATGACGTACTGGGGACGATCCCGTGGGCTAGCACATCGGCAGAAATCAGGCGTCGAAGAAAGATTCTGTCGTCGCTACGATTGGCGATCTCAATCAACAGAACCCTGGTATCGGGCGGCACAACCTTGAGATACTCAAAGTACCGGCCAGGCGGATCCGGGTGATGAGGCTCCATCAGGTAGCCATGGCTTGTACTATCCCTAATTATCCGAATTGTGACCAAGTCAGCCTGTTTTCGGAGCTTCTCCAGCTGGCTTTCCCTAGCTAGGCGAAGTGACAGTCCATACTGCCTTGCAGCGTTTAGCAGCGCCAGCGTGCCCATGAACGCCGCCGTTACGGTCCCAACAGCCCCGAATGAAGCCGGGTTCCATCCCCAATCAGACATGTGACTGACAGTACTCCAGCCTCCGGCAGGAAAAGAGAAGGGACAGCGACTCTTTCGTTCACCGGAGGATCAATGCGTGCGACCAGTTTCAGCCAGGACCAGCACCAGCCGCTTATCGCCTGGCTTGTCGTTGTGTATGCGCTAGCCGCCGGCCTGGAACAGGCCTTGCACTTGAGTCAGCTCCAACTGGGGACCGGGGCGCTAAACATAACCGCCAGCACGAATCAGGCTTGGGGCGAAGTCGGCGCCTCTTTTGCTCGCCCTCACGGCTATGTCCTAAGCCTCTGTTCGACTCGCAATTATGGATCCCTTGTCAGGACGGCACGATCTCGATGGGTGGGGCAGTCTCTCAAAGGTTTATCGGAAACGAAGGATTTCAAGAACAGCTTGAATCGAGAATCCCGGGGCCGGTCGCTCATCGAAGTGGCCTAACGTCCTGCCCCGGAAAATTGGGGCGACGACGAAAAGAGGCAACCCTGGCCCCGGTTCTCACAAATAGTTCTCGAAACGGTACAGTCGAACTAAGACCCCCAACCGAGTTTTGAGAAGAGCACACCCCTATGGCCACGCACCGCATCGGCTACGCCCGGGTTTCGACCCGGGACCAGAACCTGGACCTGCAGATGGAAGCCCTGAAGAAGGCCGGATGCGACAAGATTTACAAAGACACGATCAGCGGCACCAAGTCCCAACGCCCCGGCCTCGACCAGGCTCTGGACAACCTGCGCGACGGTGACACCTTGATGGTGTGGAAGCTGGACCGCCTGGGCCGGAGCGTGAAAGACCTCCTGGACTTCGCCGGCGGACTGAATGACCGCGGCGTAGGATTCGCCAGCCTCACCGATGCGATCGACACCACGACGGTCTCCGGACGCTTCTTCTTCAACGTCATGGCTTCTCTGGCCCAGATGGAACGGGAACTCATGGTCGAACGTACGCAGGCAGGCCTGCAGGCCGCACGCGAACAAGGCCGGGTCGGCGGCCGCAAACGCATCATGACTGATGCCAAGATCCGTTCAGCCCGCAAACTCCTCAAGCAGGGAACGCCGCCCCGAGAGGTCGCCGATACTTTGGGAGTGTCCGTGCCCACCCTCTACCGATGGGTCCCGGCAACATGCGCGACCGAGGATTCAAAGAAGTAGCTCCTGCTGGTTGGTGCAGGCGGCTTCAGAAAAGATGACTGTTGGTGCAGACGACTACTGAGCAGAACGCAGCTTCGTGCAGGCGACTTCTGACATTTCAATATCCATACTCGTCTGCACAACCCCGGAATTCCGCGCGCCCTTGTGCAGCCGACTTCTGAAAATGACATCTTCAATGAGTCGGCTGGTTTGTAGCAGATACGGTCGTTTTAGACCTATCGCATGGCGGACTCAGCAGCCCCACCAGAAGGGGCCCGGCAACGAGGATTGGCAGCATGAAATCCCTGGATACACAAGGCTGCATGGACGCAAGCGTGTTGTAGCGGTGGTCCGGTACGGGTCAAGCTAATGGCGGCCTCGGGCGGTGCTACCCTTACTTCGTCGCGCTGCCGTGACGAATAACTTTTCCGTGGGGGACACACCAGATGAATCAAGACCCGAACATGCCGTTGGACCCAAGACAGCAACCACAGCCGATGCCCTATCCACAGGAATACGGGCATTACCCTCAGCAGTATCCCCCCCAATATGGACAGCAACCCCACCCAGGACCGCACCCGCAGAAGCACTGGGGGCGTGACGGGCTTCCGCCCCTGCCCCGCGCTCCGTTCCAAGCAGGCAAAAGGCCCTTTGGAATTTGGTTCTGGATCATCACCGTCATCCTGAGCGTCCTTGTCCTGGGGAACATGGCAGCCGGTCGTGGTGAAGCGATCCTGATCATTCTAGGGCTCGCTGCTGTGGTAACCGGACTGATCGCGATGGGTTCCGAGAGGCGGACTTGGGCGAACCTGCCCACCCGCAAGGCTGCGATCGCAGTCTGTCTGGCGGGAACCGCATCGTTGCTGATCGGCAGTGTTGCCGCCGGAGTAGGTGCATCTCAAGAAAGGGCTGCCGCCCCGATGACCAGTGCCCAACTCGAAGCCAGTGCGGCCGGCAAACTGAAGGACCGCGAGGACGCCTTGGCGAAGTCCGAAGCTGACTCGGCTACAAAGCTCAAGGCCCGAGAGGATGCCGTGGCCAAACGTGAAGCTGCCGTTGGGACCGCCGAGAAGAATGCGGCGAAAACCTTCAATCAAGGGATCTGGACGGTCGGAACCGACATCGAACCCGGAACGTACCGCACCACCAAGGCCGTGGTGGGGGATTGCTCCTGGAAGATTACCCGGACCGGCAGCAACGGCAAGGACTACATCGCCTACGACTACTTCGTGAAGGGGGGTTTCCCCGAGGTCAACTTGGCTGAAGGCCAGACCTTCGACACCGACGGCTGCGGGGACTGGGCCAAGAAATAGCACTGGCCCCCGTCCAGCTGGTATTGCCCTTCCTGGTCCAGGTGAAGCCTGGTCAATTTCGGCGCGTGTCCTGGCCCAAGTCCGCCTGCCCGTCGCCGCCGGCCGCGGCTGTTGAGCAGCAGGGCTAACTAAAAGAAGTGGGCAGATCTCATGGCCACCGGCCGGCAGTTGTCATGGCCGCTAACACCCTTCTCAGGGTTCACTTCGCCGTCCACGAGTTGCATTCCGGACCAAACACCTTATTACGCACTTCACCGGATGCTGGCAGGCGTGGTTCTGTTCCGGGCGGAAGACCGGCGTCGCACGCCCTGCACACCCCCGCGTACCGAAGCCTCATCTGCTTCACGAGGATGAGGGATGGATCAACGGCACGGACCGATTCAGCTTGTAGAACACGGCGTTCAGACCGCAAATGAGCTTGGCCCTGGCTCAATCCTCACCCACGGCAGGAACCTTTTCAAGCATGCCGCGCGTCGGAACGCCAAAGACCAAGCGAACTGTCCCAGTGAGTCACCGGCCTACGCGACCCCGAAACCGCCAAACCGAACTGGCAAGAAGCCGCCATTCTAAACTAACAGTCACAACAGTGGTCCAATGAATATTGGGTACGCCCGCGTCTCGACCGCGAAACAGGACCTCGACCGGCAGATCGAAGCGCTGCGCGGCGAGGGGATTCCTGCCAAACATATTTATGTGGACAAGAAATCCGGATCCACGACAAATCGGCCCGGACTGCATGAAGCCCTCGATCAGGCCCGCGATGGGGACGTCATCGTGGTGCACACCCTGGACCGGTTGGGCCGTACCGTCCGGGACACTCTGAACCTTATCCACGACCTGGCAGGCCGCGGGGTCGGAGTCCGGAACCTGGCTGACCCGATCCGGGTTGATTCCGCCAATCCAGAGGATCCCATGTCGCAGTTGGCAGTGGTGATGCTCGCGCTCTTCGGCCAAATGGAACGAACCTATGCCATCGAACGCGCAGCCCACGCGCGCGCCGTTGCTGCCGCCAAGGGCAAAAGGATCGGCCGGCCCAGCGTGGTCGATCCGGCGAAACTGACCTACGCCGTCCACCTTCGCGACCAGGAAAATCAGTCCATCTCCGAGATCGTGGAAGCCACCGGTATTACCCGCTCCAGTCTCTACCGTTACCTGCCGCCCCGTCCGCCGGAGACGCTGACCGCCGAGACCCAGCCGAGCGCCTAAAAATCCCGGACGGCGGTGGCGGTTCGTGCAGGCAACTTCGGACAGAATGACGGTTGGTGCGCACGACTTCAGACAAAACGACGGTCGGTGCAGACGACTTCGCACACTTCCGTGTCAGAAGTCGCGTGCACCGGTCCCGTACTTCCGCGGGATCCAGTGCAGACAACTTCTGAAACTGACAAGAGGGGTTCCGGGCTTCCCCTGTCAATGGCCAATAGTTTGTGCCCACGGGCGGCCAGCAGAAATGCCCGCTGGTGGCCATGAAAAGTGCCCACTCATGGCCACGAGATCTGCCCACCGGGTGTTTGGTGGCGTTGGCCATGTTGGGGTGTGGGTTTAGTTCATTGGCGTGACTCCTTTTCCGGCCAAGGCCTGGCTGAGGCGGATTGAATCCCCTGATGTCTGGCAGACGTGGGCGTGGTGCAGCAGCCGGTCCACGGTTGCCGTGGCCAGGGTTTTAGGCATGAGCTCGTCAAAGCCGGCAGGATGCAAATTTGAGGAAACCGCGATGGATCGTTTCTCGTAGGCGGCGTCGACGAGACGGTAGAGCCCCTCCGCCGCGTCGGTGCCCACCGGCAGGAGACCTATGTCATCGACCACCACCAAATCTGCGCGCAGGATCCGGGCGACGACTTTAGTGACGCTGTCATCGGAGCGGTGGGCGCGCATCAGGGCGCCGAGGTCCTCGAGGCGGAACCAGGCGACCCGCAGTCCGGCTTCGACGGCTTGCTGCCCGAGGGCTTCGAGGAAGAACGTTTTGCCCGTGCCGGAGGGGCCGCAGATCACGACGTTCTCCTTGCGCCCGATCCATTCCAGCGTCCGGAGCGCCTGCTGCGTCGGGGCCGGGATCGAGGAGGCGGCAGGGTCCCAAGTGTCGAAGGTCTTCCCGGTCGGGAAGCCCGCGGCCTTGCGTCTGGTGGCGAGCATGGACCGGGACCGGCCGGTGACTTCCTCGGTGAAGAGCGCTTTGATGACCTCGGCCGGTTCCCAGCGCTGGGCTCGGGCGGTCGCGATGAGTTCCGGCGCCAGCGCCCGCGCATGGGGCATCTTCAGCTGCCGCATTAGTGCCTCGAGCTCCGCCGGCAATGCGGGTGCGGTGACAGGGACCGGGCTCATGCGCTTTCCTCCAGAACGGCGGCGGCGCTGGCGGTTGCGGGTGGGCGGCCGATGGCCGCCCACCCGGCGGTGCCTTGGGTCAGGGACCGGGTTTCCCCGGCGGCATGGGTGGTGGTGCGCGTGCTTGCGGCGTTCAGGATCGAGGCGAGGTCCTTGTTCGCGAAGCGGCCATGGATGGCCGCGGTCCCCAACGCGTGATCAACTTCGGCCTGTCCTGCGATCTTGGCCAGGGCGACTGCCTCGGCCATTTTCACGTTCATCCGCCCGGTGCCTGCCGCTGCGGCCTCGAGCAGCCAGGCCCGGGCGCCGTCCCCGATTGCGAGGAACTCCGCTTCCGCGGCCGTCCTGGCTTTCGCTGTGTAGTCGCCCGGGGTCCTGGGCCGGTGGTCCGGGAAGTGGGCGTCGTTGATGGCCGGGCTGCCGGGCCGGGAGCGCGGGTGCCGGGCGACTTCCACCGGTCCCTGGCTGCCGTGGTGGACGACGATGACCTGTTCGTCGCCTCCGGCGCCGTGGGATCTGACGAACACCCGCGCGCCGAGCAGATACGCCGGCACGGAGTACTGGCCGTTTTCGAACGTGACCATAGGCGTGTTCTCCGGGACGGCCCGGGAGAGCCCGAACGCGACCGTGTGCGCGGTATCAGGGATCCGGTGCAGCCGTGGCGCTTCCTCGGCCAGCATCGCGGCGGGTTTGCGGCGGGTGACCCGGTGCTCACGGTGGTTGACCTCGTCCATGAACGCCTGGCAGGCCGCTTCGATCTCGGCGAAGGAGGCGTATTCGGCCCGCAGGTTGGTGTCCTTAGGCACGATGTCGGCCTTGGCGACTTTCACCGAGGACTCCACGCCGCCTTTGGTCGCAGGGTCAGCCGGCTGGCAGGTCAACACCGTCACCCCGTAGTGGCGGGCGAAGTCGACCGTCTGCTGGTTGCGCACCGGGACCCCGGCAACATGGGACACCGTGACCGTTTTCTCGTTATCGGTCAGGACGTAGGTCGGGGCGCCGCCCAAGACCCGGAACGTGCGGTCCAGCGCCGCGAACACACTCGGAGCCGTCCGGTCCCGCAGGGCGATGACGATCCTGAACCGGGACCATGCCAGCCACGCCACGAACAAAACGGTCTTCTTGCCCTCGATCACGGGCCCGTCGCCGAAGTCGTACTGGATCCACTGACCAGGCTCGGTCACCCAGGGGCGGTGCACCCGGACGTGGCCCAGACGCCAGGCGGCGCGGACCTGGGCGACGGCCCGGCGGGTCGAGCGTTCCGAACCCCCGTAGCCGAGGGCCCGGAGTTTTTCGTGGGCTTTGTCGGCGCGGATCTTGCCCTTGGAGGCCTCAATCCATTCCTCAATCTTGGGCAGGAAACGCATCGGTGACCCGGCCCCGGTAGACCGGCTCGGCGATCGGCTGACCCGCGTCCCGGGCAGCAACGTGCCGGGCGACCGTGTGGTGCGAGCAGCCAGTGAGTTCCGCGGCGGCGCGCAAAGATCCGGTCAGATCATACGCAGCAAGTATTTGGCTCTCCTGACTCATCCGTGGGCTAATTTCGGCCGGGAAGCACTGGTTTGGGACCGCCGAGGCTGAGCATGGCCAGGGCGATGAGTGCGTCTGGGGATTTGAAGCCGAAGGCGATTCTGGTGATGAGTCTGATCTTGGTGTTCATGGACTCGATGCGCCCGTTGGAAAGCCTGTGCTCGATGGCGGCCAGGATACTGGCCCGGTGTTTGACGATGGACTGCTGCAGTTTCACGAAGGATGGGATGCGGCACCGCCGCGCCCAGGCCACCCACTTGTCGAGCGCTTCGGCGGCCTCGTCGAAGGGCAGTTTGAAGACCGTGCGAAGTCCTTCCTTCAGGTAGTAGGCACGGCCGAGCCGGGGGTCGGTCTGGACGATCCAGGCGAGCTTGGTTTTGTCGGCGCGGATCTTGCCCTTGGAGGCCTCAATCCATTCCTCAATCTTGGGCAGGAACGCATCGGTGACCCGGCCCCGGTAGACCGGCTCGGCGATCGGCTGACCCGCGTCCCGGGCAGCAACGTGCCGGGCGACCGTGTGGTGCGAGCAGCCAGTGAGTTCCGCGGCGGCGCGCAAAGATCCGGTCAGATCATACGCAGCAAGTATTTCCATGATTTCTCCGTCAAACTTCATTAGGGCCTCTTCCCGGGCGACTTTGGTGCGACTAGACACCGTCATCAAACCCCGGGAAGAGGCTCCCGCCGCTTAAGCAGCAGGGCTAAGTCAAAGAAGTGGGCAGATCTCATGGCCACCAACGGGCACTTTTCATGGCCGCCAGTGGGCAGTTCCGTGGCCGCCTATGGGCAGTTTTTCATGGCCGCTAACATTCCCCGTCAGTACAGGCATAAAGGGTCGTTTTTGCCGGTGCCGCCAACAGAGGGTCGACGGGTTAGGGGAATATTGTCTGAACGGGAGCTGGTTGCACGGTCGGAGCGAACGTTGGAGCAAAGGTAGGGGCGAAGGTCGTGGTTGTATTTGCAGGTACTAGATCAAAAAGAGGTCGCCCCTCATACAAGAAATAGGACCCTAAGAGCAACTGGGCCAATACCACGGAGAGAAGCAGGACGGTGATGCGCCTACCGATAGCGGCTGGCTTGTGTGCATGCTTTCGAACCCGGTCGAGGGAGGCATCATCTATGGAAGATCCCAGGTCTTCAAACTCTTTTGTCAGACGCTTGTATGCGACTCGAGCATAGATTTGAACCAATCCGGGCGTTGAGGGAAACAATTGCTTCTCAGCTACGTAGGCCGAGTACGCCAATGGAATGAGGCTACGGCTAATCATGGCGGGGAGCACAGCTGAGACTCCAGAGACGAGGGCTCCTATAAAAATTGGACCAGCCGAACGAGAAACGAAGCCATAGCCAATAAGCACGCCATTAACACCGACTAAGAACGCCCAAGCCTTGACCATTAGGTCGGTTACGAACCTGAACGTCTCTATTGATGCATTCCACTGATCTCGTAAAGCTGCAGTATCGACAGCTCGACCAAACATATGTTCCGTCCTAAAGTCAGAAATCAGTGATGTGACACTCTAACGTGGTGCGCCACTTGTACTCACGATCGGCCTTCCCAGATCATGCAACAATTCGTGCCATTACTGTCAGTTTCCACTCGTCCACTACCGAGCATAAGGAGACATGTTTCCGAGACATGGCGGGGCTTCCATCCGCAAATCGCTCGGGAAAGGGTCGTTTTTGACACGGGCAGTTCCTCCGGGACTGGCCCATAAGTCTCGGCACCAGGGTCGGATCATCTGGGTTCTAAGAAACGCATTGGCCTACTCAGCGCATAGCAGCCAGAGATCTTAGGGTTATGAACGCGGGGTTGCCCAGCCTGGCGTGCTACATCCCTCACAGCCATCCGGCGGTTGGCCCCACAGATATTTGCGGCATGGGGCAGCTACTCGTACCTCCCACGGCAGTACCTTGAACGGAACTATCACAGTGAATGAGAGAGCGCACCTAGGGGGCGATATGAATCTGGACTGGGGCAATGTCCCTGTGTGGGTAGGAATCGTCTTGACCAGCTTCAGTGTCGTGATTGCCGTTCGTACATATGTGCTGAACTCACGGCGCGCGCTTCGAGAAAAAGCAAGCCAGGTGATGGTGACGATCCACCAAATCCCGGGGACCCCGGACATTGTTCATACTGCAGTGGTCACGAATTACAGCAAAGCACCAATTTGGCGTGTTGTCCTTACTGTCAGCCGCTACACAACTTCGGAAAGTAGTGAACGAGAATTAGTTGTTGCTCCTGATGATTCCTTCAGCTTCACCACCGAGCCCTTCTGGTGGGAGAAGTACGCTCCCGGCGCAGTAAGTGGGGCGATCTCGAAGGCACCCCCGTATAGTGTTGTGAAATTTGTCGATGCCCAGGGGTACGAGTGGCGCCGCTCGAGCACTGGTGTCCTGAGCCCCCCGCCCTACGGTGGCGGGATACCGATGGGGTCAAACTGGCGGGCCCGATGGGGCCGGCGATTTTACCGGTTCCGAAAGGCCGTTATTCCTACACGCTTGCGCCATTGGTTCCGTGACCGGTGGCGGGCATACCTCTCGGCCAAACCGAAGCAGTATCGTGGCAGCGAAAAAGACGTTTAGATGCTCTCGCCCTTTGGGGGTCGGAATACCGACCCCCGCAGCCGACCCATTGGCCCTTAGATACAACCGAGGACCAGCAGCTAAGCTTTCAGCTCAGATGTTCGACAAACCGGATAAGTCAGTCGACTCGCGCTAGTTGGCAGCCGACGGCCACTCACGGCTTAGCTGCAAGCAGGCTGGCAACTTGGCTATGTGCCCGAACGTGCCTTTGGACATCTCGATCCAAGACGCTCAGCAGCCAAAATAGCTCGCGATGGACCTTGTTTACAGTAGTAAGGTTGGGCTCGTGATGAGCGAGCCGGTTTCGCACGTCGTTGAGGGTACGAAGACGGCTGTAAACGTCTTGGCGAGCGATACCTTGGGCAAAGGCATTTCGCAGCGCATTCGTCCATATCGTGGGTTCAAATCGAGAATGTAGAAGCTCCACCCACACACCGAACGTAAGGTCCGCGACGATACGGCCTGCATCCGTAGTGGAGAGTTGTTGGCTCGTATGGCCACATTTGAACTTGACTCGGGCATCATGAAGCCGACCTCGAAGCCAAGCATTGGCGTCATAGCTTATGCCGGCCTTGTTTGTGGTCATCGCGACTGGAAACAAAGTCAAAGCAGCCGGCGCTGCGAGCCAGGTCAATGAAGGCTGGACCAGAGTGCTCAGTTCCCTATGCAGTGCATTTCGGAGCGCTACTTCCACATGCGCAAAGTCGTGGAGAAGCGCGGCATTGACAGCCGTATTCCATTGATACAAATCAAAAGCTCGCTGGGTGTTGTTGCCAGCGGCGCGAAGGTAAGTCTTGAACCTATCGATCGTCAGCCAGTCCTGCACCCAAGGTGCGTAAGTAGACGCATTGGGATGCAATCTGGTCGCCTTTCCGATACGATCAAGGGGCAAGTTCAGGATAGCCTCTGGCGGACACGCTCCGGCACGTTACCTGTAACGCATAACTTGGTCGCCTCGGTATTCCGTCTTTGAGCGGACCCGGGGCGTTCCCATGTGAAGCTCACGTAGCGCCAGCTGAAAGCAAAGCTTGGTATCGAAGCAGCTGTTACCCCCACGGCGAAGCGAAGCACAAGGTTGTCTGACGATGGACAAAGTCACTTCCGTCTGGTGGCTCCGACTCACGCTAGCGAGCCCTGAGTGACCGACAATCGCAGTGGCATAAGGTGTTCCGGTGCCTGATCTGAAATCCCTTGCCCTCTCCGTGCCTTCGAGCACGGTGGCCTCTGAAGAGCCGGCTTTCCGCGCTTCCCTTACCCTGGGTCATGTGCTTAGTGGCATTGGCGCGGACTACGACCCGGCGATTCGACTCGAGGACGTCCACGTCATCCGCCACACTTTTAAGCCAAGTGATCCCAATGCATTGCGCGGGCCAGAGGATTTGACCCAGGAGCGAGTCCTGGCCTACACCAGAGAGCAAGACATTCCGCCCCGTTTTCCCGCGCATCCTCCCCGGTACTGGCTGATCCTCATTGCCGATGGCGGACGCCGCTCCCGTCTTTGGGGTACCTATGAGAACCATGGCGAGATGGAAACAGCATCCTCCAAGAATTACAGATGCTTCGACTTGCGCCCCACAGAGTTCCTTGCGCCCCTTAACGACCGGCTCGTAATCGAGTGGGACAATCCCCGGAGCTGGCACCGAAGCGCCGGCTCAGTCACAGGTGCCCGCATGCCTGTGCTGGAGATCGCCGACCGGGACAAAGTTCCCTTTCCAGGATTTGATGGAGTGCTGCTCCCTTTTCACCAACTGCAGGACATGGTGGATGATCCCCGATACGCCGACTGGCGTATCGCACTGTCAGAGGTCCAGGGAATCTACCTCATTACAGACTCCACTAACGGCAAACAGTACGTTGGCAAAGCTGACGGTGCCGAGCGAATCCTCGGCCGGTGGACAGCATACGCGCGCGATGGCCACGGCGGGAATGTCGCCCTTCGCGAGCTTGCCTACCAAAGCGCAGCGGGGGAATTTACAAGAACGAAGGCGGACCATGCCCGGCACTTCGTTTTCAGCCTCCTGCGCGTATTCGGACCCAGCACCCCTTCCTCAGAGGTGAACTCAGCCGAGGCCCACTACAAGGCGGCGCTCATGACACGCCAGTACGGCCTCAATAGGAACTAATCATTTTGATCACTTCGAAAAGGAGCTTCAGAGGTGGTCAAAAAGTTACTGCCCTCAGCATGCAGCGCGCCCTAGCAGCATTTGAAATGAAGCGGCAGTGCCGGTATCCCAGCGACGATATTGGCAGATTCGAAAACGGTCGTTTTTGACGGTTCAGTTCGCGAGTTGGTTCCTCCGGCTCAGGTTCCGTGGTTCATCCCAAGCCCCCAAAGATGGGGCTAGCTGGCTTCTGCAAAGTCGACGGCGGCGGAATACCGCTTGAGAGGCTGCGCGCAACCAACTAGCCGCTACGCTCATCGGTTTGCTGGCGTAGGTCGCCATTAGGATTTGGGGAGACCCGACAGGACGATGGACGGAACCACGGCATGAAGTACAAGAACGAAGTCAAGATCAAGCAGGCGCTTGGGATCGAGTCATGGAGGAATCTCTCCAAAGACAAGATGATCAGGTTCGCAGCCATGATGCCGGACATGGACACGGAGGTGGCTCTGAAGATTGTTGAGCAGTTCCCCGTCTTCAAAGAGTTCGCCATGGATGCTGTGGATGCGATGGAGAAAGCGCACGAGTCCACGCTCTCAGCCAACAAGCAGAGCCAAGAACATGTCCATCAAGCCTTCCAGGAAATCAGAGAAATCCTAAAGGGGGAACTCAGCAAGGACGATCTGAGCTGGGAGCAGAAGAAGTTTCTCATCGAGCAAATCCAGGAAACTGGAAGGCTGGAGTTCCAAAAGGACAGTGAGAATAAGCAGTTTTTGGATGGGGTGCTCAAGAAGGTGCTAATGGGCGCTGGTGCTGCGCTTGCCCTGGGAGTAATTTTTGTCGGCGGCAAAGTAATGGCCGAAAGCACGGAAGATTCCGAGGACGACCTAGAAGATTCCCTGGAAGCTTGAGCGCTGACAAGACCGGTCTTACGGACTTGTGACATTCTCAAATCATGAACGCGCCGAACCAAGCAGCCCAAACCCTGGAACCCCATGCCTGGGACACTCTTCGCGACTCCCACGCCGCTTACGTGTCAGGTACATCGTCTGTGTACGACGAGGTTCTAAGGGAGGTAGCGGGCCGAATCAGTGCCAAGGGCAGCATTGGCAAGTCCGATATCGGGGCCTTGTTGTTCTGGAAACGCCTCCGCGCGGATACGCCTTGGGTCCGCAAGCTGATGACCATGCCAGACGAAGACGTTCGGGCCGTGACGGCTAAGGCGGTAACCGCCGTGAACGACGAGCTACTGGCTGTCCCTGAAGCCGCTTCTGCTGGCCGGAGCGCACTCGTGACGTTGCCTGGCTTCAATAGAGGAGACGCCATCGCGTCAGCACTTTTGCTCGCTGCGGCACCCGAAAGAATGGCGGTCTACGATGAACGTGCCCGAACCGCATTGAACACTCTGGGACTCCCGCTCTCCGCGGCGCGCGGCAGGTATGGGCGCTACATGGAACTTGTGGAATTTCTGCGGTCGACCGCTGAATTACATGGTCACACCTGGTCCGCGAGGGATGTAGACGTCGCGCTCTACTGGCTCGGCGGCCCGAAGCCACAGTCATAGATTTCACGCCGCAGCGAAACGTGCGCCGCGGCAAGTGACAGCCCTCCCTGTACTGAACTTTTGCATCCATACGTGGCGTGGCACCGCCTAGGACGTGGGGATGGAAGAGTTGGGCCGTGACCGATCTCAAACTGTTCCGCATAGATGGCGGCAGAGCTTCCGAGCTCACATCCCGCAGCTTCGCTCTTGAACGAAATCTCCAGACTCTCATCGAAGAGAACATGGAGACCACCTTCGGAGTGAGGTTCCTCGCCACCGAATACACCACAGGAAAAGTCCACCGCGGCAGGATCGACTCGCTGGGCCTGGACGAGAACGGCTCGCCAGTAATTTTCGAGTACAAGCGGACGTCCAATGAGAACGTCATCAACCAGGGACTCTTCTACTTGGACTGGCTCATGGACCACAAGGGAGAGTTCCAGATCTTGGTGGCATCCCGTCTTGGGACCGCGACAGCGGAGAGTATCGACTGGTCCGCACCCCGCCTGATCTGCGTTGCTAACGACTTCACCCGTTACGACGAATACGCAGTCAGGCAGATCGACCGAAACGTTGAACTTGTCCGGTATCGGGACTTCGGGCCCGATCTTTTGGCCATTGAACTGGTGACGTCGGTCTCGACAGAGACAACGGCAACTATGCGCAAAACCTCCGGGGGCTCAGCCACCGCTTCCCCGGCGCCGGGGAAGAAATCGTCACGATCCAAAACAGTCACCGAACTACTCGCCCAGGCAGATCATGAGTTGGCCGCCCTGTACGAGAAATTTGAGACGTTCGCGCTGTCCCTGGGTGATGACGTCGTCAAGAACGAACGTTCCCTCTACTTCGCCTTCCGCAGGCTCAAGAATTTCGCCTGCGTGGAGGTGCACCCGACCTCAAAAAACCTGCTCGTATATTTGAAGCTCCCCCCGGAGGCCGTAGAGCCAGTGGAGGGTTTCAGCCGGGACGTCAGCAATATCGGACACTTCGGGACAGGCAATCTGGAGCTGAGAATAAGCTCCACCGCCAACTGGCCCCTGGTCGAGGAGCTCACCCGTCAGGCGTACGCGGCCAACTGAACCGGTCTGCCCTCAAACGACGTCCCTGCGCAGCACAGCATTGGTCCAGCCGGTCACTCCATGATCTCCAGAGCTGGGAGCTGTCCCACGATCTTCATCGTTTCCACCGACATTCCAACGATGCGTTTGATGAGATCCAGGATGTAGCGGGGGTTACCGATTTCACGGCAGTACTCATTGGGGTCATTGACGATCTGGGAATCCTTGTGGGTCGTGACCTGATAGCGATCCATGATCCACTCGAGCGCCGACCTGCCGTTGACCTGATATTCGTAGGCCTGATCCGGGATTCCGCTCAGCGTGATCTCCTCGTTGTAGACGATGCTTGAGCGGTCCTTGCGGCCGGCGAAGGACAGCTTCTTCACCCGGTAGTAGTCGTAGGCTTCTCCGCTTGTCATCGAGCTCTTGGACATCGCAGCCCCCCGTACCTGCTCATCCAGCGGGTACGGCTCTACGGCTTCGTAGTTCAGGTGCAAATTGGCGAGGTCGCGTCCTGCCTGACTGAAGCCCCAAAAATCCTTGACCCTGGGGATCCGCGGAAGCATCTTCATCAGATCGGCCTTGTACTGCTCCTTGTAGGCCGGGCTGTGCAGCAGGCCATACACGTAGTAAAAGATGTCTTCCTTGCTGATTTTCGACTCCTCATAGAAGCCCCGGTAGGTGGTGAGCGTTGCGTCGGTGATGTTGTCGTTCCGGCGATACCCGTCAATGACTGTGAATTCAGTCTCCGCAAACAAATCGCTCTGAGCGGTGCTTGCCATCCGCTCGTAGGTGTAGAGACTGAAACATTGGAGGCCCGTTGCAGCCCCGAGTGATGGCAGCATCTGGTACATCAGCGTGAAGAATCCAGCAGCTGCCCCTGGGCCGGGCGCCGTGATGACGAGATTAGCGTGGCCCGGAGTAGGGAACAGTTTCGGCAACTGGTAGACCATGTCGTTCATTTCGCGGTTGAAGTACGCGGTCTGTGTAGTGAAGGGCCTGTAGGCCGACGTGACCACGGCCGATTCATCAAAGGAGTGACTTTTCCGCTTTGCGAAGTCCGCCAAGAGCCCTCGGTTCCAGCTGATCTTCGTTGGGTTGGTATCCGGTTGCAGTCGACCCGACCCGAGTTCCTCTTGGTAGTTGGCGATCATACGGCGCATATTCGATTCCACAGCAAGGCGACTGAAGTTGTAGCACCAGGCGTCGCGATTGGTTTTCAGGCCTGATGAGTACATCTCGAAGATCGCTTGAGTCGTTGACTTGCCCTTTGTCGCCTTGTCGCCAAGGGCTTGGTAGGAGTCATAATTTTCGTCTCGGTGGTTGACCCAGTCACCTGAAACATTGGGGGCGACTGTTTCCCATTCCGTGCCTTCAAGCGACTGCTCAATATGCAGGATGTCGAGTTTCTGCTCACGCGTCAGGTAGTCGCCGATGTCTCGGTACTGGATGTCGGCAGGCCCGGTGGAGGCAGAGTTCTTAATCAGGATGGCAATGGCCACCTGAGTGCGGGAACCGCTGCCGAATATTTTGCCGCCTTCTTTTCGCGATACTTCCCCCGAAGTCCGCTGGTTGCCACGCAGATTATAGACGAAAATTCGGCTCTCCTGACGTGAATGTGGGTTCGGTTATTTCTGGTATGGGAGTTTGATCTCGAGGGGGCCGCAGGCGAGCATGATCAGGGCGAGGGCGGCTTCGGGTGTGTGGAATCCGTAGGATCTGCGGGTCATGGTTCTGATCTTGTTGTTCAGGCCCTCGTGGCGGCCGTTGGAGAGTTTCCTGGTGACGGCTGCGTAGATCCCTTTGGTGTGGGATCGGATCGTGGCCGCAGCCCTGGTGAACTCGCGGATGTTGGATTTGGCGGCGAGGTCGCACCAGGTGGTGATCATCTCCATGACGTCCGCGGGGTTGAGGTCGCCGGCGAAGACTTCACGCAGTGATTCCTTGAGCTGGTAGGCGTCCCAGAGCAGCCCTCCGGTGCGTTCGAGCCCGGCCAGGGTGACTTGTTGCTTCTCGGTGAGGTTCTGTGGGTTTTTCAGCAGCACCCAGCGGGTTCCCTTGAACTTCTTCGCGATGTCCTGATCGGGCAGCTCACGGGTGCGTTGCCAGATGGAACGGCGGAATGATTCCAGAGCGTTCGTGGCCAGCTGGATGACGTGGAACGGGTCGTAGCAGATGACTGCGTCCGGGGCGTTGGCCTTCACGGACTTGGCAAAGGCGGGCCCCATGTCCATGCTGACAGCCTCGATCTCGGCCGTCTTTTCGGGTCCGATCTCTTTGAAGAATCCGTCCAGTGTCGCCGCGTTCTTCCCCGGTGCACCCCAGACGATCTTCGAGGTGGCGTGGTCGGAGACGAGTGTGAGGTAGCGGTGGTGTTTGCGCCAGGAAATCTCATCCACCCCGATATTGACCAGGGACTCGAAGCGGGTTTCATCGAGCTGTTCGGCCACGACGCGTTCACAGATCGCACCGACGGTCCGCCACGCTATCCGGGCGAACAGGGACACCGTGGTCTTGTCCGCCCGGGTGACCAGCCAGGCGATCATGTCCTCAAAGTCCGTGGTGAACCTGGCACCTGGCCGGGCGAATGGCACGCCTTGGACCACGATGCCGTGGCTGGGGCAGACCAGGCGCCGGCGGAGCATCGTCAGCAGCAGGACCCGACCGGAGAAGTCCAGATGCCGCCACGTGGATTCCGCCCAGCGGGTGTCATATCCGGCCATCGTCGAGTAGCTGCAGTGCGGGCAGTCAAGGCGCCTGCGGGCCATCAACGCCACCCGGACCAGCAAGGGACCCCCGGCCCCAGGATCAACATCAACAACCCGGACACCCGTCAGGTTCAAGACGCGGTTGAGTAGAGTAGTAGCACGCATGGGTAGCTCCTAAATTTGGACGGTGTGAGAACTCCCAAATCTACCGGGCTACCCATGCCCCATAACATACAAACCCTGACCCACACTTATGTCAGGAGAGCCGAAAATTCGGCTGAATTCTGTGGCAAACGTCTTCCGGATGCCATCGGCGGTGTTGCCGTCGATGAAGGATCCGTTCGAGACGAACGCGATGACACCGTCGTCTTTGATCCGGTTGGACGCCCACCGGATGCCTCGGATATATGAATCGTAGAGGCTGTTCTTGTTGGTTCCAGTGGACAGCTTCGCGTACGTTTCGGCGATCGAAGAATCCAGCACTGGATAAGCCTGGTTCTGGTTGTTGTCGTTCGCGCTGGTCTGGCCCGTCGAGTACGGCGGGTTCATGACAATGACGCGAATGTCCTGGTTCTTCTGCCGCTTAACTCTTTCGGAGTTCTCAGGGAAGACCACGGAGTCGAAGGCGCCGTCGGATTCGTTGAGCTGGAAGGTGTCCGTTAGGGCGATGCCGTCGAAAGGCACATAGCCATGGTCGAGCCCGTGTTTTGTGGATTCTCTTCGGCGAAGACGGTTTCAATGTTGATTGCGGCGATGTAGTAGCTGAGTAGGACGATCTCGTTGGCGAAGAGTTCCCGGGTGTATTTGCGGTGCAGATCTTCCGGTTTGATGAGCCCGGACTGCAGAAGCCGGGTGACGAAGGTTCCCGTGCCGACGAAGGGTTCGAGGATGGAAACCCCCTCGTCTGAGAGAGACTTGCCGAATTCAAGGCGCAGGGCGGCGTCAGCCGAGCGGAGGATGTAGTCCACGACCGGGACAGGCGTGAACACGATGCCGAGGCGGTCCGCGACGCGGGGGAAGGCGTTGCGGAAGAAGTTGTCGTACAGCTCCAGGATGATCTTCTGTTTCGCCGCAGCGTTATCGATGGACTTCACCCGCGCCCGGACGGAATCGTAGAACTTCTCCAGGCCGGCACGTTCCTTTTCGAACGCGGAGTGGTTATCCAGCTGGTTCAGGATGTTCTGCATTGCCAGCGACACGGGGTTGTGCTCGGTGAAATTGGAGTCCTTGAACATTGCGTCAAAAACGGGCTTGGTGACGAGGTGCTGGGCCAGCATCTCCACGGCCTGCGCCTGGTCGATCTCCGGGTTCAGGTTCTCCTGCAGGCCCTGAATGAAATCGTCGAAGGCTTTCCGGTGTTCCGGGTTCGCTTCGGTCAGCAGGTTATTGATGAGGACGATGTGCTTGTTGGCGATGTCGGCAATGTCCTTGGACCAGTCTTCCCAGTACATCCGGTTGCCGCACTTGTCCACAATCTTCGCGTAGACGGAGTCCTTCCACTCCCCCACCGGGAACTGGAGCGCCGGCTGCACGTAGGTCTGTTCACCCTCTTCGTCGTCGCCATTTCCTCCACCGGTGGCTTCTCCGCCGCCGGCGTTGCCGCCCACGTTCGTCTTTGCTTTCTTCTTCGGAGAGAGGTCGACGGTGTCGACAAGGATGGATTCGGGTGCCTTGTGGTTGAGCTCGATCTGGTTGATCGCGGCGTCCATGCGTTCATCGTGTGCTCGGAGGGCCTGGAGGACCTGCCAGACGACCTTGTAGCGGTTGTTGTCCCGCAGGGCCTCGGAGGTGGACATGCCTTCGGGGATGGCGATGGGCAGGATGATGTAGCCGAATTGCTTGCCCTTGGCGATGCGCATCACCCGGCCGACGGCCTGGATGACGTCGACCATGGAATTGCGTGGGTTCAGGAAGAGGACGGCGTCCAGGGACGGGACGTCCACACCCTCGGTGAGGCAGCGGGCATTGGTGAGGATTCTGCAGACGGGCTGATCCTCGGGGCCATCGATGTCTTCCTTGAGCCAGTCGAGCCGTTCGGCGCGGGTGATGGCGTTGAAGCCGCCGTCCACGTGCTTGACCTCAACCTTTAGGTCATCGGTGGGGTCATCGTTGTCCAGGTTGGTCAGGTGCACCCGGACCAGGTCGGGGAATTCGGATTCCACGAGTTTGGAGGATTTGATGTCCCGGTTGAACGCAACGGCGCGCCTCATAGGAGCCAGGTCGTTGCCGAAGGACGCTTCGTGGGTGCCGGAGCGGCGTTTGGCCAGTCCGTTCCAGCAGCCGATGAGTTTGGCGACGTCGTCGATCTGCAGTTCCATGTCTGAGTCCGCCAGCTGGTCCTGGAAGCTCGCGACAACCTGGCTTTGCTCCACGCCCAGGACGAGGACTTTGTAGTCGGTCAGGAGTTTCTTGGTGACGGCTTCGCCGAAGCCGATCCGGTAGAACACTGGCCCGTACATGGTTTCGTCGTCCATGGAGCACAGGATCGCGTCCCGCTCCAGCGCCTTGTTCTTGGTGTCGTCGTTGAACAGCCGCGGGGTAGCGGTCATGTAAAGGCGCTTGGCGCCGGCGACGACGTCGTTGCGGTGGACCTTCACGAAATGGGAATCTTCGGTGCCGGCCAGGGTGGCGCCGGTCGTGCGGTGAGCCTCATCGCAAATGATCAGGTCAAAGTCCGGCAGACCGGCCTTCTGCGCCTGGGATACCGCGTCGATGGACTGGTAGGTGGAAAACACCACCGTCATACCCTCGTCCAATTCGCGGGTCCCCATGGCCTCCAGCAAGGTGGCTCCGTCCGTTGTGGCCGGGATCTGCAGGTCATGGAGAGCAACGTCGGTGAAGTCGGAATTCTTTTGACGGCCGACTTTGGTGTCAGAGCAGACAGCGTAGGCGTGCATCGTCTGCGTGGTCTCATCCGACCATTCCTTCAGCGACTGCGACATCAGCGCCAGGGAAGGGACCAGGAAGAGGATGCGGACGTGGGATTCTTGCTCCGCGAATCGCTCGGCGATTTTTAGGGCGGTGAAGGTCTTCCCGGTGCCGCAGGCCATGATGAGCTTGCCGCGATTGTTGGTTTCGAAGCCCTTCATGGCGGCGTTGACTGCTTCATGCTGATGGGTTCGCAGCTGCTTCTTGTCATGGAGCTTGGGGGCATTAGAGGGGTCGGTCAGCTCGTATGTGGCCCAGTCGATGTTGGAATTACGGAAGTCCGTGAGCCCGATGCGCTGGATGGGCAGGTGCTGGTTGTCCAGCATCTCCTCCGCGTTCGGAGACCAGTCCCGCCCGGTCGTGTCCACGATGAGCCGATGCGTGAACGGAGGCTTTCCTGACGCGGAAATGAACGAGTCAATATCCTGCTTCTGGATCCCGTGGCCCTCGGCATAGAACTTGCACTGGATGGCAGTGAAGCCGCCATCCTGGCGCTCGGCCACGAGGTCGATGCCGTTGTCCTTCTTGCCGTCTCGGTCCGGCCAATCCCTCCACAACCACACGTTCCGGTATTGCGGGGCCTGAACCCCGTCCGTCTCCAGGTACCGGCCAACTAGCTGCTCGAAGTAGTTGCCCTTCATCCGCTCCGAGTCCGCAAGGTCGCGGTACGAATCAAGCAGTACATCGAACGTCGTTGCCACGAAGGGACCCCCGGAGAAGAGAAACAGGTGAAATCGGCTAAAACCGACGCCTCTGATCATATGGTCCAGCCGCGGGATCCGGGCGAAGCGTGCGCGGGGGCGATCGCACATGACCCCAGATTCGGAGGTCCTAAAGGGTCGTTTTGGACCTCCTGCCCGGATGAAAGATGACGAGCCCGGCCCTCGGAAACTCACACCTCTTGATTCAGCGTGTTACCGTATTACATATCGCTACTATGATAACGGGAGTTTAGATGGCACAGATTAATATCCGAATCGACGACGACAGCCGCGATGCAGTTGATTCTCTTGCTCGAGCCAGGGGAGTCAGCACCAGCGACCTCCTTCGCGAACTTATTGGCCAGGCACTCGGCAGGGATGACGATCGCCCGCGCGCGGACGCGACTCCAAAGTCACTCTCTGCCTATGAGCGCCGACAGCTGGCACTTCAGCACGAGATTCTGGCGAACCTCATAACCGACCCTGAATGGGAAGTTGAGTACCACCGACAGATGGTCGAGGTCTTGAATGCCGGCTACACGTCGGAGTACTACAAGACGTTTGAGATGATCCAACCTGAGCTGACTGCTCGGGAAAGCACCCTCGTATTCGACATCCTGGAGATGTTTACAACCATCGAGCGTAGCGTTTCGCGCCTGGATGAACAGCAGAGAGCATCCCTTGGCGAACACGCGGACTACGCGCTGAGTTTTAGAGGGTTCGACTTCAACAACGCGCACGAAGGCAAACTCTCATCCTTCGCCGAGTACCTCATCAAGAACGGGCGCTGGACGGACCTTGCCGACCGCTTCAGTGATGAAAATGAGCGCGGCAATTCCCATTCGCCGATGCTCGCCACCTACCAGCGAATGCTCTCCGTATGGAGGCCGCTCTGGGACAAGAAACTCCACTCTTACGGCAACTACCAGTTCACAGTCGAGGAGCTGCAGCAGATCCTCTCAGCATGGCCCTATCCGAAGAGTTAAGCCGTATCTGCCTACTCGATCGACTTCTGGTACTCGAGTACGTCCTCGGGGCTCAAATTAGGGTGAAGCGACTGCACGGTCTGCACAGCTCGATGGTTGATCTCATCAATGTCAGCCTCATACCCGAGCGATCGCAAGTGGGCTGGCGTGACACCGAAATGTTGCTGCACTTTGTTGGGCAGCGCGTATCCACTGGAGTCATACAGCGGCGAGCCATCGTCCCAAGTTTCATATCCGCGGGCCGCCCCCGTCTCTGCAGTCTCAGCGGTCATAGCATCCGGCTCAACGGCCATCACGAGGGCGCTCAGGCAACGGTAGGAGACATCGCGCGGATAGTCGGGGTCATGCTCAACATGCCCTAGAGGCCTGACGCGATACAACGAGGCGGGGCCGAACTTTGCAAACGAAACCGCGTAGTCGAAGGCAAGGTTTCGGTCCTTGGTTATGTGGACGAAATCCGGACGTTGTTGGTCGAATTCTTCGCGAGACATGCCCTCCACGACATGGCTGTATCCCGGCGCTTCCGTTCCTGGAACGAGTTTCTCTCCGACTCCTCGCCCCGCAGCGCCGCCGTGCCAATACTCGATGACCGGCTGTTTCGGTTTCTTCCTGCCCATTTCTACCTTTCACACCAGCGGATAGATCCGCCGCTTTGTTGATCACTTCTAGTTGCCACCAAGGGCAACCTGAGACTTGCCCGATTCGGTGAGAGGCATAGATATGCCCGGGAGTTCCCAGGCGACGGTTTCAGGAGGAACTAGACGCCCGTTGTCGTACCCTCCCGGCATGATCCAGATCGGCTTCCCCTCGTTGGGAGTGAAAACTGCCTTCCGACCTGCGGCTGTTCCTTCCTCGAAAGCCTTCCTGAGCTGGTCTGCGTCTCGAACGGTCGTGTGGGGGTGGTAGAAGACCACGGGGCCCATCCGGAACCGGCTGCCTTGGATTTCTATGGGGAAAGCGGGCATCGACATCGTGACGGCGCAGGCGCCTGACAGTAGAGTTTCCATCCCTTCGTCGGACTCTCCAGTAAGGGTGCCTGTGAGGGACGTCTCAGGGGGCATCCAGGTCGCCTTTCCATCAGCCAGTAGACGAGCAACTCGGAGCATAACGCGGTCGCGATTGCTTAGCTCGGCGGGGACTCGGAAGGTAGCGTGAAGTTTGCGCTGAAGCACTGCGAGATCCTCAATAAGAAGTTCTGCAGCTTCATCGACTATTTGGGCGTTCCCCTTCGCAAGGCCCTTCATGAACTTCTTTCCATCGAAAAGCACCTGCAGGACGGCATCAGAATCGAAATCGCTGAGAAGACGCAGTGCGCCCTCGGCTTCACTGATCCGCGCATTGGCGAAACCCATGCTGAGGTCAAAATTCCCCGCCGTAGCCTGTTCGTATGGAATCTCAACGTCAATTTCCAGAAGGCCATAGAAACGGGCGAGGAAAGCAACTCCAGCCTTCCCGTCACTGCGGGCGAGCATCAGTCCCTGGTGGCTTGCACGGGTAAAGCCGTCCTCGTCTAGGAACTCCAGCGTCACGGTTGTCCGTTGATCCGGAGGCAGAGGTACGGCTGGCTCTATCTCGATCCTTTCGATTTCGCCCTGTTGCTGAAACCAATCCGGCCCAAGCGATCGGAATCCTTCGACTGCTGTACCCGGGATTGTCACTCGGCGCCGAGCCCCATAGTCGACTAGCCGTTGAACACCGTCACCGAATGCACCCTTGCTCACAGAGAATTGGAAGCCGAGGGGCTCAAGTTCCTGAGCCCTAGGATGCTTGGCCCTGAAGATTTCGGTGACGCCCTCCTTAGATACGTGGAAATCTGCGTCCCAATACAGGCTTCGCCCGGAAGTAACCCCGCGGAGGTCGGACGCCCTCTTAGCAAGGTCACCCGGGCTGGCGAGGGCTGCCTGTTCCTGCCCTATGATTTTGAGCGCGGAGAGAAGGGGGCTTCGGGTCGCGTTATCCACAATGTCCCGGTTCTCGGGTTTAGCGAGCTCTATGTCCAGATGCCTACAACCCCACGTGCTTACGGATGTCTTTTTGCCGCGAGCTAAGCCACTGACATATTTGCTCTCGGCATCCGTAGGCTTGCACGGGACGACCAATGTCCATACGGGTGGCTGATGCTTCGTCCATGCTGTGTCGAAGGATTCTTTGATCTGTCGACGCCGAGTATCTCGGAAGCCGCCGGAAAACCCCTCGGGGAAAGTGTTTGAGTTGAAAGATTTGGCGTATGGCCCCGTTTTGGTCATAGACCCCAACGTCGATCCCTCCGTCTCCACCTCTGCCGTCGAGCGCTACAGCGGTTGTGACCGGCGGACGGTGGTAGATGCGCAACAGCAGCGTTTCCACTAAACGATCGAAGTCTTCTCTACCGATATGCGACCAGTCGATACTGCCGTCGTGCATCCCCAAGTACTCTCCTGCAGCTAGGCATCGGGGTAAAGAGTCAGGGCCAGCATTCGCTGGCCCTGACTCGATTTTCCCTCTGCAAAGGAAATCTATGGTTCAGCCTAGCTGAAGTGTTTGTGGTGCTGCCGCATACCGGTACCTCGTTGTTCCTGGTCCCGCGGCTGAGTGGTGCGCCGGGTGCATGGTCGCGGTTGATGGCGGTCCGTCGCTGGTGAGTGGCTGCTGTGGTTCGCCCTGGGTGGCGGACCGCCCGACGTCGGGAGGTTCCCGGCCCTGCTGGGGTGAGTGGTCGGGCGGCTGCCTCTGGGGTACAGCCGCCCGGTTCCCCGTCCGGTTACTCGGTGTCGGTGGTGTGCTTGTCGATGATGATTTTCTCCACAGCACTTGCGGTGTAACCCCAGATGGTGAGCTGGTTCAGGTAGTGGAAGTGCCGCTTCTCGGCGGTCCGCCATGAGTCTTTCTGGATGGTCTTCTCATAACCGGCGCAGATCAGGGCGATCAGGGAGAACTCGGGCCGCGCGGTGGTCTTGGCCGTGTGGTCCCGCAACGGGTTCCAGCCCCACCGGTCGGTGTCTTCCCCAGTCTTGGCCCCGATCATCTCGGTGGCGACCTTGCCGTCGTAGCCGCTGGCGGTTTCGGGGTCGCGGGTGATGGCGTGGACGGCGAAGTACTGCCAGCCCTTCGGCGCGGTCTTGCGCGACAGCAGGGTCTTCACGAAATCGCGCCTGACCTTGGTTGCACTTTCCATCTCGCGATTATTGGCTATCAGGGTCTTCCGTTCGGCTTTCTGTTCCTCGGTCATCGGGCCTTTCCGGGCCTGCGTGCCGCCGTCGTAGCGTTCGTACTTCGGGGTGAAGCCCAGGTCCTTCCAGCCGGTGATGACCGCGTTGGCGTTGTGATGGCCCCGGTAGTCGGTGCTGATCAGGTAGGCGTTGGCGTCCTCGTCGGTGGCCGGTTCCCCGTCTGCCCGCTTCGCGGCCGAGACGTACAGGTTCTCTTCGTTGGCGTAGTGCCCGGCGACCTCCACGATGGTCTTGCCCTGCGCCTCGAGCGCGGCGATGAGTGCGGCGAGGGCGGCGGCGCGGTCGCGGCGGTCCCGGAGCATCTGCGCGACGTGCAGGAGCTGATCGGGTTCGTCCGCGATCACGGACTCTAACTCCTCCGTGGCGTCCTGGTTCCCTTCAAATTCGGCCATGATGAGCGCTTCATCGATGGTGTACCCCTTGCCCAGGGCGGCGGATCCGGCGGTCGAGGACTTGGCTTTCAGCGCACCTTCCACGGTGGTCTTGGTGCGCCCGGTCTTCTTGGCGATCGCGGCGGCTGAAACGCCGATCAGGGACAGCTGGTGGTAGGCGTCGGCCTCGTCTGCTTCGGTCAGTTCGGCGCGCTGGATGTTCTCCACGACCTGGGTCACGATCCGTTCGGCTTCCTCGGGGGACTCGATGATCATGACCGGGATGCTGGCGCGTCCGACTTCAACGGCGGCGCGGGTGCGGCGCTGTCCCATCAGGACGTGCACCACGCCGTCGTCCTTGCGGTGGGCGATGACGGGTTCCATCACGCCGTGTTCCTTGATGCTGGCAATGAAATCCGGGGTCAGGGCGGCGTCTTTGCGGACGTTGATGTCCACGGTCAGGGTGGCCGGGTCGAGCATTTCGAGGGTGGGTGTGGTGTTCATGGTGTTGCTCCTTTTGCAGAGGATTCCGGTGGGTGGGGCGGTTCAGGTGACCGGCCAGCTTCCCCTCTCCCCCCGTTGTTTTTTGGTTGCTGGCAAGCTCGCTTGCTCGGCGGCCGACGGAGCCCTGTCTACCCGCAGGGCAAGGGGCAGGAAATTCCTGGAGGAAATCAGCGACGCAGGAGCGCCGGAGGGACATTTCCTGCACCGCAGGCCCCGGTGGAGCTTGCGGAACCGGGGCTATACGGGGTGGAGCGGACGCCTAGAATCCGGAGGACAGCAACCAAAAAACGTCGAAGACGTAGACAAACAGGGCAAGGGCGGGCCGGAGCCCTGCGACGGACAGCACTGGACCCCACAGCCGGCCGCACCAGCGGACGCCCAATGGGTGCGAGCCCTGCGAGCATGTACCGATTGGTTCGCTCATGAGGATCGTGGGGTTAAGGTCTACAAGTGCCTAATTCATCACATGAGATTCGAGACGTTTCCACAGTTAGCTGGGGAGGTAGCATTTTCGGCATTCTCAGCGGCTTGGCCCTTTTCCTGCCGGGAGCTCCCCAAACATTCATGATGGAGAATCCGCTGGTTGGCTGGCTAGGCTTTGCTCTAGTTCTTGCCGCCCATGGCCCACTTGCCCAGTGGTATCTGAAACGTGCACAAGCCGGCCAGTCCCGACTCTGGGGAAAAAAGGTAACGGAACTCTCGAACCACTGGATCAGAGAGGAGGCCAGACTTGCTGCTCAGTTCATGAAGAAGGAGTCCGAGCTCTTCAGGATCAACAGTGAGAAGGACATGTTCCTGCTGAACGAGCGGTTGGAGAACATGAATATGAACGGCAAGTTCCACACCTACCTAGCCGAGGGCGTGGACCATAAGAACCTCGACTTCTCATTCATCTCCCAGCTCGAAGAGCACACCACCAAGTGGCACCGGGATTGGAGAGAATTTTTCGATCCCGAGATTACGAAGGTTTGGCAGAATTTCACGGCGGCCGCCGAGGCCTACGGATACAAGGTCCTCGAGTACACGTGGACAAAAGAAGAGAGCGATCGTCTGCACGTACCACCGGAGTGGAAAGACACAGACCATAAGCGGTATCAAATAGCCTTCAAGGAGCTAGACGCCTCCAGAACTGCCCTGTATGTCGCCCTGAATGAGCTCCATAGGGTTCAACACGCCAGGGGAATCACTGCTCCGCCACAAGCCTCCAAAGCGCTGGCAGTACCGGCAGGAATGGCTCGAAATAATCTCGTTGACCCGCCTCCCGTGCCCAAACAGATCTAAATTCCGACGCGAACAGAGGCAGTGTCCTGCTGCGGGTGAGTTAGAAGTTGTGGGCACCGGGGTATCCGAAGCCCTGCGAGCATACCCTGCCCCTCGTCTCCCCTGGATCCGCCCGTGCCAGCCCCGCTCTCAGTCTGGTCGGCACGCTGGCTGTTCCACCTGCGGTCCTTGCCGGGAATGGCGGTCCGCCGCCGGTGACCAGCGACGGCAGCCAACCACCGGCGGCGGACCGCCCGAACCTTTCGGCCGGCCCTGGTCCTTTGGTGAGGAGCGCGGCACCTTGCTGGGCGGTGGTTCCGCCCGGCAAGGTTTCAGCAGGTTTAGGCGACGTTGGCCATGTAGGGCATCCGGTAGCGGGACGGGAGTTCGGCGGCGGCTTCGGGCAGGTCGTCCGGGCCGTGGGCCTGTCCGTTCTTCCAGTGGAAGAATGCCTGTTCGGTGATCGCGTCCCATTGGCGGGCCTTGGTCCGGTAGAACGTGCAGCTCACGTCGCCCTCGCAGTAGGTGGCGACGCCGAAAAGGTTCCCGATGCTGTCAGCGGTGCGGGTAGCGGCGACCATGACGTAGGGCCAGTTGCCAAGGTCCCAGCCGTCACTGCCCCAGCTGGGGATGACGGCCCAGCCGTGTTCGCCGATGAGTTCCATCCAGTCGTAGCCGCCGTTGACGTGGTAATCGCCCAGCACGGTCACGCCATCGATGGTTTCCCCGGTGTCCTGGGTGGTCACCGTTTTCGTGGTGATTGCGTTCATGGTGTTGCTCCTTTTGCAGAGGATTCCGGTGGGTGGGGCGGTTCAGGTGACCGGCCAGTTTCCCCTCTCCCCCCGTTGTTTTTTGGTTGCTGGCAAGCTCGCTTGCTCGGCGGCCGACGGAGCCCTGTCTACCCGCAGGGCAAGGGGGAGGAAATTCCTGGAGGAAATCAGCGACGCAGGAGCGCCGGAGGGAACTTCCTGCACCGCAGGCCCCGGTGTAGCTTGCGGAACCGGGGCTATACGGGGTGGAGCGGACGCCTAGAATCCGGAGGACAGCAACCAAAAAACGTCGAAGACGTAGACAAACAGGGCAAGGGCGGGCCGGAGCCCTGCGACGGACGGCACTGGACCCCACAGCCGGCCGCACCAGCGGACGCCCAATGGGTGCGAGCCCTGCGAGCATGCCCTTACTGAGTAGGGTGAGGGCATGACTGAGCCGGCTCCGCGTGATAACCGCCCGGGCCTCGCGGGGCGCGGTGCCGGGCTGGATTCTCCGCGGGTCCTCCGGGTCCTGGCCGTGGTGTTCACACTTGCCGCAGCGGGTGCGCTGGCGCTGGTAGTCCTCGATCTCTTCATCGCCCGGCCTGCTGCGGGCGATGCGTTCATCACCGTCCTGAATGCCTTGGCGGCGTTCGTGTTGTGGCGGCGGGTGTTGGAACAATCCCGGGCATGAGGAAAGGCCGGCACCGAAGTGCCGGCCTTTCCGGGTTTTCCCTCTGCAAAGGAAATTTGGGTGGGCAGCGTCTCGCTGCCTGGTGGGTTAGAGGTTGTGGTGTTCCTGGGCCCAGCCGATATTCGCGGGCCCTGTTGGTTCGCCGGCAGTGAGCAGACGAATTTCGATGACGTCTTCAGTCAGGCTCGGCTCGGCCGCCGGTTTGTCGTCGTCGGTCAGGATGTATTCGGTTCCCATGCTCACGCTTCCCTGGTCGGTGCAGTGTTCCTGGGGTTCACTGTAGCCGTGGTTTCTACACGCTTGCTGGGTCCGTGCTGCGCCCGCGCGAGCGTTAGGCGGCCGGCGGAGCGAAGCGGGGGAGGCCGCCCCGCCACCGGCAAAAGGGCCGGGCCGGGATCTCTTGGTGATCCCGGCCCGGCCCTGTCCGTTTAGTTGTTGTGGCGCTGGTAGGAGGTTTCCGGGTCGCGGGCGACGTCTGCGACTGAGCCGCGGTTGATCAGTTCCTGCAGCAGCCCTGCCAGCCGGAACCCGGGTGCATCCGTGTCCGCGTGCTTGAGGTATCGGCCCGCTTGGGTGCCGTTGCCTTTGAGCCATTCCAGCCACCCCATCAGGGTCAGCATCGGTGCGCGCTGGCCTGCCGGGACTGCTTTCATCAGCTCGAACGCGATGGCCTGGGCCCGGTCCACCCGGTTCCAGTCCGGGGCTCCGGTGAAGTTCCCGAGGATGACGTCGGCGAAGTTGCCGTTGTGGGTGGTGATGGTCTCGCGGAACAGGAAGTCCCGCACCATTTTGTGCTGGAACGCTCCCGCGATGCTCCGGGCCGTTTCGCTGTCGGGGGTCCCTGTGCTGTCCAGCAGCGCAGCCCACGCTGTGCATGAGTCCTGAATGTCCTCTTCGCTGCCCTCGGGTGCTTGTACCGGCATTGCCCAGGTGCCCAGAAGGGAGGGGTTGTAGACGTCGATGTCCGTGGCGCTGCCGAAGAAGGTCAGGGTCGCGTTGGCGTGACTGTCGGTGATCTGCTCCAGCGGGTGCTCCTCGTCCGTGCCGAACTCCGTCCAGTAGCTGGAGGTCACGAGCCAGACGTTCCGCACGGGCATCCGGGCTGCGGCCAGCTCGCTGACCAGCGCGGCGACGTGCGCGGCGTAGGGGTAGCTGTCCTGGTTCTCGTCGGTGTAGACGACGAGGTAGGACGCCGTGGCCTTCTCATCGTTGGCGGCGTGACTGGTCAGCGTCTGCGCGTAGTTGACCGGCTCGACGTGTTCGGGGGCGTCCACCCGCAGCGTCGCGCCGAGGGCACCGGCATGGGCGGTGAGGACCACGAACGATTCCGAGGGCGTGATCCCCAGCAGATGCGGGATGGTCGCCAGCAGATCAGCGGGACCGGTGAGGTTGATCTTTTCAATCATGGTGTTGCTCCTTTTGCAGAGGATTTCGGTGGGTGGGGCGGCATTGGTGACCGGCCAGCTTCCCCGCTCCTCCCGTTGTTTTTTGGTTGCTGGCAAGCTTGCTTGCTCGGCGGCCGACGGAGCCCTGTCTACCCGCAGGGCAAGGGGCAGGAAATTCCTGGAGGAAATCAGCGACGCAGGAGCGCCGGAGGGACATTTCCTGCACCGCAGGCCCCGGTGGAGCTTGCGGAACCGGGGCTATACGGGGTGGAGCGGACGCCTAGAATCCGGAGGACAGCAACCAAAAGACGTCGTAGACAAGACAGGGCCAGGGCGGGCCGGAGCTCTGCGACGGACGGCACTGGACCCCACAGCCGGCCGCACCAGCGGACGCCCAAATAGGTGGAGCGCAGCGGAAACCATGGCCCTGGGAACGGGTTGTGCCCACTGGGGGCAGGTGGAGCCTCCGCACAGCTCAAAGCTGTCCCCCTTGGGTTCAACGTGGTCCTGCCGGTGTCCGTTGTCGCCCCTTGCGCGTATGCTTATCTAATCGAACATATATTCGAATAAAGGTGTGTTGTGGGCGTTATTGTCGGTCCCCGCGTGATAGATGCGGGTACGTCTTTGTTGTCGGTGCTGATCTCCCCGATGCCGGTGGCGGCGGGGTTCCCGTCGCCGGCGCAGGACTATTTTGATGGCCGGATCGATCTGAACGTGCACCTGATCATTCTTTAGAGGGTTCAGGGGTGTTGTGGACTTGGGCGAGGGCGCAACGGAATGACGGGGGCAGATCCAGATCCTGAGTCTGGATTCAGGTCGTTTAGTCTGCGGGCGAGCCTTTCAGACCTGATCTGCTCCTGTCTGATTTCCTCCTGGAGTACGTTTATCGCGCGCTCGAGTGTTGTGCAGAGTGCCTTCCAGCTTTCCGCGCGGTCATGGGTACGTGACTGCAGTTGCCGCAGGCTGGTCACCTGCGACTTGAGCTTTGCCATTTGCTCGTGGAGCTGGAGTTCAGATGCCGTCGGCTGGTGCGCCTTATCGCGGAAGTACGCGAAGCGATCTTTGAGGTCGAGGGATCGGTAGAGCACGTGGCGGCCGACCTGCGCTTCCCGGGCAAGATCACTGATGCTCGTCGCGCCGACGGCCACCCGCTTGGGTTGACCGAGGAGGATTCGCTGCATTGCGGCCAGGATTGCCCGTCGGCACGAGTCACTCTCATTCTCAATTTCTGCATTATCGGGGATTGCCGCGGGCCTATTCATCACTGACGCTTTCCCGAGGGTGCACTGTTGTTGCGGCAGATTCGATTGGACCGGTGCTGGCTGACAATGAGCAGATTGCGTTCCGATCGCGCAAGGAAGGCTTGGGCAAGGGGCAATGGAGATAGCGTCGCATTGGTCTGAAAGGCAGCAGCCTCGGACTCCAATTCTTGGAGCTGGCCGTCCGTACGTGCACAGTTCAGGCAGCCCTCCACGCATTCGAGGAGACTGGGCTGGCCGTCTTTACCTGCGAGCTTGATCTTGTGGCACAAGGCCCGCCGTTCGTCGTAAACACAGAGTGCCACGGCGGCTGGGTTGTCATAGATCAGCAGCGTCCCGTCCTTGCGCAGGCGGCGCTCATCAGCGGGCGTCAGATGCCGCGGAAGCTTCTCGGTGGCCGCGAATGCTCGGTCGGCGGCGGGTCCGCTGAGGCCTTCCCCGCCATCGAGCAGGTTTCGAAGGTGATCCACGGTTCGGCGGCGATGGGACCAGTCTTCTTCGAGCAGGAGATCGTTCATCCCGGACTCCTTGGTCCCCGCGTAGCCTCCTCCGATGACGGTACCGAGATGCTGGTATTGGATGGCTGTGGTTGTTTCACCGTTGGGACGGTTGTGAATAAACCAGGCAAGGGTACGTCGAAATCTTCTCAAGGTGATCGCTCCGTCAGGGTCTTCAGGAATCTGAAGGGCTTGAGCGTTGACGCATTGGGGGACGAGGCGTTCGTTGATGAAGCAGACGAAGTCTCTTATCCAGGTTGCCACTGTCGATGGCGCAGTCTGCCGACCGGTATCGGAGAAGAGCAGGCCATCATCGTTGCCGAAGAGTTGGCGTATCTGTTCGGCAACGTGGATGGCTTTCGTTGCTATTGGAATTGTTGCCCAGACTGCCTCTTGCCCGTTTCCCAGAGTCCCGGATTCAGTGGCCCGGCTGCCCTTCCACACGCGTCCATGTATGAGGTGCAGCCGTGATCCGCCAGGGCGTTCAACGGGTGCCGGTGCTGCGCCGTGTTTCCACCCGCAGATCTCTTCCGGTCGGGCGCCGGTCAGGTAGCCGGCGACGATAATGGCAGCAGTGCGCAAGTGTCCCAGCAACGGACCCGGCAATGTGTTGCGGCCGATTAAGCGGGGCTTGATGTCGTACACACCGATGGATGGCGTCCATGGCCGGCCGTGGAACAGGCCATCTACTTTGAAGTCCGGGGCAGTGAGGGCGGCGTTGTCCGATACAGGTGGACGGACAAGCATTCTTGCCAAGGACCTGCTCATATAGAGTGTGTCGATCCGATGGCGGTAGGAAAGAACGCTCCAGCCAACTTCCCCTGCTCGTTTGGTGCCCGACCAAGCTGGGGCTGCAGGCAGCGGCTTCTCGGTGCGAACATACTCCTGCAAGATGGTGCGGGCCGCATGGTACTGATCCTCGCCTGTCGGCAAGTTGCCTGTCCGGCCGTGGTAGTTCGCGTGTGCAGAGAATATGTCGTCAGAGAATGTGGTTACGAAGGCTATCGACCATTCCAAGAGCGGCCCCATGGTGGCTTGGGATATGCGCTTGGTGGCATTTTCGTGAACCGCTGACCGGGGCTTCCAAGCCTCGCGATGCCATGTGGGCTCGGGCCATTGCAGATCCTCGGGCAGCCAAGGATTGAGGTGCCAGACACGTATCAAGCATTCGAGTCTTTTGCGTTTTGAATCCACCGATGAGCTGGAATCATCGACCCTGCGTCGGCAATCGTTGAAGTGCTCCGAATCCAGATCCCGGGGAGTGAGGACTGGCGTGTCTGGATGCCTGTCGGACCATTCGCCAAGCAACCAATCCACATGGTCCTTCAATTGGCCAAGGAGGTTCTCGATGGTCCCTGCCTGTGGCCACTTGACGTAGTTTCCGTGGGCCTCGGCTGTGAGGATCTCGGGATTTCCGTAGTTGATCAGGGCGTAGGCCAGGTGCTTCGCGGAGTCGCGGAACGGCGCCGGCCAGCTTTCGAATCTAAGCCGGGGCAATGACCGTGAGGGATCGTTGGCCAAGGCGTTCATGGGCCACACATCCGCACCGAACGGTGCGATGACGGCGTCTTGGTGGATGCGATTCTGGGAAATGCTTGATGTAGTGGGGGAAGGATAATCGAGCAGAGGTGTCTCAACGAGTTCGGTACCAACCAGACGGTTCGCCTGGCCGTGGGACTGATTCATCTTGGTCCTTCCTGCCGCAAGGCAGCAATGATTGAGGGGCGATGAGCTTCTACCTGATCCGCGACGGCCAGCCGTTCCGCGGCGGAATAGCGCTCAACTATCGCCCTGAGCATGTAATAGCGACGAGCAAACTTTCTCTCCCACGTATCGCCCAAGGCGTCCCTGAGTTCTTCCAGCACATTCAGTGCCGCCAGTTGTCGGGGCAGAAGGCGGCCGACTGTGGCTGCGTTGTCACAGTCGAGGCAATCGAGAAAGGAAAAGTAGCCCGTCGTGCAGGGCATTCCTGTCGTTGGTTTATGTTCCGGGTCTCGGCAATTGGCGATGAGCGCGTCCAGCGACTCGCCGGAGTCTTGCCCTTCGCGCATCCGATGGTGCACTTCAAGTCGTGCCCGGTCCATGGCTGCTTGTATGCCCTGGGTGGCTTCCAGTTGTTGTTCTGCAAGTGCGAGGGCATCTGTCCGGACGTAGTGAAGGTACGTGGCTGGATTGTGATTGGTGGGCTCCTTGGCAACGCCTCGATGGGGGACGCTCCGGCGTAATCGTTGAAAATCGATGCGTATTCCGTCCGGCACCCATGTCGAGCCGTTGCCGCTTCGGGATCCCACGCCCGTCAGATGTGTTGCTGACGGGACACCGAAGTGGGGCTTGTTCGCCGCGAAGGGCCAGCGAATGAGCAGCCGCTTGGTGGGCTGATGATTGTGCGCCAGCCACGCACGTGCCGGCTCAGTCGCTTCGGCGATCATCCGGATATCCGTGGCTGCCCCACCATTTTGGTCGGTGTTGTCCGCAATGATCTCAGGCCAGTACCGTTGCCCTGGTCCTCGGCGTGGTTTGTCCAGGTCAAGCTGCACGATATCGGCATCAATCTCAACGGGAGTTCCCGACATGACAATGGGAGAGAGGTTCAATCCGCGATGGCAGGCCATCAGGACCGCGGCGGCGAGCACCTCATCACCGTCCAGGAAAAGGTGTCGACGGGCTACGTCCAGTTGACGATAGTTATGAGGTCCCAAGGCCGCCAGGGACTTGAACCCGGCCTTGCTTTGGGGCTTCCCAAGGGTCATCACCTCATACAATGCCTGTCCTTTCGCAGCGCCCATGGCATTCCCCGCGCCATGTTCCAGCGCTTCCAAATGCGCTGCATGAATCCGGGCATGCGCCGCTTCCACCGCGTTCCGGGCCGCGTTGCGGATCTTGACAAAGTCACGTTTTGAATACCGTTCAATCTGTGTTTCAGGCTTGGACCACCCCTGCCGCTTGTTGATCTCCCTGCGAGTCGCATCGGACGTACTCCTTGCAAAGCGCAAGAGCGTGCGCGTCCTGCAGAAGTAATCGTCCACAGTTGTCCGGGCTTTTAGTCGGAGCAGTTCGGCATGGTAGCCGCGCAAATGAAATGGAGTAATCTCAGCGATGAATTTCACACGGGAAGCGGATCCATCGGCACTGAGATCCTCCAAGTACCTAAGGAAGCACGACACTGCTCTCTTGATTCCCAGGACATTGGACGTTCGCCGCCCGCCTTTTTCACTGGCGCTCCAGGCGAGAACGGCTTCAGCGAATTCCCGGCGCAGTGTCTCCGCGCCCAGCATTTTCGAGAGGTCCAAATTATAGGACGGGGCGTCTTCAAGGTGCAGGGTGACGACCAGGCCTGCGCCTGCGTCGTCGTATGGGCCGTAAGCCTGCAGATCCGGCGGAGGCTGCGCGGCTCGTTGTCCGCTCACGAGGCGTGAAAACCGATCAGCGGATTATTGGCCGACACGTGGTCCCACATCTGTTCAACGCTTGCGCCCCGAAGCAAGCTTGATCGTCGCAACCCCTTAACGGGCTCCAGATACACACGTTTGGTTGTCTCGACAGATGAGTGGCCGAGCAGGTCCCGCACCTCGTCGAAGGCGTGGGCATAGTTCAGAATTCTGAATGGCGATGCGTCGTCATATCCGAGATGTTCATCAATGGCCCGTATACCGGCCAAGAGCACAAAGAGGGCAAACGTGAACCTCAACGAATGCGGTGTCAGCTTTACGGTTGGCGAATCAGCCCCCAGCAGCGTGCGGGCCGCTGTCACGCGGTCGTTTGCCGTATCAAACACTTTGTCCCACGAGGCCGTTTCCAGGGGACTTCCGTCCTCCTTCAGCCACAGCCAGGCCGGCTCAAGGCGCTGGTCCTTGATCAGATACAGGCTCGCCCGGACCCTCGCCGTCATCGTTTCCACGGAGAATACACGGCCATCCGTCAATCGAACGCGGTGACCAGAACGGCTTTGGAGTACCTCAACGACGTCGAGCCGGCCCTTCAAATCTTCGTAACGACCTGCGGTCTGTGCACGCCGGATTGCATCGCACCGTTCCCCGACCTTGTATTGGTGAAGGCTGGCAAGGCCCAGATCATGCATCACCCTGTAATGCCGTCGCACGCGACCCTTGCCGACGATCGGGACTTCTTCTTGAATAGTGGTCCCGGGCTCAAATACCAACAGTGTCCCTGCTTCACCCAGCCTGAGGCCGGTTGTCACAAGGTAGTCAGCAAAGGCAAGGTTGCGTGCGGTGTTGCGGGATCTTGCAGCCACATTCGGAAGGCCGGCCGAGACCCGCCCCGAGCCGTCTCGGTGGGCGTCGTAGCCCCGTAGACCAACGTCCCTCCACATCGCATACTCACCGGGAGTGATCCACCGGTCCCGGGAAGCCCGCGCGTTTTTCTCGCGGTACCCTCCCACAGTGCCAGGATCCAGGAGGCGATCAGCATTTCCTGCCGGGTTGTGCTCTATCCAGCCTTCTTTCGTCGCCCACTCGTAAAAGTGCCGCAGTGCAGCCCACCCCTTATTCCATGTTGCCGGGCTGACAGGTTTCGGGTTACGGCCGTCGTAGACCCGCCAAATTTGGAAGGCACGAACGTGCGAATGCTTAGCTTCAAACCACTCGACATCTTGGGTGGCAAGAAAGGTGAACCAGGTCCTCAACTCCTTGGCATAGGTCTGCGCTGTTGATGTGCGGTCGGATGGGTAGGCGTCCTTGAAGTAGTCGCCCAGCCTGTAGTCCACAAGTCCGGGCGAGATCAGGATGGGCTGGCCGGGAACGATTCCCACCTCGGCCTCACGGTCGGCGACGTTGTGCCACTCCTCCGCCAAAGGATGAAATCCACGAGGAACCTGGGAGTGCCCGCCCGAAACCGCAAGCAACCATGAGAGCTTCCCGCTATCCGCCGCGTCCATAAGGCACAGCCTAGACACCAAAAGATGGGATCAATCGGCGGCTCGCACGGACAGCCATGGCCTGTCGGCAGATCACCACCGTCAGGAACCTTAATGCACACGAATCCGGAAATTCGCGCAAGTTCAGCAGCTCCAGACTATTTGAGGCAACGGGTGTTGCAATGATCGCTCGAAATCGCCACATCAACCGTGGGAATGGTGTCCCGTATAGGGCCCCATCACCGGACAACTCACCGGATAGGTCTTCCGGAGCGGTGTTTTGGCCTGTGACTGTTCGTTCAGAATGGCGGTTAAATCGCAGCTCAAAATGGCGGTTCTGCGGCCGCCGTTCGAGGAACCGCCCCGGGTGGGCCGGTCAGGGGACGGCGCCTGCCAACAGGCCCTGTCCAGGGCCTGTTGGCAGGCGCGGGCAAGGTGGTCCCGGTGACCTGTGCTGCGGTACAGGTCGCGGGCCCATTCAAACTCTGCCGCCGCGTCACGCATCTGGAGAGACGTCTGGTGCAGTTTAGAGCCCTGGCTTTAAGGATCGAAGTGTGTCTGTGGCACCGTGTTCATGGAGGCTGGCCAGGGCGTCAGAGTAGGCCATCACAAACCTTTCATCATCGATCAGGTCGCCGAAGACTTCACGGTTCGCGATAAAGGAAAGCGGGTCCTGGTGCTGCCGTGCGGCGGCAGCCATGAGGGAGTCTCTGAGCCGGTCTACGACCTCAATAGTGTTGCCCTGCTCGTCGGTACCTTCGTCGTACCGCGCCCAGCTGGCAACGATGGCTGCAGAGCGGTGAATCTCTCCGCCATTTGCCAGGTTTATACGGATTACCGGCAGGAGCCACTTTGGAATACGGTCCGAGCTCTCGGCGCACAAGCGGGCCAGGGTGTCGCGGACATACTCGTTTGAGAAACGCTCGATGAGAGTGTTCTTGTAGCTGTCGAGGTCGATGCCGGGCACCGCCTGCAGGGTCGGGGTTGCTTCCTTGTCCATGTAGTCGAGCAGGAACTTTGCGAACAGCGGGTCCTGGCAGACTTCATGCGCGTAGCGGTAGCCGGCGAGGTAGCCGAAATAGCACATGCCCTGGTGGCTCGCATTGAGAAGGCGAAGTTTCATGAGCTCATACGGTTCCACATCATGTACCAGCTGGACTCCGACGTCCTCGAAGGGCGGGCGGCCCATGCTGAAGTGGTCCTCCAGAACCCATTGTTCGAAAGGCTCGCATACCACCGGCCAGCCATCGTCCACGCCGAAGTGTTCGACGATGGCTCTGCGGTCCTCATCGGTGGTCACCGGGGTGATCCGGTCGACCATGCTGTTGGGGAACGGGACGTTCTCTTCGACCCATGTCCCCAACTCCGCATTCCTGAGCGCCGCATATGCGGTGAACATCTTGCGGGCGACGTCCCCGTTTCCCTGGATGTTGTCGCAGGACATCACGGTGAAAGGCTCCAGACCTCGCTCGCGACGCCGGGCGAGGGCCTCGGTGACCAGCCCGAAGGTTGTCCGCGGTACGGCTCCGGGCTGGAGATCGTGGATGACGTCCGGGTTCTCTGCATTGAAATCCCCGGTGACGTGGTGGAAGTTGTATCCGCCCTCCGTCACCGTGAGTGAGACAACCCGGACGGCCTCGGAGGCCATCTTTTCGATGACAGCCTCGGGGTCATCGGGGGCGAAAAGGTATTCGATGATCGAGCCGATCACGCGGCCTTCCCGTGTGCCGTCCGGGTTCTTCACCACTAGCGTATAGAGGCAGTCCTGGCTGTCCATTACCTGCTTCATGCGGGCGTCGCCGGGAAGGACACCGACGCCGCAAATCGCCCAGTCTAGTGCGCGGCCGGCGTTCATCAGACGGTCCAAATACATGGCCTGGTGTGCGCGGTGGAAGCCTCCGACGCCGAAATGGACGATTCCCGCCGTCAACGTGGAGCGGTCATAAGACGGTTTGCCCAAGGCAGCTGGAAGCTCGGGGAGAGTTGAGCTGGTGAGTGGGAGCATGTGTTTAACCTTTCAGAGTTTTTGGGAGATCGATTCGGCGCTGGACAGCCGCGGTCCTGTTCGCATAGGCAGCCAGCGTGTTGAGGGCGTCCGCGTTGAAGCCGCGCATACCGTGTTCGGCTGAATGCCCTGCTGAGGGGCTTCTCGCCTGGACGCATCCGCTGCCTCCTTGCCTGTACTGCGGTTAGAACCAGGGGATGATTCGGTCTGCTGCGTGGCGGGTTGCGTCGATCAGCCGGGCGTTGGCTTCGTCGGATCCAGCCACCCATGATTCTGCTGAGGGACGGCTCTTACCGAAGACGACGTGCCGGTCCACCAGCCGGGACAGGCGCAGTTCCCTGGGAGTTTCCAGGAACCACACCTCGTCCAGCTGCGCCCGGACCTCCTGCCACCGGGGCAGCTCCGCGAGGAGGTAGTTACCCTCGGTGATGACGAGCGGCACGGCTGCAGGAACCTCAATTGACGCTGACACAGGTTCGTCGATGGAGCGGCGGAAATCGGGAGCATAGACCACGTCCTCATCCCGTCGCGCAAGCCGTTGCAACAGCGAGAGGTAACCGCCGACATCGAATGTTTCTATGGCGCCTTTGCGCTGCTTGAGTGGTGTGCCGTCAATGATCGCGTTGCCCAGATGGAATCCGTCCATCGGCACCACCACGGCGGAACCGGCTCCGAGATGATCCCGGAGGCACGCGGAGAATGTCGACTTGCCCGATCCGGGGGCTCCCACGATTCCGAGCAGCATTCTGTTCCCGTCGCCGAGGCGAAGTCGAAGATCCGCCACGGCCCGGTCCACTTCCTGTGACTGAGTCCGCAGCAGACTGATGTCAGGGAAGTCCATCAGCGGCCCGGGTAGACGACGGCTTTGAGCTGCCCGGGCTGTTTTCCGGCTTTGAGCGCGTCTTCGGACTCGGCGAGGGTGAACTTGCCGGTGACGAGGATGTCCAGGTCCACCTTTCCGTCGGCGATCAGTTGGATCGCCAGCGGCCAGGTGTTGGTGTAGCGGAAGACGCCGGAGAGCCAGATTTCCCGGTTCTGGATGAAAGAGACGGGGAGTTCGACGTCGTCCGCCCCCAAACCGACGAGGATGACCCTCCCAGCCGGGCCGACGGCTTTGATTCCTGAACGGACAGCCTGGGGTGCGCCGGAAGCGTCAATGAACGCATCGACGTCGAGCCCTTCCACACTGTCGGTCTTGGCGTTGAGCGCGTGGGTGGCGCCGTGTTCCAGTGCGAAGGCGAGCCGGTCCTCGGCAATGTCCGTGATGTGGATTTCGGTGGCGCCGAACGCCCGGGCGGCCTGGGCAGCGATGATGCCGATCGGTCCGGCACCGGCGATCAGGACCCGGCTGCCGGGCTTGATCTCTGCACGCTCGCAGGCCCACAGTCCAACGGACAGCGGTTCGATCAGCGCCGCTGCCTCGTCGCTGACGCTGTCCGGAATGTCGTAGGCGAAGTCGCCCTGGATGCTGACGTATTCGGCGAACGCGCCGTCGATCGGAGGGGTGGCGTAGAACTCGATGACGGGGCACAGGTTGTAGCGGCCGGCCTTGCACTGCCTGCATTTGCGGCACGGGCGCTGGGGTTCGACGGCGACGCGCTTGCCGATGCGGGCAGGGTCAACGGCGCTTCCGACGGCGGCGATCCGGCCGGAGAGTTCATGGCCAAGAATCAGCGGGTGGTCCACCACGTAGTCGCCGATCCGGCCGTGTTCGTAGTAGTGGACGTCGCTGCCGCAGACGCCTACGGCGGCGACCTGCACCAGGACCTGGTCGGCCTCCAGTTGCGGGACGGCCAAGGTTTCCATGGCCATGTCGCCCTGGCGCTTCAGCACGGAGGCGCGCATGGTGGCCGGCAGCTCCGGCTGCCCGAGCGTGCGGGACTGTGCGGTTGATGTTGTCATCGAAGTAATCCTCTAAGAATCGAAGGGGAAATGACCGGTTACTTGACGGCGCCGAGTGAGAGGCCCTGGACGAGCTTGTCCTGGGCCGCAAATCCCGCAGCAAGCACCGGGAGGGAGATGATGACGGCGGCGGCGCAGACCTTGGCCAGGAACAGGCCCTGGCTGGAGACGAACCCGGTCAGGAAGACCGGGGCCGTTCCGGCCATGACGCCGGTGAGGACCCGGGCCAGGAGCAGTTCGTTCCAGCTGAAGATGAAGCAGATCAGGGCGGTGGCGGCGATGCCGGGCATTGCGACGGGGGCGACTACTGCGCGGAGTGTCAGGAGGAGGCCGGCTCCGTCGATTTGGGAGGCTTCAAGCATTTCCACCGGCACTTCGGCGAGGAAGGACCGCATCATCCACACCGCGATGGGCAGGTTCATTGAGGTGTACATCAGGATCAGGAACCAGATGTTGTCCAGCGCGCCCACCGTCTTGGCGAAGAGGAACAGCGGGAGGATCGCAGCGACTACGGGCATCATCTTCGTCGAGAGGAAGAAGAACATCACGTCGGTCCACTTCTTCACCGGCCGGATCGACAGCGCGTAGGCGGCCGGGATGGCCAGGAGCAGCACCAGGACCGTGGACAGGACTGAGGCGGTGGCGGAGTTGATCAGCGGCGGCCAGGGGCTCACCCCGGAGCTGGCGCCGAAGAACTCCTGGTAGGCGTCCAGGGTCAGGTTCGCGGCGATGGAGGGCGGGTTGGTGGCGGCGTCGGTTTCGGAGTGGAAGGAGGTCAGGATCATCCACAGGACCGGTGTTGCGAAGAGCACGGCCAGCAGCCAGGCTGCGATGCCGGCGGCAGTGTTGTTCCGGGTGGGGTCCATCCGGGACTTGCCGCGGCCGGACCTGCCAAACCCGCGCCGGCCGGATCCGGTGTTCAGGGCGGTGGGGCCTGGGGGTGTATTGCGGGGTGCGGCAGGAGTGAGGGTGCTCATCGTGCTGCCTCCTTCTTGAAGAGCGAGAAAACGGTGCGGAGCGCGAAGGTGGCCACGATGATCGTTCCGATGACCACTATGACGCCGGTGGCCGATGCCAGGCCGTATTCGTTGGCGAAGTAGAAGGTCTGGTAGATGGCGTAGGGCAGGTTGGCCGTGCCCAGGCCGCCGGAGGTGAGGGTGAAGACGGCGTCGAAGTTCTGCACGATGTAGATCGCTCCGAGCAGCCCGCCGAGTTCCAGGTATTGGCGCAGGTGCGGCAGGGTCAGGTGCCGGAAGATAGCCCACGGGCTGGCTCCGTCCATCTGGGCAGCTTCCACGGTGTCCATCGGCCGGGACTGCAGGCCGGCGAGGAGGATGAGCATCATGAATGGGGTCCACTGCCAGACCAGGGAGACGATCACGGCCATCAGCGGTGCCTGCGACAGGAGGTCCGGCTGCGGCGCGGTGTCGCTGCCGAACAGGGACCAGAGCCAGGTCAGGGTGCCGTTGATCAGGCCGTACGTCGGGTTCAGCAGGGCGTGCTTCCAGATCAGCGCAGCGGCCACGGGCACCACCAGGAACGGGGCGATCAGCAGGGTCCGGGCCAGCCCGCGGCCGATGAACTTCTTATCCAGCAGCAGTGCCAGGCCCAGTCCGATGAGCAGGCTGGCCAGGACCACCGAAACCGTCAAAACGATGGTGGTGAAGATCGCCTGGCGCAGGTCTGCGTTGGTCAAGACCTCGATGTAGTTGCTGAACCCGGCGAAGCCGGTCTCATCCGGGCGGAGGCTGTTCCAGTTCAGGAACGAGATCATCAGGGTCACCACGAACGGAAGCTGGGTGACGATGATGAGGAAGATCAGGGCCGGCAGCAGCGGTGCACGCCGTGCCCAGGCCAGGGCGCGTTCACGCGCCCTGGCCTCTTTGGAAGGTTTGGGGGCGCCATGTCCCGGACTGGCGACGCGCGCTGTTGCGGTAGTCATGATGTTCTCCTGCGGTTCTGTGGCCCGCCCTCAGGCGGGCCACAGAACCAGTGGTGGATTGGTGGCTATTTCTTGTACTTGTCGCCGATTTTCTGGGCCGCTTCCTGGCCCTTGGCCAGTGCGTCCTCCACAGAGCCCTGCCCGGCGATGGCCGAGCTCACGCCCTGCGAGACAGTGGTGCCCAGGTCCGCGAACTCTGGAATACCCACGAACTGAACACCGATCGCAGGCCGTTCCTGCACTCCCGGGTTCTTCGGGTCCGCGTTCTCGATCGCGGACCGTTCTGCCTTGAAGAACGGCGCAGACTTCTGGAACTCGGCGTTCTCGTAGGTGGAAATGCGCTTCCCGGACGGAACCTTCGCCCAGCCGAACTTGGAAGCCACCAGTTCCTCGTATTTCTGCGAACTGGCCCAGGCAATGAACTTGCCCGCCGCATCCTGCTTCTTCGAGGCCGCCTGCACACCCCAGGACCAGGTCCACAGCCAACCCGAGGAGTCCGTCTCCTTCACCGGCGCCTGGGCGTAACCGATCTTGCCCTTTACCGGGGACGCGTCCGCTTCCAACGAGCCGGCTGCCGACGTCGCGTCGTACCACATGGCCACCTTGCTCTGGCTCATGTTGTTCAGGCACTCGGTGAACCCGGCCTGGGCAGCACCGGCTTCACCGTGCTTGCGGACCAGGTCCACGTAGAACTTGGTGGCTTCAACGAATTCCGGGGAGTTGACCTGGGCGTTCCAGTCCTTGTCGAACCAGGTCCCGCCGAAGGTGTTCACCACGGTGGTCAGCGGCGCGAAGAGCTGGCCCCAGCCCGGCTGGCCGCGCAGGCAGATGCCCTTCATCCCAGGCTCCGCACCATCGGCCTGGGCTGCAATATCGGCCACCTGGTCCCAGGTCGGCTTCTCCGGCATGGTCACGCCCTTGGCCTCCAGGATGTCCTTGCGGTACATCAGGAAGGAAGACTCACCATAGAACGGCTCGCCGTAGAGCTTGCCGTCCTTGCCCGTCAACGAGGCCGTGTAAGCGGGAAGGATGTCATCCTGGTTGAACTCCGGGTCCTTGGCAACCGTGTCGTCAAGCGGAGCGAGCCAGCCGTTCGCCGAGTAGAACGGAATCTCGTAGTTGGACAACGACGCAACATCGTACTGGCCCGCCTGGCTGGAAAACTCCTGGCTGATCTTCGCCCGGACATCATTCTCCGGCAGCACGGTGTAGTTCACCTTGATGCCGGTGTCCTTCGTGAAGTTATCCGCAGTGAGCCTCTGTAGATCCTCCATCTGAGGGTTGTTCACCATCAGGACATTGATGCTGTCCTGACCACCGGCAGTGCTTCCACCACCGGCACCGGAGCATGCGGACAGGGCCAGGGCAAAAGTAATCGTGCCAGCCGCGACTGCGGCTAAACGGGACTTGGGTCGCATTAGGACTCCTTTGTTCTTATCAGGTTAGGGATACCGCTGTGCGTCTGCGGCTTCAGGCGTTTCGGCGCAGGCATTGGTGCCGACCCGAGCGACTTCAACTGGGCAAAGAAGACCCCGAAGTTCATACCGGGCTCGTCCATCGCACACACGCACTCACCACCCGCTAACGCTTTCTTAATCGTCTGCAGGCTTCTGTATGGACTCTTGGACCCAGATGTGTTGGGGGCATCCCTGCCCGAGTTGAAAAGACAGCTTGCACATCTGAGCAATCGGTGTCGCTCATGTGTTAAGTGACTCTAGTCATATATACTCATTTGAGCAAGAGCTGAGCTCAAAAGTTAACGGTGGAAAAGAGAATGATGTGACCGCACAATCTCATGAGGAGCTTCTGGCGCGCATCGGCACGGAGTACTACCTGGAAAACCGGCCCAAGGTTGAAATTGCTGCGCGCTACGACATCACGCGGTTCCAAGTCGCACGGCTGCTGACTGAGGCCCGCGAGAGCGGGATCGTTGAAATCAAGGTTCACTTTCCGTCGCGCCTCTCCAGCGCGGAAGTGGGAGGGATCGAGGCCTCCCTGAACATTGGCCGCATCATCGTCGTAGACACAGCACATGAAGAAATCCAGGCCCGCGCGCTCTTGGGAAAGGCAGCGGCGGAAGAAATTTCCCGCCAGGCACCGTCCGGAGGAACCCTGGGTATCTCCTGGTCCCGCACCTTGGACGTTGCCTCCCGGCTTGTCCGAGAGCTTCCCCACTGTGACATAGTCCAGCTGGCAGGAGCTCTGCCGGCCGCAGCGGACAGCAATCCGCTGGAACTCATCCAGCGCCTGGGACATTTGAGCGGCGGGCTGACCTGGCCGCTGTGGTCGCCTCTGGTGGTTGAGGATCCGTCGACGGCATCGGGTCTGCTGCGTCAGCCGGAGATTGCCGGCGCACTGGCCAAGGCGGATTCCCTGGACCTAGCTGTGGTGGCAATCGGTGCCTGGAAGCCCGGTTGCTCCACTGTCTGGGAACGGGCTGATCCTGAGACGCGCAAGGACGGGGTGCTGGCCGGTGCTGTTGCGGAATGTTCAGGTCGGCTGCTGAACTCGGTTGGGACTCCGGTCGATTCCGGGCTGGACGAGCGGATCATAGCTGTCACCATCAAGCAGCTTCAGCGGACCCCGCGGGTGATTGCGATTGCCCAGGGGGAAGCGCGCGTAGAAGCCGTGCGCGCCGTGGCCAGGGCCGGTTTCGTCACTACCTTGATAGTTGATGAGCCTCTGGCCAAAGCCCTGAATGACCTGAACTATAAGGAGAAGTAGCCATGAGTATTGTCATCGGAGTGGATTCCTCCACGCAGTCCTGCAAAGTTCTCACTGTGGACGCGCAAAGCGGAGAGGTCATTTCTTCGGCAACGGCAGCCCACCCCGACCGTACATCGGTGAACCCGGAGGTCTGGACATCAGCACTGCGCGACGCGTGGCAGGCAGCCGGCGCAGACCGCCTGGGAGGTTCTGTCTCCGCCGTAAGTATCGCCGCACAGCAGCATGGAATGGTCGCACTCGACAGCTCCCGAACACCCGTGTACGACGCCCTGCTGTGGAACGACACCCGCAGTGCAGCGGACGCAGCGCGCCTCCGGGATGAACTCGGCCCCGAGGGATGGGTCGAAGCCGTCAACCTTGTCCCGGTTGCTTCATTCACCATCACCAAACTGGCATGGCTGGCCCGCAACGAACCGGAAGCGGCGAACTGTGTCGCTCAAGTTGTGCTTCCTCATGACTGGCTGAACGGTGCTCTTGCCGGTGAATTCACTACCGACCGAAGCGATGCCTCGGGCACCGGCTACTTTTCCGCCGTAACCAACAGCTACCGCACCGACTTGCTGGAACGCTTCTTCGGACGCGCTCCTCAGCTTCCTCGCGTCGTACCCTCGGACGAGCCTGCCGGAAACGTGAAAAACGGGTGGGGCATTGACGGCGCCGCGCTCGGGGCCGGGGCCGGGGACAACGCCGCAGCAGCACTGGGGCTGGGCGTTCAGGCCGGTGAAATCGTAGTATCGATCGGCACATCCGGGACGGTTTTCACCACGATGCCTTCCGCTCTCCACGACACCAGCGGGGCAGTCGCCGGTTTCGCGGACGCCACCGGCAATCATTTGCCCTTGCTGGCTATGCTCAATTCCGCCAGGGTCATGGCAGCCACCGCCTCGATGCTTGGCGTCGATCTGCCGACACTGGATTCTCTAGCGCTGGCCGCCGACCCGGAAGCAGGAGCGCTTACATTCCTTCCGTATCTCGACGGGGAGCGGAGCCCCAACCTTCCGCATGCGACCGGGTCCCTGACCGGACTGAGCAGAAGCAACATGACCCCGGAGAACCTCGCCCGCGCCTCAGTGCTGGGAGTACTCAATTCACTGGCCGACGCCATCGACATTCTAAAAAAGTCCGGCGTAACACCGGACAGGGTACTGCTGATCGGAGGAGGTTCGAAGTCCACAGCCCTGCGCCGGGCTGCAGCCAGTATTTTTGGCGTGCCCGTCGAAGTCCCCGCAACGAAAGAATACGCGGCGCTAGGGGCTGCGAAGCAAGCGGCATGGGCAGCCTCCGGGAGCCTTCCCGACTGGAAGCGAAGCGTTGAAGCTGCCTACGAACCCGAAGGCGACTGGGGCGCCGAGGTGCGGGGACGCTACATCGACGCCCGCAAAAACGTCTATGGAGTCTGAAGCGAGTCGCAGGCCATGGTCGTGGGTAACGTGCCGTCCAGTAATATTCGACACTGACCTGCACTAACACAACTGGAAGGCAGATAATTCGCCCCGGATCGACTCGGCGCTGCGGACCTTCGAGCTGCGTCAGTGGCGGGTGTGTCCGGGGATGCCCCGGTCGCTCTCGCTCAGGCCCCACACCCGACAGGACCGCGAGCGGTCATCGTTCGCACAAACGAAGGATTTCAAGAACGGGCCCTATCGAGAATGGCGGTGCGCGCGGCGAGCTGCTCGCCAAGGAGTGTGAATCACAGCGCTAAATGGCGTTGTTCGGTCAGCGGTAAGTGGCCGGAGCGCTCGTTCAGAGGCTATGTGGCGGCGTTCTGTGATCACTTAGTGTCGCACCCGCGCCCGCAAGGGGTTCCCCAAACGGACGCGCGGGGCGGGCGACTCATGCCGCCACCCTCAATCGGAACAGCTGAACGATTACTGGACCCTTTGGCGGCATCTCAACGACAAACCGGGCAGAACAGGCCATTTCTACAGAGAATCATCAAAGACATCACCAGCACCTACGTGGTGCGCGTGTCCGGGGACTCGATGGAAGGCGCCGGCATCAGTGACGGCGACGAACTGATCGTTAACCGGGCCCTGCAGCCACGGGACGGATGCGTGGTCGTCGCGGTCCTGGACGGGGAACTCACCGTCAAGCGGCTGCGGATCACGGCCACCGGTGTCGTGCTGCAGGCGGAGAACCCTGCGTATCCGGACATCCAGGTACCGGCCCTGTCAGACCTGGTCATCTGGGGCGTCGCCACCAGGTGCCTTCACCATGTCTAAGCCGGCCCTGATGCGGCGTATGCCGCAGATCGCGCACGTGGATGTGAACTGCTTCTACGCCTCCGCGGAGCGGGCGTTCGACCCGTCCCTGGAAGGCCGGCCCGTCATCGTTTTGTCCAACAATGATGGCTGCGCCGTTACGCGCTCCCCCGAGGCGAAAGCCCTTGGCATCGCCATGGGTGAGCCGTGGTTCAAACTCGCCCCACGGGCCAAGGAATGGGGCCTCGTGGCGCTGTCCAGCAACTACGAGCTCTACGGGGACATCAGCGCCCGGGTCATGGAGCTACTGGGCCGGTACTCGGCCTGGCTGGAGGTCTACAGCATCGACGAGGCCTTCCTCGGCGTCAAAGGCACCCCGGACGAACTCCTCACCCTCGGCCGGGCCATGAAGACCACTGTGCGGCGGAACGTCGGTGTCCCCGTCTGCGTCGGGATCGCCACCACGAAGACGTTGGCGAAGCTGGCCAACAAATGGGCGAAGAACAACCCCGGCTTCGGCGGGGTCTGCCACTGGGACTCCATCCCCTTGCCTGAACGCGAAGGGCTCCTGGGCCGGCTCTCGGTCATCGAGATCTGGGGCGTCGCCACGCGCCTGACCAAACGGCTGAACGTGATGGGCATCTTTTCGATCCTTGACCTGTCCCGGGCGGATCCGGTCAGGATCCGGGACCGGTTCTCCGTGGTCATGATGCGCACCGTCCTGGAACTCCAGGGCACCCCCTGCATCCCGATGGAGGAGGAACGGATCGGGAGGGACCAGCTGATCTTCTCCCGCTCCTTCGCCACACCCATCACCACCGCCGCCGGGATCCGGCAGGTCATGAGTGTGTACGGGCAGCAGGCCTCCGCCCGGCTGGCCAAACACGACCTGCAGGCCAAAGTCCTGACCGCGTTCGCCGGCACCTCACACTTCAACGTGCACGACACCTCCTACCCCTCCGTCTGCGTACCGCTGCCGATGCCCACCGCGGACCCGGTGATCCTGACCAAAGCCGCCCATGCACTCCTGCCCCTCATCAACGAAGGCATCCGGTACGCCCGGGCCGGGATCATGGTCACCGACCTGCGGCCCACCGGCAACCAGGCGCCGCTGGCCCTGTTTGAGAACCCGCACGAGGAACGCCGCGTCGGAACCCTCCTCGAAGACGTCACCAAAAAGTACGGCCGGGGTTCCATCGGCCTGGGGTACGGCGGGATCCGCGGCGGGCCGGACTGGACCATGAAACGGGACATGCTCTCCCCCCGCTACACCACCCACTGGGACGAACTCCCCCTCGTCAAAGCCGCCTAAACCCCGCCCCACCTGCATAACAGCACCACCGGAAGAACGAACTGATGACGATCACCCCTGAAGCCCCCCGCCCGATCTCACGACCTGCAGGTCCGCACCGATCCCGCCGGCACACCGCTGGCCATCCGTCACGACGGACAGCTCTGGATCGTTGATCCCGCCACCGACACCCAGCACTGGTACGGACGCGACGCCTGGTGGGACACCCGGTCCACCGCCGCCAAAGGCAGCGGGGACCTGGTCAGCGTCGAATACTGGCGCGTCCAGGCACAGATCCCCGGCTCCAAAGGCCCGCTGCGGACCTTCACCCTGCGCCGACAGCCCCTCGCCACGGCGTGGTTGCTCGAGTCCATCGACGAAGGCAACTGATGGCCCCGCCCATCATCGGCAGGCCCGTGCCGGACGAGGTCTGGGAGTCCGTCAGGGCCGAGTTCGCCCTGCCTTCCTTGGAGCAGGTCCGGCGCCGGCTCGCCGAACTCATGGAAGACCCGGAGCCGGTGATGTGGCAGCTCGTCCGGTAAACAGATCATCGGCGAGGGCACGTACTGCCCGGGCTTCCAGTTCCTCCCCGACGGACAGCTCCACCCCGCGGTCGTGTCCCTGTTCCGGCACGCGATGGAACTAAAGATCCCGCACAACTACTTCACCGTCTGGATGCTCACCCCGTCCAGGGACCTGGCAGGGACCCGGCCCGTTGATCACCTCAAGACCAACCCCGCTCCCCTGCTCCGGGCGCTGGAATCCTACCGCTGGCGCTAGCGGGCCCTTGACGGGATCAATGGGGTGCGTAGCGTTGGCCCATGGGACTCATCTACGACAACCCGCACCTCGCCGACCTCACGCTGACGCGGCTCGCGGCCGACGAATCCGAAGGCCCCGGAGCCTTGGAAGGGCGCATGCGTCACTACCTAGACGATCTCGGACAACGCAACGGCACCGCGTACCTCGAATTGGTGGCCATCACCCTCGCCCGGGTCAGCTTCAAATCCCTGGACGACCAGGCCCGGACCACCGGGGCCGACGCCGCCGAACTTCTCGACGCCGCGGCAGTCGAAGCCTTGGAGGGCTTCTACGCCTGTCACGGCATATGAACAGACGCCCAGAGGTCCTCCGACACATTGAAAAGCCGTGCGCCGATCTCATCAAGCTCTTCTATTCCATGCAAAGTGGACTCCCAGGCCGAGTTCTCCCCAACCGTCACGGGCCCCTTTTTTCGCCGGCGGTAGAAGACCGATTTACCTTCCATCATGATTTCTCCCACGCTCGCATGCAGGATCCTATTACGTTGCACTAGGGCTGCTCTCGCTTCCGTGAGCATTGCCAGGACTTCGGCTCTGTCCTTATCGCTGGTTGTCGTTGAGTCAGTGACCAATTTCCTTACAAGGTCGATCACCGCTGACGCACTCATGTTTGCAGTCACGGCGTAGCCGATTTCGTGGTCGTCGATGTTGATTAACCGGGCACACAGGTGCACAAGGTTCTGTTCCACGCTCGCGGCCCAGATAGCGATGCGGCCTACAGCGGCTTCTCCCTCGGAGGTCATGCCGACGTAAGCACGGTGCCCTTGTATTTCCGACACTGCTGGCTCTGTATTCATTGCTTTTAAGCCTATTCCTCGGTTGCGTCCTTAAGCCGTAGCGGATTCAGGTCAGAAAAATGACCCCAATCTGGCCGGTTTTGCACACGCGGCCCGCCTCGTGCCCACAAGTGGGCTGAAGCCGGTGACGGCCAACCAGGCGTGACTGGACTCGCATGACCGCCAGCAAACCAGCCTGGAACGGAATCCTCTACTAATAGACCCCGCCAAGCTCACGGAATAGCTGCTCGATGGCTTCCTTGGATGTTGCCCCGGCCAACTTCTTCTCCAGGCTGTCGTCGGTTTGACCGGAGAGCTGGATCGCCAGCAGTACGCCCCCAGCGTCCTTGATGACGATCGCAGCTCGGCGGAAATCCTCGTCGTGCTCCCGGACATACCGAGCCAACGCCGCCCATTTGGGTGCAGTGTCCGCCAAAGAGTGGTTGTGGGGGTCCACCATGTCGATGGCTACCCCGTCATCACCGTCATCGTGGAAGAACAGGAAGTCCGGGTAGAGGTTCTTGGATACCTCAGAATCCAGGTAGTGCACCGAAAGCGCCTGGCTGCCGCCCACAGGATTCCGGTACCAGGCCAGCAGCGTGTCAGAGGATTGCTCGGCTTCAATGACACTCTCCTCCCAACTCGTAAATGTGTCGGGGAACAGCTTGGTTTCGGGCAACGCGTAGAGGTGCCCCGCATACAACGGCAGCTCCTCGACAAGGCCGGCGTCCTTGTTCAAGATCTCCGTTTTCTGGGAGATCGTCTCGGGCATACCGAGGTTGCTGGTCAGTGCCGAACCGATGGGGGCGAAAATGGTTTCAAATTCATGGCGTTGCGTCGGCTTTAGGCGTGCCACCGAGCCGGCCGTGTTGCGTCGCCAGGATTCCACGCGTGCGCCGCACTGGACTTCCAGCGCTTCCCTGGCCTCGGCGGACCGTGCCAGGGCAACCGTCCGGACGACCACTTCATCCCACGCCAGTTCCCCGGCAATGACCAAGGAGGTGCTGTACCAGGCTGCGGCGGCGTCGGGCAGCCGTCGTTTGGCTTCTTCGAGAAGCTGGCGCAGATTCTTCTGGCTGGTAGCAGCTGTGCGTGAAATGGTCCCGGTATTGGCACCGCTGTACTGGTCGAAGGTGGCCATTTCAAAGCTCACTTCGAGCAGTGAATCAGCAACTTTGTCTATGGCCACCCTGTTCTGGCTGTACACCGAGGCAAGAGTCTCCACGACGACGTTGCGTGATTCCTGGGTGTAGGAAGACCCTCCGGGGTGCTCGAAGTCGGAATTGTCCAGCAGGGTGCCCAGTCGCACCAGGCGATTCACGTTCGAGTTGAACCGGCGTACCGGCTTCTGCTCCCGAGTCAGCCCACCGATGGCATCCCAGACGGCTGCTGGCACATCCGGGTTTCGCGTCATCCGCTTGGGATTCAACTGCACCGGAACCTCGATGTCTGCCGAATCCATGAAGGATTTCACGACCTGTGCCACTTCAACCTTGTTGAAGTGCGGAAGGTACAGATCCACTGCGTTCAGGTCGTCGAATTCGGGCTCTTCGATTTTCTTGGCCAAGGGGTTGCGGACCATCCGCCCGATGAGCTGGGCGATCTGCGTGTGCTCTTGCGCGGTGCGCAGGGACACCATGACCTCGGCCCGGGGGCAGTCCCAGCCTGTGGTCAGTGCCTGCATAAAGATCACGGCACGCAGGTTCCCTGACTGCGAGATCGAGGTCGGAGCAATGTACTGGACCACGCGAGGCATCTCCACCCCACTCAGCCAGGTGGTCGTCGTGATAGGGGCATGTACACCAAACGCGTGGGCCACAGAGTCGGCGTCGTCAAAGGCGTCCGAGGCATCTGTGAGTGTCTGGACGATCTCGCCGATCTTGGCGGGCGACGTAAGGTCCGGGACCTGAATGGCCAGGAGCGGCACCGGATAGGACGAAGCGCCGGTGGCACGGGCCCAGTCCTGCCATTGTCGGTCGGAACGGTCCAGGTCAGCTACCGCCTGACGAATCAGAGTGTCATCGCTGGGCTGGTCGTCCACAGCGTAGTTGACGTTGATGCGCTCCTTGATGAGCCCGGAGGCACGCACCTTTTGGACATCGGCTACGACCTGCACCAGCGAGCGACCGGAGGCACCACGCATGGCCTGTTCAAATTTCGCCGGCGTTGCCGAAAGCCCAATCACGATGGGCGCCGGCGGGTTCACGATCGTGCGGAAAGTGTCATTGCCACCTGGCACCTCGATGGTCGACCCGTCGAGAATTCGGCGCAGAATCGTCGGCCGGCTCCGGTCCGTGGCTCCCCGGTGGGCCTCATCGACCAAGACTATGAAGCCGCTTCCGCGTTGCTTGATGGTGTTCCCGATGGTTTCCCACAATGAATACCGGCGCCCGTCACCGGTCTGGATATGGCGCGTAGCGCCGGTCCCGAGCTTTTGGACGTTCAGGAAATAGACGAGTCCGGGGTCGAACTCAGCCTGGTCGAAGTCAGCTTCGACGGTCCGGAGCATGTTCATGTTGATCCGGTCCGAGGACGCCCGGATCTTCTTGCGGGACTGCTCGTTGAGTTCCCCGTCGTCGGTCAGCCACAGGACGGTGGTTTCCGGCCGGGGATCAGAGTCCTCCGTTCCGAAGAACAATCCCTCCAGGACGGCCGAGGCAATCACGGTCTTACCCGCGCCGGTCGGAGCACTGATACCGATCGCGGTCTTGCGCTCACTGTTGGAGCGGAGCCGTTGGGTGGCAATGCTGATTTCGTTGAGAGTTTCCTCAACAACGTCGGCCTGGTAGTCGGCAAGGGTGAATTTCACGAATCGCTCCGGTTGATCTGGAAGGCGTCAAGATAGGAGCCATAGATGGGCTCAACGGTGATCTCGTCGCTGAACGCCTCTCCCGCCAGGTCGCCTTGTTCGGTGGAGTCAGTAATGATGAAGACGTGCTTGACCCGGTTCGGTTTGGTAGCCAAGAGTGCAGCTAATTCGGCTGCTTTACCGGCATTGAACAGCACAGCCATCGAGGACTCTTCGTTCCACTCATAGGCTGAATCCTCGGTGCGTTGCACCACGGTGCCCACTGCGCCGGACTTCAGCCAGAACAATGGCGCGAGGCGTTCGTACTCCAGAGCTGCGTGGACACGGCTCTCCTCAAGATAGGCGAGCTCTAGGAACTCCACGTTGGCTGGCAGACCATCAGAGTAGGTAGAGCCGTCTTGGCGCACACCTGTAATGACTGTCTCGACGCGCGGCTTGGTGACGTGGTGGAACACGCCCTGGGCCTCGTACTCGGCGGAGCCTGGCTGATGTCCAGCCTTGCGCAGCGCAGCGTCGTCTTTGGCTGACAGTTCGTTGTTGGTGACCAGGATGCACTGCCGCGTACCTTGGTCCTCGGCGTTCAACCGGATAACTGCCTCAGTAGTCGTGCCACTTCCACCGAAAAAGTCCAGGATCACGGCATCTTTGGGTGCCGCAAGACGGATCCAACGCATGAGAACATTGAAATCCTTTGGGTTGGGAAATCGCTTCTCACCAAAAATATCGCGCAGATGACCGTTGGTGGCCTTCCTCTCATATGCGAAGACCGACATCGCGACTTGGCTGTCCATTTCATCCAGAAATCTAATACCGCGAGGAATCATAGATTCATCCGGACCGAAGAAGACCCGGCCCTTATCTATTTCCTCCTGCATACGAGAAGGATCCCGATAGATCCACCCACGTACTGGCATTTTTACTGGTTTTAGCGTCGTTGGATGCTTTACTTCGTAATCTCCCCCGCCGCCGCCTGGCCAAGTCAGATCCCCGTAAGTGTGTATTGGTCGACCAGTCAATGGCTCTAGGCGGTCGTATCGGTTAACCGCATCAGTCGAAGCGCCAGAACTTTTCTGCCCCTTGAGCCAAGCTTTCCACTCGATATTTGCAGATTCGGGTTCACCTTTGTTTCGGCCCCAGATCTCCGCAGCCTTTGTCAGAGCTTCGTCAACGCCGACTTTTTTCTCACGCCAACGCACGCCCGCCTCAGTCAACGAGAGCTCGCTTTTGGCATAAACAAGCATGTAGTCCGCGCCGTTGGAAATATAGCGCGAATCGTTCTTGCGGCCGCCCTGCCAAAC